>QZEE01000069.1 GCA_009917445.1 bacterium D16-76 | reverse complement strand
CCGCTGCTGCCCTGAATTTGAAAAGGTTGATAAAGTGCTTGGGATGACGCCATGGGGCGTCTTTTTTCTTGTTTTCTATAACGTGCTTTTGGTGAATGGCGGTACTTTGTCAACAGAATCAAATTGGACATATAAGTTAAAAAAGCTGAAAACAGAGACAAAATATTTGTCTACTGCCGTTCTGGATCCGTTCTCAGAGCGGTATTTTGTTCGGTAAAGTTCCTCTCGTTTCAGGTTTTGAAAAGAAAGATTCCATCACCGAATTATCATAGGGGACATGAGCTCTTGAAAAAGATTGAGTCATGCTCAAAGATTTCAAGTAGCCGAAAAAACTTTTTGATTTATAACTCCTACCACGATTTGTGTGAAACGTCAGAAGTTGCGTTGGCTGACGGCTTTCATAGGCAGGACGAAAAGCGCCCTTTACCAGTCGCGCACTGTTGGGCTTGCGGATCCGGTACCCAATAATCTTCCGGGCAAAACGATCAAGGGCAGCACATGTGTAGAATTTTTTGCCGTTCAGATGAAAATAGGTGACATCACTTACCCACACCTCATCCGGTTTTGTGGTATGAAACGGCTGGTCCCGGTAGTTCTTAAATCCCCATTTCTCTTTATCGTACGTGTGTTTTCCCGCCAGAGTTTTTAAGCGGCTGTACTCCACAAGATAAGCGAAATGGTCCAGCCTCGTGAAGTTGCTGGCTAGTGCGTAATAACTGCATACTCCACGCAGTTCAGAATGGAAAACGGACATGATTTCCAAGCCTGTACAGATATAGGGAAATTTGCGGGCCATAGGTTCGATTTTCCCATCCTTCGTTTGCTTGATACTGGATTTGCTGAACAGGAGGGGCATAAGTCTATTTACGAGCATCTTGGCGGTTTATCGCTCAGAGGACAAATTGCCCTTGAAATTCTATCGCAAAAAAAGGACGCTTGTCAATACGCATTGCTTGAGAGCGCATTGGTTGTCCCGTCAAAATTTACATACGCTATGATTAAGCCTGCATTTGGAGGTTGCTATGGCTTGATAAAACACCGATGGTTCTCAGTTGCAATTCAAATCACTAAAAATAAAGCAGGAACTTTTTGAGGAATATTTTCGAGATACCTGTAGTATTTCTAAACCGAATAGGATTGCCTTTTTGGAAGCAAACGCTTTGTACAGCATCAAACCATCTATTGCTGACTGTCCTGCAAAGTTCTATGTATTTGTTGGCGAGAAAGAAAACAAAGCAATACAAAAATCAGCAAAAATTATGCAGGAAAAATTGCAAGGATGTTTGTTGCAGGTCCTCCCCAAAGTATGGCATGGGGTATTTTCCATAAATTACGCAAAAGACTATGCGAACAAAATATTGGGCATTATAGGAGATAGATAAATTCCAGTTCACTTTCCTCCCATAAAGAATTTGTCGCTTTGAAAACGGCCGAAAGACCTCCCGTTTTTGGTAAGCTAAAGACACCAAAAACACAGGAGGTCATTTTATGGGAAGCTTAACGGAAATAGTGTTCCCCTAAGTTATGTTGCAAACCCAGCGTACTGGGCTTTATATAAGCTGTAATATTTCCCTTCCTTTTTCAGCAATTCGTCATGGCTTCCGCTTTCCACGATCTCGCCCTGGTCCATAACCACGATGATATCCGCGTCTCGGATGGTGGAGAGGCGATGGGCAATCACAATGCTGGTGCGGTCCTCCATGATTTTTTGCATAGCTCCTTGTATGGCTTTCTCTGTGCGGGTATCCACATTGGAAGTTGCTTCATCCAATATGAGTATCTTAGGGTCTGCTACAAAGGCCCGGGCAATGGCAAGGAGCTGCCGCTGGCCTTGGCTGATATTTGCGCCGGAGGCCGCCAGCAGAGTGTCATAGCCCTCTGGCAGCTTTTGTATCATCTCACTGCAGTGGCTTAATTCAGCGGCTTTTTCAATGTCATCCATGTGGGCGTTATCCCTGGCGTATTCCAGATTTTTACGCACCGTGTCGCTGAAAAGCACGGTGTCCTGCAAAACGATCACCACGTTTTTCCGCAGGCTGCTGCGGCTCACCTTGTGGATATCCTGCCCATCAATCTGTATCTTTCCACTGTCAATATCATAGAACCGCATGAGCAGGTTGACCACCGTAGTCTTTCCACTGCCGGTTGCCCCGACCAAAGCGACCTTTTTCCCGGGAGGCACCTGTAAGGTGAAGTTGCGAAGTATCGGGCGTCCCGGAGTATAGGCAAAGTCTACATGGGAAAACTCCACCGCCGCCTGCCGGGGTTCCAGCGGTTCCCCGGCCATATCCTCGCTCGCTTCGTCCAGCACCAGAAAGACCCGCTCGGCTCCGGCAATGGCTGTTTGCAGCTGGCCGTAAACCTGGGCAATCTCGTTGATAGGGCGGCTGAACTGCTTGGCGTACACAATAAAGGCAGAGATAACCCCCACGGAAATCAGGCCGTTTATGGAAAAATATCCGCCGAAGGCCGCGATGATCACAAAGCCGATGTTGCCGATACAGTTCATGATGGGCCCCATGATACCGCTGAAAATATCGGTCTTGATGCCTGTCTGGGTCAGTTCGTCAGAAGTACGGCAAAAGCTTTCCGTGGTAATGGTTTCGTGCTGATAGGCCACTACCGTGCGGTATCCGGCTACCATCTCCTCTACCGTGCCGTTAAGCTGGCCCAAATACGCCTGCCGCTTGCGGGAGTATTTGCGCACCCGGCCGGAGAGTATCTTGGTAGCCAGCATCGTCAGCAGCACCGTGGCAAAGCTCAGCAGGGCCAGTTGCCAGCAGTACCACAGCATCACCGCCACGGTGCCGATGATCGTCAGCACCCCGGAGAACAGCGACGGCAGGGACTGGGACACGGTGGTGGAGATATTCTCCACATCGTTGGTCATCCTGCTCATCACGTCCCCATGGGAGTGGGCGTCCAGGTATTTTACAGGCAGGTCCATCAGCTTGGAGAACAATTCCTCCCGCATCCGCTTTACAATACGCTGGCTGAGCCTGGCGCTGACTAAGCCCTGGAAAAGCTGGCTGGCGCTATACAGCAAGTACACTGCCGCCATGAGCCCCACGGTAGGAAGCAAAGGGCTGTCCCGGCTCCCGGCGATAATGTCAATAGCCCTGCTCTGAATACTGGGAGCATACACCCCGCACAGGGTGCCGAAGACCACCACCCCCAGCATGGCAAGCACCATAGCCTTCTCTTTGGCAAAGTAGGCGGCAATCCGCCTGAGCGCTGCCCCGACGTTCTCGGCATGCTCCACCGCGGCAAAACGCGCCCCCGGCCCCCGGTTCATCATCCCGGGAATGTTCCCTTGTTCTAAATTTTGCCTCTGTTCCGGCAATGTCCTCGTCCCCCTCTCCCATCTGCGAGCGGTAAATGTCCTGATATATGGCGCAGGACCCCAGCAGTTCCTCATGACTGCCTGCCGCCGCGATAGCCCCCTTGTCCAGCACCACAATGCGGTCGGCCCGGCGCACCGAGGCAATCCGCTGGGCAATGATGATCTTTGTGGCATCTTGGCGGGCATGATCCAAGGCCTCGTAAAACTTTGCCTCTGTTTGCAGGTCAAGGGCGCTGGTAGAATCGTCAAATATCAGGATTTCCGCTGGCTTTATCACGGCCCGGGCAATGGATAGCCGCTGCTTCTGCCCATCGGACAGGCTCATGCCCCGCTCGGCAACCGGCGTGTCATAGCCCTGGGCCTGGCCCGAAATGAAACCATCCGCCTGGGCAATCCCTGCCGCTTGGCTAATTTTCTCCTGGCTGGCCTCGGGCCTGCCCCATGCAATGTTCTCCCCAATAGGCGCGCTGAACAGCTCGGCCCTTTGCAGGGTGACAGCGGTTTTTGAGCGAAGGGCCTGCAGGTCGTACTCCCGCACATCCACGCCGTCCACCAGCACCGCGCCGGACTGTGCGTCGTAAAAGCGGGGGATCAGGTTTGCCAGGCTGGTCTTGCCGCAACCGGTAGCGCCCATAATGGCGACGGTTTCACCCGGGGCTATTTTCAAACTGATATTTTTCAAGACCAAACGCTCACTGCCGGGGTAGCGAAAGCTTACGTTGCGAAACTCCACAGCCCCCCGCAGCTCTGCGCTACCGGCAAAACTGCCGTTTCCCAGTTCGGGCCGGGAATCCAGGATTTCTTTGACCCGTTTCCATGAGGCCAGCCCTTTTGAGATACTCTGAAACAGCATGACCAGCATAAGGATGCCGTGAAGCAGCTGGGTGGTGTAAGTGATGGCCGCCATAATGACCCCAGGGGTCGCGCCGCCGCCGCTTACCTGCCGGAAGCCGGAAAGGCAGATGGCGGCCACCGCCAGGTACATCAAGGCGTTTATGGCCGGGTTCATAAAGGCGAAAACCACCAGTACCCCCAGCTGTGTCTTGATCAGTTCATCGTTGGCCTTGCCGAAGCGGGCCTTTTCGTATAATTCCCGTACGCAGGCCTTGATGATGCGGATGCCGGAAACGTCCTCCTGCATAATGGAGTTGAGCCTGTCAAGCTGGACCTGGAGGCGTAGGAAAAGCGGGTTCGCTTTCCATAGGCAGAATGCTAAAACGCCCACAATAAATGGGAACGCGCACAGCATAATAAACCCAAACGCGCGGTTGAGCATGAACATAAACGTGATGCTGCCCAGTGTCAAAAATACGCAGCGGACCATGCCTCGGACAAACTGGGAGATAAAGTTCTGCACCTGAGTAATGTCGTTTGTCACCCGCGTGACCAGCGTCCCCGCGCCGAACTGATCCATCTGGGAAAAGGAAAAAGCCATAATGCGCCGGAAAGCGTCCTTGCGCATTTCATTTCCAATATTTTGCCCGGACAGATGGACAAACACATTGTTCATGGAGCCGCACAGGCCGCCGAACAATACCAGCCCGATCATTTGCAATCCCAGGGTCCAAATCAAGGATAAATCCCCTATGCCATCCCTGTTCATCCCCAGCACGCCATCGTCCACGATACGGCTCATAATGCCGGGCTGCACTAAATCCATCAGTACTTCTCCCATCATAAAGAGTCCGGCAATGACCGCCAGCAGCAGGTATCTTTTGACATATTTCCACATAGAGCCTACCTGCCGCTTTCCCGGAGGGCCCTGCCTTTGCCGCAGGGGTTTGGGCAGTTTGGGCAGTCGTGGTTGCAGTGGGGCCGGTCTTCCGCGCTGTCCCCGTGGCGGCGCTCACGGCCTTCCAGTTCACTGTGGGGGCCGTGTGCCCCATGGCGGCCATGGTGATGGCGCCGCTGTTGCGCGTAGCGGGACTCCCAATCCCTGTTGACCTTTTCCAAAAGCCCCAACAGCTGGGATTTCTCCTTCTCGGACAGGGCCGCGAACATCTCCCCGTGCCGTCCATCCCGCTGGCTTTTTGCCTCTTTCGCCTGGCTCTCACCCTCCCCGGTCAGGGTAACGTCCACCGTGCGGCGGTCGGCCTCGCTCTCCGTGCGGATAAGCAGTCCCGCGTTTTCCAGCTTGGCGACCACCTCGCTGGCGGACCCGGGCTGGATGCCCAGGCGCTCTGTCAGCTCCCGCTGGGTAATGGGGCCAGTCTCTAAAAGCAAAATCAAAATGCGTTTCTGGCTGCCCCGCCCTTCGGATAAATCCCGCATGGTGTGGCTGATGTCCCGCAGGTTGATGACCAGTTTGCCGTTTGTGTCCTCACGCTCATAGTGTGCCCGGCGCTGGGCCGCATGCTTTTCGTAGTTTTCATTGTGTCTCATACAGAGAGCTCCTTTCAAATTTACATTAGGTACCTTGATATTATAACCCTCCAACCGTTAGTTGTCAAGGTACCTTTTGATTTTTTTTTACCCACAGCTTAAAAGCAGGAAAACCTTTGTGCAAAATGCCTATTTGACTTTCCAAGCACAAATCTGCTACAATTTAAAGGCAAACAAAATACTGCCATTCAACGACACACGCAGCGCGGCTCCCGCGCGTAAGCCTGATTACGGTACGGAAAAACGGCGTGTGTCTGTTCTTTTGGGGATGCCAAATTATAGGGCGGCACACATCCGGCGTGTGCTGCCCTTGGCATTTTCAGGAGGTTTTTTATGCAAGACAGCGTCTATCTTGGCACGGAAAAGGTTGGCAGGCTGCTGGGGAAATTTGCCATCCCCTGTATCTTTTCACTGATTATTTCCTGCCTGTACAACATTGTGGACCAGATTTTTGTAGGCAACGGCGTGGGCTACCTGGGCAACGCAGCCACCGGGGCTGTGTTTCCTGTCACGGTAGTGGGCTGGGGCGTGTCGCTGTTCTTTGGCGACGGAGCGGCAGCGGCTCTCAGCGTGTCTTTGGGCCGGGGTGAAACAGAGGAGATCCACAAAATCGTGGGCAATGCCATTCTTGGCTCTTTTCTTGGCGGGGTGGTAATTATTGCCATAGGCTATACCTGGGGCGACGGCCTGCTCCAGCTGATTGGGGCCACCGGGCAAAACCTCTCCCTGGCCCATGACTACGGCTTTATCATCTACGCCATGATGCCCCTGGCCCTGGTGCAAAACACCCTGGCCTCTATTATCCGCGCGGATGGCAGCCCCCAGTACGCTATGGGAGCCATGCTGGTGGGTGCGGTGCTGAATATCATTGGAGACCCGGTGGCGATTTTTGTACTGGGTATGGGGATAAAGGGAGCAGCCTGGGCCACGATTTTAGGGCAGTTTGTCAGCTTCTTAATCTGCGCGGCCTATCTTGCTAGTAGTAAGACCTTCCGCATACGCGGCGGCAGTTTCAAGCCGAGGGGTAAGATTCTCCGGCAGGTGATGGCTCTGGGCACGTCCAGCTTCCTGACACAGCTATCCATTGTGGTGATTACAGTCATTAACAATATCCTGCTGGTGCGGTACGGCGCCCGGTCAGAGTATGGGGCGGACATTCCCCTGGCCGCCTTTGTGGTCATTATGAAACTGTTCCAACTTGGCCGTGTTGACAAACTATCCCCTGCCACCCCCAATATGGTATAACGATAGAAGCAGGGGGATGAGAAAATGCAGCTGAAATACCACATGGTAACAATAGAAGATCTGGTGCCCCAG
>QZEE01000068.1 GCA_009917445.1 bacterium D16-76 | reverse complement strand
TTCACTTTTTCCATCCGCTTCCTTTCATATTTTTGGCTTAAGGGGCTTGACTTTTTATTTGCAGGCTTTTTGAGTAAATCCCGCTTTACCGCTCTGCCTGCCGGTTCAAGTATAGCATATCTCCCCGCCGGAAGCAATTGTCACTTTATGCCTATAGCGGTATTTCCAGGCGCTACCTTTGGGCAGTGCTTTGCACCTCGCTAAACTGCAGCGCCCTTTTCCTTGAAGGATAGGCATAGGTCTTACGAATGACATTGCCCGCCAGCGTGGAATCTTCTTTGTATTGTACGCCCAACAGAATTTCGGCTTTTGCGGCTTCGTACTCTTCAAATGTAACGTGTTTCATTTTGGTGTCCTCTCTGGATTTTCCGGCCCGGATATACAAAAAAATTACGGTGAAACAAGTCTGCAATGACTGGATTCCGGCGTACAGAGCGAATGGTATTGATGTCACATTCCTGAACAGGCGCACCCTCGAACATTCCACCTGGCGATACAATCTCTACCCGGTCATCGTACATATCAATATGAATCTCGCTGCCCAAAACGATATAATCCCGATGGATCAGGGCATTGACCACAGCCTCGGTTACTGCCCGCTCTGCGTAATCAGGTTTATCCACACGATACTGCGCTTCTTTTGCGAAACGGACTTTGGAGTTGTTTCGGATAAATTCACAGCCGCTTTGCAGGAGATAAATCAGAATGCCCTCATACTCCTTGTCATCCAGCGCATCATCAAAGATAGAGCCTTTCTCCAAACCATTCCAGCGGGTGCAGAATATCCGGGAGTTAAAAACAGTGCGCTGATCCGTCAGCAGCCTTCCGGCATTTGTGAGCATCCCATTTTTATCCGCAAGGCCAAAAGAACAGTAGTCCGGCAGTTCCATTCGCAGTCCTGTACGCTCCAGGCAGGTTGCCTCCAACAGTGTAAAGCTATAATCTTTCCTGGGGGCATCTGTCACCAGCGCGTCAAAGGACCGGTGTGTTCCTTTCAAAATCAGTTCGTTGACGATGTAATCAGGCGCAGCCACGCTTTCATTCCCAACCCGGATGTAGGCTTCCATAATACCGTCTGCCTTATAGTAATAGGGTGTAGAGGTCCCAGCTGGAATTTTTAAGGCAAGCATATCCTTTCCATCTTCCTGAAACGGGGTCAGCACAAATTGAGGGATGGGTGTAATCCGCTCTTTAATAAAGCGGCTGATGACCTCGGCATCACCTTGAATGTCGGGCAGGCCGACCGTATTCTGATTATCGTCAATGCCAAAGAACAGCGTCCCTCCAATACCGTTAGAAAAGGCACTGACGCTTTTCAGCCAGCTTTTTGGTTTTTTAATTTCAACGGCAACTTTGAAATCACATTCCGTTGCCTCTGCTATCCATTTTTCTATCATAAAAGGCACTCCTTTGAGGTGCAGAAAAATTTTTATTTTATTATACCCGCCAAAAGGATTTATTGCAATAAAAGAAACGAGTTCAGAGAGGAGGATTCCATCATGGCAACCACACGCATCATGCCGCTGCACATTGGCAAAGGCCGCACCGAAAGCCAGGCGGTCAGTGACATTATCGACTATGTAGCCAACCCACAAAAGACAGACAACGGCAGGCTCGTCACCGGCTTTGCGTGTGACAGCCGAGTAGCCGACGCCGAGTTTCTGCTGGCAAAATGGGAGTACATTTCCACCACTGGACGGGTACGGGGCGCGGACGATGTGCTGGCCTACCATGTCCGGCAATCCTTTGTCCCCGGCGAGATCACCCCGGAAGAAGCCAACCGGCTGGGCGTGGAGTTTGCAAAGCGGTTCACCAAGGGAAATCACGCCTTTGTGGTCTGCACCCATATCGACAAGTCCCATATCCATAATCACATCATCTGGAACGCGGTCAATCTGAACTGTGACCGGAAATTCCGAAACTTCTGGGGCAGCACCCGCGCGGTCCGGCGGCTGAATGATACCATCTGCGTTGAGAACGGCTATTCCGTCCCCTCAAGATTTTGAAGGCAGTAATTCAATATTTTATCTGGTATCATTCTGACAGCTCCATTTCTGACTTACTTCTAATTCTCTTATGAGTATTTTAGAGTATCATAATGGCTATATTTGTGTCAAAATTTTGGGCAAACTCTTTAGTATTCCCTGTGGACAGGAATTTTATTCATTTAATTTTAAATTGGATGGGAGAATTTTATCTCCCATCCAATAGCCCACTGAAAAACCATCTATATTAGATGCTTATAAAATCTTCCGTAACTTTTTCCGCAGATGGTCTAACCTTGCATAGATAGCACCCGTTGTCAATCCCACAAGCGGGGCAATTTCCTTTGTGGAATAGCCCTGCTTTTTCAGCAGGATAATTTGCAGGGTACGCCTGTCCACAGTAAGCAATGCCCGATACTGAGTTTCGTCCTCAATCTCATCCAGTAAATCAGCAACAGTCTTTGGCTCGGTATTCTGTTCCCTGTCTGCCATCCCCTCAAGGTATTCACCGAAGTCACTTGTCCAATGATAAAACCGCCTGTTGGAATTGAAGTCTGCCCTGTCGTCTATGCGGATTTGCTCAATGGTGGTTTCATCAACTCCATGCTCCCGCAATATTTTTTCCTCGGCTTCTTTCCAGATAAGCCATTTCCTGTTCTCACATCCGTTGTTGTATGCCATTCTTTTTTCCTCCAATCTGAAATTTTTGAAATGTAATAATCCAGATTGGAAAGGCGGCGAACGACAGCCAACAGCAGAAACAGCCTTGCGGCATATTCCGATAAAAAACGACAAAAGAAAAACCGCAAAGGCACTGTGAACTCTACGGTTATAGGAGATACATATTCTGTTAAATGGAGATTCTACTTCTGGTTTCATGGTGAGAAGTAGCGTTGCATGGGCAGGGATTTTTTTAACTGGCTTCCTGCCATTCCCCGATATGCTATGTATAAGTCAATTCTGCGTTGCATGAGCAGATGAATAACTGCCCGAAAAAAGGACATAAAAAAATCTCTCCAAACTTAAAACAGGTCTGGAGAGTGTCTGTTAAGTCTTTTCGGGCATAGCAATACCGCCCACCAAAACACCGTTTTTTTATTATGGTGGGCGTTTGCTTTACAAACTTATATCCTACTAAAAAAGAGCCAACAAACTGCGAGATAACGTACTCACTTGTTCATCGGCTCTGCGTCTTATGCGTCTGGCTCTTCACTTTATTCAAATCGTTTCTTGATAACTTTTATATGTAATTTTTTTACATCAATCAAATTTTCCTGTTTACATTTAGGGCAAAAAAGAGGAAAATTTTTTAATTCTGTGTCCGCCCGTATTTGCAACCTCGTTTTATTTCCGCAGATTGGGCAAAGCAACCATTCTGTTTTCATAATGTCAAATCCTTTTCTTTCATAAAGCAGATGCTTATACTCTTATTTCTTCCTAGATTTTACGCAAATATCGTTTAAACAAAAAGCAAATCCACATAGCAGATAAAACAAATGCGGGCAGCATATAAAGCGGCATATTTTCTAAAATCGCTTTTCCAATCCAAAAAGAGGGTAGCGGAGATATTACATACTGTATATCTGATGTAATGAAAAACGGGATAACAGCGCCAAAAATAGTCAGCGTAGATAACTTCGTTACTGCCATACCCTCTAGCTTGTTTGATGAAACCGTCAGTACAAGCAATGCAACAATCATGCCCTGCAAGGTTCCTCCCGTCGCAAGCAATAAAATGGTAAGCGGAGAAAGAGGCGTCAGTTTAAAAACAGGCAACAGAATAATAGTCGCAAGAAATGCAATAGCAGAAGGCACGCCAAACCGTGCAACTATGTAACCTGTTTTTCTTAAAGGCGTAATGAATAAATAGACGGCTGTCTTTTCATCCCTTTCCTCTAAAGAAATCATTGCTGAAACAAAGCAGAACATAGTGGATGACAGCATTGCAAACAGGATGTCGACCAACTTGTAATAGGGAGAAATAATTGCCGCTATATGAAAGCTATCTGTCAAAGCAGATTCTATTAAAGGTATGGCAAACCGAAAGAAAAAGCCTGCAAGGATTGGCGAAAAACAAGATACAAACAACATCATGTCCCGCCGCATAGCTGCTGCCATTTGGAAAAAGCTCAATCTAATTGCTTTCATAGCCTTACACCTCCCATGCTATCCCACATTTTCAAGACATAAAATCTTGAAAGCACAAATAGAATTACCATCGTTGCCGCCACGCCCAAAAAACCTATTGCGGACGAAGAATGCCCTGAAACCATATCCATACAAACATTGACAGGATAATACCCGCACCATGCAGGAGTAATTTTAAATAAATGCAAAATTGCAGGAACAAAGCAAACGGCTTCGATTGGCACAGTCCATAATATAAACTGATTAAGGCTTGCAATTTTTGTTGCAACGATTATTCCAAATAATGTAAATATCACACTGGATATAAACGTACCAAAAAGCACAATGTGCAAATTATCCGCATCTGCGGCTAATGCTAAAATAGCTGCTACAACAAGTGAAATGGCTGACAATGAACTGACTTTAGCAATCACATATTCCGTCGCATGGACAGGAGAAACTGCCAATGCACAGGTTGTATGCTGGCTCTTTTCCAAAAGGACAATCGCTCCCATGAAGAACAGCCCCATTGATGCGGGGTCAGAAAAGATTAAAATTGCGGCAGCTTTTTCTTTCCAATTTTCGGGAAGCGCAAAAAGCGCTGCTATATAGATTACAGTCAACACTACATATAAAAAATAAAAACCATATTTCGCTTGAAAGCGCATATCCAATAGAAACAGCTTTTTCAATCTCATAACAGCGTCCTCCCCGTAACATCCATAAAAATATCATTTAAGGTTGGCTCACTGCTGTGAATGGATTGCAGACGGTTTTTGGCTATCAGATTTTTCAGCCGCTCATCAGAAGATATTTGTTCCAAAGGGCAGCTTGCCCTATGTTCTCCATTCTCAACCCATGTATAAGTTACGGTTGCCGCTCCTTTTGACATAATCAAATTATGGGGACTGTCAAGGGCGCATATTTTACCGTTTACAATAAACGCTACCCTATCGCAAAGCTCGGCTGCGTCCTGCATATTATGCGTCGTCAAAAGAATGGTTTTCCCCTTTGCCCTTTCCTCTAAAATCATATGTTTCATTATACGGCTATTTGCAGGGTCAAGCCCGCTGGTCGGTTCGTCAAGACAGAGCAGAGTAGGGTCATGCAGTAATGCTTTTATAAAGCTTAAGCGAGATTTCATGCCCTTTGAATAGTCGGCTACACGTTTATCTGCATCCTGCTCCAAACCTACCGTTTCCAAAAGTTCATCTATCGGGCGTGGCTTTTTTTCGTATAATGATGAGAAAAACTGCAAGTTCTCTCTTGCTGTCAACTTTTCATACATTGTTGAAAATTCAAAATCAACCCCTATATTCTCATAAAAATTCTTTGTACGATTTTTACACTCAATGCCATTTACCAGACAGGAGCCCTGATATGTTCTCAACATTCCAATCAAGATTTTCTGCAATGTGCTTTTGCCTGCCCCAGATGGTCCTAAAAATCCAAAAATTTCACCCTCTGGAACAGAAAAACTCATACCAGAAATAAATGGGCTTTTCGTGTAACTAAACGAAAGATTTTCTACAATAATCATATCTACCTCCATACTGTTTGACCTATTCAATCTATATAGTCAATTAAAAAGCTGTTTTAAGTCTGGCTGATTACCAGACTTTTTAAATAATTTGTGTCACAATACCATAAATCAAGGAATACAACGCTTCATCATACTGTTCACCAATCTCTGCTTTATGCAGCGTTGCAAAATAGATTGCGTGGAATGCGGCACTAAGAACTTTTATATCTACTTCTTTTTTCACAGGAAATATGGCAAGCATTTTTTCAATCGTATCTGTATCGTCCCGAAAATGCTCCTCCACAATTTCCCGTGGCAGCTTACGCACAAGCAATTCCACTTCATTAACATTAATCAATTTCAAAATCAGCATTTCCTCTGTCATTTTATAGAACTCAAATATAACATCGGTCAGCTTTTCCGCTGACAACTCCGTACTGGCAATGCCAGAAATGGTCTGATACAGCTTGCGGTTGACATTTTCCTGCTGTTCTTGAATAACTTCAAACAAAAGCAATTCTTTTGATTTATAAAAGAGATAGAAAGTTCCTTTTGGAATATTAACCCGTTTCACGATTTCATCGACTGTCGTGCGGCGGACGCCATACCTCGCAAGGCATTTTGCCGCTTCTTCTTTCAGCCGTTTTCTGATATATTCCCGTTCCTGCTCTGAATAGCTCTTCGGCACTTTAACGCCTCCCATTTGACTAATTTCACTTATACAGTCATTATATGCATTTTTTTAAACTCTGTCAATATTCTATTTCATAGAAGTTTAAATCGTTTATGAGAAATAACAGAAGTTTTTACCCTCCGAAAGGCAAAATATGCTGTTTCGTTGGTACTATCAATGCCTTCACAGTTTGAGAAAACCAAAAACAAGAGGGTAAGAAATTTCATCCCTACCCTCTGATTTTAACTCTTTATGCGTATATGATTTCCTCGTTCACAATCTCCCTCGCACACGCCCTTATGTTACCTAGCCGCCCTGTCCATTCTAAGGCGTTTTCTTCCTTTAGACGTTCCGTTATGCCCTGTGCCCGTTTCATGCCCTCTATAAGCCGTTCAAAGCGTTCCTGCGCCTGCCTGTCAATGTCGGCAAGATAGGAATTGAGCCTGCCGCTTGTGAGAAGATTGGTGTATGTAACCTTTTGGTACTGCTTCAGATAGTGCAGATGTCGCTGTCCCCATGTGCTTATTGGCTGTTCTTTTTCGGCGGGTAATCTTAAATCTGGAATAAGATACCCATTTTCTTCGTGGTATGTGCCGCCTAACTGTTCAAATATTGATTTCATATGCAAAAACTCCTTTTCTGTATGGTTTGGTTTCTGCGGGGTATCTGCAAGCAATGTATCAGTAGGCTGTATGTATATACTGTCTTTAAGTTAAGTAATCCCCCTCCTGCCTGTACTGTATCCCTGCCATATGTGCCCCTTTCCGCGAGCTGCGCCCGCTCAAAATTCTTGACCGTGATTTCTATCTGCCGCAAAATGGTTTCACTGTTCCGGCTTACCGC
>QZEE01000067.1 GCA_009917445.1 bacterium D16-76 | reverse complement strand
ATCTATCTAAAAGAGGAAGGGCAGCGAGTAATCGCTGCCCTTCCCTCATACCCTCATCAGCACAAACCACCTGCCGCTATCCTCAAATAAATGCGTCTCCTTGCCTTTTACCACAACCGTGTACTGCTTGGCGATTTCATGGGTAGTATGGTCTTTTGTCAGCCCCACCCGCTTCACTTCCTCTATGTCGAATTCGCCCACCAAGGGGATGTGGATTGACCGGGGCCGCACTTCCCCGTCCACATAATGGGTGGCTAAAACCTCAACATACTGTTTCCGTCTGCTCTCCGTCAGCATGGCTGAAATCCCCCTGCAAATCGTAAATGTCCGTAAAAGGGATGAACGTGCCCGGCAGCACCAGGGCCTGGGCCAATTCGTCCACTTCCTCTACTACATCCGTCTCTGTCACATACTCGCCTATCTCATAGTCCCCGATGGCTTTCCGCAGGCAGAAGTAGGTAACTGTCACCCTGTCCCCCGCGCTAATCTGCCGTAGCTTGCGTTCCAGGACCTCCCGCATATCCTCCGACAGCCACGCCCTTTCTACAAGGGCGTTTTCTTTTTGCTTCGTCAGCACGGCTATGTCGAAACCTCGCAGGGCTGAAAATGGGCTGAACAATTTCGCCCGATTGGTCAAGTCCATCTTTGGATGCTTGGAGGCGGGCCGCTCCATATGCAAAATATCATCATATTTACCCATTTGCTTTGTGTCCCCCGATCTGCTCGTTCCGCTCCAATGCTGTAGCCCCGTCCAGCAAATCATAGCATTTGAAAACCGCGCTTTTGCCGAACCGGTCCTGCACCCGGAGCATGGCTTTCACCAGCGCAATTTCCCTGTCCTCTGCCGACGTGTCCACGAAAAAGCCAAGCTGGGGCGGTACATCCTCCCGGTTGGACAGCCGGATGGCCGTGACGTACAGCTTGCGGCTGGACAACTTCGGGTCAATGATTTTCTCAAAAAGCTCCAGGGTGGCCTTCATAATGCGCGACGGGCAGGCAGTCGGCCCGCCCAGCTTGGTGGTGCCCCGCGCCGATACGGGCGCTTTCCTGCCATAATAATTGACCTGCGTCGGCCCGGAGTAGGTGCCGTCCGCCGTGCTTTTCCAGTCATAGCTGATATGCAGGTGGATGCCCTCGGCCACCATGTCCGTGGCGATTAGGCGGCGGATAACCTCCTCCGTCATTTCCTTAATCACAATTTTCGTTTTATCATAATCATACCCGCACTTGAGGGCTTGCCCGCTGCTGAAAGATTTTGTGTCGCTTTTGTAGTTTTTAATGTGCTCCATCCGGCAAGGCTCATGGCCCCATGCATGATCCACAAGTATTTCCGCATCCACGCCAAACTCATGGAAAAGCAAGTCCTCATGGGTGAGGCTCAGTTTGGCAAGGTCGCCCATGGTGTGTACGCCGAATTTCTCCAGCCGTTTTGTGGTGCCCTCCGCTATCATCCAAAAATCTGTAAGGGGCTTATGCCCCCACAGCTTTTCCCGGAAAGACATCTCGTCCAGTTCCGCGATACGCACACCGTCCTTGTCGGCGGGGACGTGCTTCGCTTCAATATCCATAGCGATTTTTGCCAGGTACAAATTGGTGCCGATGCCTGCCGTAGCCGTAATGCCGGTAGTGGCAAGCACGTCCCTTACAATAGCTATAGCCAGCTCATGGGCGGTCATTTCGTATAATGATAGGTATTCTGCTACATCAATAAAAATTTCATCTATCGAGTAGACATGGCAGCTTTCCGGCGCAACGTATTTCAGATACACGCCGTAAATGTCCGCAGACACATCCAAGTACCGCTGCATCCGGGGCGGCGCAATGATATACTGGATTTCTTTGCCTGTACTCTCCTTAATGCCCTGCACCCTTTGTTTGACCTCAAACAACCGCGCCCGCCCGGAGATGCCGTAGGCTTTCAGCGAAGGTGACACAGCTAGGCAGATGGTCCCGTCTGTGCGGGATTCGTCCGCCACGACCAAGTTTGTGGTGAGGGGGTCTAGGCCCCTATCCACACACTCTACGCTGGCGTAGAAACTATTTCAGGTCAATGCAGATGTATTGACCCATGAGTACCGCCCCCTTAGTCGAACGCAAGTTCTTATTCACTTTAATTATAGAACGATTGTTCCCAAAAGTCAACCGGAAGTTACTTCCAAAACCAAACCGGAGCAGACGCCTTGATCTGCAGCCCCGGCTTATTTTTATTATGGGAACAATATTAAGGTATGGAATGTCTGCGTGCTTTCCTCAAAATACTGCTGCATCTGCCCGTTGTACTTTTTTATGACAGCCTGCACGCTTTTCAGCCCCAGGCCGTGCTTCCCTTTGTCGGCTTTTTGCGTCAGCATCCCGCCCGCTTTATCCATGGCAGGCGGCGCGGTGCAGGAATTGACCAGGGAGATCCGCAGGGAATGGCTGGCCCGTGAATCTACCAGCAGCTCTATGCAGGGCAGTCCCTGCCCCATCGCTGCCTCTACCGCGTTTTCCAAAAGGTTGCCGAACAAAGCCGTGATATCGCTGGGCGCCATTTTCCCTACCCCCTGGCACCTTGCGTCCAGGGAGAACCCGATCCCCTTTGCCTGGCAGACTTCACGGTACCGGCACAAAATCACATCAAGCGTAGGGTTCCCGCAGATGCGTACACGGTTTTGCAGGGCAGGGGACCGCTTCAGATCTGACACATACTCGCTCACCACCTGGTAGGGCTCCCCCTTGGCCAGCCCCAGGATGGCCTCCAGATGATGGCGGATGTCGTGGATCAGGATGCGCTGCTGTTCATACTGTTCCTCCAAAGCGGAAAAGTATGCCTCCTCGGCCCGCTCCTTTTGCAGCATAAGCTGTAAGGAAAGGTTTTGCTGGTTGATCCGCTGGCTGTAGTGGTGGGCGGCAAATACCAGGAGGTTGGAAAAAAGCAACAGGAACGCCCCGATCAAAATGGAAGCCTCCAGTTCCAAAGGCAGCTCCACCAGCGTGGCTGTGTAAATCAACACCAGCAGGATAAAGACGCTTACAGCAGAGAAGCTTCCCAACAGCAGGGCTGTGGCGCCGATAGGGGGGCCGCCTGTACCCTTGCCCCTGACGAAAAGCAAGCACAGCTTTGTCAGGATGAAATATAACAGTTTACTGAACACAGACAGTACAGAAAAAACAAGGAAACTGGTCTGATATTTCTCAAAGCCGCCCAGCAGCGCGCCCAAGGGGATTTCCACAATGAGTTCTGATACGACCATCAGGCATGTGAGCACCACAGAATGGAATAGCGCGGCTTTCCAAGGGCAGGAAAAGAAAAGGCATAGGGGCAGGAGGTTTGCCAGTGCAAAAAGCAATGTGTTCGACCACATGCGTGAGGGGGCAAACAGCATCCAGGCCAGCCCATATGCCGCCGCCAGCCCCAAGGCGGCTTGCCAGGCTTTCCCCTTTAAAGGGAACTGCGGAGAGAAATACTGCCATGCGGTCAGGGCTTCTACTATGTAAACACCGAGGGATACCAGTTGGCCTGCCATTACCACATCGCCTCCACATACAACATATAGGCGTTCTTAAAATCTGTGTACCTGCGTCGGGATAGGTAGGCGGTATGGCTGCCGCCATCGGGGACACGAAGGGTAATGGAACCGGAAGAAAAGCTGTGTACATATTTCATGTTTACAATGAAACCGCGATGGGTCTGATAGAAGCTGTCGGCCTCCAGCAGCTTCTGCCAATGCTTCATAGGCTGTAGGGAACGATAGGCGGCCCCAACGGTATGGACACGGCTCCCCTTCCCGGCACTTTCCACCATCACGATGTCATCCACATACCGCGTAACTACCTCCCCAGCGGTCTCAATAAGGACGGGCTTCGCGTCCAGGCCAAGCTGGAACAGGGCGTCCTTCATGTTCCGAAAAATCCGGGCCTTGTCCAAGGGCTTTGTAAGGTACCGGAACACATGGAATTTCATAGCCTCGTCCAAATAATCCCCATAAGAGGTGACGATAAAAACTTTAATATGGGGGTTACGCTTCTGCAGCCTGGCCCCTGTGTGGATACCACTGAGGCCGGGCATCTCTACGTCCAGGAAAGCGATGTCCACCTTCTTTTCGTGTTCCAGCAGGGCTTCACCGGTGGTATAGGAGGAATATTCCGGCTGCTCCAAGTGCCCTGCCCGAAAAAATTCCCGCAGGATGCCCTCTAATTGCGCCACGATCCGGGGATCATCGTCACAGAATACGATACGCAACCACGCCGCCTCCTCATCCAAATTTACAATTGTTAATGAAAAGGGAGGGAAGCCCTCAAGGCTGTCCCTCCTCATAATTTGCCAAAAACCGGGTAATAGCCGCAATCAACGCTACATTCTTTTCACTGCAAAGACGCAGGTGCCCCATGATGCTTTGAGGGACATTGTTGGAATGCATGGTACCCTCCAGCAGATAATCCGGCGTCACATCCAGTTCTGTACATATGCGGATAAATACCTCCAGGCTGGGGGAGGTTTTTCCCAGTTCGATGCCGGACAAGTGGTTGTTGCTGACACCCAGCTTCTCCGCAAGTTCCTTTTGTTTAAGCTGGAAAGACTTGCGCCTTTGGGCGATCCGCCTCCCCATTTCAACAGCGTCCAGCTCCATGATCCGCCACCTCCCGACCGACTGTTACATGCTATCATGAGTTGGGATAATAGTAAACAAAATAAAACCGAATAATCCTTTATAAATTGTAATTCGGTGAAGAAATTTTGAAATAAGAGCGAATTATTCTGTAAAAATTGTCATTTCAGAATAAAAAAGGCTGTTTTTGACCATTTAACCCGGTTTTAATACCGTTTGCATCCAAAGGGTAGAAAAGGGGTAAAAAATATTGTAGACTAGATAAAACTGATATATTAAAGGAGGTTTCTAAATGTCCAAACTCAACTTCTGTACTTCAAAAATCCTTTCCTACGCTGCGGCTTTCCTGACAGCCGTACTATTCGTGGGGGCAAACTCCGCCTCGTCCTGCATGGTCTACCAGCCAAAAGCCCCTGCCAGCCTGTCCCGGTTCAGCAAGATCAAATGATCCGGCGGATATCCATGAAAACAGCGGAATGGCTCCTGCGTGCAGGGGCCATTCCTGCCCAAGACAGGGAATTATATGAATATGGGGTTTACAGTGTGCTTTTCAGCATGGCGCCTATGGCCTTGGTACTTGTCGTCGGCGGCATCCTCCATATGTCTGCGGAGGGTTTCCTGCTGATCCTCCCTTTCATGCTGATCCGGAAATTCTGCGGGGGATTCCATTTCCGATCCCCAGGGCTGTGCCTCCTGACGTCCACCGCCTTACTCACGGCTTTCCTGTTGTGGGTACGCGCGATCCTGCGCACCGGGGAGTATGGCTGGTTTACGGCTGCCCTTTTAGTATCCTTCGCTATGGTTGTAAAATTCAGCCCGATTGATTCAGAGGGCCGCAGGCTGACACAGGCAGAAAAGAAAGTGTTCAAAAAAATCGCGGCTGCATTGGCAGGGGCCACCGTAGCGGTGTGCGGCCTGCTGGCCTGCCTGGACTGCCCGCAGATAGCTGTCCCGGTAGGGGCCGGGCTGATCCTGGCTGCGGCCTTGCAATTCCCCTGCCTTTTTGTCCATAAGCCGCAAAAGGAATAAGGGGATGGCCGCCATGCAGACACTGAGGCGGGCTTTCCCGCAACATGGCCCCATCCCGCATGATGCACCCCAAAAGCTGGCAGCAGGCGGCAAACAAAATTGAACAGGGGAGCCTGGTTTGCCGCAAGGGGGTAATCTGCGGAATTGCAAAGAGTAAAAAAAGAATATACCTTTTAATAAGCCAAAGAGCTTGCTTGTATTATCCGGATACAACCGGATATTGCATGCAGGCTCTTTCTTTATTGCCATGCATTCTATGTTTTGGCTGTGGCGGCAGGGCTATGCCCCGCTGCCGAGGCCCGCCCTCTGATCTGATTTTGACTACCTAACACCAAAATCAGATTGGAGGTATCCCCTTATGGGATTCAATTACCGTCAAGAACGGAAAAAGTTTGAAGAAAGAATGCAGGAAAACGAAAAGAAATACCGTGCCGCTGGGATGAGCGATGAGCAGATCACCGCGATGCGCGAGTATGAGGAAGAACAATTCCGGCGCGAAAGGATATACAAGATACATATCGTTCTGGAGCAGTCCAAGGAGTATCCAGGCTTGATCGAGTGGGCCGGTACCACTGACAGCTATTTTCAAGATTTGGATTCTGTCTTGGATGATTTATCTCCGGGAATGTCCCAACGGCTCACAGAACGGGATAGGGAAGTGCTTGTTCTTCTTTTCGCAGATATGAATCACCGAGAGGCGGCTGAGTTTTTGGGCATTGCACAGCAGGTTCTATCCCGTCATGTGAAAAAAGTTCGAAAATTTTTGAAAAGGGGGGTGTGAAAACGCCCTTCCCACTGCCAATAGAGGTGAAGGGGAAAATAAGCCTCTTTACCGCACATTGACAACCAAATACACAGTGTACCAGGTACATCACCCCCTGACTTCGAGCCAGCAGGCCGCAGGGCCGCACCGATGGGCAGCACCCAACGGGGCCAGGACAAGCAGGGGGCAGAGAACTTCCGTCCAGCCACAGACATCGCAATGGGGACGGTCGGGCGAGAACCGCGCGGGGTTGAGATTACCATGAGGGCGTTACGCTGACGTCCGCCTGATACACTCCCAGGGCTGAAAGGCCCTCGCCGGGGGCGCGTGGCAAATACGGCAGAAAGTCAAAATCAGGTCTATTTCATGATAGACGCTACGGGGACAGCCCGCAAGGACTGCCCCTGTATGTGTGTTATGAAAATGAAAATCACTTTATGGAGGGGGATATACCATGGCAAATCGGGCATGGCTCTACTGCCGCATCGATAGCGGTCATGAGCATGAAGCAAAGAAGTTGTTGGACAACCAGGAGCAGCGGTTGCTGGACTACTGCGCCCAGCAGGGCCTGCAAGTCACAGGCTGCACAAAGACTGTGGGCAGCAGCAAAGGCGAACTGGAGAAGCTGACCGCTTTGGGACTGGAGCAGGATGGCTTTGACTTCCTGGTCACGGTTTCCGCGTCACGGCTCAGCCGGGATACGATGCACCTGCTCACTCACGCCCAGAAGCTGGCAGATAACGGCATCGGTATTTGCACGGTGAACGAGGGCATCTGCACCCTGCCCATTCAAACGTGCGGGCGGCTGTCAAGGAGTGCCATTGCACCCGGCCCAGGCTGCTGGAGCTGTATGTCAAGCTGGG
>QZEE01000066.1 GCA_009917445.1 bacterium D16-76 | reverse complement strand
CGCGCTTCTGTACCGTGAACGGGGCATCCACATTACCACGCTACGACACCCGCACGGTTTTGAGTGGCTAATCCGGGGAAACCATCGGCATCATCGGCGGGACCGGCTGCGGCAAATCCAGCCTGGTCAATCTGATCAGCCGTCTGTATGATGTGACCTCCGGTTCGGTCAAGGTGGGCGGTCAGGATGTTCGGAACTATGATTTGGAGAATCTCTACGAGGATAAATGCACCGGCCCCATCCCTCAGACGGTGCTTCAGACCCTGATGCAGAAATATGAAGCGGAACGGACAGAAAAGGCGTAGGCAGTCCCGGAACTGGAAAAAGGTCCGGGCACACCTGGAAAATCAGGTGGATACCGACTGCTGGCTGGAAATTATCCGGCGCTATACCGAAATCTCAGAACGGGACAAAACCATTCTCTTTGGACTGGTAGACCGGATCGAGGCTGGCGATACCCAGAAGGTCAACGGGCAGCGGATTTGTGAGGTCAAGGTCTACTGCCGCTATGCCCCTGCACCTCCATTCTGGATTCAGTTTCTCTTGACTTTTGGATAAATGAAAAAGCCGCCACACCGCACCACAAATGGCAGGAGGGGTTTCTCCTGCTCGGATTCGCAATGCCATGTAGCGGCTTTGGGATTCAAAGCCTTGCTGCCATACGCCAGCCGAAAAAGGGCAGCATAATCTCGGCGGCGGTCAGCCTTTTCCGTTGGCTGACATTCCATTCTTCCATCTATGTGCTATTCAATTTTCAATCTGCCAATTCCCTTGCGGGGTATTTTAGAATACCATCGTGGTTATATCTGCGTCAAGATTTTGGGTAAACTTTTTAGTAATCCCTGTGGACAGGGATTTTATACATCCATTTATTAATTAGGCGGGGGAATTTTATCCCCCACCCAATAGCCCGCCAAAAAGCTGCCTTTATAATAAATAGGAATTATCATTTACGGTGCGATTGTATCGACAATAGATGTTTCTTTCATTTTCCTGATGGGGTTTCTTACTGCCAAAATTACGGCAAGGGCCACAACAACAATAATGATACCAAGTTCAACCAAGGGAACCTCCCACGTATCGCCCCAGTGATAAGCTATAAGTTTGCTAAATAAAATCTTGTTGCAAACGATTCCCAAAACGCTGCCGCAGATAATACCTGTGATTGCATAAGCAGATGCTTCGGCAACAATCATTTTAGCCAGCTGCCTGTTACTGAATCCAATCGCTCGAAAAGCACCGTATTGCTTCATTTTTGCAGCCACACTCATGGCTATGCTATTTATGATATTGAATAGCGTAATCAACGCAATCAATACCAAAAACCCATAGATGAAAAGACCAAAACAATAGTAAGCCCCACGGGTGTTGCTATTACCCATTCGCTCATCAGAAAAAGTGTACTGTGAGCCTACCAAACTGTGAATATCCCTGACATCATTTTCCGTTGCGTTTTTAGATAACTGTATGTCAATGATAGTGTAATCCGTTTCTCCCGTTAATTTCCGAAAGGTATCTTCAGAACAAATTAGTTTTCCAACCCCTGGGCTATTGTTAAACGGACATTGCGATACCACACCGACAATCTCCAAATCCGCTTGGCTTCCATTTAGGCTTAAGGTAATGACATTGCCTGCCTCAATATTGTTTTGTGAATCAAAGACGATAAGCCCTGTATTATTTTCGCTTTGTGCTTTTCCCAAGCTGCCAGACAAGAGATAATCCTTAGCCCAATCGAATTGCATATCTTCATAGGAAATAAGGTCAACAACTTTTTCCTCACCATTTACGGTTACGGGAACATTGTAAGCAAACATTCGCCCATAAGCATTTTTTACGGCGGAATTTTGCCGCAATTCCTCAATATATTCAGCCTTTACCGAGCAGGTGTTTTCTGGGCTGATAACAGATATATCGGCAGTCCACGGCTGTAAAGGCGTCAATGTGTGATTCATAAAATCAATTGTCACAGAAAATGCAAGAAAGAGAATAATACTTACCGAAAAAGATCCGATCATTAAAATAAAATTCTTTTTGCTTGCTTTCGCATGATGAATGCCAAGGGAAGTTTCTATCTTGAAAAATTTGGTATTCGCCGCTTTTTTTACAGGCTGCAGGCCATTCGCGTTTCCAGATACCGCTGCCAAAGGAGAAACCTTGGATGCTTTCTTAGCAGGAGAACGGGCAGCAAGAAGAACGGTCAGCAGGCCGACAACAATACCCGCTACAACACTTGGATAGCTTATGCCAAAAGCAGGCATACCGCCAAAAAATTCCGGGCTGAGCTGCCGCAAAATAAAACACAATACCCAAACCAATGCAATACCACCGACAATACCAAGCGGAATTGCAAAGCGACACCAATCCAAAGCCTCTTTGCGTACTAACCGCATAACTTGTTTCGGTGTTGTCCCTATGCAGCGCACCATTCCAAAAAACTCTGTTCTTTGTGCCACATTGCTGTTCATACTGCTTGTAATCATCAATACGCCTGCAATCAGAACAAGGATGAATAATATGACAGCAACAGCATACACCTGCAGCATAAAAGAATTGCTGCTCTGTCCTAATAGTCCGAGCAATTCTGTGTTTTCGGACACCTGCTCATCAGATAATCCAAACTGTCGCTCAATCTCAGCTATGTTGTTTTGAATATTTCGGGTGCTCTTAAATTTTAATAAGCGCATGGTGTAGTCAGCGGGATTACTGCTTGCCCCATCCGGGTAAATGGCACGAAAACCTTCAGTTGTCAAACACACACCATAAGAGTCTTTGCTCATAATTCCTACAGTGTTATTCATGAACCCCGATATTATGTATGATATTTCGCCCCCATCCGGCATAGTAATAACAATTTGCTCTCCAATTTCTAAATTCAGCATATTTTTTGCATTATTTGTAACCAATGCCTCGTTTTCGTTTGCGGGAAATGTACCTATGTCCAATGAAGCAAAAATTTCTGTAACGGCACTTTCATCACTGCCGCATATCACTACATTTTTCCCCGACAAAGTGTAGCCTTGCCCACCTCGATAATTCAAAACGCCGTAATCGGCTGCGGCAGCTACTTCTGGGCGGGAGGCTATTAAATTTGCATCTTCATCACTTATGCTTCTTATTCCAATATGCCAATTTCCGTTTTTCTGTTGTGCCTGCAAAATCTGTCCTCTGATAAACATATCTGCCATACCGAAAATAGCCGTTACCAGAAAGACCGCCAACACAATACAAATAATAGACATACGGTTTTGCTTGCGGTGTACTTTTGCAGAAATAGGAATAAGGTCAAGATAGCTTTTCATTCGCGTTACCTCCCAAGTCTGTCAGCACGCCGTCTATGACACGCAATACACGGTCAACCATAGGAGTAAGGCTGTTGTTATGTGTAATCATAAGAATTGTCTGTTGGTAATGTCTGGATGCTTTTGTCAGCAAATCAAGAACATCCTGGCTGTTTTTGCTATCCAGATTGCCTGTCGGCTCGTCCGCAAGAATCAACTTTGGCGTTGTAATCAATGCCCTGCCAATAGCGACACGCTGTTGCTGGCCGCCAGAAAGCTGGCTTGGCAAATGGTTTCTTCGGTCTGTTAAGCCAAGCAATTCTAATATTTCTTCCACATCAGAGGCTTTCGGTTTGCGGTAATCCAAAAGAAGCGGGAACACGATATTCTGTTCAACCGTCAATTCAGATACAAGCTGAAAAGACTGAAAAATAAATCCGATATTTCTCCTTCTAAAAATCGTGCGTTCTTCTTCCTTCATCGTAAAAAGATTCTTTCCGTCCATCGAAATCACGCCAGAAGTAGGAACATCTAATGCACCAATGCAGTTTAGCAGCGTGCTTTTCCCAGAACCAGATTCGCCAACGACAGCAACAAATTCTCCTTTTTCCAGAGAAAAGGACACATCCTTTAAGGCATCAACCTTTACCGCGCCCGTTCCGTATGTTTTACACAATTTTTGTACTTTCAATATTTCCATATATTTAAGTACCTCCTTTCCCGATAAAGGATAATACCTCGACCTTACAAGCAGATGAATTTGACCTTACGATTATGTAAGGAAAGACAATGTAAAGGTTGTTCCCTGTAATCTCTCACTTTGGACAGAAAGAATACCGCCTTGCCCCTCAATAATCGCCTTTGCCAATGGCAGCCCAAGCCCAACCCCTTGGCTGTCTGAAGTATTTTTACTTCGGTAAAACCTCTTAAATATATGGTGTATATCCTCTTGGGAAATGCCGTGTCCGTTATCCATAATGAATATCCGAATCATAGCGGGGCTCCGTTCCCACGATATAGTAATTTTCCCTCCCGCATCTGTATGGTCAAGTGCGTTTTTAACAATGTTGCCAACGGCTTCGCCCGTCCACTTAATATCGCAATAAAGCATTTGTTCCAAGTCGCCATCTATCACAATTTCTTTTTTTTCATGGTCTGCCCGTGTTGTCAATTCGCTGATCGCGTGGCTGAGAATATTCGGGATGCTGTAATTGGACTTCTCAAAATAGATGCTCCCAGCATCTATTCTTGTGATTTTCAGCATTGATTGAATAAGCTGCTCAATCCTCCTTAATGCAGTTCCTGTCTTAAAGGAAAATTCTCTGACCGTTTCGGGGTTGTCTGGCTCATTCTCAATAATTTCCTGATACATCATAAGTGCCGATAGGGGCGTTTTTAATTGATGGGATATATCGGAAATTGTATTTTTAAGAAACTCCTTTGTCTTTTGTTCCGTATCATTTTTTGCTTGAAGCATTGTGGCCAGTTGGTCAACAGAAGCGAAGAGCTGGTAAATATTTCCCTCATTGGACTGCGGCAGGTGAACCGTATAATTTCCATCTATGTAGTCCTTAATGGTGTTTTCTGATTCCCTATACAGTTTTTCCCTGCGATACAAAAACAGCAAAGTACCCAAAAACAGAAGCAGCGTCCATAGAAATAGCATCACAAACAGGGATATCCGTGTTGTATTTTTAACAGTGGAAACATAAGGCAAATTTTCTATATCTGTGTTGTTTGAAAGACCAATTTCGGCTAAAAATTTATTCCCGGTAGTGTCTGTTTCCGTATTCTTTAAGGCTGTTGCAATTACTTCCTTTGCAACACCTTCTTCTAGTAAAGAAGTTGCAATCGCATTATCGTGTGTTAGAAACATTTCTTTTGTAGCCGTTGTTTGCGTGTCTGTCGCCGTTATGCCTGTCACAACAAGCAAAAGACCAAGAACAACAATGAAAATGCAATACCAACGGTTATGCTTATCATGTAACAGGCTCATTCGTCCACCTCTTTCCACTGATAGCCAAATCCTCGGACTGTCAATAAGTGCTCTGGATGTGATGGGTCGGTTTCTACTTTCTCACGCAGCCGCCGCACATAGACGGAAAGGGTGTTGCTGTCCACATAATCTCCTGTGCTGTCCCATAGCCCGTCCAAAATAATATCCCTTGTTATGATACGGTTTGCATTCTTTACCAACAGGCATATTAAACGGTATTCTGCGGCTGTAAGCTCTAATGCTTTTCCCTTTAACAAGACACGGCTGCCTAAAAGGTCTATCTTGATATCGCCACATTCCATAACTGTTCCTGCCCCTTGATTCGACAATCCTGCCCGCCGCAGCAACGCTCGGATGCGTGAACATAGCTCGCCCAGCTTGAACGGCTTTGTTATGTAGTCGTCACCGCCGCAATCCAGGCCGCGGATAATGCTGACTTCTTCATCGGAAGCTGTCAGGAAAATAATTGGTATTTGGCTCCCGGTCTTTCGCACCTTTTCACATATCTCAAAACCCGTCCCGTCTGGCAATGTGACATCAAGAATAAGCATATCGTATTTTTCTATCTCTGATAAATACGTCATGGTTTCCTGCACAGAACGGACAAAATCGACAGCAAAGCCATTTTTCTTTAACGAATACTGCAGTCCGTCTATCAAACTTACATCATCTTCTAATAATAAAATTCTATTCTTCATAATTCGTCACCTTTCTCCGTTTGTCAGCGGGCTTTTCTGCCACTTTGGGAATAAGCCATACACGGTTGATATTCATCGCGCCATCAATACGGTTTTCCTTACATAACCGTTGTACCCACCGAAGCGATACATTCCATTTTTCTGCGGCTTCCTGTGCAGTCATATATTCAAACATTTTTTGCCTCCTGCTGTGTACTGTATATACATTATAGCCGTTTAAACGAATTATATCAATCGCTCAAATATAAACTTTCCGAAAAGAAAAGCGACAGAGCTTTTAGTCCCTGCCACTGACTGCCTGTGCGAAAACGGTTTCCTCGTTCGCAATCTCCATCTACGGTTTTCTGTACCCCATAATGGCAACTATAGTGTGCAAACCGCCCAATCGTTTCCCCACCAGAAACATACTTGCAAAAACAACCCCTCTCTTCTATAATAATAGATATACCTAAAACGGGAAGGGTTGGAGCACATGACGCGTCAGACCACCAAGGAAGCCCTGGCCAAAGCATTTGCAGAGCTGCTGGAAAAGCGGAGCATCGACAAGGTCACAGTCAAGGATATTGTGGCGGCGTGCGGCGTAAACCGCCAGACCTTTTACTACCATTTCCGGGATATCTATGACCTGATGGAATGGGCGCTGACAGCGGAAATCGAAAAATACACCAGGCAGCATTTGTCTGCGGGGATGGGCTGGCAGGAGCAGGTCAAAATGCTGTTCCATTTTTTCTACCTCCACCGCATGGTCATCCTGCACGGCTACGACACCACAAACCGGATGCAGTATGAGCGGGTTGTTGTCAAGTGGGTGTCCCAAATGGTGCGGGGGCGGGTGGACGCCTACCCGCAGGCGGCGGACGTGCCGGAGGGGAAAAAGGAATTTATCTCTACAGTTTATGCCCGGGGCTGCATGGGCTTCTTTTTGGAGTGGGTGGAAGAAGGCATGCCCGATGAACGCCATGTGCGGCTGGACGATTATTTTACCATGATCGACGGCAGCCTGGGCCATGCCTTAGATAAATTTAGGGAACCTTAGAGTCTGTTTTAAAACTCCAAAACGCCGTCTTTACGTCTAAAAGGGACGGCTTCTTCGTCAAAAATCCTCGAAAGGCCACAGCCTTTCCTGCGTCTTTTTTCTTGAATCCGTTCCATTTTGATTCTGTTGACAAAGTACCGCCATTCACCAAAAGCACGTTATAGAAAGCAAGAAAAAAGACGCCCCATGGCGTCATCCCAAGCACTTTATCAACCTTTTCAAATTCAGGGCAGCAGCGG
>QZEE01000065.1 GCA_009917445.1 bacterium D16-76 | reverse complement strand
CATTGCTATCACCTTCTGTTTACATTCTACACCTTTAGTCAAATTCACTGTTATTTTATTGGGGTGCTATAGATCAAACGCTTAACGAATGGAGAAATGTCGCAGGAAACAAATCTGATTTTATAAAGAACTTTCAAAGTGTGATTGAATAGCCCTGCATTTATGGCCACTAAATGAATTTTCATCTGTAAGCAAATTGAGTAATTCCAGCCCTTTTGGAGGGTAGGTGATTACTCAATTTGCTTTGGATTGGACAGTTAGGAAAAAGCATCAAGATCGTCCAGGTCATCATAGTTGAGGATGTCCTCGTCCTCTTCCATGTGGCCCCCGTCCGGCACGTCCACCTCGTACACGGTATACTCCTCGCTGGGGTTCAGCTTTTCCATACGCCGCCGGATGAGCCGGGAGAGGTCAAAGGCGTTTTTCTTCTTGTCGGCCTCGGCGGTGTATTTGTAGTAGGGGTGCTGTTTCAAATCGTACTTGGGGGAATAGAACGGCGGCAGGCCCCGCAGTTGCAGGATGCACTTGTCACCGGGCATGGTGGCAAGCTCGGCGGGGGTCATAAGCTCCCGGCCCAGCCGCTGGGTGTTTTGGCTGAAGCTCTCGGACTGCCCACGGGAACGGCTCTCCGTCTGCATAGAGATGGTTGCTTTCCCCAGCCAGTTTTCGGATATTTCCTTGATGGTGCTGGCCTCCCGGCCCCCAAGGAATATCACGCTGTCCATATTGCCGAGTATCGTTTCCGCGTTCTTGTCATAGATAGCCTTGCATTGGGCCATCTGCTGGTAAAACAGGGTCAGACTCACCTCGCGGGAGCGGATGACCGCCACCAGCTTTTCCAGGTTCGGCACTTGACCCGTGTTGGCCGCCTCGTCCCACAGCACCCGCACATGATGGGGCAGGCGGCCCCCGTGTACGTTGTCCGCCCTCTCGCACAGGAGGTTGAACATTTGGGAGAACGCCAGGGCTACAATAAAATTGTAGGTGCTGTCCGTGTCGCTGATAATGAAGAAAGCCGCCGTCCGCTTGTCCCCCAGCTTGTCCAGCTCCATTTCGTCATAGGACATAATCTCCCGGAGCTGGGGGATGTCAAAGGGGGCCAGCCTTGCGCCACAGCTAATAAGGATCGAGCGGGCGGTTTTGCCGCTGGCAAGGCGGTACTTGCGGTATTGCTTCACCGCAAAGCAATCCGGCTTGCGCTTTTCCAGCCCGGCGAACATAAGTATGGGGTCGTCAAATTAAAATAATCGTAAAAGATAATTTGATGTCGTAAAAAGCAAGATATAATTGACAACGGAGGGATGGATATGGTCATACAAGCCTGCAACCGCATAAAAGAGCTCCGCACTTCCCGGGGGCTAAGGCAGACGGAACTGGCTAAGGTCATGTCGGTTACCCGGTCCAGCGTGAACGCTTGGGAAATGGGGATATCGGTCCCGACGGCGGCAAAGCTGGTAGAGCTTTCTTTGTTTTTCCATGTTTCTACCGATTATATCTTGGGGTTGGAGGACAGGGAACAGATAGCCCTGGATGGGCTGGATGCGGAACAGAAAGGGATTTTGTACGCGCTGCTGCAATACTTCCACAAGCACCCAGAGGGGTGAGCTTGACAGGGCTTTTTGGCCTTATGGGCAGATGCCGCTTGCTTTTCGTCCGGGTACATTTTTTGCCCAGGCAGAAAATGGGCGCAGCCCCCAGCGCGGAAAAGCAGCACGGCCCGTGTGGGGGCTGTGCTGCTTTTTGGGGTTTACAGGTCTGGTGTGCTGGTCAGGGCGGCAAGGGTTTCTGCTTCGGCGGGCGGGCCTGGCTGCCCGGCGGCCGCCTGCAGCCGCGCTAAGCGTATGAGGGTCAACAGGATGTTTACGGCCCCTAGCTTTACGTCCATAGTATCCGGCTGGGCGCCGGACTGGGCGGCTTGGGCCGCAAGGCCCTCGGCCTGGCGCTGGAACCCGAACAGCGCACACAGGGTGATAAGGGATGCCGCAGCCTGCACAGCCTGCGGGGTGGGGCCCCCGGGGCTGCCGCCCAGCAGCAGGCAGCGTTCTATATCCAGCGAACGGTATTGCAGGGCTATGCCCAGCAGGATGGCCCGCAGGTATCCCTGGGAATCATCCAGCAGGCTTAGTGCCGCTTGGGTTTCTTTGGTTTCCTCCATGCCCGGCCCCTCCTTTCTGCCCTATGGGACATCTTATGCGGGCACGACAGGATTTGACAGTGGCCGGGGCGGGCTTACCGGCGGCGGTTGGGGGACGCCATGCCCATGCCGGGCTCGCCGCTGACTGGGGGGAGGGTATTGTAGTTTAGGCGGGGGCGGTCGCCGGGCATGTAGAAGTAGACGAACCGCACGGAGAAAATATCGCAGACAATGAAGTTGTTGGAGCGCTCGTCGTACAGGGTGAGGAAGCTGCGGCCCACAAAATACAGCATGCCCTGTTTGCGGATCATGTCTTCGGTGCCCATTAAAAACTCGATGACAACGTAGTTGCCGATATTGTCGGCCAAAATGGCCTGCATGGAGCCCCGCATTTCCTCGGAATCAAAGGTGGGCTGCACGGGGTGGCGGAAATTGTCCATTTCCCCGGCGCCTTCGGGCGTACAGGTGTAGTCGGCCCGCCGGCGCAGCCGCTGCATGGCCGGGGAGTTTGCCCCCCGTTCTCTTGCTTGGTTTTCCATAGTACACTTGCCTCCTTTGGCCGTTGATGTATAGGGGGCGCGGCACCTGCCGGTTTTGGGGGCTGCCGCGCCCTGGGCAGCCCCCCCTCAGGTAGCGGCGTAGTCCTCGGTGGGGTTATAAAAGCAGTGGTCGCCAATGCGGATCACAAAACGCCCCACAGCAGAGGGGAACGTGTCCCGGCAGGTGGGCTTGAAGGGGTTGTAGAACCACAGGGCAAAGCCCAGGTTTGTCAGGCGGCCCCCGGCCATGGCCCAGTCCGCGATTTGGAAGTGGACGTCTGTAGGGCGCATGTTGTAAAGGTTCTGCATGTTGTACCGGCCCCCTACCACCTCCATGGCGCAGGTGAACTGCTTGGGCTGGTATACCACCTGGCGCACGGTGTCCAGCCGGCCGTATTCGCCGTAGGTGACGGTGACCCGGTTCATCACCACGCAGGCTACGGCCTGCATGCCGGTCTCCCCCTCCCCGCCGGCCTCGCACTCGATGATGCGGGCCAGGATCTCCCTGTCTGAAAACGCCATAGCTCCCCCTTTCCAGGCGGCGCGCCTTGCTTTGGCCGCCTTTTCCCGTTTATTTGCCGCCTTACCATAGGTATGCGGGGCCAGGGGGGCCTATGCCTGGGGCGGCGGCAGGATTTGTCTGTAAAAAAGCGGCTGGAATATTGACATCGGGGCCAACATTCTGTACAATACAAAGTAGAAAAATGTATTCCTTTGCGTACAGGAGTGAAAACGGAGTTATGTATCATTGCCACCTGCACTTTTATTGGATGGGCCCCCCGGGCACAGAGCTGGAAGCCCTGCGCGGGGCAGAGCCTTTGGCGGGCATGTCCCACAGCTTTTCCGCCAGCCCGGAACCGGATGCCGCTTTGGCCCGCGGGGCCGATGTGGTCTTTGCCGACCTGCGGGGGCGCGACCCTAGGGGGACGGCTGGGGCGCTGCTGGGCATGATGAAGGAAGGCGGGGAATTGGTCCTGCTGGCGGAAAAGGAGCCGGCCGAGGGCCTTTTTGGCCTGCCTGGGGTAAGCGACATCTGGGTGCTGCCTATGGGGCCGGCCCAGGTGCGCTTCCGCTTTGCCAAATGGCAGGAGGGGCATAAGGAGAAGGTAGGCCACTGGGAGACCCGGCAGTTTTTGGAGGCTACCATTAACAGCGTGCCCAACCTGATTTGGTATAAGACCAAGGACGGCATACATGAAAAGGTGAACGACAGCTTCTGCCGCACCGTGGGCAAGGAGAAGGACGACGTGCAGGGCCGGGGCCATGCCTATATTTGGGATGTGGAGCAGGATGACCCGGCGTGTATTGAATCGGAAGCAGAGGTTATGCGCCGGCGGGAGACCTGCGTATCGGAAGAGCGGATACAGACCGGGGGCGGGGAGAGGCTTTTGACTACGTATAAGTCCCCCCTGTACGACTACGACGGCAGCGTGATGGGAACGGTGGGCGTGGCCATTGACGTGACCAAGGAGCGTGCCTATGCCCAGGAGCTGGAGACCAAGACGCGCACGTTGGAGACGCTGTTTACATCTTTGGAATGTGGGGTGATGGTGCACTCCTTGGATGGCTCGCGGGTGCTTAGCGTGAACCCGGCGGCTTTGGAGATTTTGGGGTATGAGTCCCAGGAGGCTATGATGGCCGGGGGCTTCCACATGATGGCGGATTCGGTGGTGGGCGAAGACAAGGGCCTTTTGCTGGACACCATTACCTCTTTGAAAAACGAGGGGGACAGCGCCAGTGCTGAATACCGGGTGCGCCATGCCGACGGCAAGGTGCTGCATGTCATGGGGAATATCAAGCTGATACGGGAGAACGGGGAGCTGGTGTGCCAGCGCTTTTTGCTGGACGTGACGGAACAGAAGCAGAAGGAACAGCGGGAACGCCGCCAGCAGGAGGCCCTGGTGCGGGCTTTGAGCGTGGACTACAACCTGGTGTGCTACTTTGATTTGGAGACAGGGGAGGGCTATGCCCTGCGCACGACCGGCTGCCCTTATGGGGTGCTGACACGGGTTTTTGACGGGCCTTTGGATTTATCCGCGTCTATGGGCCGGTACATAGATACCTGTGTGTATATTGACGACCGGGACATGATGAGGGAGATTACCACGCCGGAGTTTTTGCGGCGTGAGCTTATGCAGAGGCAGATTTATTACGCCAACTACCGCACGGCCTGCCGGGATACGGGGGATATCAAGTATTTCCAGATGAAGGTGGTCTGCGTGGACACGGAGGGGGAGAAGCAGAAGATCGTGCTGGGCCTGCGCAGCATAGACGAAGAGACCAAGCAGGAGCTGGAAAAGACCGACCTGCTGCAAGACGCCTTGATGCAGGCCAACCGGGCCAGCAAGGCCAAGACCACCTTCCTGTCCAATATGTCCCACGACATACGCACCCCTATGAACGCCATTATTGGCTTTACGGCTTTGGCGATTTCCCATATTGAGAGCCGGGAGCAGGTGGAGGGGTATTTGAAGAAGATCATGACTTCTGGCAACCACCTGCTGAGCCTGATTAACGACGTGCTGGACATGAGCCGCATTGAAAGCGGCAAGCTGCAGCTGGCCGAAAAGCCATGCAGCCTGCCGGACATCCTGCATGGGCTGCGGAACATTGTGCTGGCAGAGGTGCACTCTAAGCAGCTGGAGCTGTATATGGACACGGTGGACGTGGTCCATGAGAACATTATCTGTGACGACCTGCGGCTGAACCAGGTGCTTTTGAACCTGCTGGGCAACTCCATCAAGTACACCGGGCCCGGGGGCATGGTGAGCATGCGCATTGTGGAGAAGCCCGGCGCGCCCGAGGGCTTTGCCCATTATGAGTTCTATATCCGGGATACGGGCATTGGCATGAGCGAGGAGTTTGTGGCCAAGATTACCGAGCCCTTTGAGCGGGAGCGCAACTCTACCATAAGCGGCATACAGGGCACGGGGCTGGGCATGGCCATTACCAAGAACATTGTGGACATGATGAACGGCACCATTGACATTAAGAGCAAGCAGAACGTGGGCACCGAGTTTACCGTGTGCTTTACCTTTAAGCTGGACGGGGCGGCGCCGGAATCCCACGCCATACCCCAGCTGCAGAACTGCCGGGCTTTGGTGGTGGACGATGACTTTAACACCTGCGACAGCGTGACCTGTATGTTGCAGGAAATCGGCCTGCGGGCAGAGTGGACCCTTTCGGGCAAGGAAGCGGTGCTGCGCACCCGCCAGGCGGTCATGCGGGGGGACCAGTACAGCGTGTATGTGATTGACTGGCTGCTGCCGGACATGAACGGCATTGAGGTGGCCAGGCGCATACGCAAGGAGATACGGGAGGATGTGCCCATTATTGTGCTTACGGCCTATGACTGGTCGGATATTGAGGAAGAGGCCCGGGCCGCAGGGGTGACGGCCTTCTGCTCGAAGCCCTTGTTCCTTTCGGAGCTGCAGGGGGCGCTGCAGTCGATTGTTACCAGCCAGGAGGGCAGCGGGGAAACCAAGGAGAAGGCCCATCACCAGCACAGCGGGGCGATCCTGCTGGCAGAGGATAACGAGCTGAACCAGGAGATTGCCACGGCTATTTTGGAAGAGGCCGGGTTTACCATTGAGGTGGCGGAAAACGGCCAGGCCGCGGTGGATATGCTGCGGGCCAACGAGCCCGGCCACTACAGCCTGGTGCTGATGGACGTGCAGATGCCGGTGATGAACGGCTATGAGGCCACCCAGGCCATCCGGGGCCTGGAGGACCGCAGGCTGGCGGATATACCCATTTTGGCTATGACGGCAAACGCCTTTGAGGAAGATAAGCAGGAAGCCCTGCGCAGCGGCATGAATGGCCATGTGCCTAAGCCTATTGACATTGCAACGCTGCTGGAAACGATGGACAGCCTGCTGGGGCAGGATGAGGAAGGATAACGGCGGGGAAGCCGGATGTATAGGGAAGAGGCAGGGTGCTGGGCATCCTGCCTCTTTTTGTGGGCCGAGATTCTTTTAGGAAGCTTGGTAGGTCTGGCTGGCGATCAGCGCCCCTTCGTAGGTGTAGTAGGAAACGGATACCCGGGGCTGCTGGGCTTCGGTGACCTCGCCCAGCACTTGGGCTATGCCGCGGAAGACCTGGGCAAAGTTTTCGGCCTGCATCTGCTTTTGCAGCTGGGTGCGCACGGCGGCTACGTTCGCGTCGGTGATGGCGCCCTGGGGGAAGCTGAAATCGTAATAAAGGGTGTCGGCGTCCCCCCACAGGCGGATGTCCAGGGTGCCGTCGGCGCCCATTTGGGCCAGGGCCTCTTCTAAGGCGGCCTGGATTTCAGGGTCTTGCAGCAGGGCTTCTACGGTGGGGTATTTGTCGCTGGGGGCGGGGTCTGGGGCCTGGATGGGCTGGAAATAATTCTGGATGAACTGGGCCATCTGGGCGCGGGTTAGGTTCCCGGCGGGGTCCAGGCGGCCGCCGCTGCCCTGCATGAAGCCGTACTGCACAGCCCAGGCTACGCCTTCCTGGTACCAGGGGGCGATTTGGCCTTTATCCGGGTAGCGGTCCAGCACGGAAAGGTCCAGGTCGAAATCGTTGTGGGTGTTGGAGGGGTCTTGGGCGGCGTAGCGCTGGAACATGGTGGTTACCTGGGCGCGGGTCACCTGGTCGCCGGGGGCAAAGGCGGTGTCGCTTACGCCCTGTACCACGCCGGTGGATTTGGCCCACTTGATGGCGTCGGCGGCCCAATGATTTTGGGCATCCTCAAAGGGGTCGGGCAGGGCGGAGACATCCGGCCGGCCGCTCATATTATAGAGCACCTGCACCACCTGGGCCCGGACTACGGGGCCCTGTGGCTGGAAGGTCGTGCTGTCCAGGCCCTGCATGTAGTTGTTTTCCAGGCAGAAGGTAATGGCGGCTTGGGCCCAATGCCCGTCGATATCCTCCATGGCGGCCAGGGCCGGCACAGCCCCGGCCCACACCAGCATGGCCGATAAGAACAGCCCCAGGGCCCGTTTTATCGCGCGTTTTTTCATGGTACCACTCCTTGTTTAAAAAAGTTGGGATGGGGATATGTATAGATAAAAGTAAGCGTAAAATAGATATGAACCCTCACAGCATGAAGAAAACAATAGCGATTCTCAAAAAGGGAACC
>QZEE01000064.1 GCA_009917445.1 bacterium D16-76 | reverse complement strand
CGCGCTTCTGTACCGTGAACGGGGCATCCACATTACCACGCTACGACACCCGCACGGTTTTGAGTGGCTAAACCAAAAGGCGGATATTACAGTAGACGGCTTTGAGCGCACCGACCACCCGGACGATTTCTTTGACCTGGCGGTGGGCAACGTCCCCTTTGGCAGCTATCAGGTACATGACAAGCGATACGACCGCCAGAACCTGATGATACACGACTATTTCATCACCAAAACGCTGGACAAGGTGCGTCCCGGCGGCATTGTGGCCTTTATCACCACCAAAGGCACGATGGACAAGAAAAACAGCAAAGTGCGGGAAGCGCTGGCGCAAAAAGCCGATTTATTAGGCGCAATCCGACTGCCCAGCAATGCGTTCAAAGCCAACGCCGGAACCGAAGTCACCACGGACATCCTCTTTTTCCAAAAGCGCGACCGTATCCCGGAAAAACTCCCGGAATGGGTGGAGGCCGGGCAGACGGAGGACGGCATCCCCCTGAACCGCTACTATTTGGAACACCCGGAAATGGTGCTGGGGACAATGACAATGGGGCGCAGTATGTACGGCAATGAAACCGAAACCTCCTGCCAGCCCATCCCCGGCGCAGACCTTTCCAAGCAGCTTGCAGACGCTATCCGGCATATCGCACCGCCTGACCGGGAACTGCTGGAAGTGGATGCCGGACAGGACGGGGAAGAACTGGAAAGCATCCCCGCCGACCCATCTGTACGCAATTTCAGTTACACCCTATCCAATGATAAGCTGTACTTCCGGGAAAACTCCCGCATGACCCAGGCCGTCCTTGGCAAAACCCCCACGGAGCGCGTCAAGGGCATGATCGGCATCCGGGACAGCGCCCGCCGCCTGATCGACTTGCAGCTTGCCGGCGCGGACGATACCGAAATCCAGTCCGAGCAGGCAAAATTAAACCGACTCTATGATGCGTTCAGCGCAAAATACGGGCTTCTTAACAGCACCGGCAACAAGCTGGCCTTTGAACAGGATTCCTCCTACCCGCTGCTCTGCTCCCTGGAAATCATCAACGAGGAGGGGAAACTGGAACGCAAGGCGGATATGTTCACCCGGCGCACCATCCAGACCCACCGCGCCGTTACCAGCGTGGACACGGCTGTGGAGGCGCTGGCGGTATCTATCGGTGAAAAAGCCTGCGTGGACTTGGGCTATATGGCGTCCCTGATGGGCGGCTCTGAAAAAATCCCGCAGATCGTGGAGGACTTAAAGGGCATTATCTTCAAAGACCCCGCCACCGGCCCCTTTGATATAGAGGACGGCGGCACCCACTGGCACCAGGGCTGGCAGACGGCGGACGAATACCTTTCCGGCAACGTCCGGGCCAAGTTAGCGATTGCCCGCGCCGCCGCCAAGGAAAACCCGCAGTTTGCCGTCAACGCCGAAAAGCTGGAACAGGTGCAGCCCAAAGACCTGACCGCTTCTGAAATCAGCGTCCGGATCGGCGCGTCCTGGATAGACCCCAGGTATTACCAGCAGTTTATGTTTGAACTGCTCCACACGCCTGCATACTTGCAGGAGCGGAAAATCAAGCTGCAATATGCCCCCGTCACCGGCGAATGGAACGTGCAGGGCAAAAGCGCGGACAACCGGGATAACGTGCGCGTCTACGCCACCTACGGCACAAAGCGCATCAACGCTTATGAAATCTTTGAACAGACCTTAAACCAGCGGGATGTGCGGATCTTCGATACAAAGATGGAGGACGGAAAGGAGGTGCGCGTCCTCAACGAAAAACAGACCGCCATCGCCCAGCAGAAGCAGGAAGCCATGTGCGAAGCGTTCAAGGACTGGATTTTCAAAGACCCCCAACGCAGGGAAACCCTTTGCAGGCGTTACAACGAGAAATTCAACTGCATCCGTCCCCGCGAATATGACGGTTCCCATATCCGTTTTGCGGGCATGAACCCGGAAATTGCCCTGCGTACCCATCAGGAAAACGCCGTGGCGCGGATGCTCTACGGAAAAAATTCACTGCTCGCCCACTGTGTCGGCGCGGGCAAGACCTTTGAAATGATTGCCGCCGCAATGGAGGGCAAGCGGCTGGGCCTGAACCAGAAATCCTTATTCGTCGTCCCCAACCACTTAACGGAACAATGGGGCGGCGATTTTTTGCGCCTTTACCCCGGCGCAAAGGTGCTGGTTGCCACCAAACGGGACTTTGAGCCTGCCCGCCGCAAGAAATTCTGCGCCCGTATCGCCACCGGCGACTATGACGCGGTGATTATCGGACACTCACAGTTTGAGAAAATCCCCCTCTCCCCGGAACGGCAGAAAGCCGTCATTGAGGGGCAGATTGATGAAATCGTCACCGCCATTGCCGAAGCAAAAGCCGAGGACGGCGAGCGCTACACCATCAAGCAGATGGAGAAAACCAAGAAAAATCTCGAAGCCAAGCTGCAAAAGCTGGCGGACGGCAAGAAGAAAGACAGCGTTGTGACCTTTGAGGAATTGGGCGTTGACCGTTTGTTTGTGGACGAAGCCCACGGGTTTAAGAACCTCTTTTTACACACAAAAATGCGGAACGTGGCGGGGATTGCACAGACAGACGCGCAGAAATCCAGCGATATGTTTGCCAAATGCCGCTACATGGACGAAATCACCGGCGGGCGCGGCATCGTGTTCGCCACCGGAACCCCGGTCAGCAATTCAATGGTAGAATTGTATACCATGATGCGCTACCTCCAGTTTGATACCCTGGAGCAGAACGGACACCGCCACTTTGACGCATGGGCGGCGGACTTTGGCGAAAAGGTCACGGCGATGGAATTAAAGCCGGAGGGCAGCGGCTTCCGCTCCAAGACCCGGTTTGCCAAGTTTTACAACCTGCCGGAGTTAATCTCTATCTGGAAAGAAGCCGCCGACATCCAGACCGCCGATATGCTCAACCTCCCCGTGCCAAATTTCTTTGTCACCTGAATATACGTGGAAAATGACTTGGATTGAAAAAATCAAGCACTACTGCAACAAAACAAAAAAGCCCTCTTGCAATCTTGCAAAAATGTAAGATCTAAGAGGACTGAGTGGTCTATATGATTTCAATCATTCTTCTCAATCGAAAAAAAGAACGAGGTGAATGACAAGGTACAATTTTCACAGAATAAGTGAATAAAGTGAATTTTCACTTTATGATATTGAAAAAAGTGAAAATATGAGTATAATATAATCAAGAAATGTTGGAGGTGCCGAATATGCAATATGAAAGTGAGCGCATCGAATATAAATCTCAGATGATCGAAGACCTTTATCGGGAAGTCATTGCCTTTGCGAACAGTGACGGTGGCGTGATTTACATTGGTATCGACGATCAGGGTAATTTAACTGGAATTGACGATGTGGATGAAACCTATACCCGTATCACAAACGGTATCCGTGATGCGATCGCACCGGATGTTACCATGTTTGTGCGATATATCCTCCAGGACAACAAGGTCATTCAGATTGAAGTAGGAGAAGGCAGCTATAAACCCTATTATCTAAAATCCAAAGGTATGAAGCCCACTGGTGTTTATGTTAGACAGGGTGCATCCAGTGTGCAGGCATCTCCTGACCAAATTAGAAAAATGATTAAAGAATCAGATGGTGACAATTTCGAGGCTTCACGCTGTGTGGAACAGGAATTAACCTTTGATGCTGCTAAAACTGCATTCCAACGATACGGAGTTGAGTTCTCTGTTGAAAAATATCGTGCGCTGGGGATCACACAGAACGATATTTACACCAACCTTGCCTTGCTGCTCTCTGACCAATGCCACCACACGACTAAAATTGCCGTGTTCAATGATGAATTTTGCACGGAGTTCCGGGACAGCAAAGAATTCGGCGGCTCGGTATTCAAACAGTTCGAGGATTCTATAAACTATCTTGCTTTGTGTAATAAGACCGTTTCCACGATTAAAGGAGTTATCCGCACAGATAAGAAAGATTATCCCGAAGAAGCCATCCGTGAAGCCCTGCTCAATGCTCTTGTGCACCGTGACTACGGCTTCAGCGGCAGCATCATTATCAATGTCAACGACAGCAAGATGGAGTTCATCTCTCTCGGCGGCCTTCTTCCCGGCCTTTCTACCGAAGATATCCGTATTGGCGTTTCCCAGCCGAGAAATAAAAAGCTGGCGGAAGTGTTCCACCGCCTGCGTCTGATCGAAAGCTATGGCACTGGTATTCGCCGTATTTTCAAGCTGTATGAAAACTGCCCTGTACAGCCCACTATCGAGGCAACGACCAATGCTTTCAAAATCGTACTGCCGAATATGAATGCTGCCAGTGCTGCAAGCGATGACGCACCGGCAACAACTGGCAAATCCACCGCAATCATCACCCCCCAGATGAAAACCGTGATGGATTATCTGGCAGAGTATGGCGAAATGACCGACGAAGATCTGCAGGAACTGCTGAACATCAAGAAGACGAGAGCTTATCTGCTTGCCAGACAGATGCACGAAAATGAACTGATTGACATCATTGGTAGAGGTGTAAATAAGAAATACAAACTGAAATGATCGGAGGCGCTGTGATGGATCAGGTTTTCTTACCCGGTACAATCCGTGATCGAATTAAGGATTTGATGAAATCCAAGAAAATGACGCAAGCAGAACTGGCTATCCGTATCGGAATGGCAGAAAGCACTCTGAGCCGTTTCATCAGCGGTAGCACTGATAAAATCGGCAATGAAAATATTATCCGCATCGCCCGTGTGTTCAATGTCTCCACGGATTTCCTACTTGGCGAAGTTGATGTTCCAGACCGCATAAATTACGATATTTCCGAACTTGGGCTGTCGGTACAGGCAGCGAGAAACTTGTATACCCACAAGGTAAATCCGCAGATAGTCAATGCACTGCTTGAAAACCCAGAGTTCGCAAACACCACTAATCTGATCTCCCGCTATTTGGATGATGAACTTGCCAAGGGATTTGCGACACAGAATCAGCTTTATGCAACAGTCGCCGGAATGCTTGGCAGCGCACCGGGAGCGGTTGAAGAAGTCAAGAACTTGCAGGTTCCGGTATATCAGTTTGATTTGACAGCGATTCAACGATCGTTTATGAGTGCGGTGCAAGCCGTAAAGAAGGAAGTTGGCAATGATCTGTCTGCAAGTAAAGAGCTGACCTCTCAGGCAGTGAAAAAGATTTATGCCGAATTGACCAAAGGGCAGAAAAAGTCAAACAGAAAAATTACAGTCGATCAGGTTGCAGAGGCGGTTGCGAAATCGGTTTCTGATTTGCCCGGCATCGATAAAGAAATGGTCAAACAGATGTTTCTGGCATTGACCGGCACGGTAGCAGGCCATGAAAAAGGAACAAATGACCAATGAGCAACTCTGTATCGCTACTCTTAATGGCGATACGGAAGCAAGAAATGCTCTTGTAGAGAACAACCTTCGTTTTATAAAGAGAACGGCTTATGAAATGTGGAGTGCACAACGGGAATTGAACACTTCTCTTGGCATCGAAATCAACGATCTGGTGCAAGAGGATGCTTTGGGTCTGCTGGATGGTATCTCCGGTTATCGCCCGGATACCGGAAACAAATCTCTGACCTATGCAGCTCCGGCGATCCGTAATGCTATGGTGGATTACATACGCAGCTATAATCCTACCTTTGAGGCGAAGAATTTGGGCAATATCATCCATCTGGACGAAATAGCAAAAGACGAGAACCGAGGAAAACATGAATATATTGCTGATCCTACAAAGCAAACGCCGGAACAGTTATATCTGGCGCAGGAACGGATCGATGATATTCACCATGCGTTGAACATGATCGAACCCAGAGAGGAATACTATCTGCGATACCGCTTTGGTTTTGACGATGATATTGAACACCCGCTGACGGAAACAGCAAAGCATTTCCACCTGTCTGAAAGTCGTGCAAGATCTACGGAAGCACTGGCTTTGGATAATGTGTGGCTGGAACTACCGTGGTGGTTCCATTAAACACAGACATTATAGCTTGAAAGGAATATAGGTCATGGCTAAAAAAGAAATAAAAACTGATTTGTGGGTTGCTCGTCAGCTCGACGACTCAAAAATTAAATATGATGCACAAGGCAGCGATGTTAAAGAAATCAACGATGCTTTACAGAGCGCATCGAAGCGTGGTACCGGTAACGCCGGATACCCTGAGTATGTTGCGGTCGTGAAAGACTTTGTCATCGTTATTGAAGATAAAGCCGATCTGGCTAAACACCAGAAGCTGACCGATACTGGAATTATATCTGCTGATCAGAAGGATATTGCTGACTATGCTGTAAACGGAGCGTACTTCTATGCAAAACACATTGCTCAGAATAGCAGCTTCCACAAAATTTTTGCAATCGGCGTTTCCGGCGATGAAAAGCACCATAAAATCACTCCGCTGTATGTAGATGACAGAGAAGGATATAAGCAACTCCCTGATATTGAATCTTTTACATCCTTCACAGTTGCTAATATTGAGGAATACTACACTCGTTATGTCTTGGCTGAAAAGACTGACGTTGAAAAAACTACTGAGGAAATCCTGAAGGATGCAGCTGAACTGCACGAATATCTGCGTACCTACGGTTCTCTAAAGGATCAGGACAAGCCTTTGGTGGTTTCTGGCATTCTTCTGGCACTAGACGATAAGTTCTTCAAACCCAACGATTTGCTTGGCGATGAAACAACCACGGATGGGCAGCTGATTTACGATGCTATAAAGCGCCGTCTGAAAGCATCTAATGTCGGCCCTGATGCGAAGCGTGACAAGCTGATGAGCGAATTTTCTATCATTCGCACAAGTGCTCGCTTAAATGAAGTTGATACCAAACTAGGCAAAACTCCGCTGAAATTTTACACTGAATTCTTGAAGAAGAATGTTTTTGACAATATAAAGTATCGCAGCTCCAGTGAAGATTTCATTGGAAGATTCTATGGCGAGTTTATGCGTTATTCCGGCGGTGATGGGCAGACACTCGGTATCGTCCTGACGCCTCGCCATATCTGTGATCTATTCTGTGACCTTCTGGACATTCAGGCTACAGACATTGTTCTTGACCCCTGCTGCGGCACCGCCGGTTTCCTCGTTGCAGCCATGCACCATATGCTTGAAAAGGCAGGTACTGACCAGAATACACGGAAAAATATAAAGAAGAAGCAATTGCACGGTTTTGAACTTCAGAGCAATATGTTTGCTATTGCTGCCACCAATATGATTCTCCGTGAAGATGGTAACAGTAACATCAAATGTGAAGATTTTCTCCGACAGAATCCTGCTCAGGTGCAGCTTAAAGGTGCAACTGTTGGAATGATGAATCCTCCTTACTCCCAAGGCAGTAAAGAGGACCCTTCGCAGTATGAGCTTTCGTTTGTGGAACATCTGCTGGATTCCCTCACAGAAGGGGCAAAAGCCGCAGTGATTGTTCCACAATCTTCCATGACCGGCAAAACAAAGGATGAACAAGCTTTCAAAGAGAGCATTATGAAGAACCATACATTAGAAGGTGTCATTACCTGCAACACGGCTACCTTCTATGGTGTAGGTACCAATCCTGTTATCGCAATCTTTACAGCTCATGAACCACATCCCAATGATAAGCTTTGTAAATTTATAGATTTCAGAAATGACGGCTATGAAGTTCGTGCTCATGTTGGTCTTGTTGAAGGTGATTCTGCCAAAGACAAGCGTCAGCATCTATTGGATGTGTGGTTTGGCAGAACTGAAGCGGCATCAAATTTCTGCGTTGAATCTACAGTAAAAGCTGAAGACGAATGGATACACTCTTTCTTCTATTTTAATGATGAGATTCCGACGGATATAGATTTCGAGAAGACAATAGGTGATTATCTGACTTTTGAGTTTTCAATGGTTATGCAGAATCGTGAGTACCTATTCAAACAAAGAGGTGAAAGCAATGCCAAATGTTGATATTATGTGGGATGCTATTGATATTGCCTCTGTCTTCGATTTTGAACGGGGAAGAGAAAATAATATGGCATCGCTCAACGATGGAAATATTCCGCTTGTTTCTGCAAGAAAGGTAAATAATGGAGTAAAGGGATTTGTCTCAAATCCTAAAAAGACAATAAGTGGCGGGAATGTCATTTCACTTAAGGCACCACCGCACAAAACAATAGACACCGAGGAAGAGATAGTGATATAATAGACACATGAATAAACAAATA
>QZEE01000063.1 GCA_009917445.1 bacterium D16-76 | reverse complement strand
AAATGGCAGGGGCTGGCAGAGGATAAGGGGCAGCAGCTGATAGCTGACCTCGAAGAATGCACCTGCATGGGTGACCGCGATTTACTTGAAAAAGCTGTGTCGAATATTATTGGGAATGCGGTCATCCATTCGGAAAATAATTCTGTTATCAGGGCGTCGCTGAAAGAGAACGTATTGGAAGTCCTCAACACCGGACGCATACCAGAGGGTGAGTTGGAGCGCATTTTCGAGCCGTTTTATCGGGTTGAGTCCTCCCACAACAGAAAGACCGGTGGCAGCGGGCTGGGGCTGTATATTGTTAAAGCGATTTTAGATCAGCATGGAATGGTATATGACATTAACAATATAGAGGGTGGGGTGCGTTTTATAGTTCACCTTTCTTAAAAAAGGAAAATGAAGGAGTACAACCGGTTCGAAGATGGTTGTACTCCTTTTTTGTTTTTCTTATTCCTGCGGCGCGCACTACCGTTAAAAAACTCTATCAAAACTCTCCCTCAACTCCACCTGTACTCCACTTTTACCCGCTATATTTTAGAAAAAAGCGGCCCGAGCCAGTTACCAGATACAGAGCCAGCGCCGCAGGAGGTGTGAATATGGACAAAAAGAAAGAGGAACATTGGATTCATTGCCCCATCTGTAGAACAAAAACGCATACCAAAGTTAACCTGGATACAGTTCTGCTGAACTTCCCGCTCTACTGCCCGAAATGCAAGAGAAGCATCCAAATTGGCGTGATTAACCTTAAAATGGTTGTAAATAATGAACCGGGCAATAACGTGGATTAGACCTTTTTGCCCCGCTTGGCCTTTACAATGTTGAGCGCGGCCTCAACGACTGGAATCAGTGCGGCGATCTCGTCATCGCTGCACTCTTTCAGCAGAATTTGTATCTGCCGGAAAGCTGACTCGTCCTGCTTTAGTTCGGGATAAAAGATGTCCCATGGATCTATCCCCAACTCCCGAACTAAGGGATAGAGAATCGTCATCTTAGGATTTCCGTTATAGTTCTCTATGTTCAGAATCGTGCGGGAATCCATAGTGAGCTGTTCCGCCAACCCGCGCTGGGTAAAGCCATTGCGGATGCGGGCCTCTCTGATGGCATTGCCCAATGATTTTGCATACTCTGGCATTAAAATTCACCTCATATGCATTTTACAATACACTGTGCTCAGATGGAATGTTCGCAAATACGCTTAATAGTGTATTTTAATTCACTACAAAGGAAGGAAAATCACCCTTGCATATTTGTGCTATTGAAGTACATTTCGTCTCCTTGCTGTAAGGTTTCACGCATCTGAATATGCATCACAGTACACCAACGGCGTTCTTACGGGCTTGATCTCCCGCAAGAACGCCGTTTTTAATCTTGCTTTTTGCTCTTTTGTAGGCTGCCGCAGCCCGCCCCAATCAATCGCTTTGCCAACCCAAAACAGATTGATTGGAGGAATCAACGGTGAAATATCCACCAAGGAAAGTGTTCGTTTTAGAAGATGGAGTGTATGAGGAGCTCACTTATGCTCAGTTCAATCAGAAAAAGACGTGCTATACAGGCAGGCGGTTCATACCCTTGCACGGTATGTTGATGGAAGTGTCTGAGAGTAACTATAAAGCGTTCTACAAGGACAAGCGCCGCCAGAAATATCTGGACGAGCGCTCTGCAAAGAACGGCGATTTTTCCTACGTTATGCTCACCACAGACGAGTTCAACGGGGAGGATATTCTGGTTGATAGGATGTCCGATACGGCTGGTGACGTAGAAAAGAAAATCATATTGAACAACCTCCTGCTTGAGGTCAAGAAGTTGTCTGAGGATGAGCAGAAAATCCTGTATCTCATCTATGGTCAACGGCTTAGTGAACGGGCTGTCGCGGAACGCTTTCATGTGTCCCAGAACGCCATCCACCGGCGTAAAGTCCAGATTCTTGCAAAGCTACGGAAAGCAATAAATTTGAAATAATTGGTTGTCAGCCCTTTTGTTTTTCGTCGGCATGGAAAGCGAGAGGGCTTTTTCTTGCCCTCTGTTGCTCTTTGAAAACTGAATATTCAGCGCACCTTTTACTTTCCTTCTGCTGCCGTGAGGAGCGGCAAGCTACATGAGCGGACGCCAGCTTTTGGCCTCCAGGCTCAGACGATGGAACGCACATCCATCGACGGCGATGACCGGCAGAAGGGACAATGATACTTGCGTCCAGTCCTAAAGCCGAGCGTGACCCGTCGCAGCAAAGGAGGGCGCCCTGCGGAGATCCCGCAGGTGGTGAGATTCCAATGAGGTTAAATGCATAGCCGGGAGGTGTGTTCCCTGTCCAGGGAAGTTGAGAACAAATATGGACAAGCAAAACGATTGATAGGATAACGTGGCCGTCCGTTTTGGGCGGCCACTTCATTATATAAAAGTTTAATTTGTCAGATCAGCGTTGCAGGATGGAGCAAAAAGATAATCCACTAATAATCATGTTCAACAGAAGAAAAAGCTGAAGCCAATTCCACTAATTTGTAAGTTCTACTTGAAAACATTTGAGCGACCCATTATAATGTAGGAAAGGAAGATAACCGTGAAGCTATCCCTGTTGGAATCAAAAATTTTTGGTAAGGTATGTTATGTAGAAAAAGCGCGGGGCAGGGGGAGGTTTGTCGTTTCTCTTTCCCCATACAGTGTGCTTTTTGTCTTTTTTGCCAGAATATCCCTTCTTTTTGCCGGAAAACGGCAGACAAAAACAGGGCGCAGATGATTGTTGCATCATCTGCGCCCTGAACGTATCGGTTATTCTGTTATTCAAGCCTCTGCCCCATAAGGGCAGAGATAGATCAAAAGGGACGTTTACGCATAGACGGCCTCCATAAAATCAACCGCTATGCGACAAAGAAGGATTGGGTCAGCCGGGATTGCGGCACCTAATTACCTCACAACGGTATTCGGTTGTATCGCTTCAGGAATCTCCAAGGCTGATGCCGCTCCTTTCCCGTCCTATTTTCTGGCCCCGTCCGAGCCGATGGTGTAACCGTCAATGGTGGTATTGACCGCTAACACTCATATACTCCAAGCTGTGCATTCCTTCTACGTTTGGGACAACCACTGTCTCCCATCCCGTCCAGCGGAACACCTTATAGAGCCGTCCGCCTTGCAGATAGTAGATGTAATTCCCATCTATGACAAAGGATGTGGAGCCCACATCTGCCAGCAGTTCGTCTACTGTCGGTTCATGGTCAAACAAGCCCCAAAAAGTCGCCGTGTTATCAGAGCCAGTGCTGAAGTAAAGCCGTGTGGAAAAATCCTTCAAGTCGATTCGGTAAATCTGAAAACCATCGCCCACCTCGCCGCTGGAAGCGTAGTAACAGGCGTCCTCGTCAACGTAGATGCTGGAGATCGCCCCGGATTGTCCAAAGGGATCACGGGTCAGCAGGATGGCCTCACCTGTGGCCTTGCTGGTCGCAGTGATGGTGTTCTCCACCATATCAAGCTCCACTGTATAGGCGCTGTTTTCTCCCTTGGACGCATCGGCCAGAAAATCATGCGTAATCTCACGGGAATTGCTGTACCCGCAGCCAGTCAATGAAACGGTCATACAGAGTATCAATGCCGCTGTCAGGAGAGGGCGAGTAGAAATGACCTTCCGCCTGCCAACATAAAACCTGAGACAGAGCCAAACCAGCAGACAGACAATAGCCAAGAACAGACTCACCAAAAGTCCAAACTGCTCCGGCGTGATACCCGGAAAGGTCACTATATCAATCAGGTTCCAGTCCTCGTCATATCCAACCTCTGTCAGTGTTCCCCACACATAGCCGGTTCCTGCCAGCAACCCCGCAGGAAGCGGAAGGACATATTTGAGAAAGCTGCCGCCGATCAAATGTGGCAGGATAGAAACCGCGATGCCGGAAAATGTAGTCAGTACCGTCTGCCGGAACAGGATGGAGAGCAGGGCAATCAGGATTGCAAACCAAGCAGCGCCCAAGCACCTGGACAGGACTACGATCCCATACGCCTGTCCAACGGAAATGAGATAGGGCGAATGTTCAAAAAAGGACAGGCTTTGCAGCGGATAGGATGCTCCATCCAGGCCGACCAACAAGGAGACAACAACAAACTGCACCAACTGAAACAGAGCCGTCACCAGAACCGCCAGGGCCGCCATTACGCCTAATTTGATTCCAGCCAACCGCCCTCGGCCATTTCTGCAAGAACGGAGGATCTGCGCCATCCCACACTGGTATTCCCCACAAAATACTGGAACACAAAGCGCCAGCAGGAACAACAGCAGGATTACATTCACTCCATCGTGGGTCAGGAGTGTGTCCCATCCCCGCTCATCCATCAGGAAGCGATGGGCGGGGTCCTCTTTTGCGTAATAATACTGGTTATAGATGGTCAAGAAGGCGGCTTTTCTGCCGTCATCGGAGCGGGTGGCTTCTGCGTATTCCGTCTCCATCTCCTGCGCTTTTTCCTCTGTCACCTCGCCTTGCCAGCGATCCATGTAGGCCAGATAAATATCTTCATTCCGGTCAATCATATAACTGCTGTCGTAGCCGCTGCCGACGCAAAAGACTGCATAAGCCGCCAGAGCAATCAGAAGAAGTAAAAGCCCTTTATGATGAAATAATATCTTCTTTAATTCTACTTGCAGCATGATTTCCTCCTGATTGCTATGACCAGCAGACACGCGATTACAGCTTGAACGATCAGAACCACGAAAAGTCGGAGCAGATATACCCCGCCGATGCTCACCCCAGACAGGCTTTCCAGCAGTTTACTGCCGCTGGTCAAGGTGAATGGGCTGATGCAGGAGAGGGCCTGTTTCCACCACACGGGGGAGAGCGCCCAACCAGTGCAGTAGTTTAATGCCACGCCAAGCCCCAATCCCATCAGACATGGATAGAGTGATTTTTGGAAACAGGCGGACAGGAGAATCAGCAAGAGTGCTGTCACGCTGAAACCGATGGCCTTTAACCCGCAAATCAATCCATAGAACAGCAAAATCGAGCCGGAGAATGGAGTATATTGATAGCTTTCGATGGCATAGAGCGGGCTGCCCCAGCCATCAAAACCGCACAAAAGCCCAAATACCAGGAGGTTTAACAGGGCGAACAGGATTGTCGGTATCCATGCAAATATCACTCCAGCGCCGCATTTGGAAATAAGCAGAGGCCATCTGCCTCGTTTGCAGGAGGACAGAATCAGGGTCATCCCGTTTTCCTTCTCCCGCGTGAATGCGGGCGCTACCGCCAAAATGAGTAAAAGCAGGATCAGTAGATCGGAAAAGTCATAGGACAGTAAAGCTTCCCAGCCATCATACAGATAAAACGCAGGAATCGTTCGGCCTGCATAGTGATGGAGAATGTAGGCATTTTCTGCCGCTCCCGCTGTGTTACCGCTCTCTTGATAGAAAGTCATATTTTCTTTCGCCTGGGCCAGAATCTCCTCCATATCAGAGGAATACTTGACACTGTACTCCATGTGGGGATAGAAGTAACTGTGGAGCAGATAGTAGTCGCCAAAGATATAGCCGCTGTAAGTCTCCTCCTGCGGCTCCCGGCTATATGTTCCATCTGCCGTCAAAGCGTCCAACCGCTGGTACTCTGACGTGAGGAAGCGTACGGTTTCCTCTGTAATGGGGCCTTTGATCCGCTCATAGATGGTGTCGTAGCCTGCCTGCATTCCGCTTGTATTGGCCGCAACGGGCCGAATCTCTCCGGCGTGATAGTCCGCGATGATTTTGACCGTATTCAGACATAGGAACAGCGCCAGCGCAATCAGTGTATAGCGCCGCAGGATGCCTTTTCTGGCCTCCAAATAGAGAAAACTCATATCTGTCCCTCACTTGGCTGGAAAAAGGTGTGCAGGAACACTTCGTCCAGATTTGGGGATACCGGCTTTGCGCCTCGGAGCGGTTTCCCATCATCCACAATGCGCAGCAGATAGGAGCCATCCTGCTGCTTGATATTGCTCACGCAGTAGGTGTCCACCATCAGAGCCATATCCGCCTCGTTGGCTGATACCTCCCACACCTTTCCCTGGATGCTCTGCTCCAGTTCCCTGGGCGTGCCCTGCATGACCAGTGCACCCTTCCGCAACAGGAGGATCTCTTTGGCGATATATTCCACATCGGAAACAATATGGGTAGCTAAAAGGATGATGCGCCCCTTGGCCAGACGGGAAATGAGATTGCGGAAACGGATTCGCTCACCAGGGTCAAGGCCCGCCGTCGGCTCGTCCAGCACCAGCAGTTTAGGGTCGTTCAGAATAGCTTGGGCGATCCCCAGCCGCTGTCTCATCCCACCGGACAGCGCCCCGATCCGCTTGCTGCGGTTTTCCTCCAAATTGACGAAAACCAGCGCCGCGTCGATGCTCTCTTTTGCGTTCGCTACCCCTTTTACTTGGCACATATAGTCCAAAAATTCCTGTACGGTAAAATTTGCATAGAACTGAGGGTACTGGGGCATATAGCCAATCTGGTCAAAGTAGCGCCCGCCCATCTGGACGGTGTTTTCACCGTCCAGATGGATCACGCCGCCGCTGGCAGGCAGTATTCCAATCAAAATGTTGATCAGTGTCGTCTTACCGGCCCCATTTGGCCCCAACAATCCATAAACCCCTTCTGTCAGAGTAGCGGATACATTTTGGAGCGCGGGATATTTTCCATAAAATTTTGTGATGCTTTCAAGTTCCAGTTTCATCATGTATTCCTCACAGAAGGTCAACCGCTTGTGAGAGGGCATAGCCGTCATCCGTGCCCAGGGCTGCATAGGCGGAATGGCCGATGACCCAAATCTCATAAGGTTTGCAGTTTGTATCCATCGTATAGGTTTCATCCGCAACTTTTGTGCCATCGCTGACCTGATAGGCCCGCAGAGTACCGCTTGGGCTGTCTCCACCCGCACAGGTCACAATGTACTGGCCGTCTGCGGATACGGCGGCAATCCCGCTTTCATCTCCGCTCTCCACGTTGATTACCTTCCCCTGCTGCTGGGTCAAATCCAAAAAGAGGACGGAGCCGGTCTGCTTTGCGCCTCCCATGCTGGCGGGCAGAATCGTATCGGAAACAGCAGCATATTCTCCGTTTACAGAGAGCATGGAACCGGAAAAGCCCTCAGCAGAAAAAATAGCGGCGGTGTTGCTGCTCAGATCAATCGAGCCATAGGCCGTGGTATTTTCCTGCCCGTCCAGGCTTCCGAAAAAGGCCAAATAGTCTCCGCTGCCGCTGTACCCGACCGCCTCAAAATAAACGGTTTCGCTCATGGCCGGAGTGATTTCCGTCAGTTCCTGTGTATCAAAGGTATATTGATGGAGGCTGGGCCCTTCCGCATATACAAGGGTTTTCCCATCCGGCGCAGCAGCAAAGACAGAGCCCCAAAGACCATTTACCAATGCTTCGTCTGTCAATTCGTAGGTGCCCACCAGATTAAGGCTCTGATCGAATAGCCAGTAATACAGCGTCTCCACAGAACTGTCGCCGGAGATCACCGTGACCCCGCCGATGTCCTGCACATCCGCCGCTGCCTGACTGGACAGCATGACGATGACTCCCTGGCTGGTCTTGTCTGTCAGCAGGGGTGTTTGGGCGGTGTCAAAAGCATAGGTGGCTGTTACTTCGCCGGTAGATAAATCGGTCAGTTTCAGCTCATTGGTGGTATAATCGTACTCCGGCGAGAGAAAATTGGCTCCGCTGCCGGCTGTCTGTTCCGCCGATTCGTCAGGAGCCTGCTGGGAGTCCGCTGAGGGATTGCTGGACGAATTTCCGGTGTTAGCCGCCGGTTCGTTGCCTCCGCAGGCGGAAAGCAGAGAAAGACTGAGTACAAGTGCAAGCAAAATACTGATTCTTTTCATGTTCGTCAAACCTCCCCGTTGACCAAAAGTACAGATGCTGTCTTAACTGGATTGTTGATCTCAAGCTCCCCATCCTCCGGGGTAACGGCAATGGCATAGACCGTGTTCAGCGTACCAAGTGCAGAGGTATCAATCTGGAATGTGGCTTCTACCATCTGGTTTTTTACAGTCCGAACAGAGAGATAGTCCGCTCCATTGAGTTGGACAGGCTGGTGGTTGATGAACAGAGTGATATTGAACTCCGCCTCCGGCCCGCCGTAGAGCTGCACAGTGATTGTCGCTGTTTTCCCATCTGCCTGGATGTAATTTCCATCTTCAACACCTAGGGACAAGGTTGCCGTCGTGTCCAGGATATCGGTCGCACCCCACGCAGCCAGGGTACCTAAGGCAACCCCGCACAATTCCCCCACAAAAGCAAAGCTGACTGCCAAGTTCAGAACTGGTACTGAGTAAGCCA
>QZEE01000062.1 GCA_009917445.1 bacterium D16-76 | reverse complement strand
GCTCCACTCAGGAGCTCATGGGCATCCAGAACTTCACCAGATACGGGCTTGCCACAAACCGTGGCGAGCTCCTATTTTTTCTGGTGTCCCCCACCAATATCTCGGTGCTGTCCCATACGAATATTGAGATAAAGATTCGCCACCTGATGATGGTACTGTCTGCCATCCCGGATATCGAGATCACCTGCACGGATTCCTGCGAGTGCTTTGACGATAACCAGGCGTACCTGCGGGGACGGCTCCAGGAGGAAGGGAACCCGCTGGTGCGGCAGCTTTTGGAGCAGGACAGGGAAATGCTCGACCGGGCACAGGCGGAGATGGCCACAGCTCGACAATTTCTGTTCATCAGCCGGTGTAAAGGCATGAAAGCCGACCAGGTGTTCCAGGCCGTCAATAATGTTGCCACCTATCAGGAGCCGGAGGGGCTCTCTGCCGAGGACACAGCCACTCTGATGAAAGCCTGCGAAGCCTTCAAAAAACAGGTGAGCGTCCCCTGTACCGCCTGCCGGTACTGCTGCGACGGCTGCCCGGTAAATATCAACATCCCGGCCTATCTGAGTATTTATAACAGCTATAAAACCGACGGCCCCTGGGCTCTCAATGGACTGAAGGACGTGGACAGCGAGGGCAAGCCCGCCGACTGCATCGCCTGCGGGGCTTGCACGGGCCACTGTCCCCAGAGCATTGACGTGCCTGGAATCATGAAAGAGTTGAAGGAATTAGGAGAGAAGCCATAGAAAAAAGGCGCGGAGTTTACCGGCTCCGCGCCTTTTCATTCAGAACTGCATCCCCTCTACCCCATGACACACCAGCCGGATAGTCAGGTCAATGATATCCTCCAGGGGAATCCGCTTGCCGTCGGCCACCCACTGCTTGTAAATGGCCAGGGTGCTCTGGGAAAGGTAAGTCATGATGATATCCTGGGTAAAAGGGTCGTTCTGATCCCGCTCCCAGGTCTGGCTCATAATGTCGCTGGTGATCCGGCGGCTCACATAGTGGTAGCTGCCCGCGCAGGTGATGCGCTCCCCCAGCCTGCCCAGGCGCTCCTGGGACAGGAAAAACTCCCGAGTGATTTTATCCATGTCCCGAGGCCGCACCATGCCCTCAGTGCGCTTGATGAAGTCCTGGGCCAGGTCGTTCTGTATCTCCCGGAGCAGGTCGTCCAGGGAATCATAGTGCAGGTAAAATGTTTTGCGGTTGATTTTCGCTCGTTCGGTCAGCTCCTTGATGGACATTTCTTCGTAGTCCATCTCGCAAATCATCTCCTCAAACACCCGGCGGATGTTCTCTTTGGTGCGCTGGATACGTAGGTCAACCTTCTTTTCCGGCATGGCCAGCCCTCCTTTTCTTTATTTTACTATACTCGTGATGGATATGCAACACCTGACCCATATTTTCTCTGATAAAGTTACGCCACATTTTTGCAGGCAGTGTGGCATAAACCCCATTCTCTGCTGAAATGGTGTGTACTTTCCCATCCGGAGCCGGTATACTGAACTCAAAGAAAGTCAGGAGGGGATCACCATGAGGACGAAAACCATCGTACCCATTACGGCGGAAAAGCTGGCAAGCTGTGGGAAGTGCCGGAAATGTTCTCTGGGCTGTCCGGGGCACATCGACATCCCGGCTATGCTGGCGGTTTTCTGTGCGTATCAGACCGGCGGCAAATCCGCGCTTTTACCCATAAAGGATTTTCACAAGCGCGGCCTGCCCATCGACTGCATCGAGTGCGGGGCCTGTACGGACCACTGCCCCAAGCGCTTTGATGTGCGGGCGGCGATGAAGGAACTGGCAATTCAATCCTTGATGCGATAATTGAATTTAAGGAGGATGCTTTTATGACTACGGAGATCATGCAGGCGAAAATGGAACTGAAAGAACTGGTGGACACTTTCTCCAATCTGGCGGACGTAAAGGACGCTGCAAGCCAAGGAGAGCTGTTCCTGCCGGACGGTATACTGGAATTTCAGATAGGTCCCGATGGGGAAATCAGCAGCATTGTTGGCCGGGAAGCACTGGTGGAGGCGTTCTACAATACGATCAATCCCTGCAAGGCGGTATACCATATCAACGGACAGCACAATGTGACTGTCAATGAAAGCTGCACTGCCGCCGAGGGCACTGCCTACTGCCAGGCCACACTGGTAAATGATGAGGATGGGAAAGACATCATCACTACCAACTATGTTCGCTACGCTGACCTCTATGAGAAAGCGGACGGCAAGTGGTATATCAAACGGCGGAGGACCACATTCCTCATTATGGATAAGCGGGAATTGGGAAAATAATCAGAAAAGGGGCTTTCTTTGTGAATTACAGAAAACTTGGCCGAACCGGCTTGAGCGTCAGTGAGATCGGTCTGGGCAGCGAGGCTTTTGTCAACCGGGCGGAGGATGAATCCCTGGCCTTGATCCAAGCCGCTATCGGGGCAGGAGTCAATTATTTCGACCTGTATAACCCGGAGCCCTATGTGCGGGATGTGCTGGGAAAGGCCATGGAGGGCAGGCGGGAAAAGTTTATTTTGCAGGCCCACGTGTGCTCCGCCTGGCTGGACGGGCAGTATAAGCGCACCCGGAACATGGACGAGGTGAAAGCCGCTTTTGCCGATCTGCTCACTCGCCTTCGCACAGACCATATTGAGGTGGGCATGATACACTATGTGGATCAGCAGAGCGACTTTGACCAGGTGTTCCATGGACCGGTCATACAATACGCCCAGGAATTGAAATCCGCCGGAACCATCCGGCATATCGGCATGAGCACCCACAACCCCCGGATAGCCCTCCAAGCGGTAAAAACAGGGCTGGTGGATGTGATCATGTTCAGCGTCAACCCTGCCTACGATATTCTGCCGCCCAACGAGGACGTGAACTCCCTGTTTGAAAAGGCCACTTACGAGGCCGTACTCTCCTCCACCGACCCCGAACGGCAGGAGCTGTACAGCCTGTGCGAAAGCGAGGGGGTTGCCCTGACAGTGATGAAGCCTTACGGCGGCGGGGCGCTGCTGGACGCGAAAGAATCGCCCTTCGGCACGGCGATGACGGTGGCCCAATGCCTTCACTACTGCCTGACCCGGCCAGGCGTAGCCACCATCCTCTGTGGCGCCAGGAGCATAGAGGAACTGATGCAGGCGGTGGCTTACTGTGACGCCGCCCCGGAGGAAAAGGACTACGCAAAGGTGCTCAGCGGGTGTCCGGCCCACTCCTTTTCCGACAAATGTATGTATTGCGGCCACTGTGCCCCCTGCACAGTGGGCATTGATATCGCCACAGTGAACAAGTTCGCGGACCTGTGCGAGGCACAAGGTACAGTGCCGGAAACGCTTAGGGAACATTATTCCTCCCTGCCGGTCAGGGCCAGCGCCTGTGTAGAGTGTGGGCAATGTGAAACGCGCTGTCCCTTTGGGGTAAAGATCGTGGAGCATATGCAGAAAGCGAAGGCCCTTTTTGGTCAGTGAATTTTAAAACGAAGGAGCAAACCCATGGCAAACATCATCACAATTTACTTCTCCATGAAGGGCCAGACCATCGGCCCCGGCATGAAGCTGACCCATCTGGACAAGGGCAACACGGCGGCTGCCGCTGAGTTTATCCAGAAAGCTGTAGGCGGCGATCTGTTCGAGATCGAGGCCGACCGAGCTTACTCGGAGGACCATATGGTACTCATCAAGGAGGCCAAGCAGGAGCTGGAAAACGGCACCCGTGTCCCGGCAAAGTTCTACCCGGATTTGAGCAGGTATGACACGGTTTATCTGGGCTACCCCAACTGGTGGAACACCATGCCCATGGTGTTGTTCACCTTTCTGGAGCATTACGACTGGACCGGCAAGCGTACCTTCGCACGGTGATGGTGCTGTCTATGGGCACCATGTTCCAGTGGGTGCTGGAGCGCCTGCTGGTCTCCACCGGCAAGACCCATCTGTTCATGATCACCCTGACCAGCGGTTCTGTTGTCAACCTTCTTTTAGACCCGGTGTTCATCTTCGGCTGGTTCGGCGTACCGGCTATGGGAGCCATGGGTGCGGGCATCGCCACGGTGTTTGGTCAGTGGACCTCCGCATCCCTGGCGTTCATCCTCAACCGTAGGTGCAATAAGGAGATCCCCATGCGTTTTGACTTCCGGCCCTATCCCGGCACCATCAAAAACATCCTCTCCACCGGCGTCCCCACAGCCATGATCAGCGGCTTCACCTCCCTGGCGGCGGTAGCGGTCAACCAGATTTTGCTGGCGTTCAGCTCTACGGCGGTGGCGGTATACGGAGCCATTTTGCGGGTCATCAACATGGTGAACGTGCTGCCTCACGGTTTCGGACTTGGCATTGTGCCCGTTGTCGCCTATAACCTGGGCGCGGGCAAAGGGGAGCGCATCACGAAAGCGATCCGCTGTGGGCTGCTGTACGGCGGCCTGCTGGCCCTGATCGGAACTTTGGCTTTACAGATATTCCCCGGCCCGGTCATGGGGCTGTTCGACCCCTCCCCGGAAATGCTGGCTATGGGCATCCCGGCCTTGCGCATCTTGAGTTTGATTTTGATTTTCGGCGCGGTAAACGCCATCCTCTCCTCGGCTTTCCAGGGCCTGGGAAAGGGCGTGTACAGTATGTACGTCTCCCTCATGCGCCAGGTTGCTTTAACCATCCCCCTGGCCTGGGCCCTCTCCCTCACCGGCAGCCTGACCGCCGTGTGGGTGGCTTTCCCCGCCGCCGAGGGGCTGACAGTCCTGCTCTCCCTGGCGCTTTACAGGCGCTCAAAAAGAATGGTGCTGCCCAAGGAAACCGCTGTGCCTGTCATATGATAAAAATATAACGGAGGAATCTATCATGGAAAAACGTATTTTAGGGAACACAAGCATGGAAATAACCCCGGTCGGCCTGGGCTGCATGGGCCTCTCTCACGCCTTCGGCACGCCCCTGGAAAAGGCCGAGGCGGCGGAGAAGATCAAGGCGGCTTTTGAGATGGGCTACACCTTCTTTGATACCGCCGAGTGCTACACCGGCACCAATCCGGACGGCACTACCGCCTACAACGAGGAAGCTGTGGGCCAGGGCATCAAGGGCTTTCGGGACAAAATCGTGCTGGCTACCAAGTGCGGGGTGCGCCATATGGGCGACCACCTGGAGATGGACAGCCGCCCGGAAACCATCCGAAAATCCATTGAGGGCAGCCTGCGCCGTTTGCAGACCGACTATATCGACCTGTACTACCAGCACCGGGTAGACCCCAATGTGGAGCCGGAGGTAGTCGCTGAGATCATGGCACAGCTGAAGAAAGAAGGAAAGATCCGCGCCTGGGGTATCTCCTGCGTGGAGGAAGATTATTTGCGCCGCGCTCACGCCGTATGCCCCGTGTCGGCGGTACAGAACGTGTACTCTGTCATCGACCGGGACACGGAAAAGCTGTTCCCTGTCTTTGAGGAACTGGGCATCACTTTGGTAGCCTTCACGCCTCTTGCCAAGGGATTCCTGTCCGGGCGTTATACAGAGCGGCCCACCTTCGACCACCCGGAGGACAACCGCGGAGGGCGGTTCCAGTTTTCGGAGGAGGGCTTCCGGTATTACCAGCAGGCTCTGGACCTGATCCGTGGCATCGCGGAGGAAAAATCTGCAACCATGGCCCAGGTCTGCCTGGGATGGATGATCCGCAAAAAGCCCTGGATCGTGCCTATCCCCGGCACCCGCAATATAGAGCGCATGAAGGAAAATCTTGCTTCTGCCGACGTGGCGCTGACGGCGGAGGACATCGCAAAAATCGACGAAGCGCTGAACCGGATGGGACTGGCGGACGCGGCGGCAAAGAGACTTACTCAGCCGAAGGTCGCTAAGCAGTAACGGAGGGATTTATAATGAAATACACAAGATTAGGCAACACCGGCACGGAGGTTTCCCGCATTTGTTTAGGCTGCATGAGCTTCGGTGACAGCAGCCAGGGTATAACCGGCAAGGGCTGGGCTATTGACGAGCAGTCCAGCCGGGAGATCATCAAGCGGGCGCTGGAGCTGGGTATCAATTGTCTTAAAGAGAAGGGACTCTGGGACGAGTCTGTGACGGACTGACAGAAATAATTTTTTCTTCCTGACTGCCGCTTTTGGGCGGCGGTCTGTTTGCTGTATTCACTTTTTCCATCCGCTTCCTTTCATATTTTTGGCTTAAGGGGCTTGACTTTTTATTTGCAGGCTTTTTGAAAACAGAAAGCCGGCTATCCTAAAGAATCTTAGAATAGCCGGCAAATAAATGGTTATGTAGTTGTTACAGGGTATTGATCTCTTTTTCCAGTTCCCGGACCGCCGCTATGACAGTATCGAATGTAGGTACATCACCATACAGCATATCCTTCATGGAATCGTAATCCGTCTTTAACGCTGCGAACCGGTATTCCGGCGGAATCAGCTTTAAGGTGCCTGGCACAGCCTCCGGGTACTTCGCCCATGCCCTGGGATAGAATTTCATTTTGAAATCCACAACCTTCTTCAGCAGATCGAACTGAGAGAAAGCAGCTTCTTTTACCGGGGTCATGGACATACGGTACAAATCGTAATAATGCCTGGAATACCGCTGCGGCATTTCCAGATGTTCTGGCCTGTTAGCCTCATGGTGCAGGATCGTAGCTTTTTCCCAGAAAGTCCGCTCCGGGGCAACCGTCAGAATATTCGTTCCTTTCTGCTCGAACACATCAGGATAATACTCCGCGGCATACGGCGTAATCTCCGCAGACTTTGCCGGCGTCCATGCGGCCAGCGCGCCTATTTCCAGTCGGATCACCTGCAAGGTTCCCGCATTGGTAAACAGTTTTGGGTAGGCAAAAATAACTGTCTGCTTTTCTTCTTCGTCCATGTGAATGTCAGCTTCACAGCCAAGTTCCTGAGATAATCCTTCTTTGATTGCGGGACAGAAGGTTTCTGCCAGAAAGACCTCCGCCCGTGCATTGGCCTCTTTGTTGAAAGCGTCCTGCTTCGTGTTGGAACGTTTCTCCCAAGGTTCGTCTTTGCCATATCCTAAAACCCGCCAGTCCAGAATCAGGTCAATATCTTCGGAAAACCGGCTGATCAGGCGAAAGGCTTTCGACAAGCTGGTGCCGCCCTTAAAGGTAATCGAATCTTTCCAGGGAGAACGTTGAAACAGATAATCCAGCGTAAAGCATACCCAAAAATCTTTTTCCACAATGGCATCGTTGAGCCCCATCTTATCTGCTGTGTTACGGAACAGCCTCCGCTTATCATTGTCTGAAAATTTTGCAACATGTTTCATCTCTATTGTACCTCCCCGGCAATCTGCCGTATCGCATTGTAAACCCAATCCGTAGATTCTGCCGCCTCTCTTAGCATAGCGGCTTTATCGTTCTCATTCAACCGGGAGCTAAGCGTCTGGATCGTTTTGGAAGTGACATTTGTTTTCCCCAAAGTTTTCAATGCCTGAATCACCAGAACCGTCATATAAGAAAGACCCGTGATCTCCTTATTGGTCCTGTGCTTAAATTCCAGTTTTGTGGAATTCCACTCATAGGTCTTATATGGACCGTCGCTGATATAGGACCATACCGCTGTTACCTGCGTGGAAAGCCCTAACAGGTTCAGCGCCGTATTCCCACAGGGAGCAATCGTCCAGTGATAGTTCCGGGCCAGCGCTTTTGCTACCGCCTCCGGGTCCGCCGCTACATATTCTTTCAACATTTCGCTGTATTCCGGCTTCTCATAAACACCTTTCAAAATCCGCCGGAGCGTACCTGCCTGTGTAAGCCGGTTCAGGTTCCGTCTTATGGTTTCCGTATCAGCAATATCAGCAAAATCAGAATTTACAAAAACAGTTCCTTCTGCCGCTGCGCCAATTCGCTCCTGAATCTGCCTGGAATATCCATTTGCCACTTTGCTCACCTCCTTTTGTCCCGAATATTATATATTATTCGGGACAAATTTTCAATAGGCTCTGAGAGTTTTGTTTATAGTATTCCCATGCAGATCAGGATTTATACAGCAATCTCAAAAAAGGAAAGAACCGATGCCGGGAAGGAGCAGAGCATATACTACTTTTTTGTCCCGAATTTTATATATTATTCGGGACATTTTAGGCGCTCGGCAGGTAAATCCAGTCGTGCATCAGGCATACGCTGGGTTCGTCCTCCCTGGGAACCAGGCGGTAGGTACATTCCCCGTACACGGTCCGTTTGTCCTCAATCTCCATTCCATACGCCTTATAGAAGCGGTATTCCAGGTTGGAAATGATACAGCGGAGCGTCTGCAGCGCCTCCCGCTGTGAGGTCACGATCAAATCCCGGTCAATGCTGCGCTTTAAGAACAGCAGGGATTTATAAAGCTGTACCTCCGTCCGGTAAGGGCGGCAGTCCTTATGCTCCAGCCAGTCACTAAAGGCAACCGGCCCGCTCTGGATCACATCACGCTCCGGGTGGTAATACTCGTAGCAGTCCAGGTTCGCCGTATTCAGAAGGTAGAGCATTTGCATGACCAATGGACTGCAAAAAGATAGCGCAGACCTTCTGTACACAGGTAAACAGTATAAGTGATAGATAAATCCGCAGGCACAGCACCGCAAATTGGGTGTACAGTTCCCCATCTGCGCCGAACATCTGGATGAACACCAGAGGGAAAGCCTCAAACAGCACCGTACAAATCAGGCAGACAATGACTGTCCCCTTTATCATCAGCTTCAGCAGTTCCCGCACCCAGGCGTATTTTTTCGCTCCGTAATTGTAGCCCACAATGGGCTGTGCGCCTGCCGCAAGGCCGATGGCAATATTCAGCATAATTTGATTCTGTTGACAAAGTACCGCCATTCACCAAAAGCACGTTATAGAAAACAAGAAAAAAGACGCCCCATGGCGTCATCCCAAGCACTTTATCAACCTTTTCAAATTCAGGGCAGCAGCGG
>QZEE01000061.1 GCA_009917445.1 bacterium D16-76 | reverse complement strand
TGATCAGACTGGGTTATGTTTACAAGAAGAAGTCCTTTTACGCGGCAGAGCGGGAGCGTGTTCGATGTTGTGGCAGCGAGAGAAGCCTGGAGTGAAATGATAACGCAGTGCGAAGCAGACAAACTGGTATTCCTGGATGAAAGCGGCGTAAACACGGACTTGAGCCGCCGCTATGGGCGGGCCATTGGCGGGGAGCGGTCAGTAGACAAGACTCCCTTGAATACGCCTGCCAATACCACGATCCTTTCGTCAGTAAGACTTAATGGTGAGACGGCTTATACGATTTACAGCGGTGGAACGACCCGCGAAAAATTTCTGGACTATCTCAAAAACACGCTCATTCCCACACTGCACCAAGGGGATATTGTCATCATGGATAATATGCGTACGCATCATGTCAAAGAAGTCCAAACGCTGTTGCAGGGGGCTGGCATGAAATTACTGTACTTGCCAGCGTACAGCCCTGATTTGAATCCAATTGAAAATATGTGGTCTAAAATCAAGGCCATTCTTCGCAAGCTGAAAATCAGATTATTACCCCAACTCCCGCATGGTATTGCTCGGGCTTTCTCGCTGATTCGTCCTTCCGACTGTGCTGGTTGGTTTTCTGCCGCGGGTATCCCTTGTTAATTTCTTGGATTGCTATAATATTACAACCGCATTTGTCATACCATTATAGTAAGCTATCCAGCTTGCCACATACAGCAAATAGCAAACTGTTACCATAATAACAAAAGGGGATATACACAACTTTTTACTCTCTCTGTTTCTAAAAATACATATAGAAACAATCATCAATATTTGACATACAGAAGCTGCTGTATCGACCATTTCTGTAATTGATTCTGCTCTTAGTATATCGTTTGGCGCAGGGATAGCAAACCAAATAAAATTCGGTATCATAACAATCAAGAATAGCAGCAATCCCCAAATTTCAAAACTTAACTTGCAGTTTTTTAACATCTAATCCTCCCTAAAACTGGAATTTAGCGTTTTTTCGTTTTCATCAGAGCAATGCTATATATACCTAATAGCATATATATGATAACAAGTCCGATTAGGCTTATTGTTTTATATCCGCTGAATGTAGTAAAGCAGTACGGCAGGGCGCATATATCAATAAAGCCATGCAGGATAATTGGCACCCACAGATTATTCGTCCTTGTGTATATCGCCCCAAAATACAAGCCCATTCCGATAGTCGAAATTACTTTAAATAGGATTACTATTGGTTCCATGCCAATCATACCAGGAATATGTCCCAATCCGAAAACGACTGATGATACCCATATGGCAATGACCGCATGATGCTCCTTTTTGTGAGCAATTCTATCAACAATGTTAAGGAACAATCCTCTGACATATAGCTCCTCGATAATCGCTACACCGAAATAATATAAAACGCCTTCAATCAGGATTTTCCATACACTTGGCTTATAGTCAAAAGGGGCAAGCCCAATGATAAATGCAACACAAGAAAAAATACCCGCTGCAACGCCCGCAAAAGCGTACTTTTTTAATCCCTCTACCAAGCCGGAAGTGTGAAATCTAAGCGGCCAATCTTTTCCAAATGATTTCAGGACAAACCACGCGAGAAATCCTATGATTAGAAAATTTGCCAGCAGACTAATGATATATGGCGTCACATCGGATAAACTGAAATGTACAAACAATACCGCAGGCAGGCCGGATATGTCCATAAAAGCTAAAACCAATGTTAAGATTGCCATGACAGTTATTTGCTTTTTATTCATGTCCTAATTCTCCAAATTCAAATTTTTCGGTATGTCAAACTAGAATAGACTTATTACCTTAATATTACTTTCTGAAAATTTTCTTGTTTCCATATTTCAAATTAGTTATATACCATAAAATAATCATAAACCCACCCAATAAATAAGCCATTTGATGTATTGAACTGAACATAAGAGTGCAATATCTGTCAAGCGGCGTAAGGGTAATTGCAGATACAATAGAAGTAATCATTCCTATTAAGCAGGTAAATAATAAAATCTTATTCTTAAAGAACTTCAATATATTAACATAAAATGCCGTTCCATAAACCCATAATACAAAAACAATTAGGGCATGTGAACTTCTTTCAATCAATCGCCCTTTTAAGACAGTAGAAAACAATATGAAAAAAGTGATAGTTGCTATTATGGGTGAAATCAATAATACATTATATATTACACTTGTAATTTTTTTGGTTTTATAAGCTGGCTCAATTTGGCTTCCTTTCATCACAACTATACAAAAACATACACTTACCAAAATAGATATAACTGAAAATATCATCTTACTATCTCCTATTAATCCCGATTTATTGTCTGAAATAATTCTATCACATATCTACAAATAAATCATCTCACTTTTTACGATTTCCTCCGCCCGGTTGCGGATACTGTTCATCCGACATAAAATCCAAACTTTTCAGAAAATTGCTTGATAACAGGGGATTCTTGCAGGAAAAAGTTTGGAGTTCATTTCACAAAGTACAACGCTCCAATTGTGACAAAATGAGTAAAACATTGCTATTTAGCTCTGCTTGAATGAATTTATTCCCATTTTTGACAAGCGAAAGCCAAAACAAAATCCAAACTTTTCTGTCAGAAAACACCTTAAATAAAGGATTTACAGTAGAAAGTTTGGATTTCTCAAAAGCTGGGATTTCAGGACAAATCCAAAAGTTTAAATTTTCCGCACCCATTCAAGCTGGTTCCGGGCTTTCAGTTCCTCGGTCACTCCCTCGGCGGCTTTCATCTGCTCCATGATTAAGTCCAGGCGTTCCTCCGCCTGCTCGTTCAGGTCGGCAAGGTACGTCCATAATTTCCCGGTCAGGATAAGGGAGCTGTACCGTGCCGGATGTTCCTGTTTGAGATATTCCCGGTGCAGCCGCCCATAGCGTCCGATGGGACGGTTCTCCTTCGGCAGCTTTAAGTCCGGGATGTAGCAATCGCCTACCAGAATATAATCAATGCCGTTCTCTGTGTTTTTTTCTTCCAGTTTTTTCATGGTCGTTCCCTCCTGTGGTGGAAGGCTCGTCACCGGCCAACTCAATCACGTCCATAATGCCACAATCCAGTGTTTCGCAAATACGGGCAAGTGTGTCCATGCTGATGTGTTTCCCTTCTTTGCCCATGTTGGCTATCATATTTGTGGTCAGGCCAGCGGCAAGCCTTAAATCCTCTTTCCTCATGTTGCGCTCTATCAGTGTGTGCCAGAGCGGTTTGTAGCTGATGTGCATTTTTCTCCCTGCCTTTCTGCCCCGGATGGGCGTTTATACCCATTATATCAGGATTCTTGCCAACTCACAAATATTTCTTGACGGTATCGCCGGTTCCGTCTGGATTGTGCTTTTCCTTTCCTCTTTTGATTACCTTTAATTAGCCATGACCTGCTTCATGCCCTGGCTTTTTGCTCATGTGAGATAAAGAAGTAAAAGAAGTGTAAAAAATTTTGCCGTTCCCTGTCCGGCTGACTGCCGGACGGGTCGGGCTTTTCCCGACCCGGAAGATGCGTTTGCTGTCTGGGATAATCAGACCAATGATTACTATACCGCCTCTGATGGAACGGTACGGACATTTTCAAGAGAAGAAGCTGCGGAGCAATTCCTGGCCGGGCTGGAACCACAAGAGATAAAGGCGAACCGGCAAGAGGAACCGGCACAGGAAACAGCCGCACCCGCTGCGGACGAACCGGGAACACTTCCCCGCGACCCGCTGGCATCGGCCTATGGCGTAGGGGATTTTGTTTTTCTGGAAGATACCGAGTACCGCATCACCGATTTGCAGCAGGGCTATGTCCAGCTGAATGACCCCGCGCTGGCCTACCCCATTTACCGGACGGAAAGCAAAGAACAGTTTGAACGCGCCATCCGGCAGGACCCGCGCAACAGCGCCATCACCGACTATCTCCCCGCCGATCTGGACCAGTTTTCCCCGGATTTACGGGAGGCTCTGACCGGGGATGGCGGTTTACTGGATGGGTTGGCAAAAGAGGATATAGCGGTACTGCTCCGAAGCGGCGCAGGCAATCCGGCTGTTGCCCAGCATCTTTCCCAGCGGTTTTCGGGTACAGTGGAAACCATGCAGCTGGAAACCGGGGATACGGCAGATTACAGAACAACCGACAAAGGCATGGAAGTAGAGATTTTGCGGGAGGATGAAACGGTTCTGGCGGCGCTGTATGAAAGCTGGGAACCGGTTGCCGCCGCACTCCGCGCCCTCTACCAGCAGGAACTGGACGGATTCTCCCACGAACCGGCACAGCTAAAGGAACAGCCAGCAGAGAAACAGCCGGATTTGGGGAATCCTCCCGCACCGGAACCAGCGCCGCGAATGACTACCACCCCTGTCACCCGTTATCCGGGCGAACAGAACCACCTGCCCTATGATGTGGAGATTCATACCCTGCACATAGAGAAACCGGAACCCACCCCACCCCAGCCGACAGCCGGGAACTTCCGTATCACCGACATTCACCTGGGCGAAGGAGGGCCGAAAGCAAAATTCCGGGCCAATATGGACGCTATCAACCTCTTAAAAGAACTGGAATTTGAAAACCGGCAGGCCACGCCGGAAGAACAGGAAACACTCTCCCGGTATGTGGGCTGGGGCGGTCTGTCAGACGCTTTTGACGAGAACAAGCCCACCTGGGCAAAGGAGTTTGCGGAACTCTACGCAACGCTGTCCCCGGAGGAATATGAAGCCGCCAAAGGGACCACCTTAAACGCCCATTACACCAGCCCTACCGTTATCCAGGCCATTTATGAAGCGGTGGGGAAAATGGGATTCCAGACCGGCAACATCCTGGAACCCTCCTGCGACGTGGGCAATTTCTTCGGTATGCTGCCGGAGGAAATGCGGGGCAGCAAACTGTACGGCGTGGAACTGGATTCCATCACCGGGCGCATCGCAAAACAGCTCTATCCAAAAGCAGACATCACCATCGCGGGCTTTCAAACCACTGACCGGCGGGATTTTTATGATTTAGCCGTAGGAAACGTGCCGTTTGGCCAGTATTCCGTCAATGACCGGGCCTATAACAAGCTGAACTTCAACATCCACAACTACTTTTTCGCCAAATCGCTGGACCAGGTGCGTCCAGGCGGCGTCGTGGCCTTTGTCACCAGCCGCTACACGATGGATTCCAAGGATTCTACGGTGCGCCGGTATCTGGCGCAGCGGGCGGAGCTGTTAGGCGCGATCCGTCTGCCCAACAATGCGTTTAAGGCCAATGCCGGGACAGAGGTGGTATCCGACATCATTTTCCTGCAAAAACGTGACCGCCCGATTGACATTGCCCCGGACTGGACGCAGACCGGACAGACCGAAGAAGATTTTACCATCAACCGCTATTTCCTGGACCACCCGGAAATGGTGCTGGGCAGGCAGGAGCCGGAAAGCACCGCTCATGGCATGGATTACACCGTAAATCCCATTGAGGGATTGGAACTTTCCGACCAGCTGCACGACGCCATAAAATATATTCGCGGAACCTACCAGGAGGCCGAACTGCCGGAGCTGGGCGAGGGGGAAGAAATTGATACTTCTATCCCCGCTGACCCTGATGTAAAAAACTATTCCTATACCGTTGTGGACGGTGCGGTGTACTATCGGGAAAACAGCCGCATGGTGCGCCCCGACTTAAACGCCACCGCCGAGGCCCGCGTAAAGGGGCTGGTGGAACTGCGGGACTGTGTGCAGAAGCTCATCGGCCAGCAGATGGACAGTTTTGTTTCGGATGCGGCAATCCGTGAAACCCAGGCCGAATTGAACCGGCTCTATGACGCATTTTCCGCAAAGTACGGGCTGATCAATGACCGGGGCAACCGGCTGGCCTTTGCCGATGATTCCAGCTATTATCTGCTCTGCGCGCTGGAAGTCATTGACGATGAGGGACAGCTGAAGCAAAAGGCGGATATGTTCACCAAGCGCACCATCAAGCCCCATCAGGCTGTTACTGCGGTGGACACCGCCAGTGAAGCCCTGGCTGTTTCCATCGCGGAAAAGGCCGAGGTGGATAGCTTCAATGCCGGACAGAATGCTCATGTACGGTAAAGAAGCAAGCAACCGAAAACAAGAGATAGACCGCCAGCACCACACTATTCCGAACCAAAGAAGCTAAAGACCAAAAGACAAGCATTATGGAAATGTGCATAACAGGCTATGGAATCATGGATAACTCTATTCACAGGACATGGAAAAGCTAAAGTGCAGCTTTCCCACGTCCTGCAAACAGAGTTACCCACAATTCCATAAGATAGCCAGTTATACACATTCCCACAATGCCGACGACTACGGAATCCCTCTCATTCCCCATATCAAAGAGTATAAATTTTAAAATTTGGTACCAAAATAGCATTTTTTATTAAGACACGTATATTCAAATTTGCTATAATAGATAAGAGCGCAAGGAGGATATATGATGAAAGACCAAAAAGAAGTTGTAAAAAAAGTCATAGATTATATCGAGAGGAATTTAGAGAAATAAATCAACTTAGATAATATATCAAAAAATATTGGTTATTCCAAATTCTATCTTAATCGCATTTTTACAGAGTATACAGGAATTACCATGTATAAATATTTACAAAACCGTAGGCTCACTGTTGCTGCTGAAAAGCTGGTAAAAACAGATAAGCCAATAATGCAAATTGCGTATGAAACCGGATATGATACACAACAATCATTTTCATTTGCCTTTAAACAAATATATTTATATCCACCTAAAATTTATAGGAATATGGGAATCTTTACGCCAAAACAAAACCGAATTTCTTTGTGCTGTTCCTGTATCTCTAGTTACAAATTTATTACACAAATTAAGGAGATTGCTGCATGAGTACGATACCTTATGTTATTGAACAGACAAGCCGTGGAGAAAGAAGTTACGATATTTTCTCACGATTACTATCCGACAGAATTGTTTTTTTGGGGGAAGAAGTAAGCGATATGTCAGCCAGTCTGATTATTGCTCAAATGTTGTTTTTAGAAGCACAAGACCCCGAAAAAGATATACAGTTATATATAAACAGTCCCGGAGGTTCTGTATCAGCCGGTTTTGCTATTTATGATACAATGCAATATATAAAATGTGATGTTTCAACTATTTGTATTGGTCTTGCCGCCAGCTTTGGAGCTTTTTTATTAGCTGGTGGAACGAAAGGAAAACGTATCGCTTTGCCAAACGCAGAAATAATGATACACCAGCCAGCAATTCATGGAAATGGTATTCAAGGACAGGCAACAGATATAAAAATAACATCCGACCATATACAAAAAAGCAAAAAACGCCCAAACTCTATTTTAGCAGGGAATACTGGAAAAAGCATTGAGGAAATCGCCATTGCAACAGAACGCGATAATTATATGTCAGCAACAGAGGCAATGGATTTTGGGTTAATTGATAAAATCATAGATAAGCGTTGAAATGTTAGAATAAAAAGCTAACAAACTTGTAAAAGTTTAGGTTTGTTAGCTTTTTATATGTGAATGGAACGACCGTTATTGTTAAATTCTATTTGATTTCAAAGGGCAGCAATTTAAACTCCTGCTGCTCTCTGAATTATAAATGCAACCGTAAACCATGCACTTCTCTATGTGGGAGAAAGGGGGAATTATTTATGCCTTGCACAGAAGCATACAGAGAACACATCATGTATACGTTCAACGGCTATTGCAAGACCGTCATACGCTTTGCGGCTATTAACGCATGGCGTGACAGGAGCAGGCGGCGGCAAAAAGAAATATCCCTTGAATACCTCACAGAAGAAAAGTTTTACCCTTTAGGCACAACAGGCAAATATTTTGAAGCACCCTATGAAGAATACCCCGTTACGGTATGCGGTCAGACAGTTATCCTCACCAATGGGGAGCTTGCCGCCGCCCTGTTATCTCTGCCGGAGAGAAACCGGGAAATCATTTTCCTTTACTTTTTCGGAGATTACACACAACAGGAAATCGGGAAAATGTATGGACGCTGCCGGAGTACGACCGGGTATCAAATCCGCAGGACTTTACAGCTTCTGCACAAAGAAATGGAGGTGCTTTCACATGGGGAATCCAAACCTTTTGCCCTATGAAACGATTGTCCGGGCGACCAGCGGCGAGCCGGAAGCCGTGGACGAGGTTTTACGGCATTAAAGCAAGCGAATCCGAATTGCCGCCACTGAAAACGGGCATATCGACAGGGATACCGAGGACAGCATAAAACAGCGGCTTGTCACTGCCCTGTTTAAGTTCCGTTTTGATGAACAGAAAGTATAAGAAATCGCTTTCATTTTTTGAAAAATGGATATAAAATAAAGCAACGACAAATCAAAGTTTATGGCAGAAAACGACTCTACGTTTCGTAGAAATCTTGTTTTTGACGGTTTCTCTACGGTGCGTGGGTGTGATAATATAACCATTCATTGTATTCTAAGTTTGAACCTGAAGAAAGGAGGTGTCGGTTATGGATCAACTTAAAATCGGAAAATTCATAGCAGAAATGCGAAAAGAGCAGTCCTATACGCAGCGTCAGCTTGCAGATATTCTTGGGATTAGCGATAAGACAATCAGCAAATGGGAAACGGGAAATGGGCTTCCGGAAGTTTCCTTAATGATGCCTTTGTGCAATGCACTGAAAATCAATGTCAATGAACTTCTTTCCGGTGAATGCCTGACCGCCTCTGAATACAAAGAAAAAGCGGAGGAGAATATGATGAATCTTATGAAGGAAAAAGAAGAAAGCAAGAGAAAAATCATCCTGTCTGTAATTGTATGTGCATTGACGATACTGTCCGGCGTGACGATGTTTGTGTTATCGGGCGCTCTTGAAATCGAACTTTGGCTGCGCATTCTGCTACTTTTGATAGGAACTATCGTTGTTATTGGGGGAATCGGAGTAGTGATTGCGCTGGATGTAACGACAGGAACTTACGAGTGTCCGAAGTGCAATACAAGATTTGTGCCTACAACATCTGCTTATATTGCCGGTCTGCATACCTTTACCAAGAGAAAACTAAAATGCACGAATTGCGGGGAAATTTCTTATTGTAAGAAGCGACTGACGCATTAATCAATTCCTGTTTAATGGAATAAGCTTGATAATATATCAGATTTTTTGAGGGAGATAATTCATAATGGAAAAACAACGAAAAACAACAATTAGTAGAAAACAATTTACGACATATATGATAGCGGCATTTGGCTTGGCATGGATTTTGCAAATTATTGCAGTCATTTTTAGCAACAATGGAAATCAAATGGTATTTAGTATTGTTATGGTGATAACTATGTTTATGCCTTTCATGGCTGCACTTATAGCAAGGATTCCATTAAAAGGTATGGGATGGGTTCCGCATCTAAAGGGTAAAATTCGATATGTATTCTTTGCACTTTGGATGCCTGCTTTACTAAGCATCATTGGTGGAGTTTTGTTTTTTATAATCTTTCCCAAGGCGTTTGATTCTGAATTTTTGACCTTGCGCGGACTTATGGAAGCTGGTGCGTTAGAAAAGCTGGAAGCGCAAGGATTAACAATCCCAATATATATACTGATTTCCAGTATTCAGGCAATTACATTTGCACCATTTTTTAATATGTTTGCTGCATTAGGTGAAGAGGTCGGTTGGAGAGGTGTTTTGTACCCATACTTGAAGGAGAAACTTGGTGTCACTAAGGGACGTATCGCGGGTGGTGTAATTTGGGGTTCTTGGCACTGGCCCGTTATGATTTTTGCCGGTTATGAGTATGGTAAAGAATATATTGGAGCCCCGGCGCTCGGTCCGATTGTATTCTGCCTCTTTACTGTTATGATGGGTGTTTTGTGTGATTATGTGTATGAAAAGACAGAAACTATTTGGCTTCCATCACTGATGCATGGTGCAACCAATGCATTTACCATATTCGCTTATCTTACTAAACCTGAGTATGCGGATATGGCAATCCTTGGCCCGGCATATATTGGTATTATCAGTATGATTCCAATGATTATTATGGCAGTCATCATTTGTGTAAAGCAGAAAAGGAATTGATATTATATCTATAGCACCCCAATAAAATAACAGTGAATTTGACTAAAGGTGTAGAATGTAAACAGAAGGTGATAGCAATG
>QZEE01000060.1 GCA_009917445.1 bacterium D16-76 | reverse complement strand
GGCCCCTAAAAGGCCCACGAATGGGCCACGGGTACTTTCAGCCCAAAATTGGCCCCTAAAAGGGCCAAAAATGACCCCTAAAAGGCCCACGAATGGCCCACGGGTACTTTCGGCCCAAAATTGGCCCCGAAAAGGCCCACGAATGGGCCAGCGCCGAGGCAGCCCCCCAATGCGGGCTTTGGACAAAGGGGGAGGATGATAACAGCAGAGCCATGATATGCGGATTGGCTGTCGCATTGTCGCACCGTCGCAGCCTGCCAAAAAAACTTTTTCCCAATACTGTAACCCTACCTATTTTTCCTTACTTTTAAAAGTTTTCAAAAATAGGTGAGACAGTGCGACAAACTTCCAGCTTTCCTTTTCTGGCAATATGCTTCCATGTCCCACAACCTGTCGCATCATGGTCGCACGGTTGTCATCCCTGCCTCTGTCCTGCCCGCCAATGCCCAAGCTGAAGCCTGCTTACGAATGTTAAGAGGACTCCCATCCGGGAGCCCTCTCTTTTTTATAGGGGGCCAGCAGCCCCATTCCAGCGACAGCCAGGGGTGGGAACTCGCGTCAAGGTTCTCAGCCCATCAGCAAACTATCCAAAGCTGCTCGCCTGCAACCCCGCAGCACGCCTCCGCCTGCTTTGCAGTTTTGCAAACTGCCCGAGGCTGCGAACGGGACGATGGTCCCTCACGACTATCCGTCGCAATGCCGGGGCGATTGCTCCCAATTTTTTGACTTATCACCGGCGCGTTTTTTTTCAAATTTCTCGGTGACAACACAGGACACAGAAGGCCCATGAAACGAGGAATTTTCGCGGCGCCGATGACAACGGTGACAGCGGATGACAAAATTTTGGCCAAATTTTGCAGCTTGTCACCGCCCGAAATGCCGCTATTCATGGGCCAACTTGGCCTTCCGGGGCCTTATGGCCCGCGAGAAGCCCAAAAAGGGAAAAGGGCATAAAAGCGGCGACGCCACCCCTACGGGGTGACGGTCGGCATAGCCGACGCCGTTGCCCGCCAATGGCGGGCAACCTCTCCGCTTCGCTCCGAGGCTTTTACTGCGCTACGCTTGCCCTAAGAACAGTCCCCCGGACTGTTCTTAGGGTGCCCTGAAGCGGCACAGCCGCCACAGCCGAAACGATAAAGCTGCCAATCGTTTCGGTTTTAAGGGCAAGGGCTTCCGGCTTGTGCGCGGTACTTCGATAAGGTTATGATTGAAAATACGCTTAGTCAAAAACCAATCATTGGCAAGAGTAGCCGCAAAAAATTTTTTTCGTGAGACTTTGCAATGGTGACGCGGCTTTTCCTCAATTAGGACAGTTTGTCCACCAAAGGCACCCTTGATTTTCCCGATTTCGGTATGGTAAAATTACATTATAGCCCAAGTTATGGAAAAATCGCAAGGAGAGGATGCCTATAAACGAATGCTGAAAATCCACTTAGTCAACGGCCCATTATGGGCAAGACGAATCGCAAAAAATTTTTTTCGTGAGACTTTGCAATGGTGACGCGGCTTTTCCTCGATTGGGACAGTTTTCCCACCAAATTTACCTTGATTTTCCCGATTTCGGTATGGTATAATTATATTATAGCCCAAGTTATGGCAAAAAAGCAAGGAGAGGATGCCTATAAAACAACAGAGCACGAATAAAAATGGTCGGAATTTCCTCCCATGGAAATACAACCAAATATTTTAAAGGAGTGTGATTTTATGCACCCAGTGGGCACCAACTTGACACAGTGGGGGGCGGAACCAGAGGCCCAGGAAAGAAAGGAGCCGAAGCCTCACCCTGACCTTGAAAATGCCGTTGATGGCAGCACGACAGATGTTCAGAATGCCGCAGCCACTGGAACAATCTTAACGTCGCTGCGCACTCGCGACCAGTTTTTGCAGTACATATTACTTGATTACTTGCGGGAACTGAAAAAGAAGAACGCTTCTCTAACTCCCGAGGAGGTCGCGGGGGGAGCCGTAGAGGATATAAATTTGGCAATTAGAGGCAGAAACAACAATCTTCCTAAAGGGGAAAAAGACGAAAAGTGGAAATTTTTAGACGCACTTGACCCCCCACGGATTGCTGCTTGCTGCATAGAACTGAATCATGTCAAACGGATTCAGCTTAATAACGAGGATGACGAGAAAAGTTATGTTCTTGGCATCTATGAAAGGGATGGCCCAAACCGTGGTATCTACAACATTGATGAAGACGCCATCAACGCGCTTTGCCGGCGCTATAACAGTTCCCTGCGCAAGAGCGATATCAGCGAAATCAAGGCGGTTTTGATGGATACCGCGCCGATAGCCAGCCGGCTTCTCGACCCGAATTTGATTCCGGTAAACAACGGCATTTTTGATTACAAAAAGAAGCGGCTAATCCCTTTCAGCCCGGAATATGTATTTACATCCAAATGCGGGACGGATTACAACCCGATTGCGGCAAATCCCGTCATTATCAATCCGGACGGCACAAAGTGGGATGTGGTGTCCTGGATGGAATCGCTGGTGGACCATCTTCCCGACAAAGCGGAAATGGCGGAGCTGTTGTGGAAGATTACCGGCGCCATGGTGCGGTATTTGGTGCCGTGGGATAAGGCGGTATTTCTCATTTCCCCCAAGGGGAACAACGGCAAGGGTACGCTGTGCGAGTTGCTGCGAAGCCTGCTGGGAAAGGGTAACTACGCCAACATCCCTATCACCAACTTCGGTAAAGATTTCATGCTGGAGCCGCTCACCCACGTCAACGCCATTTTGACTGACGAAAACGATGTGGGAACGTATGTCGACTCCGTTGGGAATCTGAAAGCAATCATCACGGGCGACCAGATTCAGCTCAACCGCAAGTACAAGCCCCCTATCACATTCCGGTTCCGGGGATTCATGTTACAGTGTTTGAACGACTATCCCAACTATCGGGATAAATCGGATTCACTGAACCGGCGGCAGCTATGCGTACCTATGACGAAATGTTTCACCGGCGAGGAACGCAGGTACATCAAGGCTGACTATGTGCATAGGAAAGAAGTTTTACAGTACGTTTTGTTCAAGGTCCTGAACATGGATTATGACCAGCTTCCAGAGCCGGAGTCGTGTAAGTGCGAGCTGGACAAGTCCAAAGAGATGAACGACCCGGTGCTTCAATTCATGAATGAGCTCATGGGTGTGCTCGTGTGGGATTTGGTGCCGTACACGTTCCTGTACGACCTATACAAATCCTGGTATGGCAGAAATGTTCCCGGTAAATCGCCGCTGTCGCGGAAAAAGTTTATCGAAGAGTTAAAGCGAAACCTTCCTTCATTCCCTGCGTGGACCTTACATCAGGATGAAAACAGGAGGGACCTGGAAGTACGTTCAAAAGGAAATATGGAATTCACCGAACCTCTTATCGTGGAGTATGGGTTGGATGCCTGGACAAATGGTAACTATACGGGCCGGAATGTGGATATAAAATGCTGGTTTTTTAAAAAAGAGAAATACCGGGGAATCATACGCGTTCCGGAAAACGAGGATTTAGAAGAAAAATACGCAACGAGACCCGAAGATAATGTCCTGCCGGAAAAGACGCGTCCTGAGACAGAACCAATTGACTAATGATTTGATTGGCCAACATAGTTGGCACTATAGTGAATACGAAACGACTTTGCAGCTAATTTCGAAAAGATTTCGCAACTGAATTTGAAAGTGAATAGCGCAACAGAGCTATATGAATACAATATGAGGGAGCGTCTGCTAAGGCGTCCAGACCATCAAAAAAGGCCCAGGCTGAAAACCTGTGCCTTTTTGCATTTCTCTCTTGCATTTTGCCAGGGAAAGTGCTATAATTAGAAATGCCAAGATAAATAAAGGGCAGGTCTGAGGGGATTGCCGTCCCCTCAGGACCCTATGCAGGAGATAAGGCCTCCTACACAGAAACCTCATGGTTTCGCCAACCCTATTATACTGAATTCCCAGTGAATTTGCAAGCAATAATTTTGTCTGGCGGGGACGCGGGATAGGGCTGTGTTTCGCATATTGAATTTATGCGGTGTAGGTAATAAGCCTGCACCGCTTTTTTGTTTGTCTTGGGCGGGAAATTCCACAAAAATGGCGGGGCCTCTGTGGGCCTCGCCGGGAATACCGCCTCAAAATAGTTATAGTTAGGGGGCGTTAGTGCTTTTCGGGGGCGTCAAGCCGCCCCGGGTTCATTATGGAAACTGAATGAGGAGGGATAAGCCTATGAAATCCATCAAGACCACCCTGGCCGCTCTCTTGGCCATCATCACCATCCTGTCCGTCATCCCTATGTCCGCCTTTGCGGCGGCCAGCAGCTTCACGGACGTGCCCCAGAACGCCTGGTACTACGAGCCTGTCACCTACATGGCCGAGAACGGCTACATGTCCGGCACCGGGGACAACAAGTTCAGCCCCAACCAGACCACCACCCGCGCCATGTTCGTCACGGTGCTGGGCCGCATTGCCGGCATTGACCAGAACCAGTACAAGGGCACCTGCACATTCCGCGACGTAAAGAAGGACTGGGCCGAGCCTTACATTGCCTGGGCCGCTGAAAATAATATTGTGAACGGCGTAGGCGACAATAGGTTTGGCCCCAATAACTACGTCACCCGCGAGCAGGCAGCTGTGATTCTCTTCAACTACCTGAAGAAGGACTACACGCTGACCATTGACAGCAAGTTCCTGGACAACGCTCCTGACAAGATTAACGTCAGCTCCTGGGCTGTAGAGGCCATGCAGTGGGCCACGTCCGCTGCCCTGATGCGCGGCGACGCCAATGGCACGCTCCGTCCCCGCTACTCCGCCACCCGTGCTGAGATTGCGACCATCTTCAAGCGCTTTATTGAAATCAAGACCGACCTCGAGAACAACAAGCCCGACGTCCCTACCACCTGCGACCATGAATGGGAAGTGACGAAGACTGAGAATATCACAGTCTTTACTGAGACTGTCCGCGAGTGGGCTCATGCCGACGCGCTGGATATCGTCGCATGCAACGGCTGCAATATGAATATACAGCAATGGCTATGTGACAATGCAGACAAGTATTCTAGCCCTAAGGAACTCGATGATGCTATGAAAATCCTCGGCGATGAAACGGGCTGCCCTTGTTTACACGGCGCGAACCATGGCGGGGGCCTTAACCTGCCTCTGACTTTTCCCGTCATGTCTGAGAAGATTTACAAGGCTGACATGCCCTCCGAAGAGACCTGCACCAAGTGCAACGCCGTACGCGACTGCGTATCCACTCGTATAATCAACAGCATCTCTGATGAGAATGTCTGGGAGCGCCACACCAAGGAAGTTCTCATCTCCGAGGCATGGGACGAAGAACTCCGTCTCACTGGTGCAAACGAGTATGGCCAACCTGCAGGCACCTTGATTGACACCATCCACCATCCTCGCCGTGTCAACAATGAGATTGAGTACTTTGAGAACGTTGAGACTCATGAACAAATTTACGTTGAGATGACAGGCTGCCGCCACCCCGAATGGGAAGAAGATTACTCTTCCGGTAACCTCGGCCCTGACTTCGCTTATTGCACATCCTGCAACAAAAAGATAGCCCCCCTTTATTAAGCGCCTGTATCATCCCTCACACGCCATCATAGTTTTCTGATTTATACTCTTCCAACTAAAACCACTAATAAGAAATACGCGCCCAAGCGTATTTCTTATTTTTTACTATGTCTGTATTATACCACATATCTCTATAGATGTAACCTCTATTTTTTAATTCTCAGCATCCAAAACAGCGTCACCCTGGCCCTCGCTCTCACCCGTATCTTTATCAACCTTAGGGAACTCAATGATAAAAGTCTTATACTTGTTATTAACAGTGACTTCAGGGACTCCAACCGTATTGAAGGAAATCATATCATCACTGTCATCCTTCACCCAACCACCTGTACCATTCATAGGTATCTTGTAAAGCATCTTAGTTTTAAGCAGTTGAACGCCTGCGTGAGGCATCTCAGAGACTACAATAAAACCAGGTGGGAAAGCAGCATAATCATTCGAACTACCCAAAACCGAATCATCCCAATAACCTTTGTCTTTCAAATCACTAATAGTGGCACTGTCCAAACAACCCGACGTACCATTCAAATCTATTATAGCCCTATTACCGAGCTTTACTGTCTTAGCCTGGAACGAATAATGTACTTTACTAGAGTAGTTACCCTGAGCCTGCGACCAGGTAAAGTTCAAGTCTGGTATATACTCAAACTTAAAGGGTATACCTACTACATTTATACCTGCGTTGGCTAAGTCATCAAGGCTTCCTCTTGAACCATCGGATAGCTTCTTGATAATACTGAACAACAGAGGGTCACGCTTGACTTTGTCTGCTATGACTACCTGCTTAACCCCTTCTCCAAACCCTTCGTCCTTTTTGGGGTCTATAACAATAGTCTGCTTCTCAGTATTCAGCATCAGAGGCAGATTAGTAGGAATAGAGATTTCCTGAATATCAAAGCCTGTCTTGCTGTACTTCAGCTTGTCAGACTTAGCATAACCATTCTCGTTTGTTGTGAGCGTAGCTACCAGCTCACCTATGTCTTTGTTAATAACAGAAAACTTAATGCCGCTGAGGTTATCAAACAAAGGATTGCCCTCTGCGCATTTGCCCTCTATTTCTTTCTGTATCTCTACCCATACGTCTTGAGGTTCACACTTCCAGGGCATTTTCAGAACAACTATTGACTCCTGACCACCCATACTTGACATAGCAAAACCAAGCAAACAATAACCGCTCATGCCATCAGGATTAGTGACAACATCCATTACTCGAATATGAACTTTCAGTTTGCCATTATAGTTGGCACTTGAAGAAAAATCACTGGCATCAGAGCCACCCGCCACAGAAGAGTGAGAACAAAAAAGACGAATGATTCCGTTAGACGATGGGAACTCGACCTCACCAGTACCATCTTTGTTAAGAATGACACCGCCTTGCCATGTCATACCGATATATAAACTAGCGGTGTTCTGACCTACATGCGCGCCCATATCCCAATATTTACCTGGGGCCCCATTTCCGTTATCCATATTGGTCATATCATTGGCACCACCGTTCATGACTGCCTTAATACCGTCAGGCACACCAAATCCATTAGGACCTTCAACCTGACCACCATAAGCATACCATTTGCCAGAAGGTGCGCCTACAGTAAACAATTCATCAGCCGACGTATAAACCGTAAATATATTACCTGTACTGTCCAAAGCGCCGTATCGACTGCTATTGAAACCATAGTTTTTTGATAGCTTCGTAGTCCATTGGTCAAGCTTATAATAGTTCGTGTTGCCGGTCTTAGTTGGAGGCTCCTTAAACTTCAGAGTTCCATAACCTGAATCCGTTATACTCACCAACGGCGTATGAGGACTGATACCAGAATCACCAACAGCTGTATCTTTAAACTCATATTCGTCTACATCAAAGCTGGCATGGGATATCACTTCCTCAGCATTTACGGCCAGAACGTCAGTATCCCGATACTCCTCCGTAACAGCAACAGCTATCATATCAGCCAACGACTGTTCTTGAACAACAACATCAAGAAACTGAACATTAACTGAGTTGTTGCCTACATACAGAACACCAGTCGAAGAATCATAAGACCACATATCAGGCAGATACGGTTCGCCATTAACAAAGACTGAAACGTCAGCCCAGTCGATTTCATCAGAACGAGACACATCAGCAACAAGAGGAACCGCCAGATACGAATCCATCATGCTGCCGTAGATAACGCCTGAATCATTGAAAATCTCCATATCCACATTCCCAGAGACTTTCAAATATGTTGGAAACTTCTGCTCATGCAGCGAACCCAACACCTCAGAGTCGCTGACAAACAACATCTGGCATTGCATATAATCAAAGTCAAAATTAGCAACCTCATCCTTTGACATTTCAAACAACTCGCCAGACTCCATCACCTCATCCAGAGGTGCATACAAATCTTTTGGGATATATACCAGACCGGTTGAATAGTCAAGATAACAACCATCAACAACTTCACCCAAAACATTGTCTCTTGCGAAAATACGGTCGGTTACTTTCCAATTTTCCATCAAATATGGGTTATACAGCCAACCGACATAGTACTCACTGTCGGCATCAATATCCCACAACGGATGTTGCCCTTCCTGCTGATAGAATATGGAAAAGTCATCATCACCCATGCCATCAGTACCATAAATACCGTCAATCGTAGCGTCCTGACCCACCATAGAACCATCTGCGAACGAATACTTACCATACATGATATGACTGAGCACAAAGCTGCCGTCAGGCGTCACGTATTCTGAGTCTATATTATCGAGAATATAGTCCTTCAGAGAATCAACACTCTCCGATTCATCCACTTCAGCCACAGGTAAATACAATGAATCCAATTCAGACAGACCGAAGTGAGCATCTACGTTGACAGAAAACTCTTGCATTCTGAACATACCGACAAAACCGTCAACGATATCTGTCTTCACGCGATGAGATTCAGAATTATTCTCATCCACAACGCTGCTCACACTCAACCCGACGAGACTAAACGTCTCATTCTCAGGCACGCCGGTGATATAGACTTTATCACCAGGCATGAACCACTTGGTGCCAGTCCTGCCATCCTCAAAGACCAGATGTCCGTTGTCGGTATCGTTAAGGGTGACGGCAAAGGAGCCGTCCACAGGCTGGTCATAACCAACTTGTATGTCATCACGGATACCGACTTGCTGGACAATCTCCGATAAGGGCATGGTGGAACCGCTATTGCTTCCGTCAGGGTCTAGGTTCCCTGCCTCGTCCGATGGGGGATTCAGACAAAGGGGAGGATGATAACACCAGAGCCATGATATGCGGATTGGCTGTCGCATTGTCGCACCGTCGCAGCCTGCCAAAAAAACTTTTTCCCAATACTGTAACCCTACCTATTTTTCCTTACTTTTAAAAGTTTTCAAAAATAGGTGAGACAGTGCGACAAACTTCCAGCTTTCCTTTTCTGGCAATATGTTTCCATGTCCCACAACCTGTCGCACCATGGTCGCACGGTTGTCGTCCCTGCGACTGTCCTTGTCCGCGCCATGGGCAGCGTGAATTTTTGCCGCAAAATGCGGCCAAGTTTATCCTTGAAAAACAATCTCCGGCGGCATGGGCCGACCGACAAAAACACGAAAAGGATGGACTAACTATGATGAATACAGTAGCTCTCCACGGCCGTCTCACCGCCGCCCCTGAAATCAGGCATACCCCCAACGACATTGCTGTTGTCAGCTTCTCTCTTGCCGTAAACTCCGGCTACGGCGATAAGCAGAAAGCGTCTTTTGTTGACTGCGTAGCCTGGCGCAGCACAGCCGAGTTTATCTGCAAGTATTTCGCCAAAGGGCAGGAGATGAACCTTGTCGGCAGCCTCCAGACCCGCACCTATGAAGACCGCAACGGCAACACGCGCAAGGCTACCGAGGTTGTCGCCCGCGAAGTAGACTTCTGCGGCCCCAGAGCCAGCCAGGAAGCCAGCCCAAAGCCTAAAAAGCGTGCTAAGGGGAACTCCAAAAATGCGGCTACAGCCCCGGCGCTTCCAAACTATGACGCCGACGATGACCTGCCGTTCTGACGCCCAACAGCAGCCATGCGCCTATGCGTGGGCTGCTGTTTTTTACTGCCCAAAAAAGGAGGATTCACATGGAAAACATCATCACCATCCAAGACAGGCTCTACCCTGCTTTGGCGAAAGAGAAGATTGCCAACCAACTGGCCACCTTCACCGGCGGGCAGAAAGAGAAAGCCATCTCCCAGTTCGCCGCCTCCCAGCTGTGCCACTTCTGTGAGGAATCGCCATTGTTTGCAGAAGTAGTCTACAAGACCAGGCGCACCCTCTCCGACTGCTGCGCGGAAGTCATGAAGGGCACCGGTAACTGCGTGTCGGACATTGACGTGTACCGCGGCATCGTGCGGGCATACTTCCCTAACGCCGACGTCCGGTTCCTGATGGACATTGAGATAAACGGCGCGGCCCCCTCCGAGGAAGAAATGGCGAAACTCCCGGAGAAGCCCTCGCCGAAGGTGTCCGCCAAAAAGGCAGCGCCTGCTCCGGCCCCAAAGCCCGCCCCGGCCAAGCCCGAGAGCATCCAACTGTCACTATTCTAAGGAGGAAATCTATGCTGATTAAGAAGATTCTGGCCGCCCTGCCTCTGTCGCCCGCTCCCAAGCGCCTGCCCAGGCACGCTGGCGTCTGCGCTGGGGCGGCGGTCCACCACGCCGGACGCTGCGGCGACGTGCTGGCCGTAGACGTATACAGCCGCAAGCGGGAACTCCTGTACCGCTTTTACTCCGACGGCAGGAACTATATTACCCGCCTCCAGCACCCCTTCAGCACCTTTAAAGAACCCGGCTGGACTAAGCGTAATCCTACAGAAAGCCATATCTATTCTTTGCCCGACGATATTGCCGCGAATCC
>QZEE01000005.1 GCA_009917445.1 bacterium D16-76 | reverse complement strand
GGCACTCCAGGCACTCGGCCCGGCTCTGGGACTGCCGGGTGATGCTTCTAAGCGCCGCCAGCCGCGCCGCATCATCCTCCCGGCTGGCAATGCCCGCCTCCACGTCGCCGATGCGGTAAAGGGGCTGGGAATCTATGGCGATGGAGGAATACCGCATACAGGGCAGCACGGTCCCGTCCACGTCAAAGGCCAGCATACGCCCGTCCCCGCCGCACCAGTTTTGGGTATCGGTTTCCGGCAGGGGGCTGCCGGCCTCCCAATCCAGGATGGACACGTAGGTACCGGCGCCGCTTTCCAAGAGCATGTCCGATACCTTTTTCAGCTGCCGGTACAGCTCCTGGGCGTGGCTGGGGGTCCAGCCTTCCTCATACACGCAGTTGCAGTTGAGGGTCTCCACACCTTCGCGCAGCATCGGCTATAAGAACCCTGTCCCGGTCTTTACAGACATTAAGAACCACTGGGCTGAGGATAACATCATCTTCGTAGCCAGCCGGGGGCTGCTCGCCGGTACTGGAAACAACCAATTCAGCCCCGACACCGGCATGACGCGGGGAATGTTCGTCACCGCCCTGGGGCGGCTGGCAGGCATCGACCAAGCCGACTATAAAACCGGGAAATTCACTGATGTGAAAGCAGATGCCTACTACGCCCCTTATGTGAACTGGGCGGCAGAAAAAGGCATTGTAAACGGCACCTCCGCCACCACCTTTTCCCCGGACACCAATATCACCAGGGAACAGATGGCGGTGATTATGGCAAATTACGCGAAAAAGCTGGGCTATGACCTGCCGGTTGCCCATGATGCTGTGACCTTTGCGGACAACGCGCAGATCAGCGGCTGGGCGGCAAAGGAAGTCAAGGCCATGCAGCAGGCGGGCATCATGGCAGGGAAAGGCGGCAACCGTTTTGACCCGAAAGGAACCGCCACCCGCGCCGAGGTCGCTACCGTCCTGCGGCGGTTTGTGGAGATTGTCATTGACCCGCAGACCGCCCAGGGCTGGATGCAGAACCACAGCGGCTCCTGGCAGTATCTGAAAAACGGCAAGCCTGTCACCGGCTGGCTGCAAGACGATAAAAAATGGTACTGGCTGGACAGTAATGGCTGGATGTTTGCCGGCGGTTTCAAACAGATTGACGGCAAGTGGTACTACTTTTATGCGGACGGTTCCATGTCGGTCAATACCGTGATTGACGGCAGGAAAATCGGGCCGGACGGCGCGGAAACAAAACAAAACTAAAAAATTCAAACAAACTGTTTTTTGAACCAAGCGTATCAGTCACGAGGTGGCAGGGGCAGAAAGCCCTTGCCGCCTTTCTTTTTTGCCGCTTTTGCGGGGAGGTGACAGCGTGGCGCGACCCTTTTGAGTTTCCTGATGCCGCCGGATGGCGGCATGGGCGAAATCTATCACATTTGATATTCCATAATTTCAAAAAGACGCAGGCAACCCCACGGTTGCCTGCGCCTTTTTTTCTTATCGACAGTTTTCCGCAGCATCTTCTGTCCGATTTCGGAGGATTCTGCGGAAAGATGTCGAAGAAAATCCGGCTTTTCCGCGCTTCTGGCGCTGTCCTGCCGGATTTTTTTGAAAAAAGCAAAAAAATTTTGAAACCGCGCGGGAAATGGTATGCCGCCCGCGCCCCGCCCCCTCTCCGGGAATCTGAAACCTATCCCACTTTCAAATTTTCGGAGGTAACAAGATGCGTAATCAAGCGGAAAAAATTTTTTTGAACTTTTTTCTTAAAGGGCAAGGTTCGCTTGCCCTTTACCAGATACCATTGGTTTCAGAGAGCAAGGGAAAGGGGGTGGACGCATGAATTATGCAGAACGGCGGGAAGCGATTCTGGAAGTGCTGTGCATAAGGCGGCACGATACATACCGCAACCTGGCATTTGAGTTTCAGGTTTCGAGAGAAACCATCCGGCAGGATATAGCTGTCCTCATGTGTTCCTACCCCATCGAAACGGTACGCGGCCGGCATGGCGGCGGCATCAAGATTGCGGACGGGTTTTACCTTTACCGCAAAAAACTGACAGCACGGCAGGCTGCGCTGCTTGTGAAATTAAGCGCCCAGCTTGCCGGGGACGACCTCGCCACGATTGACAGCATTCTCCGTCAGTTTGCTCCCTGAGCATCTATCTATTGAACCTTGAAAAACAGCAGGACAGGCTCCTGCTCATAGTCAGTATGTAAGTGACTGCATCCTGCATCAGCCATTCCACGCCACGACTGCCTGCGGCCAGGGACAGCGAAAGGGGGTGAAAACCTCTGCCCCTGTCCGTCAAACCGATCACATCAAAGGCACGAGCGATACCGGCATGGCTGTCCGGCGCATGGCAACGCCGCAGACGCGGGATGCACCGCAGACACCCGTATCGCAGGGTAAAAGGGAGGTACTGTGAGATGGCTTAATTCCTCAATGAACCGTTCCAGCCTGTCCGGGTATTCCTCTTTCAGCTCCGCATATTCGCTTTCAGAGAGGAAAATATTTTTATATCTGCCAAATGGGGCGGGCTGCTCCCCACTCACTCCTTTTCGTTGGTTCTCTTTTAGTTGGTTTATAGTAAGTTGGTTAGGGGGCAGGCTGACCGCCGGCCTGCTGAAATGGGCCATTCGGAAGTATCTGGCGCAGGCCCAAAACCCCAAAATCCACCACGGCAAGCAGACCGTAAAGCAGCTTGTAAGCCAGGGCGCAGGCGTTCAAAACATTGAGATTACCGGCAAAAATATCAAGTCCTTTGAGCGTGTGGCGCGGAAATACGGGGTGGACTTTGCGCTGAAAAAAGACCCGGCGCAAGGGAAATACCTTGTCTTTTTCAAGGCACGGGACGCGGACGCGCTGAATGCCGCCTTTGCCGAGTATGCCGGGAAAAGCCTGAACCGCTCCGCGCAGAAGAAGCCGTCACTGTTAGGCCAGCTTTCCCATTTCAAGGAGATTGCAAAGAACCTGACGCGGGATACCGCCAAAAACCGGGAGAAAGGGGGCGTTGAGCTGTGAAACTGGATGTAAAGAAAATCCTGCTCCCTAACCTGCCTTATGTGTTCATCTTCTGGTTTTTTAACCGTGTGGCGGAGGGCTGCCGGCTGGCAGAGGGCGCGGATATGGTGACAAAGGCAATGGGCGCGGTATCGGGCCTGGGGACGCTGATTTCCAAAAACCCGCTGCCCAGCTTCCACCCCCGCGACCTGCTGTTTGGCGCTGCCGGCGCAGTCATTATCCGGGCTGTGGTTTATTTCAAGGCGAAAAACGCCAAGAAATACCGCCACGGAGTTGAGTATGGTTCGGCGCGTTGGGGAAATTCCGACGATATTAAGCCTTTCATCAATCCCCAATTCGACCAGAACATTCTCCTGACGCAGACAGAGCGCGTCATGGTGGGGAGAAACAAAATCCCCAAGTACAATATCAACAAAAATGTGCTGGTGATCGGCGGTTCCGGCTCCGGCAAGACCCGCTTCCACATTAAGCCCAACCTCATGCAGATGAACGCCAGCTATATCGTGACTGACCCAAACGGATAACTACAATAAGGGTTGAGAGAAGCCACAGACAGGAGGTAAGAGCCATGACCGAATACATCACAGCCGACACCACGATACCCCCGTTCCTGCCCTATCCCCGTTTTCTGCTGAAAATGGACGTGTCACAGACCGCAAAACTGCTCTATTCGCTGCTGTTAGACCGCTCCACCCTCTCACAGAAGAACGGCTGGCAGGACAGCGAGGGCAGGACGTACATTGTCTATCCCATTACGGAGATAGCGGAAATACTGGATAAAAGCGCAATGACCGTACACAGCGCACTGAACGAGCTGGACGCATCCGGGCTTTTGGTGCGGGAACGCCGGGGATTCTCCACGCCGAACCGCCTTTATGTGAAAGTGCCGGAAGTGCCAGTAGTAAAAGAAACTTTAGATATGACATCAAGAAAACTTGATACCGTACCTAAAGAAAACTTTACGAATGATGTAAAGAAAACTTTAGATACGACATCAAGAAAACTTTACCCTAACCAACTAAATATAAACAAACTAAAAGAGAACCAAACAAAGGGAGCGAGTGGAGAGCCGCCCGCGCCTTTTGGCAGATACAAAAATGTTTTCCTCTCTGAAAGCGAGTATGCGGAACTGAAAGGGGAATACCCGGACAGCATAGACCGGCTTATCGAGGAAATGAGCCGCTATATCAGTTACAGCGGAAATGATTATATGTGCCATGCCGCCGCATTATCCAGTTGGGCGGAACGGGAGAAAAAGGAGAACCCGAAAAAGGGAATCCCCGATTATTCCTACAAGGAGGGCGAGAGCCTTTGACAGCAGAGATATAACACCCCGTAAACGGGGCGTATAAAAAGACCATGAACAGGAGGACGATTCTATGAGCGATTATGATAATGCCGTTTTCCGGCTTGCCACGGCACAGGAAGCAGAGCCGGAGGACTACACCGGGGAGGACGGGCTTTTATACTGCGGGAAATGCCGCAAGCCCAAAGAAGCGTATTTTGCGGAGGGCAAGAGCTTTTACGGGCGCGACCGCCACCCCAAAGAATGTGACTGCCAGCGGAAAGAGCGCGAGGAACGGGAAGCCGCCGAAACAGACAGCCGCCACCGGGAGGAAGTGGAACGGCTGAAAAGAAAGGGCTTCACCGACCCCGCCATGAAAAGCTGGACGTTTGGGAACGATAACGGGAAATGCCCCCAAATGGATATGGCACACTCCTATGTGGAGCAATGGGAGCAGATAAAGGCAGGAAACCACGGATTGATTTTGTGGGGAAAAGTCGGCACAGGCAAGAGCTACTTTGCCGCCTGTATCGCCAATGCCCTTATGGAGCGTGAAATCTCCGTCTGTATGACGAACTTTGCGTTGATACTCAATGACCTTGCCGCCAGCTACAAGGACAGGAACGGCTACATAGCCAGCCTTTGCAGCTTCCCTCTGCTTATCCTTGACGACTTCGGCATGGAGCGCGGTACGGAATACGGGTTTGAACAGGTCTACAACGTGATTGACAGCCGATACCGGAGCGGGAAGCCGCTGATTGTCACAACGAACCTTACGCTGGAGGAACTGCGAAACCCACAGGACACCGCCCACGCCCGGATTTATGACCGCTTGACGGAAATGTGTTCCCCAGTCTGTATCACCGGGGAGAATTTCAGAAAAGCCAAAGCACAGGCGAAAATAGAACATCTTAAAACGCTGCTGAACAGAAAGGAGAGCCTATGAACCATGACACCAGCAAGACCAGCCCCACCGCCGCACCTCTGCCCGCGCCGCCCGACCTTGTGAAGCGGATAGGGAACACCACGTTTGACATACATATCCATTTCAGCAAGACCAGCCGGGAAACCTTTACGGACAAGGTTGTGCGGCTTATCGAGAATGACAGCGACAGCGTAACCGATTGAAAAGAAAATACATTTTTTCTTGTTCCTTATTGACAAAAGCCGAAAGGCACGGTCGTTCTGGAATGTGGGAAAATGCTTCAGCGCGGCGGGTATGAGATAAAAATACTCAATACGGTTGATTTTAAGCAGTCCATGAAGTACAACCCATTCCGCTATATCTACTGCGAGAACGACATTTTGAAGCTGGTCAACTGCATCATGGAGAACACCAAGGGCGAGGACAGCAAGGGCGGTGAAGATTTTTGGACAAAAGCCATGCCGCCACAATCCGGCGCTGGGCCAATACGGACAGGAAAGGGGCGGCTCCACCGGCAAGAAACCGGGATTACACCGTAAAGGAGGGAGACACCATATGATCGAGATCAACGAGGCTGTCCGGGCATTTATTGACAAAACCGCCGGAGGTACGGAATTATCGGAGGACGAATACATAGACCATTCTGATGGCCTTATCCACTGTAAGAAATGCGGAGGGAGGCGGCAGACCATCCTCCCCGACCCGCTCCGGCACAGCTACCTCATGCCCCGCTGTGTCTGCCCCTGCCAGCAGGAGGCCGAAAAGCAGAGGAAGGCCGCCGAGGAACAGAGGGCGCTCATGGAGAGCATCCGGCGCAGGAGGGCGCAGGGCCTGCAGGACCGCTATCTCCATGACTTCACTTTTGCCAATGACAACGGGCAGAACCCGCTCATGGAGAAAGCCCGTGCTTATGTGGAAAACTGGAAGGAGGCATACCGGGAGAATACCGGCCTTCTGCTCTTCGGTGACGTGGGGACGGGAAAATCCTTCTTTGCCGGATGTATTGCCAATGCCCTAATCGACCAGGATGTACCGGTGCTCATGACGAATATCCCCTCTATCCTGAACCGGCTGACCGGGATGTTTGCCGAGGACCGGGCGGCGTTTATCTCCGCCCTTGACGATTACAGCCTTTTGATCCTGGACGACCTGGGCGTGGAGCGCAATACCGGGTATGCGTTGGAGCAGATGTTCCTTGTCATTGACAGCCGGTACAGGAGCAGGAAGCCGCTGATCGTCACGACCAACCTGAAACTGGAAGAGATCAAAAATCCGCCCGACCTGGCCCACGCCAGAATCTATGACCGTATCATGGAGCGGTGCGCCCCTGTCCTTTTCTCCGGCAGAAACTTCCGGGAAGAAAAGGCGGCAGCTACCAAAGAGGCGGCGAGGGGGATTGTCTCCCCGAAATGAAACCTGAAAACAGCAGCAAGGGCAATCCCCATACCTATCAGTGGACTGTCCGGGAAAGGAGCATGATACCATGAGCAGCGAGAAAAATATCCAGAATGTAGCAGACATCACGCCAACAGCCGGGGCAGAGAACCCGCCCGCACTGGTGAAAAAGATAGGCCGCACCACCTATATCGTGCGGATTCATTTCAGTAAGACCAGCACGGAGACCATGAGCGACAAGATCAAGCGTATGCTGAAAAATGAGATACAGCAGATGTAAAAGGACAGGGCCGGAAGCTGTTACAGTTTCCGGTCCTGCCATACAATGCTGTTTTTATTCCATGCCAAGAAATTCAGCCGGTGTCATAATCATTGGATTCTCCAAACCTGATTCCAGAAAATCCTTGTCGCCGGTGAGCAGGACATCAGCCCTTGCCGCAATCGCCGCCCTTAAAATGGGACGGTCATCTGCATCCCTGACCTGTGATTCCGACGTGTTTTCGTCTGTCGGGATGGGTACTAATTCCAGCGTCAGTAAGGCTATTGAAAGAAATTTGTCCAATGCCGCCAGACGTTTGGGGAATTTTTTATTGAATATCCGTTTCATTTCGTCCACATTCTGCTCACAGATCAATCCGTGGTTAGGATAAGAGGCTGCTTTTACATAAGCCCGATAGGGAACACCGTTTGCACTCAATGCCGCAGATATGAGGACATTCGTATCAATCAGAACCCTCATACGTTTTCGTCCTCATTTCTCAATTCTTTTACAAGTGCCATAACATCATCGTCAGATGTGAGACCAGCCCGTTCTGCTTCGCCTGCCATTTCCCCTTGGAGCATCTGCATGGCATAGACAGCCGAATTAACGATACGGACAGTGCCGCCCTCCACAATAAAAGAAATGCGGTCTCCGCTTGCCACACCAAGCACTTCACGGACATCTTTTGGGATTGTGACCTGCCCTTTGGCCATGACCTTTGCGTTGTCAACAAAAGCGTTTGCTAACATATCTTTCACCTCCTGAAATATGGAAAGTAGGGATTTCCCTACTTACATTATATGCGACTGCCAAAGAAAAATCAAATGAAATTCATGGAATGGGCTTTATCAGACATTGGAAATGTGAATTTTTTGTGAAATTGATTAAAAAGTCCTTGACGATTTGTCTCTGGCAAAACAGCAAAATCGATCCTGATTAGCTGCGGCGCAAGAATGGCTCCCTTTGACATCCGGGAGGTGCAGGAACTGATGGAGGGCGACGAACTGGAACTTGAAAAGATTGGCGACCGCAAGACGGCGCTGTTCTGTATCGTGTCCGACACGGATATGACATTCAATTTCATTTCTGCGATGGTTTATACGCAAATGTTCAACGTCCTGTGCGACAAGGCGCTGGAAAACGGCGGCGCACTGAAAACCCATGTTACCTGCCTGCTGGACGAGTTTGCCAACCAGAAAATCCCCAACTTCCAGCACCTGATTTCCGTTATCCGAAGCCGCGAGATTTCCGCCCATATCGTGGTGCAGACGCAGAGCCAGTTAAAGGCCGTCTACAAAGACCATGCGGAAACCATCATCGGCAATGCCTGCACCGGCACGGAACCGGAAGCACCCACCGAAACAGAAACACCCACCGAGCCGGAAACCACCTGCTTCTGCGATACCCGCTGCACGGCAGATACCCTCAACGCAGACTGCCCGGTTTGTACGCAGGATGTGAATGCCTGCACCGGCACGGAACCGGAAACACCCACCGAAACAGAAACACCCACCGAGCCGGAAACCACCTGCTTCTGCGATACCCGCTGCACGGCAGATACCCTCAACGCAGACTGCCCGGTTTGTACGCAGGATGTAGCTGCCTGCACCGGCGCGGAGCCGGAAGTACCCACCGAGCCAGAAATCACCTGCTTCTGTGATATTCGCTGCACGGCGGACACCCTCAATGCGGACTGCCCCGTCTGTGTGCAGGAGGCAGCCGCCTGCATTGGCAAAGAGCCGGAACCGCCCACGGAACCGGAACCCGTCTGCCTGCTGAACCTGGCCGGCTGCACCATCGAAGCCCCTGCGCCTGTCCCGGTCTGCGTCTGCGAAAACAAGTGCGAGCTTGGCGCGGTCAACCCCGACTGCCCGATCTGCAGAGCCGACCTGACCGGCTGCACCGGCAAAGCCCCCGCACCCATCCCGGCATCCAATCTTTCCATCAAGATTACACCGCCCTCCGGCTGGGCGACCGGCAGCGCCGCCGCCGAGTTTCGCATTACCGATGAAAACGGGAACGGCTTTGCTCTCGTTCAGGTAAAAATCGAGAAAAACGGGCAATGGCGCGATGTGACAGACAGCTTGAAGCAGAACGAAAACTGCTGGTACGGGGAAATCGACCTTTCGGAGAACTGCACCGTCTATGTCTGCGCCACCGGCCACGATGGGAAAGTTTATGAGAAATCCCGCTATATGGAGTGCTTCGACCGCACCGCGCCTACCTTACGCGCCAGCATGGACGGGCGGCTGCTCCGGGCAGAAGCCAAAGACGACCTTTCCGGCGTGGCGGCAATCTACATTGACGGCGAGAAATACACCGATTTAACCAACGGCACACTGGACGTACCGCTGCGGGATTTGCCCGATGATTACGAGCAGCTTTCGGTGCAGGCGGTGGACGCTGCGGGAAACAAATCAAAAATCGTGCAGGTCAAAAACCCCAACTATCAGGCGGAGGATAACAAACAGAAGCCCTCCACCGGCCAGACACAGCCCCCGGCAACCACCGCGCCGGGTACATCCGCCACGCCTGGTACAACCACCACGCCTGCGGCTACAACACCCACAACGGGCGTGACAACCTCACCCAACACGCAGACTACCGCCCCGGCAACAAGCGTCACAAAACCGGCTGCTGGCACGGGCGGCACAAAGCCCTCCGCTTCGGCAAGTGCCGACCCGGACGAGGAAACAGACACCACGCCCCGCGACCCGGTTCCTCTGACCCCGGACGGTCAGGCTACCGTACTGGACAACGCCACCGGCGAGGACGGCAAGGAGTTTTATACCATCCAGACGCCGGATGAAAACGTGTTTTATCTGATTATCGACAACCAGCGCGATACGGAAAACGTGTATTTCCTCAACGCCGTCACCGAAGCCGACCTAATGGCGCTGGCAGTCAAGGAGGACGATGCGCCGCAGACGGACGCAATCCCCGACCCGGAGCCGGCCTGCATCTGTACGGAACAGTGCGCCGCCGGCGAGGTCAACACCGACTGCCCGGTCTGCACCCTGAACCGGAAAGACTGTACCGGAAAAGCCCCTGTGACCGATACGGAAACCGAACCCGATAAAAAGCCGGAGAAAACAAAAAGCGGCGGTTCCGGCACACTGATTTTAGTGCTGCTTGTGGCGCTGGCGGCTGGCGGCGCGGGCTACTACTTCAAAATCTATAAGCCAAAAAAAGACTTGGACGATGCGGAGGACTTTGACGAACTGACCGGCGGGGACGAGGAGGAAACGGTCAACGAGGACGAGGATGTGGACGCGCAGGAAGAAACCCGGCAGACGGGCTATGAGGAACCGACAGCCTATGATGAGCCGGAGGAACCGGACTATCCTGAAAACTACGGCGGGGAGGACGACTGATGCGATTTACCAACAGCCCTTTTGAGCGGATGATGACCCAAAGGCCGTCCCCTGGCCGCGCCGCGCCTGCTTCCCCCGTCCATCCGCCCGGACATCCCTGCCACCGCTGTCCCTATGGGCTAAATGCACCCTGCGTGGGGATATGCTACAAAAATCTGAAAAAGGAGCGTGAGAAAAATGCAGTTAGTGATTGCAGAAAAACCGTCGGTAGCGATGGCTCTGTCTAAGGTGTTAGGCGCAAAAAGCCGGGGCGACGGTTACATGGAGGGCGGCGGCTGGCTGGTAAGCTGGTGCATCGGCCATCTGGTGGAACTTGCCCCCGCCGATGCCTACGACCCCCGCTATTCCAAATGGAACTATGCCGACCTGCCGATTTTACCGGAGCCGTGGCAGTACCAAGTGCTGCCGGACACCAAAAAGCAGTTTGAAACCTTAAAAAGCCTGATGCACCGGGCCGATGTCACCGCCTTAATCTGTGCAACGGATGTTGGATAGTGCGGAGGGGCGACAAACAAATACAAATAAAAAAGGGACTTCCTCAATCCTTAAAAGGCTATGACAGTATCGGTTATAGTCTTTTTTCATGCGGTAATTACCGTATGAAATGAACTCCTATTCCCCAAGCGGAGAAATACCCAACAACAGTATTCCGCAATCAAATCTCCCAACAAGTAACGAGAAAAAATCATATATCAACACCGAAACCAATCAATCATATCTATGGCACACATGAACCGATTATCGAGCAGAGCCGTTGGAACACCGTACAGAAGATTTTGGAGAGCAGACCGCCCGTTATCGGGGAAAGTTCAAGCGGATATGACAACATTTTCCGAGGGGTTATCAAATGCGCCGATTGTGGGAGTGCCATGCTTGCCAAAGTCGAGCAGAAAAGAAAGCGTAACAACGTACTGGACAAGACTTTCTACTGCTGTACCAAGTACCGCAAGTTTGGGAAAGAGGGTTGTTCATCACACACCATTGAGGCGAGGACGGTTCACGAAGTTGTGCTTGCAGACATTCAGAAACACGCAGGACAGGCACTGGCGGACAGGAAAGCTATGGTAACGGAGATTGCCGAGCGTCTTAATCTCCAACTGTCAGCGGATAAGGAACAGCAGAAAAAGGAACTAAGGCAATGTAAACAGCGAGTGTCGGAAATAGAAAACCTGTATGCCAAACTGTATGAGGACTTGACAAGGGAACTGATAACAGAAAAGCGTTTCCAAATGCTGTCGGCACGATTTGACAGCGAGCAGGAAGAACTGACAGCCAAGATAAAGGAACTTGAAAAAAGTGCCATAGCGGACAAAGAACAGTTATCTTCCATTGAGCATTTTGCAGAGCAGATAAGCGGTTATGCAGGAATAACGGAACTCAATTTTAAGATAATCAACCAACTTATAGAAAAAATTCTTGTTTCTGAACCCGTAGAAGTTGACGGGCAGAAAATTCAACGACTTACTATCCATTACAAGTTCATAGGGGCACTGGAAACCCTTGAATAATGGATATTTTCTAAGTCACCTATTCCAACTATCCAACAGACGCAGGGCGCGAGGGGGAACTGATTTTCCGCCTGACTTACCATCTGTGCGGCTGCACAAAGCCCGTCAAGCGGCTGTGGATTTCCTCAATGGAGGAAACCGCCATCCGAAAAGGCTTCGACTGCCTGCTGGACGGGAAGAACTACGATAATCTCTACGCCGCCGCCCTCTGCCGCGCCAAGGCGGACTGGCTGATCGGCATCAACGGTACACGTTTGTTTACCACGCTGTACCAGGGCAAAACCCTGAACGTGGGCCGGGTGCAGACCCCGACGCTGGCGCTGTTAGCAGAACGGGAAGCCGCCATTTCCGGCTTTCGGAAAGAGAAATTTTATACGGTGGAGCTGGAACTGGACGGATTCCATGCCGCCAGTGAACGCTTTGCATCCAAAACGGACGCAGGCAGGCTGCGTACCGGCTGTGTGGGCAAGCCTGCAACGGTACAGACGGTTTCCCAAAAGGAGAAAACCGAGCGCCCGCCCAGGCTGTACGATTTAACTACCCTCCAAAGAGAAGCAAACCGGCTGTTTGACTACACCGCCCAGCAGACCCTTGATTATCTGCAAGCCCTCTATGAAAAGCGGCTGGCGACCTACCCCCGCACGGACAGCCGGTACTTGACCGAAGATATGGCATCAGGACTGCCCTCATTATGTCAGTCTATCGCCGCATCGCTGCCCTTTGCGGCAGATTTGTCCTTGCCGGTAAACGCTGCGCAGGTAATCGACAACAGCAAAGTCACCGACCACCATGCCATCCTGCCCACGGCAGAAACGGCAAAAACCGACCTGTCCGCGCTGCCCTCCGGGGAGAAAAACATCCTCTTTCTTGCTGCCGCCCGTCTGCTGTGCGCGGTAGGCGAACCCCACACCTATGCGGAAACTGCCGTCACGCTGGAATGTGGCGGCGCTGTCTTTTCCGCCAAAGGCAAGACAGAAATCGCGGCGGGCTGGACGGCTTTGGAGCAGGCTTTCCATGCCACACTGAAACAGAAACCGAAGCAGGCGGAACCGTCCCCGCCTCTTCCTGCGCTCACCGAGGGACAGAAGCTGACCGCCGAGGGCGCGTCCGTCAAAGAGGGCGCGACCTCCCCTCCAGGCCATTTTACCGAGGACACGCTGCTCTCCGCAATGGAACACGCCAGCGCGGAGGATTTTGCAAAGTTGGAGGACGTGGAGCGCAAGGGGCATTGCATTTGAATGACGAAATGGTTGCGCTTCTGAAAAGCGGCCGGATTAACAACCGCCTGCTATGTGAACTTGCCACCCACAAGGATTTTATAAAGTTTCTGGCTGACATTGAGGTTTATGTGGATGGGATTGCTTCCATGCAGATTCAAAACCTCAACTCCCTTGTTGATACCGTCCGGCACGAAATCATAGAACGCTACCGCCCTGGGGAAGATGACCAGCACCTCCGGATTTTGCAGGCTGCACACATTGAGGATGACGAATATTTCAGCCACATGATACAGGACGACATAAGCGCAATCGTCCGTGATATTCGTGCTGCGCACAAGTCTGACAGTGAGAGTGCGCCGCCAACTACCATTGCCGAAGAATTGAAACAGGATTTAGAGGATGTTGCAAATTTCAAGGGAAGCCCTCTTGAAAAACAGGCTGCGCTTTACTGCAAGCGGCTGGGTATCAATTATAACAAGCTGTCTGATGTGGAGTTCCGGCAGCTTGTACATATCCTTGAAAAATCGAAATTCTTCAAAAGCTATGTCGGCCAGAGGAAGAAACGGAAATAGGAAATGCCGTTGCTTGGGATTTTTCCATGCAACGGCATTTTCCAGAGTTTTTATTCCATTTTTACTTGCACATAAAATCAAAACCACATAGACGGAGTATCTTTGAATTGTGGGACATTCCCATTTTGATAAGGGTCATAGTTGTCTGTATTGCAGCCAAATTCTTTTAAGGATTGTATTCGCCCATCCTGCGCCCACTTAATGAGAGAAATTCCATCAAATGCTTCAACCTTCCCATCGTCCACCGTATTTTTAAAATACCATTCTACAACCGTTTGGTTTCCTTTATGGAAATACTGTTTAATATCCCATTGGAGAACTGTGCCACGCCTGTTCCATTCATCAAACCATAGTTTTATTTTTAATGGGCCATGATACTCCGGCCCCCAGCTTTCAGTGTAAACAGCATTTTCAGAGAATATATCCAATATGCCTAAATCACACTTTTTCAGCCACATATCAAACCATAGCCGAATGGTTTCTTCTCGTTTTTCCATGAAATCCCCTTTCCCGTTTTCTTCCGCTAATCCCGTTTTACAGCCATACGCCCCAATCGCCATAATGATATGTACCGCTGCCATGATGGAGCTTCCCGTCTGCCTTTAACTGGCGGAACGCATTTGCCATGCGGATTAGTATTTCCGGCTGTATATCCAGCGAATGGTGTGCAGGGAATACCCTTTTTACAGGCAGTGCCGCAACTTTTTCCAGTGAAGCAAGATAGGCTTCCGGGTCAGTGGAAGGGTAATAGGCAAACAGGGTATCTTTATAGACCAAATCGCCGGTAAACAAATATCCTTTGTCTTTTTCCCAAAAACATAAATGTCCGGGAGAGTGTCCGGGCGTATGCAGCACTTCAATTTCCCTGCCGCCAATATCAATCATATCATGGTCATTTAATACTCTTGTTGGCGTACCCTGAAAGAATACATAATCATCAACATTAAAACCGTCAGGCAAATCACAACGGTCAACCACCATTTCCTTAACCGTTTCGATTGTCAGGGGGAATTTCCCGTCCAGCCAGTCCAATTCTTCTGCGTGTGCATAAAATTCCGGGAAATATTTATGCCCGCCGATATGGTCCCAGTGAATGTGCGTGGCAACCGCCGCAATCGGTTTATCCGTAAGTTTACGGACTTCATCATATATATTGGAAATCCCCAGCCCTGTGTCAATAAGCAGGCTTTTCTCTTTTCCATTCAATAGATAACAGTGGGTTTCTTCCCAATGCCGGTATTCGCTTATGATTATGGTTTCATTATCAATCTTGTCTATTGTAAACCAGTTATCCATTATCTCCAATCCCTTCCCACTATGATTGATGTGCCTGTATATATTCCGCTTTCACTTTATCAATCGTTTTACCGCCAATCCCAAAGTTCTTATCTGGCAGTTCTTTAATCGTAGTCACAAAAAATTCCTGCGGCACATTCATAATTTCAGAAGATACTTCTGTCAATCTTTTTATCAGCAGTTCCTTTTGCTTATCCGATAAAGTGCCGCTTTCAACTGTAATGTATGGCATTTTGCCCCTCCTTCAACTTTTCATTCATTGTTTATTCAGCCCTACCAAATGGGCAGTTATAGTTTTAAGCTATATTGCAAAAGATTATAACTGTGTCCATCTTTGCTGTCTGTTTTAGGTACTGAAGAAATCACTGTAAATCCTAATGACTTTGCTAATTGATTGGAAGCCCTGTTTTCCTCTCTTGTTGAATAAATAAACTTTTTTGCACTAAATTCTTCTTTGCAATATTGTATCAAGACTTGAAGAATCTGCTTGCCATATGCTGGTAGAGCTGCGCAAGCGCGAGAGCCACGGCAAGCCTGTACAGGAAGCCACGGTGCAGAAGTGACTGTGGTGTCGGCGGTGCTCAGCGATGCCAAGCGCAACGAAATCATCCAGAAGAACCCAGCCCGTATGATTGACCTGCCCAGCACCGAAAGGCGGGAGCAATTCATCCCCTCTGAGCAGCAGGCCGAACAGCTTATTACTGCTCTGCTTGAGGAAGAATGGCTCTACAAGGCTTAAAGCCTATCCCAAAATTACCGATGAACAGAAATGAGCTTGCGCCAGACAATGACAGCACAGGCAAATTGCAGCAGAGCCATGTAATTGGCAGCCTTTTTTAAATCGGACCAGGAGTTTGCGGAAGCGGTTGAAAAAGGAGTGTGTGACCTCAACAACCCAGCGGTGTGCGTGGAAGTCAGGGCTGCGTTGCAGTTCCTTCTTTTCCTCGCCTCGGGGGCGGATATGTGGAGTATAACCGCGCTGTTTTACCGCGTTTTCACTGCCAGTATAGCCCGCGTCCAAGCACAGGTTTTGCGGATGCTGCTCATCCGGTTCCGGGCGCGGCACTACTCGGTCCCTTGGATTCTTCCCAACGGACTCCAATGCCAGCGGCGCTTTTATTATTTCTGAAAGAAATAATAGGAAAAGATAGCCGTGTATTCCCCCGCCCTGTGGGCGGGGGAATACACCCAATTTCCTACTATTGTGTGCAGAGGTAATACCATACAGCCGTCCAAACTTTGCCACTCCCAGCCGATCCCTTATGGATTCAATTTATGGGGCCTGGCTTGGGGTTTCGGTGGATAGTGGGGAACCACACGGCGGGAGTAAGGATGGAATACCCCATGACCACCTCATCCGTGGGGTTGGAGAGAATGTGGGGAAGGTTGGAGCGGATCAGGGTAGTGTCCCCGGCCTCCAGGTGGACGGGCTTTCCGTCGATGATCACATCCACGGCGCCCCGCTCCAGCAGGACGATCTCCTCGCTGGGATGGATGACCGGCAGTTCCCCGTCTACGCTGCGGGGAGCCAGCTCGAACCGGGCCACCAGGGTCTGGGGCACGAACTCCCCGATGGGCATGGGCGACATGATCTGATAGCTTACATTCGAGTTGGGCTGAGAAAGATGGATCATTTCCTCCTTGTGAAGAGTCAGGCTGCCGTGGTGCTCGTCGCCCAAAAACAGATAGCTGGGGACCCCCAGGGCGCCGCTGATCTTTCGCAGGGTGGAGAGGGAGGGGTCGGTGAGGTTGCGCTCGATCTGGGAGATGTACCCAATGGAAAGGCCGGTCTTTTCCGACAGCTCCTTCAAGGTGATCTCCTGCCGTTTTCGGATGGAGCGAATCTGATCTCCTAGCATGTGGACCTCCCGTTTTACTGTGGTAAAAATCGTGCTGCGTTTGATTTATTATACCACGGGGAAAAAGATGCGTCAACGGCAGCAAAAATTACGTTATATCTAAAATCAATTCGGGATAAACCGCCAAAAATTTCGATATATATGCAAAGAAACCGAAAAGAATCGAATATTTGGAAAATAGGCTTGACAGGGGATTTTGGAAATAGTAAAATTAGTAAAAAATGGAGGCGAGAACGTTATGAAATTGACAGACATGAAAGTAGAGCTCATCAAGATCCCTCTGAAGAAGCCCTTCCGCATCGCCTTTGCGGTGCAGGACCACTCGGTGAACGTGCTGGTAAAGCTCATCACCGACGAAGGGATTTGGGGCATTGGCGAGGCGGCGCCCTTTGAGCCTGTCACCGGCGAAAATGCCAACACGGTGGTGGAGGTCTTAAAGCTGTTCCGGCAGGGCCTGCTGGGCCGGGACCCCATGGACCTGGAGGGCATCCACCAGATGATGGACCATCTCATCAGCGGCAATACCGCTGCCAAGGCCGCGGTGGACATCGCCCTGCATGACATCCGGGGCAAGGTGATGGGCCAGCCCCTGTACAAGGTGCTGGGGGGCGGCCAGAACCAAATCGTCACCGACATGACCATCGGCATCGACAAGCCGGAGCGCATGGCCCAGGAAGCCAGGGAACGGGTGGAGCGGGATGGCTTTACTATTTTGAAGGTGAAGGCCGGCATCTGTCCCGGGGACGATATCCGGGCCCTCACCCTCATCCGGGAGGCGGTAGGCCCCGGCGTGCGCCTGCGGGTGGATGCCAACCAGGGCTATACCGTGGGGGACGCGGTCCGCACCCTGAAAGCCTTTGAGAAGCTGGGGGTAGAGGCTGTAGAGCAGTGCCTGCCCTGGTGGGACGTGGAGGGCGCCCGGCTGGTGCGCTCGAAGGTGGATATGAAGATCATGCTGGACGAGTCCATCCACTCCCCTGCGGACGCGGCCCGGGCCTGCCGTCTGGAGGCCGCAGATATTCTCAACATCAAGCTGATGAAGTGCGGCGGCCTGTACGCGGCGGAAAAGATCAACGCTGTGGCCGAGGCCAACCACGTTCAGTGCATGGTGGGCTGTATGCTGGAAAGCAAGGTGGCCATTGCCGCGGGGGTGGCCCTGGTGGCGGCAAAGTCCAACATTACCGAGGCGGACTGCGACAGCTTCATGTATGCCGCGGACCCGGAGATGGGTATGCCCGGAGGCTTCTCTGTGGAGGGCGGGGTGTACACTCTGTCGGACAAACCCGGCCTGGGCCTGGACTTTGACTTTTAACTGTGGCATAATAGAAAGGGGATAACGTGTATGAACGGAACATTGCTCTCGTCAGAGGGGGGCCTGCTGTTCGTTATTTTCGGCGTGGTGGCCCTGGGGCTGTGGCTGCAGCGGTTCAAGGTGTTCAAGAACCTGGGCCCGGCGCTGACTGTCATTATAACGGGCATTGTACTCTCCAACCTGAAGGTCGTGCCCACCTCCAGCGCCACCTACGACGCCGTCAGCAGCTACTGTGTACCGCTGTCGGTGTCCATCTGCCTGCTGAGCCTGGACCTGCGCCAGATGCGCAAGCTCACCAAAGAGCCGGTGATCGCCCTGATCTCCGCCGTGTGCAGCGTGTGCGTGGTGGCGCTGGTGTTCGGCGTGGTGTTCGCCGGGAAGATCGAGGAGGGCTGGAAGGTGTCCGGTATGTTTGTGGGCACCTATTCCGGGGGCAGCTCTAACCTGACCGCCATCGCGGTGGGGCTGAACGCCGCCAAGACCACCATCGCCTCGGCCAACGCGGCGGACTATGTGGTGGGCATCCCCACCATGATCCTCATGTTCGCGGTCCCGGCCATCTACAAAGGCTCTAAGAAGCTGAAAAAGCTGTGGCCCTACGAAATGTCCCAGGAAGAGCTGCTGGGGGATGGGGACCACGAGGAGCTGATGGCCTCGAAAGAATGGTCCATCCAGGAGATCGCCTGCCTGCTGGCCATTGGCTTTGGCACGGTGTGGGTCTCCACCCTGATCTCCAACGCGGTGTTCGGGGATGACTTCCGCAGCGCGGGGCGCATCCTGCTCATCACCACCTTCTCCATCCTGCTGGCCCAGGTGCCGGCGGTGCGGAAGCTGAGGGGCAATTTTGACCTGGGGCTGTTCGTGGCCCTGCTGTTCCTCAGCACCATCGGCTTTGCCGTGGATCTGATGCAATTCTTTGGCTCGACCCTCTACATCACCCTGTTCTGCTTCTGCGTGATCCTGTTCAGCTGCCTGCTGCACCTGCTCATCACCCGGCTGCTGAAGATCCGCTTTGAGTATGTGCTGCTGTCCATCGTGGGCTGTATTGCCGACGGGCCCACTGCGGCGCTGGTGGCCTCCAGCGCCCAGTGGAAGGTGCTCATTAACATCGGGCTGCTCATGGGCGTGCTGGCGGGGGCCCTGGGGAATTATGTGGGCATTTCCGTTGCTTACGCGATACGGGCGATCGTAGGGGGATAACCCTATACCTTAAATAAGACGAAAGGTGGGAAAGCTATGGCTGTTTTTAATCTGTATGTGTCCGGTATCCTGTATGGCAAGCTGGATCTTGCCCCCGGAGCCCCCCGCATCCGCCGCCTGGACGTGTTCACCGGGGAGCTGGGGGACTGGGAGCCCTTGACCCCGGAGATCGCCGGAGAGTACAAATCCTTTCTGAAAATGGATTTCCTCACCCTGGCCGAGCGCGCTGGGGCGTATGACCGGGCCCTTTGCGGCAAGGGGGAATTCCAGGTGGCGGGGGAGCGGTATACCAGCGAGGACGGCGTCCACTATCTCCAGCGGGACGTGAAGTTCCCCTGCAACAAGCAGAAGGAGGATGGGGGGCTTGTCGCCGTGTACTGCCCTTCCCGGGAGATGGTGGGCCTGCTGGTGCGGGAGGGCTTTGAAGAGCGCACCCTCCTGCGGCAGTGGCGGGAGACCTGGCCGGAAGAGAGGCTCTTTGCCGTGGCCTATGCCGGGGCCTTTGACGTGCCTATGGGGGATGGGGTGGCGCTGTCCACCGACGTGTACCTGCCAGCCGGCGTGGAGGAAAAGGTCCCGGCGGTGCTGGTACGCACCCCCTATGGGAAAGAGGAGGGCCGGGAGGTCTACTACCGCTATGTGCAGCGGGGCTACGCCGTGGTCATTCAGGACGTGCGGGGCCGCAACAAAAGCGGCGGGGAGTGGGTTCCCAATTACTACGAAGTAGAGGATGGGAACGACACCCTGAACTGGATCGCAGCACAACCCTGGTCCTCCGGCAGCGTAGGCATGGTGGGCGGCTCTTACCTGGGGTATGTCCAGTGGGCCGCCGCAGCCAGCGGCAACCCCCACCTGAAAGCCCTCATCAGCGTGGTGTGCGCCGGCAGCGCCTTTATCGACGTGCCCCGGCGGGGCGGGTCCCTCAATTCCGGAATGCTTGCATGGGCTTTCTCCGTGTCCCAAAAGTCTTTCAAGCCAGAGCTTATGGAGCGGGATGATTGGCGGGAGGTGCTGCGCATCCGGCCCCTGTCGGATATTCCTAAGAAAGCATTAGGCTACGAAGTCCCATTTTTGTACCAGTGGTTCCAGCCCAGGGACAACGATGAGTTCTGGGGCCGTTCCGACTGGCAGGCCCGCTGGAAAGGTGCCCAGGTCCCGGCGCTGATCCAGTCCGGCTGGTTTGACGACAACGGCATGGGTACCACCCAGGCTCTGGAACTGGTTCACGGCTTCCCCGCGGAGAAGCGGAAGGTCATCCTGGGGCCATGGCAGCACAGCGGCAACAGCAAGTATGATATGCATGGGGTGTCCTTTGGCAGCCAGGCCTTGCGTTTTGACTTGGATTTGCTCTACTTCCGGTGGTTTGAGCGGCACTTAAAGGGCGTGGAAAACGGCGTGGACCGGGAAGCGCCTGTGGAGTACTATACCCTGGGCCAGGAGCGGTGGAAGATCGCAGAGAATTGGCCGGTCCCCGCCACGGCAGAACGGGCGCTATACCTGACCAGCTCCGGCCATGCCAACACCTCCTCCGGGGACGGGCTCCTCACTTGGCAGGCCCCGGCACAGGAGGGCCGGGACAGTTACCGCTATGACCCGCAGGATCCCGCCACCCATATTGTGGATATGTCGGAAAACGAGCTGGAAGTCCCGGAGGATTACACCCGGGAGGAGCAGAGACAGGACATCCTGTGCTACACTACGCCGCCTCTCCCCGAGGACGTGACGGTTACAGGGGATATGACAGCGGAGTTATATATCTCCTCTGACGCCCCGGATACGGACTTTGTGGTGCGGGTTACCGATGTGGGCGAGAACGGCCGTTCCATCAAGCTGGCGGACGGGGTGCTCAGCGTCCGGTACCGCAATGGATTTGAGAAAGCGGAGTTTCTGGAAGAAGGGGAAATCGCTTGCCTGAAGATCCGTACCACCAAGCTGTCTAACTGCTTCCGCAAGGGGCACCGTATCCGGGTGACGGTGACCTCTGGAGCGGAGAATTTCATCTTCCCCAACAGCAACACCCGGGAGGGCTATAACAGCACGACTACCGTGGTGGCGGAAAACGCCCTGTACCACGGCGGCGCTCACGCCTCTAAATTGATCGTGCGTGTGGAAGAATAGGGGCCTGTCCGTCTGGGAGACAGGGTGCTTTCCTGCCGGTTAATAGGTATCGGGATAGGCCTCCTGGTACTGAGAGGATGTCATACCGGTTTTGCTTTTAAACGCCTTCAAGAAGTAAAAATAGCCTATAAAATAATTCATTAGAGGAAAAGCCGGGAGCGCTCCCGGTTTTTTCTTTAGAGTCTATTCCGAAATAAGACGTGCGCAGGTTGCGCCGTCAGATTTTACGCTGGAGTGCATAGATTGAGTGCAGGCAATCTGTCGATTGGCAAGCGAAAGCTATGTGCTATAGCGTAAAATATGCAAGCAAACTGTGTGTGGTTTATTTTGGGATAGGCTCTTATATACTCTCTGACCATTTCCATAGGATATCTGGGAAAGAGCTCACCTATTCTCTACCCATGCAAGCGGCTTTCCTATACTCCGTTGGCGTCATCTGATATTTCTCTCGAAAGGCCCGGGTAAAATACGAGTGATTGTGAAAGCCGCAGTTCTCCGCCACGTCGATGACCCGGTAGCCTGTCTCCGACAGCTGCTTCGCAGCCAGCTCCAGACGGTAGTCCACCAGGTAGGCATTGAAGCTCATGCCCGTAAAGTCCTTGAAAAGCTTCATAAAGTAGCTCTCGGAGAAGCCGCAGCGGCTTGCCGCTTCACGGACGGTCACTTCCCGGTCGTAGCAGTTCCGAACGTAGTAGAGGGCCCTTTTCAGGCGGCTGCAGGCAAGCCGGCTCCGCTCGCTGCTCTCGGCGGGGGCACTGTGCTGGACCATCACGTATAGGAGTTGAAACAGGCGTGACTTCACCATCAGCTCATAGGTGGAGCCACTTTCTTCCCGATGGCGTATCAGGGACCGAACGCATGAAGCGACCGCCCGGCTGAAATCGGAGCCTGCCGGGTGAAAGCAGTCCATAGCCCACTGCCCGCTGACAAATGGGAGGACGTATTTATCATAGCAGGGGTCCCCCTCTGGGCCCTGAAAGAGGGATGGCGCAAAGATGATGTTGAAATACTCCCCTTTCGCCGAGCCCGCCGGTTCGATGGAATGGACCGCTTGGGGCAAGATCACCAGCATATCCCCGGCACAGAGAGTGTAGGCCGTCCCCCACACCGTGGCGCGCAGGCTGCCCCTACCGCAGTAGATCAGCTCGAAGCTCTCATGCCAGTGCAGGGGGAAAGAGGGGATCCACTCCGGAATGCGGCCGTGGTAGATGCTGAATGGGAAGGCGGGGCTCCCGTGTATTTTTATCTCATGAAGGTCCGGTTTGTCCATAGGATATCCCTCTAAAATAGAATTGTGTTAAAAACGCAGGAAGATACTGCAAGAATTCTACTATAAATAAGAGTACAATGCAAGAGAAAGCATAAATTTTGAGTATAGGGGAGTGGCAGCATGGAACTTGCGGCGGTCAGACACTTTGAAAACAGGAATTACTGCTATGCCTTGGAGAAAGGGCGTTTTCTGGTCCGGTTGGAGACAAAGCGGGGGGATATTACCAAGGTCCGCCTGCACACGAAGGAGAAGTATCTTCCCGGCGGGCTTTCCCGGCAGACACATGACATGGCGCTGGCTTGCCGGGACAGGTACCGGGACTATTACGAGACGGTCATCACCATCGACATGGTCTGTCTCCGATATTTCTTTGAGGTTGAGGACGCATCGGGCCAAGTGCTGTACTATGGGGACCACGGCTTTTGTGAGCGCCCCATAGAGGATGTGGGGCAGATGTTTGACTGTCCCCAGACGCTCCGGGAGGAGGAACGCTTTATCCTGCCTGGCTGGGCAAAAAACAAGGTGGTCTACCAGATTTTCCCTTCCCGGTTCGCCACGGATAAGGAGGTTCCGGAAAAGGTATGGTATCAGGCCCCCATCAGCCATACCGCCGATTTGCAGGGCTCCCTGCGCGGCATTATCGACCGGCTGGACTATCTGCAGGAGCTGGGGGTGGATATCCTGTATATGACACCGGTGTTCCGTTCCCGGTCCAGTCATAAGTACGATACGGATGACTATTACGCCATCGACCCCTCCTTTGGCAGCAAGGAAGACCTGAAAGAGCTGGTCCGCAAGGCCCATGACCGGGGAATGTATGTGATATTGGACGGCGTGTTCAACCACACCTCCACCCGGTTCTTTGCCTTTCGGGACTTAAAGCAGAAGGGATCCAGATCCAAATATCAGAACTGGTACTATGTAAAGAGCTTCCCTCTTACCGCAAGGCGGGGAGAGCGGCCCAGCTATAAGACTTTCAGCTATGCAGGCGGGATGCCGAAGCTGAACCTGCAGAACCCGGAGACGGCGGATTTTGTTATTGATGTGGCCACTTATTGGATAAGGGAGTGCGATATCGACGGCTGGCGGCTGGACGTGGCGGACGAGATCAGCCACGCCTTCTGGAAACGGTTCCGACGGGAGGTCAAGGCGGTGAAGCCGGAGGCGCTGATCGTGGGGGAGATCTGGCACTATGCCGGGGATTTCCTGGAGGGGGACGAATGGGACAGCGTCATGAACTACCCGTTCCTGAGGGGCATCCAGGGCCTGATCGCCGGCGGGACCCAGACCCCCGGGGAGTTTTTGGATGATATGGGGTTTCTCAGGGGAAACCTGCACCGGGAGCTGGAGGGCTACCTGTGGAACTTCATCGACACCCATGACACGGCCCGTTTCCTTCACGCTGCGGGGGAGGATCCCAGAAAACAGCGCCTTGCGGCGGCGATTCAGCTCCTTCTGCCGGGAATGCCCATGATCTACTACGGCGACGAGGTGGGAATGAACGGCGCCGGCGACCCGGACTGCCGCCGGGGAATGCTTTGGGACGAGAAGAGACAGGACCGGGAGACCCTGGCATGGTACCGGCAGCTCATACGGCTGCGCCGTCAGGAGCCCATCCTGACAGAGGGAGAGCTTGTTCGCTCAGAGGATAGAGATGGTCTGATGATACTGGAGCGGAGGCTGGGCGTCCGAGGCGCCATTCTCATTTTCCACGCCGGGGAGGGAATGGTTTCCCTGCCGGAGCTGCGGGGGAGGTTGGATAGGATAACAGGGAAAGTGTTCTCCGGGAGCTTGGGGGGATATGAGACGGCGGTGTTTATAGAGGGGTGAGGGGAAAGATAGTCCGCAGGGTTTTGAAGCGTGGGCAGTAAAGGAACCACTGATTATTACTTCTGCACACAATAGTAGAAAATTGGGTGTATTCTCCCGCCCACAGGGCGGGGGAATACACGGCTATCTTTTCCTATTATTTCTTTCAGAAATAATATCCCTTCATGCTTTTAACCTAGGTCCGGGTACATGCCCTTGGCCAGCACCGCGATGCCATCCCCGGTGCGGGGGCCGCTGGCGTACATATCCCCCAGCATGATAAGGTGCACCCGGCCGTTCTTTACGGCGGACAGGCTTGCTAAGGCGGGGTCATCCTGTATCACCGCCAATTGCTGCTGTTTCACAGTTTCCGGGTCATCCCCGGAATAGGCCATGTACACTACAAAAATCACATCCGGGTCAAAGGCTACCAGGTCCTCCTTGCCCATCTCGCTGCCCTCGGGCTTTACCAGTTCGCCGCCCAGTGCCTTTACCATGTCCCCAGCCAGGGAGTTGGCGGCATAATTGGTAATGTCCCCGCCCAGGGGCTCCACCACGGCCACCCGCACCGGGTCATGGCCCTCGGCCTTTTTCAGGGTATCCGCCACCTGAGCCTTGATTTCATCCACCAGGGCCTGGGCTTTATCCTCCACACCGAAGATCCTGCCGATGTTGAGGATGTCGCTGTACTCGTTCTCCAGGGTGCGCTCCGGCACAGCGCCGCTGTTGCTGGCGATGTAGGTGGCCACACCCTTTTCATTCCAGCCGTACACGTCCCCCAGGTTTTCTCGCCAAAGTAGGAGTCCCAGGAGAAAATCATGTCCGGCTCCAGCATGGTGACGGTCTCCTTATCCGGGGCGAACACGGAATCGTCATAGTGCATCTTCTCAAAGGCCGGCTTCCACTCATCCTTCACCTCATTGTCCAGGTTATAAGAGGCGATGACATGGTCCTCCAACCCCAGCGCCGCCATGATCTCAATGCAGCACTGGTACACGCAGATCACCCTTTCTGGGGCCGTTTCATATGATTGCAGGCGGGGCCGATGTAGCTACGTGTCTGATTTACTCGGACACTCTCAGGTGTCCACTACGCTGGACATCTACACCCACGCCTTCGATGACAAGAAGAAAGCAGCCAGCGCGGTTTTGCAGGAGAGCCTGGACATCTGACAGAAGAAAAAGAGTTCAAGTCCTCGTAAAGAGGGCTTACTCTTTCTCTGTGTTGGCATCCAGTAGTCGCTGGATGCCTTCGTCAGTGTACGAGAGCAGCTTGCCATATTGATGGGCAATATTTTCGCGGCACTCTGCATAAGTACCAGTAGAGATAGCCTTTTCTTTCTCTGCCTTCAAGTCAAGATACTCCTGCAAGGCCGATTCATCCTGATAAAAAATCACGTTGAACTTGCCCTGATTCAGCGACAGGGAAAAGAGGTCGGTTAAAAGTGCCTCATCCTCCGCATAGTAACGAACGCCATACTTTTTGCACAGCCTATCGAACTCCGGCAGAAAGCTGTTGCGCTCCTCTTCGGTATCGCAAGGATGTGACAACGCAATACTCTTCACCCCAGCCCGAACCATCTCGCAAAAGCAATCGGCAGCGCCTAAGTGGTAGGATAATTTATCGATTTTCATGAAATCAACTCTTATTAGCAATCATGATATCTTCAATAATCTTATCAAAAACACGCTCTCGATCTGACGATGTATCGTAAATTGTGAATCTATATTTTGCCAGATAATCCATCATAACCCGGTTAAATGGAATAGCGTCTCGTGTAACATAATCTGTCAATTCGTCCTCACTCAAATTATATGTCCAGTCGTCTTCTGTATCGTACTTTTTGAAGTCGCTTACATACTCATCAACCGTCTTTTGGCCCTGCACTAATCCGATCAAAATAAAGCGGTCTTTCAATTCATTCACTCCATATTCTTTCAGGATAGAGGTGATTTTTTCAAAATCAAAATACCCGCCTTCCAGCACAAAATGATTCCCTTCAACATGATGTGCGCGGAGGTTCAAGTCATCTTTGATTCCGTCATCTGAGGAAAATAGCCCCAGGAAATGCCCAATAAACGGCGCTATATTTTCCGTTGTCTTATCCCTATTCCAGTTGAGCCGGATGTCAAGCTGGGGATAGGCCGCTTGGAATGTAGCGACCAGCTTATCAAGGCTGATGACAAAATAATTGAACTTTTCGTGGAGTCGTTTTGCCAAAGTTGTCTTCCCGGCCCTGGACGGCCCGACAATAATTATATTTTTCATAGCACACCTCATGCCAGATAATTTGAAAAAAGCGGAAAAGTTCACACTGAACTTTTCCGCTCTCTGGCGCGCTTGACTGGATTCGAACCAGCGGCCCTCAGAGTCGGAGTCTGATACTCTATCCAACTGAGCTACAAGCGCATATATATGTCCATCAAGCAGGGCCCAAACAGCGCCCCCCCTTGCGGCCATCTTTATTTTACCCTGCAAAGACCGCAAACCGTGTCGAAATCTGCCGCAAAGGGCAAAAAAAGTCTGTCACGGCAAACTGTCAAAACGCTTGCGCAGGGCATGGAACACCGCCTCCGCAGACAAGCCCTTATCCCGCAGGTAAGCAATAATCAGCTTTTCTTCTGTCGTCAATTCCCCAATATGGCTGGGGTTAGGGTACTTTTTCTGGAACGGCCGCTTTTTCGCGGGCAGGGAATCCGACAGGGTAGAAAGGGTCTCTACATCAAAAAAGAACTCCATAGGTATGCCAAATATTTTGGCAATGCGGTTCAAGGTATCGGGGTCCGGCGCTGTGCGGCCGGTTTCGTAGTACGTATACGTAGAACGGCTCATGCGCAAAATCGTCGCGACTTCCCGCTGGGAATACCCCGCCAGGATACGGTATTTGCGGAGAGCTGTGGCAAACATGCCAGGTCCACCCAAAGCCGGGTCCTGTCCGTTTTTCTTTCCCATACCGCTGCTGCGCTCCCTTTCCATCCAGGCCCCACTGTTCCAGCTTGCACTTCTTTAAGTATGCCCCGCATCCTATTTGCTAAATCAATGGCTGTTTGTCTGGGAATGAAATAGATTATAGCCCATCCCCAAAGAAAAAGCCAGCAGTTTTCTTATATTTCAAGTTATAGGTGAAGTATATTCACCATTCTGATAATTATTTTAAATCCAACCTGCTTTTTTACTCCTGAACCCTGCGGAAAAGCTGGGTTCCCGCTAAAGTTTAGAGCCTTGCGGCTGCGCCGGAAAAAAAGAATCCTATATTCTCTTTTCTTAAAAAAGTGTACCCGGAAAGCCCAGCCCCCCGATCCCGCCCTTTCCCCCGCGGGGCGCACAGCGCCCCGGGTCTCCCCACCCGCCGCAAATCCTTGACTAAGCCCCCGCAATCGTGTACAATACTTTCCAGTAGAAAACAAAAGGAGGCTATCGCCTTGAAGCGCAACTTCCGCTTTTATTTTGCCCTTTTCTTTGCCAAATGCACAGCCCTTGTCCTAAAGCTCATCGGCCGCAAGGGCACCTCCATGCCGGGCTCCTGGGCCATCATCCTGTGCCCGGATTTCCTGGGCCGCATGCCCCTGCCCAAAGAAGTGGTGCTGGTGGCCGGCACCAACGGCAAAACCACCGTGGCCAACCTGATCGAAGACATCCTGACGGCAAACGGTGTAGACTACCTGTGCAACCGGGGCGGGGCCAATGTCAACACGGGTCTTGCCTCTACCCTGATTGCGGGCAGCACCTTTTTCGGCCGCCCCAAGCACGACCTGGCCATCTTTGAGTTTGACGAGCGTTCCGCCCCCCTGATCCTGCCCTACATCAAGCCCAGCACCTTCCTGTGCACCAACCTCTGCCGGGACGCCCTGGACCGCAACGCCAACGTGGATTTCATTGTAAAGCTCATCAACGAGAACCTGTGGCAAGGCGCCAAGCTGGTGGTAAACGGCGACGACCTGATTGCCAGCCACCTGGCCCCCGGCAGCCAGCGGGTGTGTTTTGGCATAAGCCAGCTGCCCCGGGACAGCGGATCCCGGCCCAACCTGGTGCGGGATATTGTCTGCTGCCCAGAGTGCGACACCCCCCTTTCCTACGATTTCCTCCGCTACAACCATATCGGCCGGGCCCATTGCCCCCAGTGCGGCTGGGGCACCCATCCCATTGCATACGACTGCACCGCCGTGGATATGGACGCCATGGAATTCACCCTGCGGACCCCGCATGGGGAAGAAGCCTACCGCCTGCCCGGCGCCAACATTACCGACCTGTACAACACCGTTACCGCCGTAGCCTTCCTGCGGGACCGGGGCCTGTCTTACCAGCAGGTGGCCGGCGCGCTGCAGGGGGCACAGCTGGCCCGTTCCCGCTACGACGTGGAAAAGGTGGGGGATAAGGAGGTCATTTTCTGCCTGGCAAAAGGCCAAAGCCCCATTGCCAGCTCCCGGGTGTTTGACTTCATCACCCGCCAGGGGGGCCGGGCAGCCATCATCCTGCTAAATTACGACAGCCACGACCAGGCCCATTCCTCCGAGAACATCGGCTGGCTTTACGAGGTGGACTATGAATTCCTCCGGAACGATTGCGTCAAGCAGCTGATCCCCACGGGCAACCGGTGCTACGACTACCAGGTCCGGGCCCTCCTGGCGGGCATGGAGCCCTCCCGGGTCCACGCCGCCCCCCAGCCCGAGGAAGCCGCCGCCCTGGTGGACCTGGACAACGTGGACAAGGTCTATATCCTCCACGCCGTGTTTACCGTGCCGGACGCCCGCCGGGCCCGGGACGAGCTTGTGAAGCGCATAAACGGGAAGGAGGCCTGCTAACATGAAGATCGAGATTTTATACCCCGAATACGCCAACCTTTTCGGCGACATGGGCAACATCCTGTACCTGAAAGCCTGCCTGCCCCAAGCCGAATTTATCGAGACCCCCATGAACAGCGCCCCCCGGTTCCTGACAGAGCCCATAGACCTGATCTACATGGGCCCCATGTCCGAGCCCGCCCAGGAGAAAGCCATCCAGCGCCTTATGCCCTATAAAGAGCAGCTGGCCGGGCTCATAGCCGGCGGCGCCCATTTCCTCTTCACCGGCAACGCCGTGGAGACCCTTTTTCAAGAAATCGAGGACAACGGCCGGAAAATCCCCGGCCTGGGCCTGTTCAGCCTTACCGCCAAGCGCAACTACCTCCACCGCCACAACTCCAATTTCCTGGGGGGCTTCCAGGGCATGGAGGTTTTAGGCTGCAAATCCCAGTTCACCATGGCTTACGGTGACAACTCCCAAAACTATTTTGCCAAAGCGCAGCGTGGCATAGGCCTTAACCGTGATACCCCCCTGGAGGGCATACGCCAGAACAATTTTATCGGCACCTACCTTATCGGCCCCCTGCTGGTGATGAACCCGCCCTTTACCCGCTGGCTGCTGGACAGCATGGGCGCCAAAGACGCCCCCCTGGCCTATGAAGACGCCGTGAAGCGGGCCTACGCCCAGCGCCTGAAAGAGTTTAAGGACCCGGCGGTGCGCATGGAAAAAGAAGGGGATACGAACCAGTTGAAGATTGATTTTTCCCCCAAATCCTGGTATAATATCCTAAAGTCAAAGCTGCGCCGGGGTTGACCCGCGCTGGAAAAGAAAGGATGTATCCCCATGAAAACCTTACCCGTTGCCGTGCAGGTCTATTCCGTCCGTGATGACGCCGAGAAAGACTTTGCCGGTACCATGAAAAAGATTAAAGAGATCGGCTACGACGGTGTAGAGCTGGCCGGCCTTTACGGCAAAGAGCCCGCCGAGATCAAGGCCGCCATCGAAGCCGCGGGCCTCCAGGCTGTTTCCGCCCACGTCCCCTTCCAGGAGCTGGTGGCCGACATGGAAGGCACCATCCAGAAGTATGTAGAGATTGGCGTAAAATACATCGCCATCCCCTACCTGATGGAAGAAGACCGCCCCGGCACCCCCAAGTTTGAAGGCAACGTAAAGCTTTTTGAAGAGATCGGCAAGGCCTGCAAAGCCCACGGCATCCAGACCCTGTACCACAACCACGATTTTGAGTTTATCAAGATGCCCGACGGCCGCTACGCCCTGGACTACATTTACGAGACCATCCCCGCCGACATCCTGCAGACCGAGATCGACACCTGCTGGGTAAACGTAGCCGGCGAGAACCCTGCGGCTTATATTAAAAAGTACACAGGCCGCGCGCCGGTGGTCCATCTCAAGGACTTCTACAAAGAGGGCAAGCCCGCCAACATGTACCAGCTCATCGGCACCGACGTAGAAGAGCAGGAAAGCCACGGCTTCTTCGAGTTCCGCCCCGTAGGCAGCGGCATGCAGGACTTCCCCTCCATCCTGGAAGCCAGCCTAGAAGCAGGCGCCAGCTGGGTCGTTGTCGAGCAAGACCAGTCTAACGGCCGCACCCCCATGGAAGCTATCACCATGAGCCGCCAGTATCTCAAATCCCTGGGCTGGTGACCTTGGGGCGGTCCCGCCTCCCGGCTCGGTCGGATCGCAGCTTGTAAACGTATTGCTGCGCAAAACGTTTTGCCACATGGCAGACGCTCACCCCCAACCCCCACAAGCCCTTTTGAAAAAAGGGCTTGACCCTAAAACCAATCGCACCCACGTGTGTTTGTACCACGGCGCTTTTAGCCCGGTACCCCATGTGGGTGCTTTTTGCATTTTTTGAGGAAAGACTCTCTACTCAGGCCCCCCTAAAAGCAATGCGTAAGGCCGCTTATTATAATAGGGCGCTAACCGCGCCAGCCCTGTACGCCACCCCAATCCTAACCGCCCATATTATTTGCCCCCCAACCGCAGCCCCTTCTTAACATCGAATACGTTTCCCTTTTTCCAACGTACAATAACAAAGCCCCATCTCCAAAAGCGAAATTTTGTTCCTGGACCTCTTGCGGATTCTCCCCAAACATGCTATACTAAAATAGAAACATCCGTTCGAACAGGAGGTGCCGCTATGCGCGCAAAACGGGTTGCCCTGGAACAAGTAAGCGGGCTGTCCCTAATCCAGCCAGGCCCGGGGGAGGGGGGCACGTCCCCACTGGCCAAAGTCCCCAAAAAGCTTTTGCAGGCAGCCGTGGCCCAAGAGCTCACCCCCCGCCAGCAAGAGTGCGTAACCCTCTACTATTTCCAGCGGCTAACCATGGAAGAGGTAGGCCGCCAGCTGGGCATCGGCAAGGCCACGGTCTGCCGCCACCTGCAAAAATCGAAAAAGCGTCTGGCCCGCGTCCTGGCCTACGTCAACTGGAAGCCCTAGAGTCTGTTTTAAAACAGACTCTAGCCGCTGCCGTCACCTTTTCCACAAAAAGGGTTTTCGCCGCCGTATACCCGTCCCGGTCGTGCTCATAGGGCTTCCACAGCGAGAGCTTTAGGGCCTCGTATTCTTTAGCGATTTCCGGGTGGGCCCGCAAGTAGTCCCGGAAGAGGAGCTCGTCCGCGTCTCCTGCAAACCGCAGGTGCAAATGGAACACCCGCTGGGCAAAGCCCTCGGGTGTGTAGCCCTTGTTAAAGGAGAGCCGCGTTTCCCCGCCGGCCATGCATACCCAGCCGTTTTTTACCAGCACATCCCGTATAGCTCCCAGATTCGTCCCCACCGGCGCTTCGGCCAGTATATCCACAATGGGCTTGGCCCATATGCCCGGTATGCTGGTGCTGCCAATGTGGTGCAGCCTGCACCCGGGCAGCAACGGGGTAAGGGCGGCGGCTTCCTGGGCATACCACTGGCCCCACTCTTCTTTGTGCCCGGTCAAGGTGACAGGGAAGAGCTGCCAAAGCTCCTCCAGGGTCATTTCGGATAATTTTTTCGGCATTTCCGGCCCTCCTGTTGCAAAATCCGCGCCCCCGTGATAGAATGGCCCTACCGAATCATCATCAGGAGGGCCAGGATATGGGGGCCAATTTTGTACAGTATAGCACAGGGGACGAAGGGCGCGCAAGGCTCCAAAAAATCAAAATGTATGTGCTGGATATGGATGGCACCATTTATCTAGGGGACAGGCTGTTCCCCTTTACCCAGCGCTTTTTAAGCACGGTGCGGGCTAAGGGTGCGGATTTCTGTTTTTTCACCAACAACAGCTCGAGGAACCGGGAGGCTTATTTGCAGAAGCTGGCGGGAATGGGTATAGAAATCCCGCCGGAAAAGATGCTGATTTCAAACGGTGTCTTATTAGATTGGCTACAGGCCCATCACCCTGGCGAAAGCGCTTATGTAGTAGGTACGCCTGCCCTTTGCGCCGACTTTGACGGGGCGGGTATACAGCGGCAGGAGGATGCCGACTATGTAGTTTTGGGGTTTGACACGACCTTGACCTATGAAAAGCTTGTTACCGCCTGTGGCCTGGTGCGGGCTGGCAAGCCCATCTATGGGGTAAACCCAGACCTCAACTGCCCGGTAGAAGGCGGGTTTATCCCGGATTGTGGCTCGATGGCGGCGCTGGTAAAGGCTTCAACCGGCGTGGGGTGTGAGTTTTTCGGTAAGCCTTCCCGGCATACGCTTTCGTATATGCTTGCCCATACGGGCTGCCAGCCTCAGGAAATGGCGGTGGTGGGGGACCGGCTTTATACCGATATAGCGGTGGCGGCGGGGACAGAGGTGACCTCGATTCTGGTGATGAGCGGGGAAACCACGCCGGAAATGTTAGCAGAAAGCGAAACCAAGCCGGACCTGGTCTTCGCAGACTTAGGCCAATTAGCAGACTGCCTGTAACCACCCCAGAAGCGAAGCGTGGGATTCTTAAGGGTGTAAACCCTTAAGTGGGTTCTTAGGGCAAAGCCCTAAGCGGGGGTGGGCAGAGCCCACGGTCTTGCCGCAGGCGCGACCTTTGCGCCGGAGGCTCTACAGGCGTTAGCCGGGGTTTGGGGGTGAGCGTCTGCCATGTGGCAAAACGTTTTGCGCAGCAATACGTTTACAAGCTGCGAACCGACCGAGCCGGCAGGCGAGACAAGCCCCAAGGTCTTAATCCCCCCCAAAAAAAGAAAAGACGTGCCCCGCCGAAAACAGTTGCTTTTTGCCCCCGCGCGGGCTATAATACAAGGGAGGAAATTTGTATTGTAGAAAGGAGCAAACCTCATGGCCAAGATCATCGGCAGGCCCGCCCTGCCCAACATGCCCTGGCAAGATAAACCCGCCGGGTACCAAAAGCCCGTGTGGCGCTACGACCAAAACCCCATCATCCCGCGGGACGCCATCCCCACCTCCAACAGCGTCTTCAATTCGGCGGTGGTGGTCTTTGGCGACGCCTACGCCGGCGTGTTCCGCTGCGACAACCGGGGCGTGGAAATGGACATCTTTGCCGGGTTCTCCAAGGACGGCATCCATTGGGAGATCAACCACGAGCCCATTGTCTTTGAGGGCGAAAAGGACGTGGTGCGCAAAGAATACCGCTATGACCCCCGGGTGTGCTTTATTGAGGACCGGTACTATATTACCTGGTGCAACGGCTACCACGGCCCCACCATCGGCCTGGGCTACACCTTTGACTTTAAAACCTTCTACCAGCTGGAAAACGCCTTTTTGCCCTACAACCGCAACGGGGTGCTGTTCCCCCGGAAAATCGGCGGCAACTTCGCTATGGTCAGCCGCCCAAGCGATACCGGCCACACGCCCTTTGGGGACATCTTCTACAGCGAAAGCCCCGACCTGTGCTACTGGGGCAAGCACCGGTTCCTGTTCGGCACGGCGGGGGGCTGGCAGTCCAAAAAGGTAGGCCCCGGCCCCACCCCCATTGAGACCGACGAAGGCTGGCTGATGATCTACCACGGTGTGCTCAATTCCTGCAACGGCTTTGTGTACCGTTTCGGCACGGCCCTTTTGGACCTTGACCGGCCGTGGATCGTAAAAGAGCGGGGCAATTTCTACGTGTTTGGGCCCGAGGTGGACTACGAGCTCACCGGCGACGTGCCCAACGTGACCTTCCCCTGCGCCACCCTTACAGACCCCGAGACCGGGCGCATCACCATCTACTACGGCGCGGCCGACACCGTAACCGGCCTTGCCTTTACCACCGTGGACGAGCTGCTCTCTTATATGCGCCAATACCCCATGGACGTAGGCGACCAGGAGAACAAATAAGAAAACCCAAGGCCCGGAGGCGCCCCCTTCGGGCCTTGCCATAGGGAAAAGAAACAAGGAGGACACCATGAAAATCGTACTGTTAGAGGGCCTGGGCGTACCGCCCCAGGTGATCGAAAAGCACGCCCAAAGGCTGGCGGCCATGGGCCACACCTTTACCGCCTATGAAAAAGACGCCTCCCCAGCCGTCCAGCTGGACCGCAGCCGGGACGCGGACGTGGTGATGCTGGCCAACATGCCCCTGGACCTTTCCGTAGTGGAGCAGGCCCCGGCGCTGAAATACATTGACGTAGCCTTTACGGGCGTAGACCACATCCCTATGGAGGCCGCGAAAAAGCGGGGCATCCAGGTAAGCAACGCCTCCGGATACGCCACCCAGGCCGTGGCCGAGCTGTGCATAGGCCTGATGATCCAGCTTCTCCGCAAGGTAGACGCCACCCAGCAGCGCTGCCGCCAGGGCGGCACAAAGGACGGCCTTGTAGGCAACCTCCTTTCCGGCAAGACCGTGGGCATCGTAGGGGCCGGGGCCATTGGCAGGCGCACGGCGGCCTTGTGCAAGGCCTTTGGCTGCACCGTGCTGGCCTATAACCGTAGCGCCGTGCAGGACCCTGCCATTGACCGGCAGGTACCCCTGGCCGAGCTTTTAGAGCAGTCGGACATCGTGTCCCTCCATTGCCCGCTGACCCCGGAGACCAAGGGCTTAATCGGCCGCGAAGAGCTGGCCCGCATGAAAAAGACGGCCCTCCTCCTCAACACCGCCCGGGGCGGCGTAGTAGACACCCCCGCCCTGGCAGACGCCCTTACCCAAGGCGCCATTGCCGGGGCCGCCTGCGACGTGTTCGAGGCCGAGCCCCCCCTGCCCACAGACCACCCCCTGCTGCACACCCCCAACACTATCGCCACGCCCCACATTGCTTTTGCCTCGGCAGAGTCCATGGAGCAGCGGGCGGAGATCGTCTTCCAGAACCTGTACGCCTGGCTGGAAGGCAGCCCGGTCAACCTGATAAAATAACCGCGGCCGCCCCTGCCGCAGAAAGCCCCCAGCCACCCCCGCGCCGGTGATGGCCGGGGGCCCTGTTTTTTCCCAAAAATTCTTGACTTTGCCCAACGGGCACAGTACAATGATATGGGTTAGAAGGGCCTTATTTTATAGGAGAAACTATATACCCAAAAGGGAGGCGGCGTTAAGATGATGTTCTGGTTTTTCCTTTTTTTCTGCAGCCTGCTCATGCCGGCCACGTTTTTAGGGGTAGGCTGGTACTTTACCCGGCATACGCCCGGGCGGAACAGCGCTTTCGGCTACCGCACGCCCCTGTCCGGCAAAAGCGACCTGGCAAACGCCTTTGCCCACCAGTACATAGGCCGGCTGTGGTGGAAGATCGGGCTGGTCTCCCTGCCGGTGACGGTGGTCGCCTTTATCATCCTGCTGGTTTTGCAGCTGGATAAGGACACCACCGGCTGGATAGGCGGCGGGCTGGTGCTGCTGGAATGTGGGGCCATGCTCCTCACCATCCTGCCTACCGAGGTGGCCCTGCACAAAAATTTTGATAAGGACGGCGCCCCCCGCGCCGGAGAGGAATAAAGGATGGACAAGACCAGCGCTTTGGAGCTCTCCTTCCAGATGGGGGAGACGCTGTTAAAAAACGGGGCCGAAATCTCCCGCGTGCAGGAAACCATGGAGCGGGTGGCACGGGCCTATGAGATCGACACCTTTGACGTGTACGTATTGACAAACGCCATTTTCGCCACGGGCATAGAACGGGGGGTAGAGCATGCCGCACGCCTAAAGCACGTGCCCAGCACCACCATCCACTTTGGCCGTATTATGGCGGTAAACCAGCTTTCCCGTGAGATCGCCCAGGGCAGGCACACCGTAGCCGAGGCCTTCGGCATTTTAGAGGGCGTGGGGGACATGCCCTACTCCGCCCTGCCCTTAGCGGTGCTGGCCTGCGCGGTGGGCAGCGCCTGCTTCAGCTACCTGTTTGGGGGCAGCTGGCGCGACGCCTCCATTGCCTTTGTCTGCGGCATAGCCCTGGAATTCTACCTGTACGGGGCAGGCCGCCGGGGCCTTTCCAAATTCTTGACAAACCTTTCCGCCAGCGCCCTGGTGACCTTTTGCGGGGCGGTGTTTTTCCTCATAGGGCTGGGGGAGAATATGGACAAGATCATCATCGGCTCCATCATACGCCTGGTGCCCGGGGTGGCCCTTACCACCTCTATCCGGGACTTTTTTAACGGCGACTACTTAAGCGGCGCCATCCGCATGCTGGACGCCGTGCTGGTAGGCGGCTGCATTGCCGTAGGGGTAGGCGTAGTGGTGCGCCTGCTTTCCCTTATGACAGGGGGTGCGCTGCTATGATCCCCCCCATCGTGATTTTACAGTGGGCCTTCCAGACAGCGGTGGCCTTTGTGTCCACCGTGGCCTTTTCCATCATCTTCCACACCCCCCGGCGGGAGTGGCTTTGCACCGGCGCCACCGGGGCCGTAGGCTGGCTGGTGTACCTGGCGGCCATGGGCTTGGGCGCGGGCGCCGTGGGGGCGTCGTTTTTTGCTACCGTAGCCCTCACCTGGGTGTCGCGGGTGTTCTCCTTTGCCCGCAAGGCCCCGGTGACCGTTTTTTTGATCTGCGGCATCTTCCCCCTGGTGCCCGGGGCGGGCATCTACTATACCGGTTACCATTTCTTTATGAGCGACAACTCCCTGGCCATGAGCACCGGCCTGGAGACCATCAAAATCGCCGTAGCCATTGCATTGGGGATCGGCATCGTGCTTTCGCTGCCCCGGTTCCTCTTTACCTGGCGGCGGGAGGGGAGGTAGGCCCATGCCCAGGAAAATCGTAGACATAGAAAAAAACGACGCGGGCCAGCGGCTGGACAAGTTTTTGCTGAAGGCCTACCCCAACCTGCCCCCGCCTGTACTGTACAAATGCGTGCGCACCAAAGACGTAAAGGTAAACGGCAAGCGCTGCAAGGCCGACCAGCGCCTAAACGTAGGGGACCAGCTAAGCCTTTACTGGCAGGAGGATTTTTTCCAGAAATCCCCAGAAGCCTTTGACTTTATGAAAGCCCCCAAAGCCGTCTCCATTGTCTATGAGGACAGCCACATGATGCTGTTGGACAAAAAGCCCGGCCTTATCGTCCACCCAGATGAGCATTACCATTTCGATTCCCTCATCGCCCGGGTGCAGCACCTGCTTTACGACCGGGGGGAGTACGACCCCCAGGAAGAGAATTCCTTTGCCCCGGCCCTGGTCAACCGCATAGACCGCAACACCGGGGGCCTGGTTATGGCGGCCAAAAACGCCGAAGCCCTGCGGGTCCTGAACCAAAAGGTAAAGGACCGGGAAATGCAAAAGCTATACCTCTGCGTGGTGTGCGGCCGCATGGAGGAAGAAGAGGCCCTGCTTACCGGCTATTTGGAAAAGAACGAGGTTCAAAACCGCGTCTACATCTCCCAAAAGCCATCCCCAGGCGGCAAGAGCATCCGCACCCGGTACCGGGTACTGGAAGAGCGGCAGGGCTTTTCCCTTTTAGAAGTAGAGCTGCTAACCGGCCGCACCCACCAGATACGGGCCCATTTCGCGGCCATCGGCCACCCCCTGGCCGGGGACGGCAAGTATGGGAAAAACGCCGTGAACAAAAAGACCGGGTTCCCCTACCAGGCGCTGTGCTCCTATAAGCTCCGTTTTGACTTCACCACCCCCGCCGGGCCCTTAGAGTACTTAAACGGCCGGTCCTTCACCGCCGGCGAGCCCTGGTTTTTGCGGGAATTCCGGGCCTTCCCATAAAGGTGCAACCGGTGGTTGCGGCATCCCTACAGGGGGTTGGTAGCCCGCAACCAGCTAAACCGCTATACTGAAAGTGCCCATAGGGCGGAAAGGATGGCGAAAATTATGGGACTTGATGAACGGCTGCAGGAACTGCGCAAATCCCGGGGCCTCTCCCAAGAGCAGCTGGCGGAAGCGGCGGGGGTGTCCCGGCAGGCGGTAAGCAAGTGGGAGCTGGGGGAATCGGCCCCCGAGCTGGAAAAGGTGCTGGCGCTCAGCGAATTTTTTGGCGTCACCACCGACTATCTTTTAAAAGGCAGCAGCCCAGCCCCCGCCCCCCAAAAAAAGGGCTGGAACCGGGAAGCCATAGGCCAGGTACAGTACGTGGTGTCCGCGGGGCTTATGGCCGTAGGGCTGTTGACAGCTTTTGGCAGGTGGTACGATTTACAGACCGATAGCGTGCTATGGTCCAGCATGCTTATACAGGTGGCCGGGGTGGTCTGGTACTTTGCGGGGAAGATCGTCTTCCGGCAGGAGGCCCCCTTCCCCATCAAAATGATCGACTGGGCGCTGGGGCTGTTCCTGCCCTGCGCCATGGCGGTAGGGTTCTTCTTTGCGCGGCAGTTCCGGGCGTATCCCACCGGGTTTATCCAGGTGGCGGCATTTGCCGCCCTTTATGGGGCGGCGCTGCTGGTGGTGTACCTCTGGCTAAAAAAAGCCAAATAAGCAGGCCATTTTCCGGCACATAAGGCAAAACAATCCAAAGAGGGGCGGCGCAGCGCAAAATGGCTGTGGCGCCCCCCTTTTATAAGCCGCGCGGGATGCCGGCAGGGGAAAGCAGCTGGGAAAAATAGGTATAATAGCGGCCGCCAACCGCACAAAATCACAAAAAAACTGACTGAAACCCCAAAAAAGCTCAAAAAGAAACGCCAGCCCCAAACAAGGCCAGCGTTTCAAAAGGATGCGCCCACAGGCGCGGCAGCCTATAATTTTTAAGAACGCAGGGCCTTTTCCATGCGCTCCAAGCCCTCTTTCAGTACCCACTGGGGTACCGCCAGGTTCACCCGTTCAAAGCCCTCGCCCTCGGGCCCAAAGACATATCCCTCGTCAAAGAAAAGCTGCCCTTTCTGTACCATAATCTCTTCCAGCTCCTGGGCGGTCTTGCCAAAGGCAGTGCAGTCCAGCCAAAGCAGGTAGGTGCCCTGCAGGGGGATAGCGGCAATCTCCGGCAGGCGCTCCTTCAAGAAACCCACGGCAAACTGGTAGTTGCTGTAGATGGTTTCCAGCATTTCCGCCATCCAGGGCTTGCACTGGGTGTAGGCGATGCGGCAGGCTTCCAGGCCCAAAGCGCCGGGCCCGCCGTGGCCCAGCTCCTTTTTAAAGGCTTCCCGGTCGGCCTCACAGGGGATGATAATGTTAGAGGTCTGCATAGCAGCCAGGTTAAAGGTCTTGCTGGGGGCGGTGCAGACCATAATCTTATCGCCGAAATCCCCGGCATTGGGGAAAACGGTGTGCTCGTACCCAGGCATAATCAAATCAAAATGGATCTCATCGCTAATGACACGCACGTCGTTCTTCAAGCAGATCTCGCCCACCCGGCGCAGCTCTTCCGCCGTCCAGACGCGGCCCACAGGGTTGTGGGGGCTGCAAAAAATGAGCATCTTATTTTCCGGCTGCGCAGCCAGCTTTTCCAGCAAATCAAAATCCATAGAATATGTATGATCTTCATAAATCAGCGGGCACCGCACAACCTCACACCCGCCGTTTTCCGCCGCCGCGTAGAAGGGGTAGTAGACCGGTGGCATCACGATCACGCCGTCCCCAGGCTGGCAAAAGGCCTTAACCGCCACAAACAAAGCCGAAACCACGCCGCAGGTGCACACAATGTGCTCCGGCTTAACGTCCCAGCTGTGCTGATCCTTCATCCACTGGCACACCGTGTCCAGGTACTCCTGGGTGGGGCCGGTGTAGCCCAGGATATGGGTATCCATGTAGGCCTTCAAGCCCTGGGCGATCTCCGGGGCGTTCTTAAATTCCATGTCCGCCACCGAAAAAGGCACAACGCCCTCTTTGGTGTCGGGGTTCTTCTCCCGCATAGCCGCCCACTTGCCAGAGCCATGGGCCGAGCGGTCCACTAACGTCTCAAAATCGTATTTCATAGCAACAATACCTCCAAAAAATCTACAGGCGCAGGCCCAGCCCCGCCCTTCTTCGACAAAAATATTATCCTCCATTCCCACCCTTTTGTCAACCTAAATAAACCAGAAAAGCCCCCACCCCCCTTAAGGGTGCGGCAACCTCCAATCCCCTCACCGCGCTGGTGGGGCAAACGCGTTGGGGGTCCAGGGGGGATCATCCCCCCTGGCCAGGGTATGGGGGTTGCTGTGTGCCAGTGGCACACGTCCAGCAACCGACCGAGCCGGGAGGCGAGACGGCAGCCCCAAAACCCTACTGGCCCTCCGCCGTAGGGCAAAACCCCGCCATGCAGCACTTCTCGCAGTGGGCCTTGCGGGCGGTGCAGACGGCCCGGCCGTGGAGGACAGTGCGGTGGCAGAAGTCGTTGGATTCCTCTGGGGGCAGCAGGGCCCGCAGGTCTGTTTCGACCTTTTGGGGCGCGGTGCTGCCGGTCAGCCCCAGGCGGCCGGTAATGCGGATAAAATGGGTGTCCGTAACAACGGCGGGCTTGTGGTAGATGTCGCCTATAATCAGGTTGGCGGTCTTGCGGCCTACGCCGGGCAGGCGGGTCAGGTCTTCTATGGTGTCCGGCACCCTTCCGCCGAACTCATCCCGTATCATGCGGCAGGCCGCTAAAATATCCTTTGACTTGATCTTATAAAACCCGCAGGACCGTATCAGCCCGCTGATCTCCTCCTCGGTGCCCTGGCAGAAATCCTCCAAGGTGGGGAAGCGGGCAAACAGGGCGGGGGTCACCAGGTTCACCCGGGCATCGGTGCACTGGGCCGAAAGCCGGGTGGCAATAAGCAGCTGTAAAGGGTCGGTGTATTGCAGGGAGCATACGGCCCCCGGGTACTCTTTTTTCAGGGCCTCTACCGCCAGCAGGGCCCGTTTTTGCTTTGTCATGTGCAATCCCTCTATTCATTTCCATAGATTCGCCCGAGGCGGCGCCGGTAAACCGCCCAGGCCTCCTGCCTCCATTTTACAACAAAATAGGGCGGTTGACAAGCGGGGGGCGGGTGTGCCATAATAATTCCAGCCATTTTCAAAAAAGAAAGGGGCTGGTTTTATGACTTCCGCCGCCTTGCAGTGGCTGGCCTTTTTCACCATGCTCATAGACCACATGGGCTACACCTTTTTCCCCGCCCTGCCCATGCTGCGGGCCGTAGGCCGGCTGTCGTTCCCCATCTTCGCCTTCCTGCTAAGCGAGGGCTTCGCCCACACCTCCAACCTGAAAAAATATGCGGCCCGGCTGCTCTTTTTTGCCCTCCTGGCCGAAATCCCCTACCAGCTGATGATCTACCACCGGCTTATAGGCCTCCGGCCCAGCAACATCCTTTTTGCCCTGCTGCTGTCTTTGGGGGCCTTGTGCTGTGCCCGGCGGGGCGGCCCCTGGTACCTGGGCGTACCCGCCCTGGCCCTGCTGGCCCAGGCAGGCGGTTTCAGCTATGGCTTTTACGGGGTGCTGCTGGTGGTGCTGTTCTATGTTTTCCGGGGCAGGCGCTGGGCCATCCCCCTGGTGCTTGCCAGCTGTACCCTGCTCTACTGCGCCTACCACCACAGCCTTTTCCAAATCTGGGCCATCTTCGCCGCCGTGCCCCTGCTTTTTTATAACGGCCAGCGGGGCAGGCGCGCCCCCCGCTATTTGCTGTACATACTATACCCGGCCCACCTGGCGGTACTGGTGTGCCTCTACTTTTTGCAAAGGGGGATTTAACCCCCGCCCCTCTACAGAAGCCGGCCAAAAGCCGGGGCATCAGGGAGAAAACCATGAAAACCATAGCCATCATCGACGACGACATCTATATCGGCGACATGCTGGAGGACCTCCTGCACCGGGAGGGCTACGCCACCCTGCGGGCCTACTCAGGCACCGAGGCCCTGTACCTCCTCTCCCAGCACAAGCCCGACCTGGCCCTTTTAGACCTCATGCTCCCCGGCCTTTCCGGCGAAGAGGTCCTGCCCCACATCCAGGGCATACCGGTGCTGGTGCTAAGCGCCAAAGCCGACGTAGCCGGCAAAGTCGACCTTCTTCTGGCCGGCGCCGCCGACTACATCACCAAGCCCTTTGAACCCAAAGAGCTTTTGGCCCGCATAGTGGTAGCCATGCGCAAAGGCCAGGCCGCCCGCAGCGGCCAGCTCGCCTACCAGGGCCTGTGCCTGGACTTAAACGCCCGCCAGCTCACCGCCCAGGGCCAGCCCATTAAGCTGACAAAGACCGAGTTCGCCATCCTCAAGCAGCTTTTGCAGGACCCCGAAAAGCCCATCTCCAAAAGCGCCCTGCTAGAGAACATCGCCCTGGACACCCCCGACTGCACCGAATCCAGCCTTAAACAGCACGTCAGCAACCTGCGCAAGAAGCTTCGGGACGCCACCGGTGAGAATTACATTGAGGCCGTTTGGGGTATTGGGTTTAAGCTGGGGTGAACAGCAGGGCTCTGCCCTGCACCCGCTTAGGGGCCCCCGGCCCCTAAGGACCCCACGCTCCGCTTCCCGCGCACGGGGCGGGGTGCTTTTTTATACGGGTACGCCCGCGTTTTGGGTGGGGATTTTTACGGTTTCTTTACGGTTTTCTTTACCGCTGTCTTTACCTTTGGGGTGTATAATGGGGGCATCACATAAAGGAGGTTCACACTTATGGAATATGTGTTGACTTGCAGCGGGCTTTCCAAGCATTACCGCCACTTTAAGGCCCTGGAGGATTTTTCCATCCATGTGCCCAAAGGGGCTATTTATGGCTTTGTGGGCAAGAACGGCGCGGGTAAAACTACCCTGATCCGGCTTATCTGCGGCTTGCAGCACCCTACCGCCGGGGCTTACACCCTGTATGGCCTGCAAAATACCCAGAAAGATATCGTCATGGCCCGCCGACGCATGGGGGCTGTGGTAGAGTCCCCCTCCATCTACCTGCACTTGACCGCCGAGGAAAACCTGAAAGAGCAATACCTGGTGCTGGGCCGGCCGGACTTTTCCGGCATCCCCGAGCTTTTGGAGCTCGTGGGCCTGGGGGACACCGGCAAAAAGAAAGCCCGCAACTTTTCCCTGGGCATGCGCCAGCGGCTGGGCATAGCCGTGGCCCTTGCCGGCGACCCGGACTTTTTAGTCCTGGACGAACCTACCAACGGCCTGGACCCCCAGGGCATTATCGAAATGCGCGAGCTGATTTTGCGCCTGAACCGCGAGCGCCAAATCACCGTCCTCATTTCCAGCCATATTTTAGACGAGCTTTCCCGCCTTGCCACCCACTACGGCTTTATCGACCGGGGCCATATGGTAAAGGAGGTCAGCGCCGAAGACCTGGAATCCCAGTGTCGCAAGTGCACCCGCCTTACCGTCAGCGATACCAAAGCCCTCTCCCGGGTGCTGGACAGCATGGTGCTGAAATACAGCATTGTAGACGACTCCACCGCCGACGTCTACGACGCCATGAACATTACCCACCTCATTAAAGCCCTGGATGAAGAAGGCTGCCAGGTGCTCTCCATGCAGGAGCGGGACGAGTCTCTGGAAAGCTATTTCATCAATCTGGTAGGAGGTGCCCATCATGAATAAGCTGGTTTTCGCGGGCTTTGCCCGGTTAAAAAAGGATTCGGCCTTTTTAATCTGTTTTTTGGGCATGGCGGTGCTGGGCGTCTATCTTCCGGTGGCACAATATTTTGACAGCCTGCGCTATAACACGGTTTTCGCGCCGGATGACCTTGTCTTTAATTATACGCCGTTTATCTGTATCGCGGCGGCGGTGTTCATCAGCCTGTACCTGGGCATAGACTACAGCGACGGCACCATCCGCAACAAAATGATGGTGGGCCGCACCCGCAATGAGATCTATATGTCCAACTGGGTGGTGTGCGTCATAGGGACCTTGCTTTTGTGCCTGGCTTTTGCCGTACCCGCCACAGTAATCTCCCTCTTCCTGCTGGGTGCCGCGAAAGCGCCCGCCATGGCCTTTGTGGTGACCGCGCTTCTCAGCATTTTGGTGGCCGTCGCGGTCACGTCCATTTACGTGCTGGTGAGTATGCTGTGCCCCAATAAAGCTGTCGCGTCCACCATATGCCTCATCATCCCCATGGTGCTGTTTGTCGCCGCTACTGTGATAAACGGCGCCTTAAGCGAGCCGCCCACGAATGAGGGCATGGTGACGTTTACAGAAAAGGGCATGGAGATAGCCGATGACAGCGTCCCCAACCCCGCCTACCTGACCGGTATAAAGCGGGCCGTCTATGAGTTCCTCAACGACTTCCTGCCTGTAAACCAGGCGATACAGTGCGCGGGCATGGGAATCACAAACCCTTTGCGCTTTGCATTGTGTGATTTGGGGATAAGCCTTGCCAGTATTTTTGTGGGCCTGGTGCTGTTTGCCAGAAAAGACCTGAAGTGAGGTGCGCACCATGAAGGGGATGCTGCATGCCTGGGCACGAGGCATCTGCCGGGACTGGCTCTTCTGGGCGGAGACGGCCTTCGCGGCCTGGGCCGGGGGTTTTATGGTCTTGAACGGCGTGAAGGCCTGCCGCGGAAAGGACGCTGCTTTTCCCTGGGACTCCGGGGCCTTCAACTGCCTGATGATAGCCAGTATCGTGCTGCCGGTGTTCTGCTCCATCACCCTGGGCCGTGAGTACGGCTGCGGCGGCATGCGCAATAAAATGGCCGTGGGGCACGGGCGGGGCAGGGTCTATTTTTCCGCGCTGCTGGTCAGCTTTATGGCGGCGCTGTGGTTTGCGGGGGTATACCTGCTGTGCTATCTGGGGCTTTTCCTGGCCCTTGCACCGGAGGCGGAGATGAGCCGGGAGCCGGGGTACCTGCTGGCCCTGGCTGTGTGCTCCCTGATAGTGCTGCTGGCGCTGGCGGCGCTTTTTACGGCCCTTGCCATGCTGATACAGAGCCAGGCCTGGGGCGTGGCCACAGGCCTGGCGGCAGGCTTCCTCTTTGTGATAGCGGGGTGGCTTGTAAGCCTCCTCCTGCACACGCCCGAATTTTCACCCCTGTACGCCCCCGGCTCGGGCCAGCTTATCGGGGAGATGACCCCTAACCCGGCCTGCCCCCAGGGCGCGTACCGGTCGGCGCTGGAATTTTTCTACAACTACACCCTGGGCGGCATGGTGTTCCAGTGCTCCTCCCTGGACGCAGGGAAGCCCTGGCTCATCATCCTAAATGCCGGAGTAACAGGGACGCTTGCCACCCTGGCCGGCGCGTGGGGCTTTCACCGCAAAAACCTGTGCTAACGCAGCGAGGGCAGGCGCGCAGCGCTCAAAACAACAAAAAGCCCCCCTGCCTACGCTGGCTACCGGACACAAACGCGGCGGCCAACCCCAACGTGGGTGCGGGTGGTTTTCGGGTCAACCCCTTTTCTCAAAAGGGGTTGCAGGGTTTGGGACGGCGTCCCAAGGTCTTAGGAGGCAAACGTATGATAGAGTGGATAGCAGCCGGGGCGGCGGGGGCGCTGGCGGCGGGGCTGGCGGCCCGCCTGTGGCTGGTGCGCAAAGCGGCCCGGGAGGTGGCCCGGGGCCTGCGGGCCCGGAAGGACATGGAAACCAATACGCTGGTAGACATATCCAGCCGGGACAAGGCTATGCGGGAGCTGGCTGTGGAAATCAACCGGGAGCTGGGGCAGCTGCGGGAAAAGCGGCGGCAGTACCAGCAGGGGGACTTGGAGCTGAAGGAAGCCGTCACCAATATCTCCCACGACCTGCGCACGCCCCTAACCGCGGTGCGGGGCTACCTGGAGCTGCTGGCCCATGAGGACGACCCAGCCCTCATGCACCAGTACCTGGGCCTTATTGCCGGGCGGGTAGAGGCCATGAGCCGCCTAACCGAAGAGCTGTTCCGCTACTCCGTGGTAACAGCCGAGCCCCTGGGCCTTGCCCCCCTAGACCTGGCCCGGGCCCTGGAAGAAAGCCTGGTGTCCTTTTACGGGGCCCTGCAAAGCCAGGGCATCACGCCAGAAATCACCCTGCCCAGCGCCCCGGTGCCCCGCCTGCTGGACAGCGGGGCCCTTAGCCGGGTTTTTTCCAACATCCTCTCCAACGCCCTGAAATACAGCGCCGGCGACCTGGCCATAACCCTCACGCCCCAGGGCCGGGCCATCTTTGAAAACGCAGCCCCCGGCTTAACCCCCATATCTACTGCCCGGCTCTTTGACCGCTTCTACACGGTAGAAACCGGTCGTGACGCCACAGGCCTGGGCCTCTCCATTGCCAAGCTCCTTACCGAGCGCATGGGGGGCACCATCACCGCCCAGTACCAGGACGGCCGCCTGCGCATCGAAGTCTCTTTCCCCGCGTAAAGCAGCAGACCGGGGCCCCTTATTAGACAGGGGCCCCGGTCTGTTTGCGGGCTGTCACAGCACCCGCACCGTAAAGCAAAAGGAATATTTCGTGCCCGGCTCAATAGCCAGCATGTTAAACTTCTCTGTCAATTCATCCCCCTCTGTGGTCAAGGTGGCGCAGCCGGTCCAGGGCTCCAGGCATACATAAGGCCCGTCGTTTTGGGCCGACCAAATCCCCAGCATGGGGAACTCGCTGCCAAAGTACATCTCGACCCCCCGGCCCGTAGACTTGTTCACCAGGCGCACCCGGCGGGAGTTCAAATGCCGGAACACCAGCGCGTCCCCGTAAAACAAGCTGTGCCGCAGGGGGATTTCCCGGCCCTTCAGCGCAAAGCCCAGGCGCTCATAATCCAAAAGCCCCGTATCCATATGGACGGTAGGGCACACCTGGTCCTCGTCCTTCTCAAACTGTATGGTGTAATCCTCAAACCGGGCCCCCTCTTCCATCGGCAGGTTAAACCCCGGGTGCCCGCCAATGGCAAAGGGCAAAGGCTCCTTCCCTGTGTTCTCCACGGTAAACTGGGTGGAGTACCCGTCTTCATTCAGGATGTAGGCCACAGTCAGGGCAAAGTCAAAGGGGTACTGCTTTTTGGTCTCCCCGTCAGCCCGCAGGGTCAAGGAAACAGCGCTTCCGGTCTGCCCGTCCACAGCAAACCCCATGCGCTTGGCAAAGCCGTGGCGGGCCATCTCAAACCACTGGCCCTTGATCTTCACCCGCCCGTCCCGCAAAGCCCCCACAATGGGGAACAGCACCGGGGCGTGCTCGTGCCAGTAAGCGGGGTCGCCGGTCCACAAAAGCTCTCGGCCCCCATCCTGTAAAGAAACGATCTGGGCCCCCGCCGGGTCCACCTGGGCGGTAAAGCGCCCGTTTTTTATCTCCAGCATAACATTTACTCCGCCTTTTCAATGGTATTGGCCGCTTCGTCCAGCCAATCCCCGTCAAACAGCTCAATAGACCCCTGGTCGCAGGCCGCGGCCAGCTTGGGGTCCAGGGGCAGCTTGCCCAGTACCGGCAGCGCGTACTTGGCCGCCACTTCCTCAATATGGCTTTCCCCAAAGACAGAGAAGGGCTTGCCGCAGTCCGGGCACTGCACATAGCTCATGTTTTCCACCAGGCCCAGCACGGGCACGTCCATCATCTTCGCCATCTCCACGGCCTTCGAGACGATCATGGACACCAGCTCCTGGGGCGACGTCACGATGATGATCCCCGCCAAAGGCAGGCTCTGGAACACCGTCAAAGGCGCGTCGCCGGTGCCGGGGGGCATGTCCACAAACATGTAGTCCACATCGCCCCACACCACATCCGTCCAAAACTGCTTAATGGCCCCGGCAATCACCGGCCCCCGCCACACCACTGGGGTTGTTTCCTCGTCCAAAAGCAGGTTAATACTCATGACCTTTACCCCGGTCTTGGTGTCCATAGGGTACATGCCGTTCTCATCGGCCATGCATTTGCCCTTAAGCCCAAAGCACTTGGGGATAGAAGGCCCCGTAATATCCGCGTCCAAAATGCCCACGGCCAGCTCCCGCCGGCGCAGGGTGGTAGCCAGCAGGGAAGTCACCAAAGACTTGCCCACGCCGCCCTTGCCGCTCACCACGCCAATGACCTTTTTCACATGGCTCAAATCGTTCGTTTTCTCCAAAAAGCTCTGGGGGCCCTCCCGGCTGGGGCAGTTCTCCCCGCAGGTCGAGCAGTCATGCGTGCAGTTTTCCATCTCGCTCATGTTATTCCGTCTCCTTTTATTTTCATATTCTAGGGCCTGCCCGAAACGCCCAACCGCATTGTGCCTCCGGCGGCTTAGGGGTTTCGTCTCGCCTGCCGGCTCGGTCGGTTGCTGGACGCGTGCCACTGGCACGCAGCAACCCCTAAGAACCCCGAAGCAACGCTAACGCGCAGCGTTTGCGTTTGCCCACCTTTGAAAAGGTGGACGAAACTTTTGCCTTAGACACTCTCCCGGCATCTCCCTATTTTCAAACAAGCCCTAATTTTCCAAACCGAAATATTTCTCCAAAATCCCCAAGGTCTCTTCCGCCGTGCGCCCCTCGTCGCGCACCAGGGTAAAGAACCCGGCTTCTTCAAAAGCCCGGTACCGCTGGGGGCTGTTTATCTCCGCCAGGCACGCCCGGAAGTTTTCCGTAGCCCCGTCGGGGTCTGGCGCCTTGCGGATTTGTTCCAGCAAAAACAGCTTTTCCGGGTCGCCCCGCTGGAAGAACCGCTCTACCGAGGTGCTGGGCGGCGCCAGCAGAACCGCCACATGGCCGGGGCTGGCAATCTCCCTAAGCATATCCAACGGGATGTTGGTGTCCACAAACATCTTTTTCCCGGCCTCGGCCAGCTGTATCAGCCGTATGATTTCCAGCTCAGCCGCTTCCCGGCTGCAATCGTCCATCCACCGGGCGTATTCGGCCGGGGTGCGGCTGATAAACTCCTGCCAGCTCCCCATAGTCTGAAAGTAAGACAGGGCCGGCTGGTGCTCCGGGTCGGCCGCCTCCATAAAGATATCGTGATAGTTTTCGCCGCAGCAGATGCCCTTATGCTTTTCCGCCAGCCTTTTTACCATGGTAGATTTCCCCGCGTAAGCTGTGCCGTTAATAAAATAAGCCTGCCGGAAAATATGTTTGAGCAGGTTGCCTGCCAGTGTTACGGCCATGCCTTCTCCTCCATTCCACATACAGACAAAGTATACCACACTCCCCCCGGCGAATCAACCAGGGCCGCCAAAGTTTTACAAAGGCCCCGTACCGTTCCTTTCCTAGAGCCTATTTTTAATCCGGAGAAATGCCAGGATTTTAGACGTAAAGACGGCGCTTCGGAGTTTTAAAACAGACTCTGGTATTTTTCGCAGAATCTTTAGCCGGAAAAAGCCCGGCCCTCACACCAGCGCCTCCAGGGTGACTTCTACCATATCCCCGGGCTGCTTCCCAATTTTATCCCGTATATCCTTCCGCACGCCCAAAATATAGCAGATAGACCCATCCGGGTTTTTCACGCCCATGTTCACAAGGCTGCCCTGGTAAGGTTCCCCGTCAAAGGCCGCGGCCACCTTTACCCGGCCCTTGCCAAACTCCTGCCGGATGTCATAAGGGAACCGGACAAAAGCCCCGCCCTTTTTCGGCACCGGCTCAATCAGCGCCTGAAACCGGTAGACCTTCTTTTCCATAAGCCCCCTTTCCCGAAGCCCCAAACAAGAGCCCCGCCATAACGCTATAAATACGACAAAGCAGCCTTATCCGCATCCAGCCTGGCCGCCCGGCCAATGGGCAGAACGGCGTGGTTTTCCCCGTGGCCGAAATCGTCGCAGTACACCACGGGTATATGGTGCCGCTGCCCCAAAAGATTTAAGCGGGCGTAAAGGCCCGGGCAGGGGTGGCCGGCAAAATGGCCGAAGACCAGCCCCCTCACCGTCTTCATAAAGGGGCTCTGCTCTATACAGGCCAGCATGGAGCTTACGTGGGCCTCATCCCCAAACTTCTCATGGTCCTCCAAAAACAGGATGTGCGGCTCCCCCAAGTCCACCGGGAAATACCCCGACCCCAGCAAAAGCGCGAAATTCATGGTATACCCGCCGCAAAGCACCCCTTCCCCCACGCCAGGGTTCAAAACCAGCCAGGGGGAGTTTTTCTCATGCACAGCCATGCTGTCGCTTAAAATATGCCCCTCAAAATGCCGGCGGTTGTAATCCGTCCAGCCGGTAAACAGGGTAGGGTCCTGCCCATAATACGTCTCTAGCCCCGTGTTAGCCCAAATAGCGTTTAAAAGGGTAGTGCCGTCGCTATAGCTGCACACACGCTTAGGGTTCCCCTTAAACAAGCCAAAATCCAAATAAGGCAAAAGCTCCGGGCTCCCCTCGCCCCCGCCAAACAAAATATACTCTACATCCCCATCCCCAGCCAGCTGGTTCAAATCCGCCGCCCGTTCCGTATCCGCCGCCAAATACCCCCAGGTATCTTTGTAAAGGTTCTGGCCCCGCACCACCCGGAACCCTTCCTGCTCCATGTTCCCGATAATGTTCTTATACTCCCGGCTCCAAGGTATCTCCTGCCCGGGCGCCGCCTCATAAAGCGGCACATGGCTGGGCGAGCAAATCCCAATAACCCCGTCCCGAGATAACGTCTTAGCCCGCATAAAAATTCCTCCTCTGTTATAATTTGAAAAAACGTCCGCCGCGGTACCGCCTACCCCCGGCCCGCCCCCTAATGGGAAGGGAGTCCAGAGAGGGTTCCCCCCTCTGGCGGGGATGGGGGTTGCGGCGTCCCGGTGGGACGCATTCAGCAACCGACCGAGTCGGCAGACGAGACCAGAGCCCCAAGGTTTTGCCCCCCAGGCCCCACGGCCGGCAGCTGGAACCAGAAGGTGCTGCCCTGGCCCAAGGTGCTTTCTACGCCGTAAGCGCCGCCGTGGAGCTCTAATATATTTTTTACAATAGAGAGCCCCAGACCGGTGCCTACCTGGGCCCGGCGGTGCTCCTTGTCCACCTTGTAGTAGCGGTCCCAAATGTCCTTCAGCTTGTCCGGGGGTATGCCCTCGCCGGTGTCCGTCACGCTTACCCGGACGTTCCCGCCCTCCACTGTCTGGCGCAGGGAAATGGTCTTGTCGGGACCTGCGTAGTGGATGGCGTTGTTTACCAGGTTGTACAGCACCTGGGAGATTTTCAGCTTGTCCGCCTCTACCCAGGCCGGGCCCTCAAACTGGAAGGGGAACCGGTAGTCCGCCAGCTTCCCGTAGCGGCCCAAAATCTCCTGTATGCAGGCCGTCAGGTCAAAGGGCGCCAGGGTAAGCCCCACCGCCCCGGCTTCCAGCCGGGAAAGGTCCAGCAGGTCGTTTACCAGGCTTGTAAGCCTTTCGGCCTCTTCTATAATTACCTGTACGTTTTCCGGGGTGTTTTCCCCTGGCAGGTCCCGCATAACCTCCGCATAGCCCTTTATCATGGTCAGCGGCGTGCGCAGGTCGTGGGAGACATTGGCCAGCAGCTCCCGGCGCAGCTGGTCTACCTTAGAAAGCTCCCCGGCCGCGTAGTTGAGGGTATGGGCCAAATCGCTTACCTCCCTGGCCCCCTGGGGCGCAAAGCGGATGGAATAATCCCCCTGCCCCAGCCGTTTGGCCGACTGGCTCATAGCCGTAAGGGGCCCGGCCATGCGCCTGGCCAAAAGCGCCGCCAGGGCCGTGCCCAGCAGCAGCATCACCAGGGTGACGCACAAAAGCTGCACCCGCAGGGTGTCCACCGTGGCGTCCACCGGGGTAATCTCCGATTCCACCAGCACCAGCCAGTGGTCGCCCCCGCCCGTAGGCGCCACCCGCCCAATTAAAATGAGCCCCGCCCCGGTACGGGAAGTAAAGGCCTCGGTATAAGAGCCCCCCATCAGGTTCACCTTTTCAAAGATGGCCATGCGCTCCAAGCGCCCCATGTCCGCCACCAGGCTGCCCTTAAAGCTCTGGCGGCAGACCACCAGGCTGCGGCCAATAGGGTCTGTGATAAAAATACTTACCCCCGTGCGCACGCAGGTGTCATAGGCCAGGGTGTCCAGCTCCTGGCTGTCAATGTTTTTCACAATAGACTCTGCAATGCCCCTGGCCTCCCCGGTCTTAATGGCCTGGTAAAAGGGGTTCAGCAGCACGGTTTGCAGCATCCACAGCAGGCCCAGGCTCAGCAGCGCAAACAGGCAGAACCCCGCCGTAATCTGCGCCTGGAACCCCGGCAGCCGCCTCTGCCCCTTTTGCCGTTCCTTCCTGGCGCCCCTCATGGATCAAAGCGGTAGCCTACGCCCCGCAGGGTTACAATAAACCGGCTGTAGGGCCCCAGCGACCGCCTAAGCAGCTTGATATGGGTGTCCAGCGTCCGGTCGTCGCCGTAAAAGTCATACCCCCACACATTGGTAATCAGCATCTCCCGGGTAAGCGCCAGCCCCCGGTTTTGCACCAGGTAGCTTAAAAGCTCATATTCCTTCGGCGAAAGGCTGGCCCTTTCCCCGTCCACCGTGACCACCCGGGCGTCAAAGTTGATGCAGAGCCCCTCTATCTCCACCAGGCTGCGCTTTTTTTCCGCCTCCCGGGGCTTGGCCCGGTTCATAATGGCGTTTACCCGCAGCATCAATTCCTTAGGGGAGAAGGGCTTCACCACATAATCGTCCACCCCCAGCTCAAAGCCATGTATCCGGTCGTATTCCTCCCCCCGGGCCGAAAGCATCAGCACCGGCATAGGCGACACCTTCCGTATCTCCCCCGCCGCCGAAAACCCGTCCAGCTCCGGCATCATCACATCCAAAACCGCCAGGTCAAAGGCCCCCGGGTCCCGCCGCACCAGCTCCACGGCTTCCATACCGTTTTCCGCCTCCGTAACCTCGTGCCCCTCAAACTCCGCGTACTTCCGTATCAGCTTGCGTATCATTTCCTCATCGTCCACTACCAGCAAACGGTACATCCGTTTTCCCTCCTTCGTCGTGGGGATTGGGCTTTGCCCAAACCCACCAGGGCTTTGCCCTGGGCCCACCACCCTTTGAAAAGGGCGGCCCTAAACTTTGCCTGTTTAGGCATGCTGGCTACAGCATACACCCGCTATGTGAAGGTTGTATGAAGGGCGGGGCACAAGCCCCGCCCATTCTTATTACTTATATAGGCGCACGCCGCCCTTGTCTGCCTTTTGGTACGCTTCCCGGAAATCAAACCCAAAAACCCCCGCCGCGCACCCCGGGAACAGATCCGACAGCGGCGTCATGACAAAAGCCCTTTCCCGTATGCGGGGGTGGGGCACAGTCAGGCGCTCCGTGGCCCTCTCGCAGCCCTCGTACAGCAGCAGGTCAATGTCCACCGTCCGCGCCCCGTGGTACTCGGTGCGCACCCGGCCCAGCTTTGTTTCCAAGGCTAGGCAGCGCTCTAAAAGCTCTTCCGGGGCCAGCTTTGTTTCTACCAGCACGCAGCAGTTTAAATAGTCCGGCTGCGGCGAAGCCACGTCGAAAGCCGCCGTCTCATACAGGTTGGACATAGCCAGCACCCGGGTTTTCGGCAGCTTTTCCAGCCCCTCTACAGCTGCGGCCATGTTTTCTTCCCGGTTGCCCAGGTTCCCCCCCAGGCCCAGTACTGCTTTCACGCCAGCGCCCCCCTTTCCCATTCTTCCCGTTTCAGGGTGATTTCCACCCCCGCATAGTCAAACACCGCGTTCATAGGGGCCTGGGGCTTTTTCAGCCGCAAAGTGACCGCCTCCACCTGGGGGAACTCCCCCAGCACCGCTTCGCACACCACCTGCGCCGCCCGCTCGATCAGGTCATATTTGGCTTGCGTAAAGGCCCGCTGTACGGTCTTGCGCACCCCGGCATAATTCACCGTGTCCCCCAGGTCGTCGCTTTGCCGGGCCCGTGCCAGGTCTGCCGCCAGGGTAATGTCCAGCACAAAGGGCTGGCCGTCCCGTTTTTCCTCAGGGTTTACGCCGTGGTAGGCAAAAATCTCCAACCCCTTGATGAAAACCTTGTCCATATGCCCTCCTCTTTTAAGCCGGGCCGCCCGCCCGTTTGTTGATCTCCCCGTTCACGGCCTCCCGCCAGGCAAGCAGGCTGCCCGGGGACCGGGGGTAGGTAGTAAAGGTCAGCTGGTCAAACCCCGGCAGGCCCTTTACCGCTTCCGGCCCGGCCAGCTCTTCCAGCAGCTCTAGCGCCCGCAGGTCCTGCAGGGCGTGGTGGAAGACCTTCATCCGCAGCGACTTCACCGGCCCATCCGTCCCCGGGTATACCGAGAAGGGGTCGCCCCCCGGGAAAGCCCGGCCCGCGTCGGTGACGGTATAAGGGTCTATGGCGCTGCGGGAGTATTGGGAGTTCCAGAAATTGAAGCCCCAGTGCAAAAAGCCCGCACATTTATATTTGTACAGCTGCCAGCCCAGTATGCGGTTGCGGTAAGAGGGCATAGCCAAAAACCGGTTGCCCACGTCCACATTCTGGCTGCAGCAGGTGTAGGCCCACAGGCCCGGCACCTCCCGCTGCAAAAAGCCCTCTATGTGGTTGGTGGCCGCAATGGGGTGGTCCACCAGGCCCTTGTCAAAATAGGCCGTGTCCGATAAAGCGTCGTACAAGGGGAAGCCGTCCAGGTATGGCAGCACCGCTTCCCGGGCCTCCCGGTAGGCTTCCAGGTGCTTGTCCTCGGGCTCGTCCGAAATATGGAAGATCACCCGGCCCTCCAAGCCCGCCCGCTTTAAAAAGGCGGTCAAGGCCGGCAGCAGCTGGGCTAAAAAGTCTTTGTATTCCTTTGAGGCCGCCGGGGTGTCCCAGCCAAAGCACCGCACCCGGGCGCCGTTTTCGTTTGCGTAGATGGCCGGGGCAAACCCCGCCCCCCACTGGGTAAACAGGTGGGAGATTTCAAAATACCCGATCCCCGCCTCCTGGGCCACCCGGATAAAGTGGGCAAGGTCCGCAAAGTCAAAGGTATAGGTGCTTTTGGTTTTGCGGATTTTTACAAGCTGGGTGCAAAGCCGTTCGGCCCCCACCTCCGTGTCCAGGGCCGGGGTCAGTACCGGGGTCAGCACCGTGTCCATGCCCTCTTCGGCGGCGGCCCGTAGGTAGCGCCCCAAAAGCTTCCAGTATTCGTCCCCATATACAGGCACACGGTACCATTGGGCCAGGCAGTCCCCATGCAACCATTGGGTGTAGCGCAGCTTTTGCGGGGGCAGCTTTGCCCCCACCACTTCCAGTGTAAAGGTGCTTTGGGCCGATTCGCCCTCCCCTTCAGCCCGCAGGGTGACAGGGTATTCCCCGGCTTCCCAGCCCTCGGGCGCCGTGACCTCCACCCACACCACCGTCTGGGTAAAGCTGTTGATTTCAAGCCCTTCCCCCATAGGGAACAGCGGGTCCGGGAAAAGCCCGGGCTTTACGCTTAAATAGTCGCTGTCGTGTTGCCCGGGGTAGGCGGGCAGCTCGCAGGGCACGTTGCCCACCCGGAAAAGGGCCGTGTGCTCCTTTAGGGGCGATTCCACCCACACCCGCAGGGGCTTTGTGCCCCATCCGTCCCATTTCAGGGCCACCTGCCAGGCAAAGGCTTCCCCCCGCAGGCAGCTCCCCTTTTCGTATTCCACCCGGAACTCTCCTCCATCCGGGAAGATTTTTTCCAGCGCCGAACGGCTATGCATGCTGATCACGCCAAGCACCTCTCTTTCTTTCTGCCTCCGGCAAGGCCGCGAGACGCCGTCTCGCGCTCTGCCGGGGGCACAGCCCCCGGGCCCCGTCCCGCGTTTTGGCGGGCGGTTGGCGGTGGGTACGGCCCGCGCCGGGGGGCTGCTGCTGTTTTTTAGTTTTTTTCTTGGGGATTCGCCCGCTTCCGGGCGTACTGCTGGAAGTCTGGGATGTACCCCGACCCTTTTGCGCTGCGGGACTGCACGAACCCGTCCAGCCCTAGGTCGAATAGGTAAGCCTGTACCTTGTCCAGCTCCCGCCGGGTGATGCCCCGGGAAAGCTCCGGGTGCCCAGGCACCGGCCGCTGGGGGGTGTATTGGGCCATCAGGCTTACCGGTATGCCGGGGAAGTTTTCCGCGATCTGCCTGAGGGCCTGTATGGAGTTTTTCGTGTGCCCCGGCAAGATCAGGTGCCGGATCAGCACCCCCCGTTTCATCAGCCCATCTTCCCCGTAGACAGGCGGGCCGGCTTGCCGCACCATCTCTTTTATGGCCTTCAGGGCGGTTTCCGGGTAGTCCTCTGCCCGCGAGAGCTCCCCCGCCAGCCCCGAATCCCCGTACTTGAAATCCGGCAGGTAGATGTCCACCAGGCCTTCCAGCAGGCGAAGCGCCTCCACCCGCTCATAGCCAGAGCTGTTGTACACAACCGGCACCGTGGGCCGGCGTATCCGCAGCGCCTCGCAGACCTGCGGCACAAAATGCCCCGCCGTCACCAGGTTGATGTTGTGGGCCCCCTGGGAGATCAAGTCAAAGAACACCCGGTTCAATTCCTCTGGGCCCACCGCTTCCCCGGGGTTCTCCATTCGGCTGATCTCCCCGTTCTGGCAGTACGCGCACCCCAGCCCGCACCCCGTAAAGAATACCGCCCCCGAGCCCTTTTCCCCGCTTAGGGGCGGTTCCTCCCAGTGGTGCAGCGCCGCCCGGGCTATGCGCATCACCCGGCCGCTTTGGCAGCGGCCCATTTGGGTTTCCCGGTCTGCGCCGCAGCGGCGGGGGCACAGTTTACAGCCCGTCATTGCAGGGCCAGCATGGCGCAGTTGGACCCCCGGTGCCCCCGGGTGCGCCGGTGGGAAAACACCAGGTCGCTTTCGCACATGGTGCACACGCCCCCCAGGGTGATGTTTCCCTCCCTCACCCCAGCCGAAAGCAGGAACTGCCGGTTGCACTCCCATAGGTCCACATGGTATTTTACATCCGTTCCCGTGGGCTTGGTAACGAATTTCTCCGATTCCGCCAGGGCCAGGAATTCCTTTGCCACCGGCTCATCCACCTCAAAGCAGTCCCGGCAGATGGAGGGCCCGATGGCCGCCAGCAGCTTCCCCGGGTCTGTGCCAAATTCCGCTTCCATCCGTTTTACCATCACCTGGGCCATGCCCGCCGCCGTGCCCCGCCACCCGGCATGGGCCAGGCCGATGGCATGGTGCTCAGGGTCTATGAAATAAAGGGGTACGCAGTCTGCCGTGTAGATCACCAGCGTGACCCCCGCCACATCCGTGCACAGGCCGTCAATGCTTTCCATGTCCTTTTCCCGCCATATGCCGATGCCCTTTTCCGCCCCACCCACCCGGCGTATATTCACATGGTGGTCCTGGGCCCCAGCTACCAGGGACTGGGCGTCAAACCCTGCGGCCCCGCAGAAAAGCTCGAAATTCCGGGCCACGTTTTCGTCCTTGTCCCCCCGGCCAAAGCCCAGGTTCATGGCGGCGAATTCGCCCCCGCTTACACCGCCCAGGCGGGTAGTAAAGGCGTGGTTGACCCACCCCAACCCGTCGTATTCCGGGAAGCGCAGCACCCCCACCCCTTGGGGCATTTCCAGGCGCATGCGGCCCACCGGGCCGGGCTGGGCTTTGCGCGGCTCTTGTATCTCTGGCAATGGGAATGTTTTTTTATTCACAGCTAACCCCTCGTATTTCTGTTTGATAATCAGCCGCCCCGCAAAGGGGGTGCCGCAGGCTTTACAGGCAAACTCTGCCCGGAAGCTTTTGTTTTTCAGGCTCCACCGGGTAGTCCGTTTTGATTCGCCCCCGCACCGGGGGCAGGCAAACCGCAGGTGCCCGGCCTCCACCAGCGGGCTGCGAAGGTCGCAGATATAGCTGGTTTTAAAGGTCATCCGCCGGTAAAACTCGTCGTCGCACACATCCACAAAGGGCCCCATGGCCTCCCGGTCGTACACCCGACGCAAAATCTCCAGGGTGATCAGGCTGTCGTCCCCGGCCCGGTGGTGGTCCATGCCGCTCACGTCCAGCTCCAAAAGCTCCGCCGCGGTAGAGAGCCCCACCTGGTTGCTGGTCCCCCAGCCCATACGCACCTGGGCGTAGCGCTGCAAATCCACATACCGGGACAAAAAAGGCACTTTCTCCCGGCCATTGAAATACCGGCAGTTCTCAATCAAGGTCAAGATGTCCGACGTCCCCCAGGTCATCACCAGGCAGTCTCCGGCCCACCGTTTAAACCGCGCCGCCGCCTGCATAAATGGCAGCCCTTCTTCCAGGTTCTCGTCGGTAATGTTGGTAAGGCTTGCAATGGTGCTGCTGATATGCTTTCCCACCTGAGGCTTCACAAAGCAGGAAAACTCCGACTTCACCTGCAAATCCTCCCCGCACTTCACCGCCCCAAATTCAATGATCTCGTTGATATATCCCTGCAGCCTCCGGCTATAAGCCGCATTCCACTCCAAATCCAATATCACAATATCCATCACTCTCACCTCACTTTCCTCCCATACCTCGCCTCCGGCGGCCAAAGGGGCCCAGCCCCTTTGGAATCCCACGCTCCGCTTCCCGCGCACCACCCTCCTGCTGTTGGCCGCTCACCTGGCCCGCGCCCATTGCATCCGCGTCCTGTCACGCGGCCCGGAAGCACGTTAGCGCTAATATGCAGTAGCAGTCCGGGAGCACGTTTGACACGCGCTGGCAACAGGTAGACGCGTGAACCCTTCACGCGTCGGCCCCCACCACTAACCAGTGAGCGCCAGCGAACGTCCCCGCGTCTTGGGTGCAGCGTCACGCTGCCGTCACGCTGCTGTTACGCAGTCCGGGAGCACGTTTGACACGCGCTGGCAACAGGTAGACGTGTGAACCCTTCACGCGTCGGCCCCCTACCACTAACCAGTGAGCGTAAGCGAATGTCCCCGCGTCGCGGGTCAAGCGTCACGCTTGAGTTTGCGGCTGGAGTGTTTCATGCGTTGTTCTTTGTCTAGGATGGTTTTGCGCATGCGGATGCTTTTGGGGGTGACTTCTACCAGCTCGTCGGGGGCGATGAATTCCAGGCACTGTTCCAGGCTTAGTACGGAGTGGGGCGTTAGCTTCAGGGCCTCGTCCGCGCCGGAGGAGCGGGTGTTGGTGGCGTGCTTTTTCTTGCATACGTTTACTACGATGTCTTCGCTTTTGGGGTTGGCGCCTACTACCATGCCCTCGTAGACTTCTACCCCGGGGCCGATGAAGAGCCGGCCCCGGTCTTGGGCGTAAAACAGGCCGTAGGCTGTGGATTCCCCGGTCTCGTGGGCAATGATGGAGCCCTGCTGCCGCTGCTGGATGTCGCCCTTGTAGGGCTCGTAGCCGTCAAATACGTGGTTCATAATGCCGTTGCCGTTGGTGTCTGTTAAAAACTCCGACCGGTAGCCCATCAGCCCCCGGGCCGGTATCTTGAATTCTAAGTGCGTGGCCCCTGTCTCCCGAGAGCCCATGTTTAAAAGCTCGGCCTTGCGCGCGCCGATTTTCTCCATTACCGCGCCTACATAATTGTCCGGCACCTCGATCATCAACAGCTCCATGGGCTCCAGCTGCTTGCCGTCCTTTTCTTTATATATTACGCTGGGGGGTGACACCTGGAACTCGTACCCCTGCCGCCGCATCTGCTCAATGAGGATGGAAAGGTGCAGTTCGCCCCGGCCCGATACCTTGAAGGTGTCGGTGGCGTCTGTTTCCTCTACCCGCATGGCTACGTTTGTCTCTACCTCTTTAAACAGCCGGTCCCGCAGGTTCCGGGAGGTCACGTATTTCCCTTCCCGCCCGGCAAAGGGGGAGTTGTTGGCCATGAACATCATGGACACTGTGGGCTCGTCGATCTTTACAAAGGGCAGGGGCTCTACATGCTCTGTGTCGCAGGCGGTCTGGCCGATGTTCAGGCTGGCAATGCCGGAAACCGCGATAATGTCCCCCAGCCCCGCCGATTCGGCCTCTACCCGCTTGAGCCCCTCAAACTGGTACAGCTTGGTAATGCGGGCGTTTTTCACGCCTTCCTCCCCGCCGCCGCAGATGGTAACGGTCTGGCCTGTCTTTACAGAGCCCCGCTCTACCCGGCCAATGCCAATGCGGCCTACGTAGTCGTCATAGTCGATGTTGGAAAACAGCACCTGCGTGGGCCCTTCCATGTCCCCCGCGGGGGCGGGCACCTCTTTTATAATGGCCTCGAACAAGGGGGCCATGTCGGTCCCGGGCTTATCCGGGTCCAGGGTAGCGCAGCCCTCCCGGGCCGAGGCGTACACCACCGGGAAATCCAGCTGGCTGTCGTCGGCCCCCAGCTCGATGAACAGGTCCAGCACCTCGTCTACCACCTGGGCGGGCCGGGCCCCGGGCCGGTCGATCTTATTGAGCACCACAATGGGCTTCTTACCCAAAGCCAGGGCTTTTTTCAGCACAAAACGGGTCTGGGGCATGCACCCCTCAAAGGCGTCTACCAGCAGCAGTACGCCGTCCACCATCAGCAGCACCCGTTCCACCTCGCCGCCAAAATCCGCGTGGCCGGGGGTGTCTACAATGTTGATCTTCACATTGTTATACAGCACCGCCGTATTCTTGCTTAAAATGGTGATGCCCCGCTCCCGCTCCAAATCGCCGGAGTCCATCACCCGCTCGGCCACCGTCTCGTTTTGGCGGAAGATACCGCTTTGGCGCAGGAGCTGGTCAACCAGGGTGGTCTTGCCGTGGTCAACGTGGGCGATAATGGCTACATTTCGTAAATTTTCTCTTTCACAGATGGTTCCCATGCTGTTTCTTCACATTCCTTTCCATTCCGCGCCCAGGGGCCGGGCGCATGACACAAAATACCCGCAGGCGCCTTGCCTGCTCGTTCCGGTTCCTAATTAAACCTCGAAAAACCTGGCAATTATTATACCAAATTAACGCCCCGCCGTCAAATAGAAGCTTGCGGAAAACCCGGCATCTGGGACCAAAAATAACAAATTGGTTACATCCGTTACAAGTTGTTTACAAAATGGCGGTTTTTCGACAAAACCTGCATGAAAAATGGCTGTGTTCACAATTTATTCATTTTTGTTTTTGCAAGCCCGCGCCTGCTGTCCTGCATTTTCCGGGTGATGCTGGGGGCGTAAAGGGTGCTCTTCCCAGGGGGGGAAAAATCGGGGGCCCTAAAAACCAATAAATGTGTAATAGTAGTTTTAGGGTCAAACATTCCCGCAGGGAATGTTTACCCTTCTTCTAAAAGGGGTTGCGGGGTGTGGGGCAGAGCCCCACGGTCTTGTGACTCTTTGCCTTGCCGCCTTGACCTCTGGGGAGGTTTGCTTTATAATAGGGGTATTGCAACCATAAACCGAAAGGGGGAGCTGCTATGGACAGGGAGAAGATTGAGCGGGCCGTAGCCGACATATTAGAGGCTGTTGGGGAAGACCCCCAGCGGGAAGGGCTGCGGGAGACCCCCAGCCGGGTAGCCCGCATGTATGAGGAAATCTTTTCCGGCCTCCATGGGGATCCGGCCGAGCACTTGAAGATTTTCCACGAGGGCGGCCGCCACGGCGAGCTGGTGCTGGTAAAGGATATCCCCCTTTATTCAGTGTGCGAGCACCACCTGCTGCCCTTTGTCGGCCGGGCGGATATCGCCTATATCCCCAAGGACGGCAGGATCATCGGCCTTTCGAAATTTGCCCGCATTGTAGACTGCTTCGCCCGCCGCCCCCAGGTGCAGGAGCGCTTGACCGGGCAGATTGCCGATTTCCTCTTTGAACACATGGAGCCCCTGGGCGTGGCGGTCTTTATCCAGGCCGAGCACCTGTGCATGACTATGCGGGGCGCACGGGCCGCCGGGGCCCTTACCCAGACTTCGGCCCTGCGGGGCTGCATGCGCTCAGACGCCAAGACCCGGGCCGAAGTCATGGCCCTGCTGGGCGGGAAATAAGGAGGAAAATATGGGAAAAGACACAGCCACCGCCGCCTTTGCCGCCTGCGGCTATACCCTTCCCCTCACCCGGACTTATATTATGGGCATCCTCAACGTGACGCCCGATTCCTTCTCCGACGGCGGCCGCTATTTGGACCCAGCCGCCGCCTTAGCCCGAGCCCAGGAGATGGAGCGGGAGGGCGCGGACATTTTGGATATCGGGGCCCAGTCTACCCGGCCGGGGTACACCCCGGTGCCCCAGGAGGAGGAGTGGGCCCGGCTGGAAGCCGTGCTGCCCGCGATTTTGGAAAAGGCCCGGGTGCCGGTTTCTATTGACACCTTTTACCCCTGGGTGGCCCAGAAGGCCCTGGCCCTGGGGGCTCACATTATTAACGACGTTTCCGGTTTTCCGGACGAAATGATGGAAGCCGTGGCCGGCACCGGCTGCGGGTGCGTAGTCATGTGCCCTACGGGCAGCGTACCGGATATTTTCGCCCACGTAAAGGGGTTTTTCTTAGAACGCCTGGACGCGGCGGGCCGCTTTGGCATAGCAAAAGAGCGCCTGTGCCTGGACCCCGGCATCGGCTTTGGCAAGACTATGGAAGAAAACCTGGCCCTGATTGCCCAGGTGGGCAGGACAAGCCTGCCGGGCTGTGCCTATTTGATGGCCGCTTCCCGCAAGCGCGTCACCGGCTACCCCTGCGGCAGCCCCCCCTTTGAAGAGCGCCTGCCCGCCACCTTGGCCGCCCACACCACGGCCCTTTTGGGCGGCGCCGGGCTCCTCCGTGTCCACGACGTAGCTCCCGCGGTGCAGGCGGCCCGCATGGCCGACTGCCTCCGGCGGGCAGGGGCTGCGGCCCCTGCACCCTGCTAAGGTCGCCTCCGGCGGCCAAAGGGGCTTAGCCCCTTTGGAATCCCACGCTTCGCTTCCCGCGCGCGGGCAGGGGGGTGGGAGGGAGGTTTGGGCCCGCGTTTTGGGGGTGTTACACTTTATATATTTTGCCTATCACAGCGTTTGACGCTGTAGCTTATATAGGAGAGGAGTTCGTCTTATGAAAAATTATGTTCCTCAGCTGTTTGATTTTATCCACCAGAGCCCTACCTCGGCCCATGCCGTTCATGCCGCCTGCCAGATGCTGGACCAGGCCGGGTTTACCCGGCTGCAAGAGTCCCAGCCCTGGCGCTTAGAGCCTGGCGGCAAGTATTACTTGACCCGGGGCCTTACCTCGGTCATGGCTTTCCGCTATCCTTCGGCGGCTTTCCGGGGGTTCTCCATTGTCGCCTCCCATAGCGACTCCCCCTCCTTCCGGGTCAAGGGCCAGCCGGAAATGCGGGTGGAAGACCGTTATACCAAGCTGAACACCGAGGTTTACGGCGTCCCCCTGCTGAACCCCTGGTTTGACCGGCCCCTTTCGGTGGCGGGCCGCCTGGCGGTGCGCACCGGGGAAGGCATGCGGACCGTCCTTACTGATGTGGACAGGGATTTGTTAGTCATCCCCAGCCTGGCCATACATCTGAACCGCGACGCCAACAACGGCAAAAAGCTGGATGCCCAGAAGGACACCCTGCCCCTGTTGGGCGGCAGCGAGGCCGATTTGCTGGCCCTGGCGGCAGAGGCTTCGGGCGTTGAAAAAGGGGATATCCTTTCTTATGATCTTTATTTGTACAACCGGGCCCCAGGCGCTTCTATTGGGCCGGATGGGGAATTTATCTGCGCCCCCCGGCTGGATGATTTGGAGTGCGCTTTCAGCTCGTTGCAGGCGTTTTTGCAGGCGGAAAACGGCGAAAACTGCACGGTCTGCGCCATTTTTGACAACGAGGAGACCGGCAGCTCTACCCGCCAGGGCGCGGATTCTACCCTGCTTTCGGATTTGCTTACCCGTATTTGTTTGGCCGCGGGCAAGGGAGAGGAAGAAAGGCTTTTGGCCCTTCAGGCCAGCTTTATGCTTTCGGCGGACAACGCCCATGCCGTCCACCCGGATTACCCGGACAAGGCCGACCCCACTAACCGCTGCTATATGAATGGCGGCGTGGTAATAAAGCATGGCGTGCGCTACGCTACCGGGCCGGTTTCTGCCGGGGTATTTAAGAAGATTTGCCAGGACGCCGCGGTGCCGGTACAGGATTTCTACAACCATTCCTCCATCCCCGCCGGGGGGACTTTGGGCAATATTTCTATTTCCCACGTCTCTATCCCTACGGTGGACGTAGGCTTGGCCCAGCTTGCCATGCACTCCCCCTATGAGACCGCCGGGCGGGACGACCTTTCCCATATGGTAGACGCTATGGCCGCTTTTTATGGCAGCGCCATCCTTTGCGGCGGCGACGGCCAGTATACCCTGCGCCCGGCCCAGGCCGCCCCTTTAGACCCGGGGCCTGCGGCAGAGCCTAAACCGGAACCGCGGGCAGAGCCCCAGCCAGAGCCTGTGCCCCCTCAGCCGGAGGCGGTTGTGCCTGCCCCGGCGGTTCAGGCGGCAAAGCCGGAAACCCCGGAAAAGGCGGATATAGCGCCGGCTGCTGCGCCTCCGGCCGCGAAAGCGGTCCAAAAGGAAAAGGGAGCGGAGGGGAAGCCGGTGGCGCGCTCTATAGAGGAAAAGCCCGGCTGGCAGAAGGAGACGGTGTTTTACCAGATTTACCCCATAGGGTTCTGCGGCGCGCCCCTGCAGAACGATGGGAAGACGGTCAGCCGCATTTTGAAGGTGCGGGATTGGGTGCCCCATCTGCAAAAGCTGCACGTGGGGGCGGTGTACTTCTCACCGGTTTTTGAGTCGGACGCGCACGGCTATGACACCCGGGACTACCGGAAGATTGACTGCCGGCTGGGCACTAACGAGGATTTTAAGCAGGTGTGCAAGTCCCTGCATGACGGGGGCATACGCGTGGTGCTGGACGGGGTGTTCAACCACGTGGGCCGGGGGTTCTGGGCTTTTCAGGATGTGCTGAAAAACCGGGAGCGCTCGCCGTATAAGGACTGGTTTTATGTCAATTTTGGGGGCAACTCCCAGTATAACGACGGCCTGTGGTACGAGGGCTGGGAGGGCGCTTTTGACCTGGTAAAGCTGAACCTGAAAAATCCCCAGGTGGTGGACCATTTGCTGCAAAGCGTGGGCCAGTGGATGGAGGAGTTCCAGATAGACGGCCTGCGCCTGGACGTGGCCTATATGGTGGACCAGGACTTTATGCGCACCCTGCGGCGGTTCTGCCGGGAGCGGCGGCCGGATTTCTTCCTGCTGGGGGAGATGATACACGGGGACTACCACCGCATTATGAACCCGGATATGCTGGACAGTGCCACCAATTACGAGTGCTATAAGGGGCTTTATTCGTCCTTTAACACGTTGAATATGTTTGAGATTGCCCATTCGCTGAACCGGCAGTTTGGGCCGGAGGGCTGGACGCTGTATAAGGGTGAGCATCTGCTTTCTTTTGCGGACAACCATGATGTGTCCCGTATACACAGCATTTTGACGGATAAGAACCAGATAAAGCCGTTGTACGCGGTGGTGTATGGCATGCCGGGAATGCCCTGCGTGTATTATGGCAGCGAATGGGGGGCCGACGGCAGCAAGAGCGACGGCGACCCGGCGCTGCGGCCCAGCTTTGACGCCCCGGTGGAGAACGACTTGACGGAGTTTTTGGGCCGCTTGGGACGGGTGAAGGCGGAAAGCCCGGCCTTGTGCTATGGGGATTTTAAAAATGAAACGCTGCTGAATAAGCAGTGGGTCATGCGGCGGTCGTGCCCGGAAGAGACGGTGCTGGTGGCGGTGAATGCCGAGGGCAGCGGGTTTAATATAAACTGTAACTATCATGGCCCGGCGACGGAGCTGTTAAGCGGCGAGCGGCGGGAATTGAATGGCTGTATTGAGCTGGAGCCCTATGGGGTGAAGATTTACCGGTTAGGATGATCGTAAGGTGGGCGGGGAAACCTGCCCGCTTTCTTTTTGGCAGGGGATGGGGGGAGGGCTGGGTGCGCGATCAAGGGGCGTAAACGTTCGCAGGGCGAACGTTTGGCCCCTTGCGGGTTCTTAGGGCAGAGCCCTGAGCGGGGGTTGGGGGTGAGCGTCTGCCGGTGGCAGACAAGCTGCGAACCGACCGAGTCGGCAGACGAGACAGCCCCAAGGCCTTGTGGGGAGGCTTTGGGGTGGTTGAGAGGGGAGGGCGCTTTTTTGCTGGGGCGGGCAGGTTCAAATATGAACAAAGGATGGCCAAATTATAAATGTTCTTGCAAGATGGCGGTTTTTCATGTAAAATATGGGGTAGTACGTGTATGCCATTAAGAAAGTTATTTGAAAGAAAGGCTGGAAATCACATGCAACAGCAATTTCCAAACCGCCCTTTCAGGACCCACGGCGGGGCCCCGGTGCCGCACCACAAAAATACGTGGAGCGAGCCTTCGGCCGTTATGCCGCCCCCTGAACGGGTGGTCATCCCTATGCAGCAGCACATTGGCGCGCCTTGCAAGCCTGTGGTAAAAAAGGGCGACCATGTGTACGTGGGGCAGGTCATTGGCGACAACGACGCCTTTGTGTGCGCGCCTATCCACGCTTCTGTGTCCGGCACGGTAAGCGCCGTTACCAAGGTGCTGCTTACGGGCGGGCAGACGACAGAGGCTATTGTTATCGACTCGGACGGGCAGATGGAGCATGACCCCTCTATTGCGCCCCCGCCCCCGGTGACAAACAAAAAGGAGCTGGCGGAAACCGCCCGGAAATCTGGGCTGGTGGGCCTGGGGGGCGCGGGCTTCCCGGCCCATGTGAAGCTGAACGTGCCGGAGGGCAAGTCCATTGACACGCTGATTATCAACGTGGCCGAGTGCGAGCCCTATGTGACCTCGGACCACCGGGAGGCTTTGGAAAACGGCCGGAACGTGCTGGAGGGCATCTATAAGGTCAAGGAGATTTTGGATGTGCACCGGGTGCTGATTGCCGTGGAGGACAACAAGCCCGATGTTATTGCAAAGCTTACGGAAATCGCCGACGACCCCCAGAAGGATCCCAAGGACGAGGTGCGGGTGCTCACCCTAAAGAGCCGGTACCCCCAGGGTGCTGAAAAGGTGCTGGTGCAGGCCTGCACCGGGCGCAAGGTGGCGCCGGGGCAGCTGCCCGCGGACGTGGGGTGCCTGGTGATGAACATTGCCTCGGTCTCTTTTTTGGCCAGCTACATGCGCACGGGCATGCCTTTGACCTTAAAGCGCGTGACCATTGACGGGTCGGCGGTGAAGTCGCCGAAAAATGTCATTGTGCCCATTGGCACGCCTATTAAGGACGTGGTGGCTTTCTGCGGGGGGTATAAGGCAGAGCCCAGGAAGATCCTGATGGGCGGGCCTATGATGGGCATTGCCATTACCTCGGACGAGCTGCCGATTTTAAAGCAGAACAACGCCATTTTAGCCTTTGATGAGGCGGAAGCCCGGCAGTACGCGACCACTGACTGCATACGGTGCGGCCGGTGCGTGGCCGCCTGCCCCATGGAGCTGATGCCCACCAAGCTGGAAAAGGCTGTGGAGAAAAAGGACGTGGACGCCCTGCTGTCCCTGGACATTATGACCTGTATGGAGTGCGGGTGCTGCGCCTTCTCCTGCCCGGCCGGGCGCAGGCTGGTACAGGCTATACGGCTGGGGAAATCTTATGTGAGAAAGGCAGGGAAGAAATAATGGAAAAATTTATCGTCTCGTCTTCCCCACACTTTAACGGTAAGAAGACTACCCAGAACATTATGCTGGATGTGATTATTGGCCTTACGCCGGCCATGGTCGCTTCGGTGGTGATTTTTGGCATACGGGCGGCGGTGGTGATCCTGACCTGCATTGCGGCCTGTGTGGCAAGCGAATACATCTGCCGCCGGGTGATGAAGCGGCCCCAGACCGTGGGGGACCTTTCCTGCGTGGTAACGGGTATTTTGCTGGCGCTGAACCTGCCGGTCACCATTAACCCCTTGATGGCGGTGTTTGGCAGCGTGGCGGCTATTGTGGTTATCAAGCAGATGTTTGGCGGCATTGGGCAGAACTTTGTGAACCCGGCGCTGACGGCCCGCATCATCCTCATGAATTCCTTCCCGGCCCCCATGACCCACTGGACAGACGCCTTTGACTACGGCGCCGGGGCGGACGCGGTGACTACGGCCACGCCCCTTTCGGGCATGATGTATGTGAACTCCCCCAACAGCGCCCCAGACTACATGCAGCTTCTCTGGGGTACCCACGGGGGCTGCCTGGGCGAGACCTGCGCTTTGGCTATCATCCTGGGCGGGGTGTATTTGATCATCCGGAAGGTGATAAGCCCGGTGATACCGGTTACCTACCTGGCGACCGTGGCGGTGTTCTCGGCTGTGCTGGGCAGGGACCCGCTGTTTGACCTGCTGGCAGGCGGGCTGATGCTGGGGGCCTTCTTTATGGCTACCGACTACACCACCAGCCCCCTGTACTGGAAGGCCCGCATTGTGTTTGCTGTGGGCTGCGGCGTGCTGACGGTGCTGATTCGCGAGTTTGGCTCTTTGCCGGAGGGCGTTTCTTACTCTATTGTGCTGATGAACATTGTGACGCCCCTTATTGAACGGTATGTAAGGCCCCGGGCCTTTGGCAAGCCTAAAGAGAAAAAAGGAAGGGGGGCGGCATAAATGAAATTGGACGCGAAAAGCGTGCTGGCCCCGGCGGCGGTCCTGTTCGCCATATGCGTAGTGGTGGCGGCGGCTTTGGCGGGTACAAATGCCCTGACAAGGGACCGCATTGCCCAGGCGGCGGCCCAGAAAGCGGAGGAGTCCCGCATGGTGGTGCTGCCCGGCGCGGAAAGCTTTGAGGAAAAGGATGGCCACTACGCGGGCATGGCCGGCGGGCAGGCCGTGGGCTATGTGTTTGAGACCGAGTCCAAGGGCTATGGCGGCACGGTGAAGGTGATGACCGGCATCAGCACGGAAGGGGAAATCACCGGCGTGGTGGTGTTAAGCCACAGCGAGACCCCGGGTTTGGGGGCAAATGCGGAGAAGGAATCCTTCCGGGAGCAGTATAAGCAGCCTGTGGGGGATTTGGCCGGCGGCATTTCGGTGGTGAAGTTCCAGGCGCCGGCAGAGGGCGAGATCCAGGCTATGACCGGCGCGACCATCACCAGCGCGGCGGTGACAAACGCCGTAAACAGCGCCATTGAACTGTACCAGGAAGCCTACGCTTCGGAAGGGGGGAATTGACATGGAGGAAAAAAGAGGCCTGTGGGGTGAGTTTACCAAAGGCATTATAAAAGAAAACCCGGTGCTGCGGCTGATTTTGGGCTGCTGCGCCACCCTGGCGGTGACCACCGCCGCCTCTAACGCCATTGGCATGGGCGCGGCCACCACCTTTGTGCTGGTGTGCTCTAACGCGGCTATTTCCCTTTTGCGGAATGTCATCCCCAACAAGGTGCGCATACCGGCGTTTATCACCATTATTGCCGGGTTTGTGACGGTGGTGCAGCTGTTTATCAAGGCTTTCTCCCCGGCGCTGGACACGGCCCTGGGCGTGTTTCTGCCGTTGATTGTGGTCAACTGCATTATTTTGGGCCGGGCGGAGATGTTTGCCAGCAAGAACAAGGTGCTGCCCTCTATTATCGACGGCCTGGGCATGGGCGTAGGCTTTACGGCGGCTATGCTGGCTATGGGCATTGTACGGGAGCTTTTGGGCGCGGGCACGGTGTTTGGGCTGCCTGTCCTTTCCGGGTTTATGGAGCCTATTATCATTTTCCTGCTGCCTCCCGGGGGGTTCTTTGTGTTTGGCATGCTGATTGCCCTGGCGGGCAAGCTCTCGAAAGAGGGCAGGGCCCCGGAGGCTACGGGCTGCGCCAACTGCCCGCTGGCGGCAAGCTGTTCGAAAATCAACGAAAAAGAGGGGAAGGGGGCGGCTGAATAATGGACGCGCAAGCGGTAAAAACGTTGGTGGCCATCTTCTTAGCGGCCATATTGACAGAAAACTATGTACTGAATAAGTTTTTAGGCATCTGCCCCTTTTTGGGCGTGTCCAAAAAGCTGGATACGGCCTTTGGCATGAGCTGTGCGGTGACAGTGGTCATGGTGATCGCCACGGCCGTTACCTGGCCCCTGTACACCTACCTGCTGGTGCCCCAGGGCTTGGGGTACTTGCAGACCATTGTGTTTATCCTGGTGATTGCGGCCCTGGTGCAGCTTTTGGAGACGGTACTGCGCAAGTATATGCCGCCGCTTTACAGCGCTTTGGGCATTTACCTGCCCCTGATTACCACCAACTGTGCCGTGCTGGGCGTGACCATGCTGGTGCTGGAAAAGGGCGCCGCGGACCCCAGCTTTGGCTATGTACAGTCTTTGGTGAACGCCTTTGGCTCGGGCATTGGGTTCCTGGTGGCTATGATCCTTTTTGCCGGGGTGCGGGAGCGCTTGGAGGACTGCGACATCCCCGAGACCTTCCAGGGCCTGCCTATCACACTGGTCGCTGCGTCCCTTGTGGCCGTTTCCTTCCTGGGGTTCAACGGCCTTGTGGACCGCCTGATGTAAGGAGGAATCACCTATGGAATTTATTACCCCTATCCTCATTGTAGGCGTGATTGGCCTGCTGGCCGGTGTGATTTTGGCGGTGGCTTCTATTGTCATGGCTGTGCCCAAGGATGAAAAGGCCGAGGCTTTGGAAGAAGTGCTGCCCGGCGCCAACTGCGGTGCTTGTGGGTACTCGGGCTGCCCGGGCTACGCGACGGCTATGTCTAAGGGCGAGGCCCAGCCGGGGCTTTGCTCGCCGGGCGGGCCGGCGGTGGCCCAAAAGTGCGCGGAAATTTTAGGCGCGGGCGACGTGGAGATGGAAATAAAAGCCGCCCTGGTGCGGTGCATGGGCAGCTATGACAACACCACCGACAAGATGGTGTACGACGGCATGGAGGGCTGCAACGCCGCCATGCTGCTGGCGGGGGGCTCCAGCAGCTGTTTGGCTGGCTGCATGGGCCTGGGCGACTGTGTGCGGGCCTGCGAATACGGCGCGGTAGAGGTGTGCAACGGCGTGGCGAGGATCGACCCCGCTTTGTGCAAAGCTTGCGGAAAGTGCGTTTCTGCCTGCCCCAAGGGGCTTATTACCCTGACGCCGGTGAAGAAGCAGGCTGTGGTGCGCTGCCATAACTGCGACAAGGGCAAGGCTGTGATGGATGTGTGCAAGGTGGGGTGTATCTCCTGCACCAAGTGCGTGAAGACCTGCCCTGAGGGCGCTATCGCTATGGTGGACGGCTGCGCCGCGGTGGACCCCCACAAGTGTACCGGCTGCGGCCAGTGCGCCGAGGCCTGCCCCCGGCATGTGATCACCATGATGGAGGCGTAAGGCGGGGGCCTGTAAAAGAATATGACGTATATGGAAACAAGCGGCCCAGGAAAACCTGGACCGCTTGTTTTTTGCCTCTGGGCTTTTTATAAAGCTAGGGGGCGGGGCTTTTACTTCATGCCCTTTTCGTAGCTTTCGATCATCTTCTTGAACGTGTGCCCCGAACGACTTCGGAGATTCTCTAGGTATTTGTCGGTGGTTTCGCCGGTAAATATCTTGATTTGCAGGAGCATCTGGCCTTCCTCCGGGGTCACGAAGATTTTGTCGATATACTTGTCCACAAACTCCTTGTTGATGATGCCCTCTGCGGCGTCCCGCCGGGCATTTTGGAGCACCCGGCGGATGGTGTCGATGTGCTTTTTGAATTCGCCCCGGGAAAGCTGGTTCTGTTCCAGCTGGTAAATCTGCCCTTCGGCCTCGCTGATTTCCAGTTCGCAGGCTTTGTTCATGGAGAGGAAGTCCTTATCGGAGAGTTCCCCCATGGCGTTGTAGCCTAAAAGCTTTGACTTTTTCTTTTGGGCCAGCTCGATTTTCTTTTTCCACTCCGCCACCTGCTTGGCCGTGTCGCCATCGTCCTGCAAAGACTTGTACATTTCTATATACTCGTCTACCAGCGCTTCCGCATCTGCTTCTGTCTCGCGGAACACCTGGAACAGCAGGGGCTTTATCTCCTCTTCATAAATGGCGAAAGAGGGGCAGGATGCCGCGCCGTTCTTTATCTTGCCGGAGCATACCCACTTGCTGTTCTTTTTGCCGTCCCGGCTGACGGAATCCCGGCGGTAGTAAGCAGCGCCGCAGTGGGTGCAGATCAGCTTGCCGGTAAGGAGGTTTGCGTGGTTGCAGATGCCCTGGCGGTTTTTCACGTCCTCGCTGCGCCTGCGCAGGACAAGGTTAGCCTGCTCCCACAAATCCTCGCCCACAATAGCAGGCACGATCTCGCCGGTCTCGTCCTTGAACATCACCCATTCCTCTGGCGGCAGGAATTTCTGCTTTTTCGTGAATAGGTCAACAATCTTTACCTTGTTGCCCACGTAGTAGCCCTTATATTTGGGGTTGGAGATCATCCCCGACATGGTGGTGTGGGCAATGCGGTTGCCGTTATGGTTGCGGTAGCCCTTCTCCCAGAAAATGCCCTCGATCTGCTTCATGCTGTGCTGGCCCGTGGCGTAAAGCTCAAACAGTTCCCGCACCATCACGGCTTCGTCTTCCATAATGGCCAGCCGCCCGTTTTCCTTGCGGTAGCCAAAGATGCGGCTGTTGCCCAGCACCACGCTGTTCTTGATGGCCTGGGCGTGGCCGAATTTCACCCGGCTGCTGAGCTTGCGCAGCTCGTCCTGGGCAATGCCGGACATGATGGTCAGGCGTAGCTCGCTGTCTTCGTCCAGGGTGTTGATGTTGTCGTTTTGGAAGAAGACCCCCACCCCGGCGTTCAGGAGTTCCCGGGTGTACTGGATGGAATCCAGGGTGTTGCGGGCGAAACGACTAATTTCCTTAGTGATGATGAAGTCGAATAGGCCGGACTTGCCATCGTCCACCATGCGGTGGAAGTTCTCCCGGTTTTTGGTGGTAGCGGCGGAAAGGCCCTCGTCGATGTAGCCCTCCACATATTCCCAGGCGGGGTTTTTGCGGATCAATTCCTGATAGTAAGCGATCTGGTTGCCCAGGGAATTTAGTTGCTCATCCTTCTCGCTGGAGACACGGGCGTAAAAGGTGACCCGCAGGGGCAGGTCGTAGATAGCCTTTGTCTTAAGCTGTTGGCGGATGGTATGTATATCCATGCTGTACCTCCGTTGCAGTTCGTTTTATCATATTCTACTATTATATCAAACAAGAAGAGAAAAAGCAAGGTGTCTTTACCACCCCAGCCCGCCGCCTTGCCTTTCAATCTTCCGCTGCATTTTCCTTTTTTCTTCTTCGGTGATGAGATGGTGCTCGTACAGATAGTTGTTATAATAGTTCAGCCAGATTTTTTTCGCCACCGATTCCCGCTGTGCGGCTAGCTTTCCGTCCTTGTTCGTCTTATGTTCCAAAAGCATCTCTCCTTTCGGCTCCCTGGTATTTTTTCCCGTTGACATCCAAATTATGCCAACCAGCACAAAAAAGGGCAGGATGTCCTGCCTGGTCACTCCTCTTCATCCTCGCCCGCAACGCCCACCACGGCCTTTTCTATGCGTTTAATTGCGTCCCGCAGCCCCAACACATTCTCATAGTAACCGGCCTCATCCACAAGCCCTGTGGCGTTGGCCATAAAGGCTATCTGGTTCATGTTGTTGCCAATTTCCTTCAATTCCCGCGTCATGGCATGGTAGTCGGCTGGGGGCGATTCCCTGGGCTTGTAGCCGTGGAGCATCTGCCGCATATAAGCGGACTTACTTAACCCGCACTTTCGCGCCCTGCGTTCCAATAATTTGAAATCTCGCTCCGTTAATCTCATGTCAAACTTTCTTTGCCTTTCCAAAAAATCATCCTCTCATTTTCAATTTTGAGGGTAGCAGGGGGGCGCCCCTGCCCAGGTGTTTGTCTGCACACTTGTCCGCACAAGGGTCTGCACAAATGCGATGCTGGCTAGGCTGTTGAAGCTCGCTTCCGCTCGGTTCAAGCCTTTTGGCCTATAGCCATGTCATGGGCCACCCTGGCAGCATAATAGCTCTCCATTGTCACAGGCGCATTAAAGAGTACAGTGCGCAAATACTGCCTGATATTACGGATGTCTGTTACGTTCGCCCGCAGGCAGCCAGCGGCATATTCTATGTGACTGCTGTCCAGCTTGAGGAAACGACCGCGCACCAGTTCGGCAGGGTACTCGGCCCCGGCCACGCGGATGGTCTTACTTCGCGTGCAGACCGTTTCCACTATGATGGACACCAGTTCGTCCAACAGGGGCTTGTCCACGACCGAATTGGCTATGAGATGCTCATACTCAATGTTTTCTTTGATAAGCTGGTTATAGGATTCACAATCACATCCTTTCTCTGATAAGATAGGAAAGGGGGCGTCCATCTGGGCGCTCCCTTTCCTTTTATCTATACTTGGTTCTTCTTTATTTAATTGTGTGCCTTTTCCTACCGGTGGTTTTTCCACCGGTGCGTTTTGGCACAGTGGCCGCTCATACACAGTATATTCCGTGTCGGTGATTTTCCCTGCCGCACGCCGCTGGCACCGTCGTAGATACCCCGCCTGCTCCAGCTCGTTGATTGCCGAACGGATCGCCTTAATACCCTCCCGGTTGATGTAGGCCAGCCCCGCGATAGAGTAGTTCCAATCAGCCGGCAGGGCCAGCATTTGCGACAGTAAGCCCTTGGCCTTAAGGGACAGGGCAGGGTCTCGCAGGTGGTGGTTGCTCATCACGGTGAAGTCCTTGTCGTGCTTTGTTCGGAAAATTGCCATAGCATCACTCCTTGAAAAATTTTTGTATGTTAAAAATGGGCATAAAAAAGCGGCATTCCACCTGTTGTCAGGGTAAAATGCCACTTTTTAAGCACAAACCTATAATTCTATATACTTTTACATATATATTCTACAACTTTCAAATCCTCCTGTCAATCTCCACTTCACGGATTTTGTGTAGAATTTTCGGAAGACTTCCTTTTAAATTTTATGCAATATAACAGTTAGGCCATAATCTCCCGAATTAAGGGCGCAATTTGCATAGTTGATTCTGAGACTAAAGAACGAAATTTTTTTGTTTTTAGACGGATGCAGCGAAGATTTTATCGCTGACCAAAAGCAAATTTTTCCATGACAGCTCTCCACACTACCTATAATATCAGAAAAAATATCCCTTGCCGCCTCGCGTTGCGAGCTTGAAAACACAATAGAATTACTTCTATGTCCTACAAAATATAGGTTGATTTTGTCCTATAATCTGTGTATACTATAGTTGAGGTGATATACTATGACCGTCAACACAGACGTGCTGGTGCCCATGACAGAGGCGAACCAGAATTTTTCCAAAGTCGCCCGACTGGTGGACGAGTCGGGGCTGGCTGTAATTTTGAAGAACAACAAGCCCCGCTATGTAGTGTTGGATTTTTCCGCATACGACCAGGCCCAGCGCCGGGAAAGGGTAAACGCGGCGGCTGACCAGATTATTGCGGAAAACTTGGAGGCTTTCCGGGAGTTGGCGAAATGATCAGGCTAACTGTGGACGAAGTGGTTTTGCTCCATGAAAAGCTGCTGGCGGCAACAGGCGGCAGCCCCGGCCTGCGTGACCGGGGCTTGCTGGAATCCGCCGTATGGAGCGTGGACGCGGCTTTTGGCGAGGTGGAGCAATACCCTGCGGTGGAGGAAAAGGCGGCGCGGCTGGCCTTCGCGTTGGTTGCGAACCACGCTTTTGTGGACGGCAACAAGCGGGTGGGCATGCTTGCCATGCTGGTGACGCTGGAGCTCAATGGGATAACTCTGCGCTATGCCCAGGAGGAATTGATCAGGCTGGGGCTGGATGCCGCGGCGGGGCGTGCGGGGTATGAGGAAATTTTGGCGTGGGTGCGGGGGCATCGGGTGGAAAAATAAAGAAAGAGGACGGGCACAAAACCCGTCCTCCGTTTGTACTCTTTAATTTGTAAAACAACGGCCTCGCGGCTTAGCCTAAGAGCTGCAGGACGCCCTGGGGCACGGCGTTGGCCTGGGCCAGCATGGCCTGTGCGCTCTGGATCAGGATGTTGTTCTTGGTATAGGCCATCATTTCCTCGGCAACGTCTGTGTCGCGGATGGTGGACTCGGCATCCTGGATGTTTTCGGCCATGACGGACAGGTTGTTGGCGGTGTGCTCCAAACGGTTCTGGGTGGCACCCAGGTCGCCGCGGATGCCGGAAACGTAGTTGATAGCGGCCTTGATTACGTCGATGGCATCGGAAGCGCCCTCGCGGGTGCTGATGTCGATATTGGCGATGGACTGCGCTTTGCCGTCCTTTTCTTGTACGCCGTTGGGACTGCCATCCGTATCTTTATTCATAACGCCCATGGCGGCAACGTGCATGTCGCCTACGCCAACCTTCAACTGGTTGTAATCGTCGGAAGTGTCGCCGATCTGCAGGGTCAAGGGCTTGCCATTCTCGCCGGCCTCTGCTTCTACCTTGCCGGTAACGGTGCCGAAGGTGCTCTTGATGATGTCCTCTTTGCTCAGGTCAAAAGCGCCGTCGTTGAGCTTGCCGTCGGTGGAGTTCAGGTCGGTGTAGCTCTTGCCGTCTTTGTCCACCTTCTCTACGAAGGTGACCTGCCCGGCGGTAGCGCCGTGGCCGATGGTCCATACACTATTGCTGTCGGCGGCAACGGACAGGCGGTCGATGGCTTCTTTCAGGCCAGCGGCGTCCGTCAAGGTCAGGTCGCCAACATAAACGGTGTCTGCGTTGCCCTTCTTGGCGGCGTCGGTGGTGATGGTGTAGTCCTTGTCGCCAATCTTGATGATGCTGCCGTCAGCAAATTCTTTAGCAGTCAAGGTGGCAACGCCACTGGCCAGGCGGCCCGCGGCCTCTTCTACGCCCTGCGTGGTAACGGTGGTGGTGGTGTTGTAGTCGCCGGTTACACTGGAGGCACCTGCTGCGGCAGCGTCGGTGCCATCAGTAAAGGTATCCGCAATAGTTGCAGTGACACCAGCGGTACCAGCACAGGCAACCGTTGCGGTAATAGTGCCGAATTCATGATTCGTTTCACCAGTCTCACCTTCGGTATCGGAGGTCAGTGTCAGCTTAGTACCATCAAAGGTGGCAGTATATCCAGCCGGCGCACCTGTAACATTCCAGCTAGTGCCGTCAAAGGTTGCGGTCATGTTCAAATTTGTAGCGCCACCAGTGCTGCTGAAAGCAACTGTATCGGCGTCAGCCCAAGTCGGTGTAGCGCTATAGGTCAAAGTGGCTTCGGCCTTTGCAGCAGTAGCCGCCGCGCCAGCAGCGCCTGCGCCGGAAACCTTAACACTCATATCGCCGTCCACAGGGGGTTCGCCAGCCGCCTGGGTAAAGACGAGGCGGTTGCCCTTGGCTTCCGCTGTGAAGTTGCCTGTTTCGGTGCCGTCGGTCAGCTGAACAGCGGTAGCGTTAACAGCGCTGCTATTTACATCCTTAAATTTGCCAGCCGCGAAAGCGGCAGCGATGCCTGCGGCATCTAGCTCGCCGGTGCCATCACCAGCCAAGGTGAATTTGTTACTGCCGATTTCTAAGGTAAGGGTCTCGCCGTTGCCATTGCCAAATTTCACTTCGTGCAGGTCAACGCCGAACTGGGTCTCAGCAGCTTCAACGCCATCGCTGTGCAGGATGGTGTTGGTGCCCAGTGCATTGCCCACGCTGGAAGTAACGATGGAGCTGACCGTGCCGGCTTCCGCCTTAACCTCGCCTACGTTGGTCTTCTTTACGTCCAGGCTGCCGTCCAGCAGCTTGATGCCGTTGAAGTTGGCGCTGTCCGCGATGCGGTCGATTTCAGAACGGAGCTGGTTGACTTCCTTCTGCAGGTTGTAGCGGTCAACCTCGTCGTCGTAGGTGCCGTTGGCGGACTGGGTGGCCAGGTAGTCCATGCGGTTGAGCATGTCCTGGATTTCCTGCATGGCGCCCTCAGCGGTTTTTACCAGGCTGATGCCGTCCTTCACGTTCTTGGAAGCGGCGTTCAGGCCGGTGATCTGCGCGCGCATTTTCTCCGAAATGGCCAGGCCGGCGGCGTCGTCGCCAGCGCGGTTGATCTTGTAGCCGGAAGACAGCTTCTCAAGGTTCTTACTAAGGGCGGACGTGTTGGTGTTGTAGTTCCGGTAGGCGTTCATCGCCATGATGTTGTGTTGGATACGCATAATTTTTTGCTCCTTCAAAAAATATTTGTTAGCAGGCGTGATCCTTCACGCCTGGCGTTGTGCTTTGCCGCTCCCGCATCCGGCCGGGCTGCCAAAGCGCTCTGCACAATGGTATATTTCAAACAGCCTGCGCAGGGCTGTTGAAACCTAATCCTGCGGCTTCTCCACCAATTTTTCCAGCCGCGCCGCGTCCCGTGCCCGCCGCGAGGGGGCCTTGGGCTGCTTTTCGTGCAGACCCTCCGGGCGCGCGCCGCCTTGACGTTCCAGCAGGTCGCCGCGCAAAATAGGTACGTCCCTGGGGGCCTTTATAGCCATGCGGAACCCCGGGCCGTTTTGGTAGACCTGTACGACAATGTTGCCGCCAATGGTCACATAATCTCCTGATTTCAGCTGTAAAGAAAGCATCCAGCCACCCCTTCCTTGGAGTTGAGAAATTTTTGGAAACCTATACTTTTACAAATTTATTTCCTAGCTGCTTACACTAGGTAATTCGGCAGTTATACGCAGAAAATAAGCCTATATTTAAAAATTTTTTCTTGTTCGGTAAAGTATAGGTTAGCAAAACGCTTGGCTTTGCCTTTCTGTAGGGCTGTAATTTACCTGGGTTTAGAAAGAAAAAACCAGCACACGAAGCTATATCGGCTTGCGTGTACTGGTTTTTTGTTATGCGGTTATGGAGGCTCCATACTCTACCTGCTGGCTGTGCCCTGGCGCTGTGCGGTTTTCCCGTGTGTATGTCGCATTTCGTGTGGGTGTCATGATGTTGACCATCTGGCCGCCCACAGAGCCGGCCTGGCGGGAAGTCAGGTCGCCGTTGTAGCCCTGCTTCAGGTTGACGCCTACCTCCCTTGGCGTACCTACTACAACAAAGGGGGATTACTGGCGGCATCGGGTTCCCTTGGGAAGTCTTTTAGGGGGGCGGGGGGCAGCTCGCCAATGAATTTATAGAAGATGCGCACGCTTTGCCGGTAGGGCTGGCTGCGGTGGGTGGTTTTCTCAACCCCGGGGGGCAGCTCTTTGGGGCCGACTTCAATCCGCTCTACGAAGGCCAGCAGGGAATCCCGGTCCAGCGTTTCTAGGAAACTGTACTTTTTGGCCAGGGAAAAGAACTTGGCGAAGCGGTCTTCGGCCTTTTGCCCGTTGTCTTTTCCGGCGGTTTCGCGGAGCATGGCTTTTATGCCCTGGGCCTCTTTTTCCAGGCTTTCGACCATATGGCCCAGCCTGTCATCGGCCAGCCGGCCTTCGGCGTTGTCGGTGTAGAGTTTGGTGATGATCCGGTCAATGGTAGCTAGGCGCGTTTCGCCGTGCTCCCGCTGCAGCTTTTGAGCTTTTTGGGCTTCCTCGCTCCCGCTTTCTTTCAGCACCTTGCGGGCAAGCTCTTCCATCCCCGAGGGGGAGAGGGCCAGCAGGGCGTTTAGGTCCTGCCGCACCAGCTCTATGAGGTCGCTGTAGCGGATGCGCACGCCGTCACAGGAGTTGCGGATGTCTTTCCGCTGGTGGGTGCAGGAAAGGTACCAATATTTTTCCCGCTCCCCCTTGTAGACGGTGCCGCAAGAGCACAGGGAGTGGCCGCATTTTGCGCAGACGGCGATGCCGGAAAAAATGCTTTTACGCACATGCTCATAAGCGGAATAGTCTTTTGCGCCGCGCCCAAGGTTCTGCTGGGCCCGCTCGAAGTCTATTTCGGTCACCAAAGGCGGGTGGGTGTTTTTGGTGACGGCCCAGCCCTCTTTTGGCACGGGCACCTTCTTTTTGGATTTGAAGCTGGCTTTCTTGGTTTTGCCCAGCAGGGTGTGGCCCAGGTATACCGGGTTTTTTAAAATCCGCTTGACTGTGGTGTAGTTCCAGGAGTCTGACGCCCGGGCAGCGCCTTCCTCTTTAAAGTTGCCTGAATAGAGCACCCGGTATTTCAGTGGGGGGAGGATGCCGGCGGCTGTCAAGTCCAGCGCGATTTTGCGGGTAGAGTCGCCTTTGGCCGCCTGGGAAAATATGCGCTGCACAATGGGCGCGGCCATTTCATCGGGCGTGAGGCGGGTTTTGTCCCGCGGGTCCTTGCGGTAGCCGTAGGGGGGGCAGGCGCAGTATTCTCCATTTTCGCGTTTGTTGCGCAGCACGTCTTTTACTTTGCGGGAGCCGTCGCGGAGGTAGACTTCGTTCATGGCAAACTGGAAGGGGGCCATGATGTTCTCCTGCTCGGTGTCAAAATTGTCGGCGATGGCCAGGTAGCGTATGCCGCGCTCGGGAAAATACTGCTCGGCGTAGTAGCTGGCCTCCCGCATATCGCGGCCCAGGCGGGACAGGTCTTTGGTAATAACCATATTGACCTGCCCCTTTTCCAGCATACGCAGCATTTCCTGGAAGCCGGGGCGCTCAAAATTGCCGCCGGACCAGCCGTCGTCTACAAACTCCCGCACTAAAACGATGCCGTGCTGCTCACAGTAGCTTTTAATAATCTTCCGCTGGTTTGTAATGCTTGAAGATTCGCCTGCGTTGGCTTCTTCGTCTGAAAGGCGGAGATAGTCAAAGGCAAGCGGTAAAGTATCGGTTCTCATTGGTTTTTGATTCGCCTCCATAGAGGACCGCCCACAGGCTTATTATACCGTCTTGGCTGGGGGTGCGTCAACCGGGTCTGGGCGGGCCAAATTTTGTAAAATGCGCTGGGAAAGGGCGTCCTGCACGGTGCGGGCCTCGTTAAAAAAGCGGCTTACCTCATAGGTGGTCTGCCCCAGGGTCCATTCTTTTGTGTCCATAAAAACACCTCCACCTGGTATTCTTATCCATGTTTCCGGTGTTATCCGTGCCAAAATGTAAATTCCCCCCGAGCAAAAAACGCAAAAAAAGCACCCACAAAGGGTACCGGGCCATAAGCGCCAGGATGCCCCAAGCGTGGGTGCGGGCAGTTTTTAGGTCAAGCCTTTTTCCAAAAAGGCTTGCAGGGGCTTGGGGACAGAGTCCCCAAAAGAGGCCTACAGGATGCGCATCCTCTCCACCCCCGTGCACAGGCCGGTGCGTTCGTCGGCGGTGAAAAGGACGCAGCCCATGTGGCAGGGGCCTTTGGCCAGGTCGAAGCGGGTGGGCAGCTTGGTGGTGAGCTTGTGGATGATGAGCTCGGGCTTGACGCCCAGGACGGAGGCGGTGACGCCGGTCATGCCGGCGTCGGTGATGTAGCCGGTGCTATGGGGGAGGATGGTTTCATCGGAGGTTTGGACGTGGGTGTGGGTGCCGAAAAGGGCGGTAACTTTGCCGTCGGCAAAAAAGCCCATGGCGCGCTTTTCGCCGGTGGCTTCGGCGTGGAAGTCCACCACGCAGAGGCGGGGCAGGCCCGGGGTCTTTAAAAGGGTATCCAGGGTCTCGAAGGGGCAGCGGAGGCTTTCGAGATATACGGTGCCCATGAGGTTTATGACCGCTACCTGGGTGCGGCCCAGGTCTACCACGCACAGGCCCCGGCCTGGGGCGGCGGGGGGGTAGTTGGCTGGGCGCAGGAGGGTGGGGGCTTCGTCGTAAAGGTCGTAGGACTCTTTGCGGCGGAAGCTGTGGTTGCCGGTGGTGACCACGTCTACACCGCTGTCTAAGAGATGCTCTACCGAAGCGCGGGTGACACCGTTGCCGTCGGCGGCGTTTTCGCCGTTGCACACGACCAGGTCGATTGCCTTTGCCTTTTTTAAGGGGGGCAGCTTGGCCCGCAGGAACTGCAGGCCTACAGAGCCCACCACGTCGCCGATACACAGGATGTTTACCATAGGTTTTTTCCTCCCTAAATGGATAAAGGTGCGCTGGGGGGCGCACCTTTTGGGTTCCTCCGGGTTTGGCGGCAGGCTACTTGGCGTAGTCTACAGCGCGGCTTTCCCGTATCATGTTCACCTTGATCTGGCCGGGGTAGTCCAGCTCGGCTTCGATCTTCTGGCAGATCTCCCGGGCTAAAAGGGTCATCTTCTCGTCGCTGACCACCTCGGGCTTGATCATAATGCGCACCTCGCGGCCAGCCTGTATGGCATAGCAGTTCTCCACGCCCTCGAAGGAGGAGGCCAGCTCTTCCAGTTTTTCCAGGCGTTTGATGTAATTTTCCAGGTTTTCCCGGCGGGCGCCGGGCCGGGCTGCGGAAATGGCGTCTGCCGCCTGGACGATGCAGGCCACGATGGTCTTGGCTTCTACGTCGCCATGATGGGCGGCGATGGCGTGGATGACAGCCTCGCTTTCCCGGTACTTGCGGGCGGCGTCTACGCCAATCTGCACGTGGCTGCCCTCTACCTCGTGGTCCAGGGCCTTGCCGATGTCATGGAGCAAGCCCGCGCGCTTGGCCACGGTGGGGTTAAGGCCCAGCTCGCTGGCGATCATGCCGGAAAGGAAGGCCACCTCCAGGGAGTGGTTTAAGACGTTCTGGCCATAGCTGGTGCGGTAGCGCAAGCGTCCCAAAAGCTTTACCAGCTCGTGGTGGACGCCATTGGCGCCGACCTCCAGCACAGCCCGCTCGCCTTCGGACTTGATGGTGTTTTCTACCTCGCGGCGGGCTTTTTCCACGGTCTCCTCGATGCGGGTGGGGTGGATGCGGCCATCGGAAATGAGCTTTTCCAAGGCAATGCGGGCCACCTCGCGGCGGACAGGCTCGAAGCTGGACAGGGTGATGGCCTCGGGGGTGTCGTCGATAATCAGGTCTACGCCGGTAAGGGTCTCGATGGCACGGATGTTGCGTCCCTCGCGGCCGATGATGCGGCCCTTCATTTCGTCGTTGGGCAGGGGCACGACGCTGATAGCGGCCTCGGACACCTGGTCTGCGGCGCAGCGCTGGATGGCCAAGGCCAAAATCTCCCGGGCGGCCTTGTCGCTTTCGTCCTTCACCTGCTGCTCATACTCCCGGACCTTTACGGCTTTTTCGTGGACCAGCTCGTTTTCCAGGTTTTTCAGCAGGTATTCCTTGGCCTGCTCCTGGGAGAAGGAAGAGATTTTCTCCAGCATGTCAAACTGGCTCTTCTTTACGCTTTCGGCTTCCCGCAGGCGCTCTTCGGCCTTTCTGTTCTTTTCGTTGGCCTGCTCTTCCTTTTTATCTACGCTTTCCAGCTTGCGTTCTAAGGTCTCTTCTTTTTGCAGGATGCGGCGCTCCTGATGCTGGATCTCCTTGCGGCGGTCCGCCAGCTCCTTTTCGGATTCATTCCTCAGCCTGTGCACCTCGTCCTTGCCTTCCAGCACAATCTCCTTTTTCCTGGCCTCTGCTGTTTTAACGGCCTCGCCTACGATGCGCTTGGCCTCCTGCTCAGCGGAGCCGATAGCGGCCTCTGCCTTGCTTTTACGGTAGTAGACGCCAAAGAAAAACGCCGCGCCGCCTGTTACGGCAGCAGCCGCCAGGGCAATGACGATGCACAGCCATACTGCTATCCCGTTCAACCGGGCACCTCCTTTTCTGCGTGATGTAAAATATTTTCCTGGTCATGGGTCTTGGTACATGGCACGCCAGGGGAAGAAAAAACCGCCCCCGGCAAATGCATGGTGGCGGATACACGGGGGGCGGGCCCCCGGGTCATATATTTATTGTTTTATTTCAGTGGGTTTTATGGCAGGCGGGCCTGGCTTTCCGCTGGGGAAAGGATATAAAACGCCTATACGCGCAAAAGGCGGTACAGGGGCCTTTTGGCGGCGGGTCTATCAAAAACGCAGGCCAAAGCTGCCGGTTACATGAAATAAGCGAAAAATATATAAAGCACCAAGTGCATTGCAGTTCTATTGTATCGCGCGGGTGGGTAATTTGTCAAGGTGGCAAAGGGGATTCTTTTCCAAAAAGGAAAAATAATCCGGAAATATTTTTACGGGGAGGCGGGGCGGCCATCTTGACAAACAGGGCGGGGGGTGCTATGATAGCGTTAATTTAACAAAACTACATGCTTTGACAAGGACGCCCGGAAAGCGCGGGCCCGCCAAAGAGAGCTGGCGCCATAGGCTGAAAGCGCCGGCAGCGGGGGCTTTTGGGGACACCACCTTTGAGCAGCTGCCGAACCCGCCTAAGGGCGGCTAAGGACAGACGGACGGCCCCGTTACGGCCCAATGAAGGAAGCGGGCTTTTGCGCGCTTTGAATCCGGGTGGAACCGCGGGACGCTTCAAAATCTACAAAAAGGAAGCCGGCCTGCCCCAGAATTTTGCTGGGGCGGGCTTTTTTGCTGCTTGGCCCTGGCGGGAAAGGAGCACACGTATGATTACAGTGGATTTGAAAGGGCAAGGGAAGGAATTTGAGAAGGGCGTGACAGCGGCGGAGGTGGCCAAGTCGATTGGCATGGGGCTGTATAAGTCTGCCTGCTGCGCACGCATAGACGGCCAGGTGCGGGACCTGCGCACCCCCCTGGAGGGCGACTGCGCGCTGGAAATCCTCACCTTTGACAGCGAGGAAGGGAAAAAGGCTTACTGGCACACCTGCTCCCACATTATGGCCCAGGCGGTGTGCCGGCTGTACCCGGGGACGAAGTTTGCCATTGGGCCCGCCATTGACAATGGGTTCTATTATGACTTTGACATGGAGAGCCCCTTGTCTTTGGACGACCTGCCGAAGATCGAGGAAGAGATGAAGAAGATCATCAAGGAGAACATCCCCCTGGAGCGCTTTGAGCTGGCCCCGGCAGAGGCCAAAGAGAAGATGGCCGGGCAGGGCTATAAGCAGGAGCTGATCGACGAGCACGCGGGGAACGGGGAGAACATCAGCTTTTACAGCCAGGGGGACTTTACCGACCTGTGCGCCGGGCCCCACCTGATGAGCACCGGCATGGTAAAGGCGGTAAAGCTGACGGCCATTACCGGCGCATACTGGCGGGGGGACGCCACCAAGAAGATGCTGACGCGGGTGTACGGCATTGCTTTCCCCAAGCAGGCGCAGCTGGAAGAGCATTTGCAGATGCTGGAAGAGGCGAAAAAGCGCGACCACCGGAAGCTGGGCAAAGAGCTGGGCCTCTTTATGCTGCGGGACGAGGGGCCGGGGTTCCCGTTCTTTTTGCCGAAGGGCATGGTGCTGAAAAACACGTTGATGGAGTATTGGCGGGAGGTCCACAAGAAATATAAGTATTTGGAAATATCGACGCCCATTATGCTCAACCGCCAGCTGTGGGAGAGGTCTGGCCACTGGGACCACTATAAGGACAACATGTACACCACGGTGATCGACGAGGCAGATTTTGCCATTAAGCCCATGAACTGCCCTGGGGGCATGCTGGTGTATGCCAGCGAGCCGCACTCTTACCGGGACCTGCCCTTGCGTGTGGGGGAGATCGGTCTGGTGCACCGGCATGAGCTTTCGGGGGCGCTGCACGGGCTTTTCCGGGTGCGGTGCTTTAATCAGGACGACGCCCACGTATTTATGACAAGGGAACAGATGCAGGACATCATACAAGAGACGGTGCGGCTGTTTGACGAAGTGTACTCTACATTTGGGCTGACGTATACCATTGAGCTTTCTACAATGCCGGAGGACCATATTGGCACAGTGGAGGAATGGGAGAAGAACCAGGAGATTTTGAAGGAAGCCATTACGGGGATGGGCAAGGAGTTTGTCATCAACGAGGGCGACGGGGCGTTTTATGGGCCGAAGCTGGATTTCCATTTGGCAGACAGCCTGGGGCGCACGTGGCAGTGCGGTACCATCCAGCTGGACAGCCAGCTGCCGGAGCGGTTTGAGCTGGAATATGTAGGGGTAGACGGCGAGCGCCATAGGCCGGTGATGATACACCGGGTGGTGCTGGGGTCTATTGAACGGTTTATTGGGGTGATCACAGAGCACTTTGCCGGGGCGTTCCCGCTGTGGCTGAGCCCGGTGCAGGCGGTTATCCTGCCGATTGCGGAGCGTCACCACGAGTATGCTAAGGCCTTGCAGAAGCAGATGGAAGCGGCTGGGCTGCGGGTGGAGTGCGACCTGCGCAGCGAGAAGACGGGGTATAAAATCCGGGAAGCGCAGCTGAAAAAGACACCCTATATGCTGGTAGTAGGCGACAAGGAGCAAGAGGCCGGGGAGGTCTCGGTGCGGCACCGGAAGGACGGCGACTTAGGCGCGATCTCAGTAGAAGCGTTCTTAGAGCGGGCCCAAAAGGAAATCGCCAGTAAAGAAATCAAATAACCTGACGGGGAGCCCAGGCGGGATTCCAAAGGGTGTAAACCCTTTGGCGGGTCCAGGGCGAGGAGCCCTGGCAGGGTTTGGGGCAGAGCCCCAAGATCTTGCCGGAGGCCCAACATGCGTTAGCGGGGTCTTAGGGGTGTAACCCCTAAGGTCTTTGGGAGGACATCATGGACAAAACTTTCCTGTGCGCTATGGCGGTGTATGACGAAGAAACCCAGCGGCGCATAGAGGAAATGCGGGCGCGGCTGGTAGGGGCGGGCTTTGCCGGCAGGCAGACGAAAAACCTGCCCCATCACATCACCCTGGGGATTTTCCAGCCCAGCGAGCAGGAAGAAACCCTTGCCGCAATGGAGGAAGCGCTGCGGCAGACCAGGGCTTTTTCCCTCACCTTCAACCATTTTGGCGTATTCGGCGGGGGCCGGGTGCTGTTCCTGGCGCCGGACGTGAACCGGGAGCTGCTCACACTGAAGGAGCATTTCGGCACAAGCCGGAACTGGACAGCCCACACCACCCTGCTGATAGAGGAACCGGAGCAGGTTTGCGCGGCCCTGCCCCTGGCGCTTCAGGGCTTTGAAGCCTTTGAAGGCCGGGTAGGTGGGGTGCGGCTTTACCAGTTCTGCCCCCGGGCGATGCTGCGGGAAGGCGCGCTGCCGGAACGATAAAAACGGGGCCCTCGGCGGGTGACTGGCCGGGGGTTCTCTTTTATCGAAAAACATTAAATATTTATTGACAAACGATAAATTCGGGTGTATACTAAGGGCACAATCAACTTTTGGAGGTGCCCTGTATGCCATTTTTTGACACACATGAAAAACGAATCACGAAAATTGCGACCATCCTTTCCCGGATATTGGAAATCGCCTACTGCGGCGCCATGATATGCGTGGTGGTAATGCTGGTGCTGGTACTGGTGGACCCTGCGCTGCCAGGCCGGCTTGGGCCTTTGGAGGAGCTTGCCTCCCGGGGATTCTCGCTGGTGATATCGGACGCCCAGGGGAATCTGCTGCCCGGCGCCCTGCCCGTTTTCCTTATCGACTGCGCCCTGTCCCTGGGCCTGATGACTATGGTGTTCCGCAATGTCAACTTGATTTTGCGCACCACCCAGGGGCTTACGAAATTCTCCCAGGGGAAGACGCCTTTTCAAAAGGCTAATGTGCGCATGCTGCGGGAAATCGGGATTTTCTTCATTGCCATTGTGGTGGTACAGTGGATATTCTGCGGCATTGCCGTGCTGGTGCTGGGGCCGGACAAGGCGGAGGTCAGCGCCGGGGCCGGGGATTTGGTTACAGGTATTTTGCTGCTGTGCCTGGCCCAGTGCTTTGCCTTGGGGGTGCAGATGCAGCAGGACGTGGATGGCCTGGTATGAGGGGGGATGGTATGGGGAAGATCGTGCTGAACCTGGACGCCCGCATGGCCGAGCGGAAGGTTTCGTTGAACCAGCTGGCCGAACAGGTGGGCATTACCAACGTGAACTTATCGAAGATTAAGAATAACCACGTTACGGCCCTGCGGTTTTCGACCTTGGCCGCCATTTGCGAGGCACTTGACTGCCAGCCAGGGGATTTGCTGGCTTATTTGCCGGAGGATGGATAGAAAGGCCCCCAGCCGCTTTTGGGAGTGGCTGGGGGTTTTGCTTTTTTCCGGGAGACCTTGGGGCTGCGCCCCAAACCCCGATTGATTATTGGATGGCCTTCGGCAAGGTCGCCGCCGGCGGGCAGGGGGCGTTGCCCCTGCACCCCACTTAAGGGGCGAGCCCCTTAAGAATCCCGCGCTTCGCTTCCTTTGACTTGCCGCGGCGTTTGGGGTTATTTTGCGGCTATGGCTTCGATTTCGCACAGCACGCCTTTGGGTAGGGCTTTTACGGCTACGCAGCTGCGGGCGGGTTTAGAGGTGAAATATTGGGCGTACACCTCGTTGAAGGCGGCAAAGTCAGACATGTCGGCCAGGAAACAGGTGGTTTTGAAGACCTTGCCCAGCTCGCTGCCAGCGGCGGCCAGTACAGCGCTTACGTTTTCGCAGCTCTGCTTGGCCTGGGCCGCGATGCCTTCGGGTACGCTGCCGGTGGCCGGGTCTACGGGGATTTGCCCGGAGGTGTACACGATGCCGTTTACCTCGTAACCTTGGGAGTAGGGGCCGATAGCGGCGGGGGCCTGGCTGGTTTCTAGTACGTTCATGTGAAAACATCCTTTCTATTGTGAAATTTTATGGATTTACAGGAACTGCATGGGGGATGGGCTGCTTTCGCTGTAAGGCTCCCACCGGGGCAGGCCAGAGCCGTTAGGGTCGCCTTGCTTGGCGAAGTTGGCCCAGTAGGACGACATGGTATGGGAGAGGGCATAGTCCCAGTCCTCCCAGGGGCGCCAGCAGCGGGGCAGGGTCTCGAAGACGTACCAAAGCTCGCTGGAATGGAAGCTGCCGGCTTCATCGCCTGGGAGCTTACGGTCGAAGAAATAGAGGTATACGGGGCCCAGGCCCTGCTTTTGAAGGGTTTCGCACCAGGCGGCTGTGCCCTCGGTCAAGGCCCCGCCGCCAATGTCGTCGCCGGTACAGCCGATTATATAGGGGATGTGGTGGATGGCCCCCCGGGAGGCCAGGTCGTCCGGTTGGCTGGGCAGCAGCCAGCCGTCTACATGGGGGCGCCAGCACAGCGGGCCGCCGTCCTGCACGGCGTAGGCGGCTTCCATTAGGGCCTGGGCGGGGACCTGGCGGAGCTCGGCAAGGCTGGGAGCCTTTAGGTAGGCCATGAGCTTTTGGGAGGTTTCCCACATCTGCTGGCGGCTGGGCACCGACCGCCGGGGCGGCAGGCCTGTGCCGCTTTGCAGGATGGCACCCACCGCCAGGCCCTGGGACAGCGGAGAAGAGATGAGGGCCTCTACGCTCATGCAGCCGGCCGACTGGCCAAACAGGGTGATGCGCCCGGGGTCGCCCCCAAAGGCATGGATATTTTCGCGCACCCATTTTAGGGCGAAAAGCTGGTCTAGAATACCGTAGTTGCCGGAGACGCCTTCTGGGGTTTCGGTTTCCAGGTCGGGGTGGGTGAAAAAGCCGAAGGCATTGACCCGGTAGTTGATGGTGACTAAGATGATGCCTTTTTGGGCAAAGCCCTCGCCGTCAAATTCCTTTTCGCTCCCACAGCCGTGCATAAAGGCCCCGCCGTGGATCCAGAACAGCACCGGCAGCTTGCCTTTGCTTTGGGCCGGGGCCCAGATGTTTAAGTACAGGCAGTCTTCGCTGCAGGGGGGGACCATGTCGTCGTAGAATTCCTTGCCGTAAAAATCCATAGAGGCAAGGTCTGCCTGGGGGCACCGGGGGCCGAAATCCTGGCAGGGCAGCACCCCGGGCCAGGAGCGTTTCTCCTGCGGGCGCTGGAAGCGCAGGGGGCCCGTAGGGGGCTCGGCATAGGGGATGCCTAAGAACAGCCGCGTGCGGCCGTCTTGGCTTAGCTTGCCTTCGATTTGGCCTTGCTTGGTTTGGATGGTCATATCCATATTTTTGCCTCCTTGGGTTTCGTGATGAAATTGGTTTTATCTCTTTTTGGGGGAGACCTTGGGACTTCGTCCCAAACCCCGGCTCACGCCTTTATGGCCTCTGGCAGCTTAAGGCTTTGCCTTAAGAATCCAGCAAGGGCTTTGCCCCTGCACCCCACTTAAGGGCCAAAGGCCCTTAAGAATCCCACGCTTCGCTTCTTGGCGCGGGGGTTACACTTGGTCTATCTTTTGCTGTTCGCCTTCGCCTTCTTCCAGGTCTTCGTCGGAGAAGGGGGGGCGGGCGGTAAGCTGGGGGTCTGAAGGGTCTAAGTTCTTCCGCCGCAGGCGGGTACGCACCGAGCTGCGGAACAACCGGTAAATCACCGCCGTAAGGGGCGTACCCAGCCAGATGCCGGCTATACCCATCACCCCGCCCCAGAACAGCACCGCGAACAGCGTCCACACCGGGGGCAGGCCAATGGACGAACCCACCACCCGGGGGTAGATCAGGTTGCCTTCTACCTGTTGTAAGATTACCAGGAAAATTAGGAAGATCAGGGAATCTAAGGGGTTTACCAGCAGCAGCACCACCACCCCGACCGCCGCGCCGATATACGCGCCTAAGATGGGGATGAGCGCGCCAATGGCCACAACAGAGGAGATTAGCAGGGCATAATCCAGGCCCAAAAGGCACATGCCAATGTAGCACAGCACCCCTAAGATCACACACTCGGTAAGCTGGCCTTTTATAAAGGAAAAGAACACTTTATTGGTGATAGAGCCCACCCGGGCCAGGCTGCGGGCCGTTTTGTGGGGCACAAAGGCCAGCAGGGTCGAGCGTACCCCGCGCAGCAGCTTTTCTTTGCCCGCCAGCATATAGATGGAGAAAATAAACCCCATGATCATGCTGAACAGCCCTGAGGCTACGTTGGACATGATGCCCACCAGCGATGAGATAAAGTCTGTGGCGGTTTTGGTGACGTTTGCCAACAGCGAGCTCCAATTGAAGGTGCGCAGGTAGTCCTGGATAAAGTCTAGGTCGTTTTCTTGGGCAAACTGGTTAAGCCAGCGCAGGCAGGTGTTAATGGTGGTGGGCAGGGTCTTTTGGGCGGTTTCAGCCAGTATACCCATAGATTCGATAAGGCCTGGCACAATGAAGCAGGCCATGAACACCACCACCAGCAGCAGCATCACATAGGCCAGCACCACGGAAAGGGGGCGGCGGAGCTTTTGCCAGGTGGGGCTGGGGGAGTTTTGGAAGGGCTTGAAGATGATGTCCTCAAAAAGATGGACAAACACGTTGAGAACATAGGCCACTATAAGGCCCCCCAGTACCGGGGTAAGGGTGCTGAATACCACCTGCATGCCCCCCCATACCGCGTCGAACCGGAGGATGAGCAGCACCAGCGCCGCGGCAAAGGCCAACAGGAACATGCCGGTGCGCAGTACGCGCTTATCGTCGTGCAGGTTTTTTTCAAAGTCTCGCCAACGCATGGGGGTCACTCCTTTCCGGCGGGGTAAAAGCGGGGGGCCAGCTCAGCGGCGCAGCCGCCTAGAAGCCCCTCGCGGTCTAAAAAGCGTAGGATGGTAAAGCGGTCCCGGATCTCCATGGCGTGGAGGATGCTTTCGTAGAAAAGGGCCTGGCGGATGCCCAGCTCTTGGGGGCCGGTGGGGGAGCCGGCGGCGGTGAGGCAGCGGAGGATATGCCCTTTGTCCGGCAGGGGGAAGCCTTGGGGCAGGCGGCTTTGGGCCAGCTGGTAAAGGGAGGCGGAAAGCACGGCCCCCACCCCTACGGAGTTGCCGTGGAGGGGATGGGGCTGGCCCCAGCGCAGGGCGTCTACCTCCCAGTAATGGGAGAAGTGGTGCTCGGCGCCGGAAGCGGGGCGGGAATTGCCCACCATGCCCATAGCGATGCCGGAAAGGATAAGGGCTTCGGTGACGTACTGGATGGCCTGGGGGTCGCGGGCTTTTAGGCCGGGGGCGTTTTGGGCGCATTTCTCTACGGCATGGGCCATAAGCTGGGCGCACGCTTCGCAGTAATATTCGCCGTTTAGGATTTGGGAAAGGCGCCAGTCTGCCAGGGCGGTGTACTTGCCGATAATATCCCCAAAGCCTGCGGTGAGCATGGGCATGGGGGCTTCTTTTAAAATGTCGGTGTCGGCCAGGATAGCCTGGGGGTATACGCCGGGTTTGGTGATTTTCTGGCCGTCTAAAATCAGGGGGCAGACGGTGGAGGCGTAGCCGTCCATAGAAGGGGCGGTGCAGACCACCATGTAGGGGATGCCGGTGCGGGAGCTTAGAAAACGGGCGGTGTCGTTAAGAGTGCCGGAGCCTACGGCGATAATGAGCTTGTCCGAGGGCTCCAGGTTGGCCAGGGCCTCGCCCAGGGTGTGTTCGTTGGGGACAAGGGGGGCCTGGGTGCGGTAGAGCTGGCCGTGGAAGGGGATGCCGGCGGCTGTAAGGAGGGCCCCGGCTTTTTCAGCGGCAGCGGCGTAGGTGTTGGGGTCGGCCAGAAGGTAGGCGGGGCCGCCGCCCAGTTCCTGGACGGTTTGGGGGAGTTGGGCCAGGCAGCCGTTTTCTACCAGGATTTTCTGGATGGAGACGGTGTGGGTGCGGCCGCATTGGCAGGGGTAGGAGAGGCCGGCAAAATCGGCCAGGGGCATGGCGGTGAGATTTTTCATATCCTCAAATTCCTCTCGTGTGTGGGATGGGGCGCAAAAGCGAAGCGTGGGATTCTTAAGGGTGCAAACCCTTAAGTGGGGTGCAGGGGCGAAGCCCTTGCTGGATTCTTAAGGCGAAGCCTTGAGCGGGGGTGGGCGGAGCCCACGACCTTGCCGCAGGCGCGACCTTTGCGCCGGAGGCTCTAAAAGGCGTGAGCCGGGGTTTGGGGCGGAAGCCCCAAGGTCTTACGGCCCCCTCAAGTCTTTGTGGTAAAAACGTTATGGCACTTCTGGCAGGTCACTTCAATCTTCCCCTTCCCCCGGGGGGCGCGAAGGTCCTGCTTGCAGTTGGGGCACCTAAAGTAGCGGTAATACTTGCGGTCAAGAAACTTGCGCTTTTGAAAGCGGAGCCACTTGAGGGCGGGGTTCCAGACCTTCAAAAAAGCGTAATACTCCCGCTGGCGGGCGGGGATGTTGCGGGAAAACATGCGGAAAATGGAGTAAATATAGACGGCGTCTGCCAAAAGGGTAAGGGGCCAGAAGAATAAGCTGCCGCAAAAGGTCAATACTAACCCCAGGCCCAGCAGGAAAAAGCTGAGGGTGTCGGTACCGTAGCGGCCCAGCATGAAGCGCTGGAATTTTTGAAAAAACACGGAATCACGACCTTTCTTTTTGTAAGTTTAGTATACGCCCACGGGCCATGTTTTTCAACTGGCTGGGCGCGGGCTTTACGATAAATTTACATTTGGCGGGGGTGGACGGGCTATTGACTTTTTCCGGCGGAGGGCGTATGATGGGGATTAAGTTAGAATCATTTTTATAATATAAGGAGGAGCTTGTATGCCAGAGCTGAAAGGAAGCAAAACAGAGGCGAACCTTCTCACCGCTTTTGCCGGGGAGAGCCAGGCCCGCAACAAGTACACGTACTTTGCGTCGAAAGCGAAAAAGGACGGGTATACCCAGATTGCGGAGATTTTTGAGGAGACCGCCAACAACGAGAAAGAGCACGCCAAGATGTGGTTCAAGCTTTTGCACGGCCAGGTGGGGGACACCCTGCAAAACCTGAAGGAAGCCGCCGACGGGGAGAATTACGAGTGGACGGACATGTATGCGGGCTTTGCCCAGACCGCCAGGGAGGAAGGTTTCCCGGAGATTGCCCATTTGTTTGAGGGTGTGGCGGCCATTGAGAAGGAGCACGAGGAACGGTACCGGAAGCTGGCCGCCAACATTGAAAACGGGCTGGTGTTCTCGCGGGATGGCGACGCTATTTGGCAATGCCGCAACTGCGGGCATATTGTGGTGGGCAAGGCCGCGCCGCAGGTGTGCCCGGTGTGCGCCCATCCGCAGGCGTATTTCCAGTTGAAGCCGGCGAACTATTAAGGGTGGTTTTATAATTTTGGCAGGGGAGCTTGTGGAGGCGCGGGGGTTTGGGCGCTTTGGCAGGCTCCCTTTTTTTCTGCTTTTTGGGGGGAGGGAAGACCTTGGGGTTACACCCCAAACCCCGGCTCACGCCTTTATGGCCTCTGGCAGCTTAAGGCTTCGCCTTAAGAATCCAGCAAGGGCTTCGCCCCTGCACCCCACCAGAGGGTTTACACCCTCTGGACTCCCACGCTTCGCTTCTTGGCCTCCTGTCGGCGGCTTGACTTTTACGGCGGCCTTTGCTATCATAACGTATATATTGGGGAGGGGAGGCTATTTATGAGACGTTTGAAACAGGGGGCGCTGCTCTTTTTGTCGGTTCTGCTGGCTTCTTTATGCGCCGGCTGCGGGGACGGCTTTGAGCTGGACGGGGAATTTACCTACCTTCTTCCCCAGAACATCGACACCCTGGACCCCCAGACAGCCTCGGGGGAACCGGCATGGGTTGTGATTAGCTCTTTATTTGAGGGGCTGTGCCGCATTGACGAGGACGGCCAGGTAGTACCCGGCGTGGCAAAAAAATGGGAGGCAAACGCCGAAAACACCCAATTCACCTTTTACCTGCGGGGCGGGGCAAAATGGAGCGATGGCTCGCCGGTAACAGCCGATGATTTCGTCTTTGCCGTGCAGCGGGCCCTGCGCCCTGAAACCGCTACCCCTTCGGTGGACGACCTGTTTATTTTGAAGGGGGCCCGGCAGGTCTACAATAAGGAAATACCGGAAAGCGCCCTGGGGGTAGAGGCCCGGGATGAATTGACCCTGGTGGTGCAGCTGGAAAAAAGCTACGCGGATTTCCCGGCGCTGACGGCAGGCAGCCACTATATGCCCTGTAACCGCAAATATTTTGAGGAAAGCGCCGGGCATTACGGTCTGGGTTCGGAATACTTGATTACCAACGGGCCCTTTACCTTTTCCAGCGCGTATTCTTGGGTGACAGAGTACGGCAAGCGGTCCATTGGGCTTTCGCGCAACAGCCAGTACAAGGGGCCCCACGAGGTGCGGCCGGCCAGCTTAACGTTCCTGATCGACTATGACAGCGCCCTGCTGGACGACCCGGTGGCCGCGCTGGTAAACGGAAGCGTGGACATCCTCACTATGTCGGACACACTGGCCAGGCTGGCCGAGGAACAGGGCTGCGCCGTGCAGGTACTGGATGACGCGGTGACAGGGCTTTTGCTGAACCCACGGTCGGAGGTGCTGGAATATGTGACCACGCGGGAGATTTTCTTTAAGTCTTTAGACCGCCAGGCGCTGCTGGAACGCCGGGAAGACCCGGAGGCTGCGGAGGCTATGGGTATCATGCCCAACTGCGTGGTGTGGAATACCTCTTCGTACTATGCTGACGGGGCCCGGATGTACGCCCAGCCCGACGATACGGTACTGGAACGGCTGCCGTCCCTGCTGGAAATGCTGGAAATGGAGCAGATGCCGCCTATTTCGGTGATATGCCCGGACGACGCGGAATCGGTGGAGATTGCCAATGGGTTCTTGGTGTCTTGGAACAACAAGCTGGGCAATGCCTTTAATATTGAACCCATGCCGGAAGAGGGGATGAAAAGCCGCATTGCCGCCGGGGATTATGACGCGGCCCTGTACACCCTGCGGGCTGGGGGGACGACGCCCTATCAGGTGCTGAAGGCTTTTGAGAGCACCTCTTACCCGAGCCTGCTGGAAAGCGAGGAATTTGACGCGGGGCTGCACTCTTTGAGCTTTGAGCTGGCGTCTTACCGGTCTTTGGAAGGGATGCTGATGGAAAATTATGTGTTTTACCCGCTTTTCAGCGATAAAACTTATTATGTGACCAGCCCGGCCACACGGGGTATTGCGGCGGCGCCGGATTTAAGTGTGAATTTCATCACGGCCAAGAAGAAAGGGTAAAACCAGTGAATCCTGAACAAAAAGAAATGCTGACGCCAAGGAGGGTGTCAGCATTTCTTGTGTAAATACCCCGGCTGCGTACCCCCAGGCAGCGGAAGCGAAGCGTGGGAGTCCAGAGGGCCCATGGCCCTTTGGTGGGGTGCAGGGGCGAAGCCCATGCGGGGGCTTGGGGCGCAGCCCCAAGATCTTGCCGCAGGCGCGACCTTTGCGCCGGAGGCTCTACAGGCGTGAGCCGGGGTTTGGGGTGTTAACCCCAAGGTCTTAGCTTGGGGGCCTTAAGTAGCCTGGTACTGTTCTAAAATAAGGCGGGCCAGGCGGGCGTCGATGGTGGCAAAGCCGGGGGGGTCAATAAAGTCCAGGGCCCGAAGAACCTCTTGGGACTGGCGGTAAACCTCTAAACGGGTAGAGTGGTAAACCGGATCCGGCTGGCCGGGGACGAAAATGGCGAAATCCATATCGTTGTCGCGTATGCGGCTGAAATAAGCATGGACACGCTTGGCCTGGTACTTTTTCTTAATAATGGTGCAGAGGGCGTTTTTCACCACCTCTACGGCTACGTCGTCCAGGCCGCTGTCAAAAATCAGGATCTTCTCTTTCAGCTCGGCCAGGTTTTTCACCCGGCGCTTCACGTAGTCCGCAATAGGGGCGGTGGGCTCGGCTGCCTGGCCGCTGCCGCCGGGGGTGACGCAGATGACGTACTGGGCCTCCCGGTCCATATACAAAAAGGGGTAGGCCATGGCTGCAAAATAATTGCAGCGCTGGCAGCGCCAGTCGAAAATAGTCTCTTCCAGGGCTTTCTGCTTAAGCTCTGGGTTTTCGCTGGCGTTTATGCCGGCAAACAGCCGGTATTTTTGTGAAACCCCGCACTGGGGGCAAATAATATCCTTTACAATCTCTGTAGACATTCCCTATATTCCCTCCCAAAGAGCGCGCCTTTAACCCTCAAAGGGCAGGCTGGTGGTTTCTTCGGGCGCGTCCTTGTCTGGCTCTATGGTAATCGAGGCCTTCAGGCTGGGGTCGGCGTCGTAAACCTCTACATCAGAAAGGTCGATTTCCTCGTATTCCCCCTCGGTTGGGGGGCAGGGGCCGTCTTCGTCGGCGTCCCAGCCGCATATAACGCCTATGGCGCTGCTTTCGGGGCAGGTGCAGCCTAAGAAGTGCTCGTCTGCCATAGCCTGCATGGCGCCGAGGGCGGCGTCCAGGCGCTTTTCGATTTGGTCCAGGGCCACACAGTGGGGCTCGGCCACGGGGTTTGTTTTGTCCCGCAGGGCGTTGTAATAATAGCGGCCCAAGGCAAGGTATTCCTTTTCGGCGGCCCGCTCTTCACAGCGGACCACGGTGCGGATGCGGTTGAGCATGGCGGTTTTGCGGTGCTTTTGCCCCAGGGTCTCTGCCGCTTGCCCTACGGCCCGGCCAATAATCTTGATAAACTCCATAGGAAAAACCATCCTTTCTGTGGGGGCTGGGCCCCAATATATACTAGTATAACGCATTTAGCGAAAAAATAACAGACCTAATTTCCCCTGGGGCCTGGGATTTTGCGGGGCGGCGGGGAAAATTTACACAAACGGGCTTCTCAAGAAGGAAAATGGCGTGTATAATGAGAAGCAAAGACGTGCCCAAATAAAAAAAGAAAGGGTGAAGGCAATATGAAAGTTTTGATGATCAACGGCAGCCCGCGGCCAAAGGGCAACACCTACACCGCGCTGCACGAGATGGAGGAAATCTTCCGCCAGGAGGGCGTGGAGGTGGAAATGGTGCAGGTAGGCAACCAGGCGGTGCGGGGGTGCATTGGGTGCCGCAAGTGTGGGGAAACCGGCCAGTGCATCTTTAACGACGTGGTGAACGAAACCGCCAAAAAGTTTGAGGAATGCGACGGCCTGGTGGTGGGCAGCCCAGTGTATTATGCCTCGGCCAACGCGACGCTGGTGGCGTTTTTGACAAGGCTGTTTTACAGCACCCGCTTTGACAAGACCATGAAGGTAGGCGCCTGCGCGGTGGTGGCCCGCCGGGGCGGGCTTTCCGCTACCTTTGACGAGCTGAACAAGTTCTTTACCATTTCCGGCATGCCGGTGGCTTCGGGGCAGTATTGGAACAGCGTGCACGGCCAGATGCCCGGCGAGGCGGAAGGGGACAAAGAGGGCCTGCAGGGCATGCGCACCCTGGCGCGGAACATGGTGTTCCTGATGCGGGGGGTGCAGCTGGCCAAAGAGAAGTACGGCCTGCCGGAGCGTGAGCCCTTTGAACGGACGAACTTTATACGGTAACTGGCTGTATGGCAGAGGGAGGGGCCCTGGGGGGCCCCTCCCTTTTACGCTTTGTGTTGGGGCCCCGCTTTTAAGACAGGGGCTTTTTGGTGAGCCTGCCGATGGTTTCCAGCAGCACGTTCAAGTCCAGGGGCTTGGGCAGGTGGGTGTCAAAGCCACTTTCCAGGGAGCGGCGCTGGTCGTCCAGCTGGCTGTTGGCGGAAAGGGCCACAATGGGGATGCGGGCCATAGTGGGGTCTGGCAGGCCGCGGATGGCGGCGGCTACCTCCCAGCCGTCCATTAAGGGCATTTGCAGGTCCAAGATCACCAGGTCATAGTCGCCGGGGGAGGCTTTCTGGGCTTTCTCCCAGGCGGCCAGGCCGTCTGCGGCCGGGTCTACCACAAAGCCGATGCGCTCTAAAAGCTCGGTTTCGATCTCCCGGTTGATATCGTTGTCCTCTGCCAGCAGAATGCGCAGCTTGGGCCGGGGCTGGGGGGCTTTTTTAACCGTGGCGCCGACGGCCAGCTGGACCCGGAAGGGCAGCAGGACAATAAAGGTGGTGCCTTCCCCTACAGAGGTTTTTACCTGGATGGAACCGTTGAGCATATCTACAATGCTTTTGGCAATGGTGAGCCCCAGGCCAATGCCCCGGATGCCGCTGAGGGTGGAGACCTGCTCGCGGCTAAAGGGCTCGAAGACCTTTTCCAAAAATTCGTCGCTGATGCCAACGCCGGTGTCCCGCACCTCTAAACGGTAGACGATGTGGCTGTCGGACAGGGGTTTTTCTTCGGTCAAGACCACGCTGACACCGCCGGACTCGGTGTAGGTGATGGCGTTGTTGGCCAGGTTTAAAGCCAGCTGCCGCAGCTTTTTCTGGTTGGCGTACACCTGCTTGTGGGTGACGCCGCTGCAGTCCAGGGTAAAGGAGATGCCCTTTTCCTGGGCCTGGGGCAGCAGGAAGTCATGGACTTTCTGCAGGGTGTCGCCCAGGTCGCACTCCTCTTCCTCGGGGGAGCCGGCGGCGTTGGACAGGCTGGAAACGTCCAGGGCTTTTGTAATCATGTCCAGCAGCTGGTGGCTGGCGGCCTCGGCCTGCTCTAAATAGCTGGCGGCGGCCGTGGGGTCGGCCAGGGTGGTTTTGGCCAGGGTCATAAAGCCGAAAATGGCGTTTAAGGGGGTGCGCATTTCGTGAGAGATTTGGGAAAGGAAGGCGTTTTTGGCTTTTACGGCCAGGTCCGCCTTTTCCAAGGCTTCCCGCAAGGCCTGCTCCTGTTCTGCCATCTGGCGGCTACGTTCGTCTGCCGGGTCGCCCAGGAACACATAGAAAACATCCCCCGCCTCCCCGGCATGGATGAAATGGCCGTAATCCTCTACCCAGAGGATAGAGCCGTCCTTGCGGCGGATGCGGTACTCCACGTAGTCCAGGTCGTAGCGGTTTTCGGCAATCTGCTTGCGGATGGAGGCTTCTACGCCGTCCAGGTCTTCGGGGTGGACGATGCCCTTGAAGGAATTGCCGGTAAGATCCCGGAACTCCCTTAGGGTGTCGCACTGGAACAAACGCAGCATGCCCTGGTTGGCATAGATAACCTGCTCCTCGCCGCCGGCGTAATAGATAAAAAAACCCCCGGGCATTTCGTCCATAAATCGGATGGCCGACTGGACCGCTTCCAGCTCCCCCTGCTCTTCGGGAGAAAGGCCGGGCGGGGGCCAGCCGCTTTCCGGTATATGGCCGGGTTCCAGGTGGTTTTCCTCCAGCAGACGCAGCAGCCACAGGATGCGCCGGATAAAATGGCCTTGGCGGTTCTGGTCTGTCATATAGGCCCCCCTTTGCTTGCGTACACGGTAAAATCATAATTTAAACCTATTATATCCCGGCCAACCCCATATGTCAACGGCATAGGGAAATATGGGTGGGGTATTTTTGGGGGATATGTGGGCGGGACAGGGGGATGGGCCGGGCTTTTTCGTGAAAGCGCCCAATGGCAGGGGCAATAAACTGTGAAAACGGCTACTTGTATTGCGGGAAAGGGCGTGTTATCCTGATAAGAAAGAGGGCGGCCAGCCCCCTTTTGTTAAGGACGCTATTTTATAAGGACGGAAAGGACGATAAAGATGTTGATAAGCCAGAAAATGCGCACCCTGGCCCCTGAGCTGGATCCCCTGCGCTTAGGGACCGGCTGGAAGGCCGAGGATTTGGGGAAGCCCCAGGTCTTTGTAGAGAGCACCTTTGGGGACAGCCATCCAGGGTCCGGCCACCTGGACAAGCTGGTGGAGGCTGTGTGCGCCGGCGCGGCGGCGGCCGGGGGCCATGGGGCCCGGTATTTCTGCACGGACATATGCGACGGCGAAAGCCAGGGGACCGATGGGATCAACTACTCCCTTTGCAGCCGGGAGATGATCGCCAATATGATCGAGATACAGGCAAACGCCACGCCCTTTGACGCGGGCGTGTACCTGGCCAGCTGCGACAAGGGCTTGCCCGGCAACCTGATGGGCATGGCCCGGGTGAACATACCCTCTGTGGTGGTGGCCGGGGGCACCATGGCCGCGGGGCCCGAGCTTTTGACACTGGAGCAGCTGGGCATGTACAGCGCCATGTTTGAACGGGGGGAGATTGACGAAAAGAAGCTGGGTTGGGCCAAGGAGAACGCCTGCCCCAGCTGCGGGGCCTGCTCCTTTATTGGCACGGCTTCTACCATGCAGGTCATGGCTGAGGCGCTGGGGCTTTCGCTGCCGGGCAGCGCCCTGCTGCCCGCCACCAGCCCGGACCTGCTGGAATACGCCAAGCGCGCCGGGGCCCTGGCGGTAAAGCTGGCTTACGCGGAAAACATGCGGCCTAAGGACCTTGTGACCATGGACAGCTTTGAAAACGCTATATTGGTGCACGCGGCTATTTCGGGGTCTACCAACTGCCTGCTGCATTTGCCGGCCCTGGCCCACGAGTATGGGCTGGAGATCACCGGGGAGACCTTTGACCGGCTGCACCGGGGGGCACGGTACCTGCTGGACGTGCGGCCTGCCGGCCGGTGGCCCGCGGAGTTCTTCTACTATGCCGGGGGCGTGCCGGCCATTATGGAAGAGATAAAGGGGAGCCTGCATTTGGATGCCCGGACGGTGACGGGCAAGACCCTGGGCGAGAACCTGGAAGAGCTGAAAGAAAACGGCTTTTATGAAAGGTGCCAGAAATGGCTGGAAGAAGCCAACAGGAAGTACGGCCTTTCTTTACAGCGTGAAGACATTATACGGCCCTATGGTAAGGCGTTGGGCTGTGATGGGTCCATTGCGGTGCTGAAGGGGAACCTGGCGCCGGAGGGGGCGGTGATTAAGCACACGGCCTGCCCCAAGGAGATGTTCTCGGCGGTGCTCAACGCCAGGCCCTTTGACAGCGAGGAGGAGTGCATTGACGCGGTGCTGCACCACAAGGTAAAGCCCGGGGACGCGGTGTTTATCCGGTACGAGGGGCCCAAGGGCTCGGGGATGCCGGAGATGTTCTATACGTCGGAGGCCATCTCTTCGGACAAGGAGCTGGGGAGGAGCATTGCCCTGATTACCGACGGGCGGTTCTCCGGGGCCTCTACAGGGCCGGTGATCGGCCATTGCAGCCCAGAGGCCCAGGCCGGGGGGCCCATTGCCCTGGTGGAAGAGGGGGATTTGATCCAGCTGGATGTACAGCAGCGGATACTGGCCATTGTGGGCATAAAGGGCGAAAGGAAGGCCCCGGGGGAGATCGACGCTGTTTTGGCACAGCGCCGGGAGAAGTGGGTGCCTAAACCTATGAAATATAAGTCCGGGGTGCTGCGCCTGTTTTCCGAGCTGGCGGAGTCGCCTATGAAGGGGGCTTACCTTTCCTTTGGGGACGAATAATGGATGAAAGAAGGAGAAAAGAGTATGAACAGCGTAAATGAGAGAATTGCGGCTATTGGAATCGTGCCGGTCATTAAGCTGGCAAACCCGGAGCGGGATGCCGCGCCTTTGGCAAGGGCCCTGTGCGCCGGCGGCGTGCCGGTGGCAGAGGTCACCTTCCGGGCGGCAGGGGCCGAAAAGGCTATACGCATGATGCGGGAGGCCTGCCCGGACATGCTGGTGGGGGCGGGGACCGTCACCACCACAAGGCATATGGACTTGACCCTGGAAGCGGGGGGCAGCTTCATCGTTACCCCGGGTTTTGACGGGGAGCTGGTAGCCTATGCCCAGGAAAAGGGCGTGCCCATCTACCCCGGGTGCACCACGCCCACCGACTACCACGCGGCGTTGAAATTCGGGCTGGAGGTCATTAAGTTTTTCCCGGCGGAGCAGTCGGGGGGGCTTGCGAAGATTAAGGCCATGAGCGCGCCGTTCCCCCAGTTCAAGGTGATGCCCACGGGGGGGATATCGCTGAAAAACCTGGGCGAGTACAGCGCCTGCCCGTGCATCTGCGCCTGCGGGGGGTCTTATATGGTCACCCCGGAGCTCATTGAGGGCGGCCGGTGGGAGGAAATCACCGAGCTGTGCAGAAAGTCCCGGGAGGCCGTGGAAGCGGCGCGGAAGTAGGAAAGCCGTGACACCAGGGGAGGAGCGGGGCCGGGCGAAAAAGGGCGGTACACATGGTTAAGATGGAAAAAGCAGCTTGGCGTGGGCCAGGCTGCTTTTTTATGGGATATGGAAGAGGGCGGCTACTTAAAGTGGCGGCGCCCCCGGCTGATGAGGGCCAGCAGGGTGATGAGTACCAGCAGGCCGGCCAGCACCAGGCAGGCGGTAAGGAAGAAGGGCATCCAGCTGAAGGTGCCGTTTAAGAGACTGCCGAAAGCCCGGAAGGGCCAGGTCAGCACCGTGGCCGCGGCGGAAACCAGGCGCATGGCCAGGTCGAACAGGGCGCCCAGTAGGGCCCAGAGGAAGTGGGCGCAGGCGCCCATGAGGTCAAAAAGAAAGCGTATCATCCACTCAACTCCTTATGGTGTTATGGTTTGGCAGGGCTGTGGGGGCTAGCCTTGCTCGACGATCTTGTAATAGGTGCGGGCAGTGCATGCATAGATGATGAAATAGAACAAGGCAAAGACTGCCACGCAGCCGATGGTGGAAAACAGGATGAGCTGGTAGTTTACCATATTCATCAGGGCCATGATCCGCTGGAGCATGGGGAAAGCAAAGACGAGGTGGAGTATGGCGGCAAGCAGGGGCAGGAAGAACACCAGGATAATCTGGCTGTGGATGCTGCGCTTGACCTCCTGGCGGCTCATGCCTACCTTTTGCATGATGGCGAAGCGCTTGGCGTCCTCGTAGCCTTCGGAGACCTGCTTGTAGTAGATGATAAGGGCGGTGCCCAGAAGGAACAGGAGGCCCAGGAACATGCCCAGGAAGAACAGGCCGCCGTAAAGGGAGAGGAAATCCTCACGGGCGTTAAAGGCATCGTCTGTGCGCAGAGACTCAAACTTCACCCCTGCCATGGGGAAATCCTCCTCGATGTGTCTGTCCATGGCGTCGGAAAAGGCCTGCAAGGACTCGTCATCCCCGCTCAGGTCAAAATAATAGTACCACCGGGGCACATCCGCTCTATAGACATCGAGCTGCTCCTGGCTTAACAGGGACAGGAGGGTTTCTTCGTCCGGGAACACGATGGTGTACACCTCGTACACCACGGCGTTCATCTCCCCTTCCGCAGTATAGTCCGTCTCCTTTACGGAAAACTCCTTACCATCAAAAGAGATGGTGGGGCTGTCGAAGCTGTTCCGGGGGTCGGACAGCAGCACCTGCCCTGGCTCCAGGGATTCCTGCCGCCCGGAAAAGCGGTTGAACTCCTCCAGGGTGCAGGCCTGGAAAATGGCATAGGTGGTGCTGTAGCTGTCGTCTCCGATGTGGAAGTCTGTGCCTGTGCGGGCTGTGTTCCACATACGCACCTTGTATTCATAGGCATTTTCCTGAGACACGCCCAGCTTTGCGGCCTCTTCCCCCGCCAGCGTGTGCATCGCCTCGATGGCGGCGTCGTTTGGGTTGCGCAGGATAAGGGAATACTCCCGGGGATAGCGGCTGTGTATTAAATCCTCAATGCCTGTGTAGAGGGAGAAGGTGGTGGACACTGTCACCAATAAACAGGTGGACAAAATGCAGATGGAGGCAAGGCCGGCGGCGTTCTGTTTCATGCGGTAGAGCATGCCGGAAACGGCGGTGAAATGGCGGGTTTTGTAATAGAAGCGCTTGTTTTTCTTTAAGAGCTTTAAAAGGGCGGTGATGCCGACGATAAACAACATGTAGGTGCCTAAAATCACCAGGACGACGGCCACAAAGAAGAACATGATGGCCTCAATAGGCGACTGGATGGTGACGGCCAGGTAATAGCCCGCCCCCAGCAGCAGGATGCCCAGGATGGCCAGGAGCCAGTGGGCTTTGGGTTCTTTTTCCCCTACCTGGCTGCCTTGCAGGAGCTCGATGGGCTTGGAAAGCTTTACCTGCAAGATATTATAAAACAGGATGAGGGCAAAAATTGCCAAAAACAGGAGCACAGTGGCCGTTACCGCCTTGGCCGGCACCAGGAAGGCAATGGGCACGGTGAGCCCCAGCACCTTGCCCAAGGCCAGGAACAGCACCTTGGAAAACAGGATGCCCAGCACCAGGCCCAAAAGGATGCAGGCGCAGGCTACCATGAGGGTTTCGGCCAGGATGACCCGGGCAATGTGGCGCTTCTCCATGCCCAGGATGTTGTAAAGGCCCAGCTCTTTTTTGCGGCGCTTCATGATAAAGCTGTTGGTGTAAAACAGGAAGAGCACGGCGAATATGCCGATAACGTATACGCCCAGCTCCATCATGGCGGCAACGGACTGGCCGCCGTACATGGCATTTTTGTCGATGCCCTGGCCCAAGGCGCAGAGCATGTAGAACATCATGCAGATGCCCGTGGAGGAAAACAGGTAGGGCAGGGTTAGGCGGTAGTTTTTCCGCAGGTTGCCCCAGGAAAGCTTGCCGTAAAGGCCCTTAGCCATGGTACGCGCCCCCTTCCTCCCCGCCGGTGGTCAGCACCGTAAGGGTGTCGGAGACTTTCTGGTACAGCTGGGCGCTGTCCATATCCCCCCGGTAAAGCTGGTGGAAGACCTGGCCGTCCTTGATAAAGAGCACCCGCCCGGCCTTGCTGGCCGCCTGGATGGAGTGGGTGACCATAAGGATGGTCTGGCCCTGGGCGTTGATGTCCCCGAAGATGTTCAGGATCTGCCCGGCAGAGCGGGAGTCCAGCGCCCCGGTGGGCTCGTCGGCCAAAATAAGCTGGGGCTGGGTGATGATGGCCCGGGCAATGGCTGTGCGCTGCTTTTGGCCGCCCGATACCTCGTAGGGGAACTTTTGCAGGATGTCGGTGATGCCCAAGCTCAGGGCAATGGGTGTAAGGCGCTGGTGCATTTCGTCGAACTTTTTGCCGGCCAGCACCAGGGGCAGGAAGATGTTATCCTGAATGGAGAAGGTGTCCAGCAGGTTAAAGTCCTGGAACACAAAGCCCAGGTTGTCCCGGCGGAAGGCGGAAATCTCTTTTTCTTTCAGGTCGCTGATGCTGCGCATGTTTAGGAAGATCCCGCCGCTGGTGGGTTTGTCCAGCCCGGCCAGGATGTTGAGGAGGGTGGTCTTGCCAGAGCCCGACTCGCCCATAATGGCCACGAACTCCCCCTGCTCCACGGTAAAATCTACGTCTGCCAGGGCCTGCACCTTGGCCCCGCCCAGGCGGGTAGCATATATTTTCTTTACATGTTCTACACTTAATAAAGCCATATCCAGGCAACTCCTTTTCCGGGGGCCGCGCCCCTTTGGTCTGCCTACCAGTATAGCCGATAGTTTTTACGAAAACCTTACGGGGGGATTACAAATCTGGCAGGGAGGCTTACACTTTTGTAAGGCTGGGGAAGCTGGGGAAAAGAAGTTTAAAAAGAAAATGAAAAAACCATTGACATTTGCAGGGGGGATATGGTATCATAGGATACGCGCGAAGGGCATTTGGAGAGGTGTCCGAGTGGTTTAAGGAGCTAGTCTTGAAAACTAGTGATCCCGCAAGGGACCAAGAGTTCGAATCTCTTCCTCTCCGCCATTAGTATAATCCTGTATTTACAGATAGATTTTCACCATGGAGAAGTACCCAAGTGGTGAAGGGGCTCCCCTGCTAAGGGAGTAGGTCGGGAAACTGGCGCGAGGGTTCAAATCCCTCCTTCTCCGCCAAACCTGCGGCAAGCATGATAGCTGGCCGCAGGTTTTTTATGTTTTTACGGCTTAGTCGGCACTTAGGGTACGGCCCTATACAAAAACCGCTTAAACAGCTTTGTTCGAGCGGCTTTTTTGCGCCTTTGGGAGAGAAGCCCTGGCGTTGCCTTTCCCTTTCCATGAAAGCCTGGATTCGTATGGCGGCCGGTTCCTGTCATTTTTCGTTTTAAGGTGTCTTTTTTTGTCAAGTTCTTCCCATTGTGCGGTGTTTTATATTATGATATACATAAAAAAACAAAAATTTGCAGAAAGGACGAAAACCACATGTTGGCTGAAGAATTTGTCATGTCCCATTTCGCCATGCGGAGGAGCAACAAGGGCTACCAGCTCCTCTGCCTGGCTATCCAGGAAGCTTCTTCCCTGTACCCTCATTTCCCTACCTTTGACGTGTTCTGCCGGAACCTCTTAAAATCTACGCAGGAAACCAGTGTCGCGGCGGTCCAGCGCACGCTGGCGCGGGCGGTGGAAAGCCTGTGGGACCAAAAGGGGAACCGGCGGCTGTTCAACCATTTTTATGGCTACCAGGTGGTAGAAAAACCTTCCGCAAAGGACTTTGTGTACACCATGGGGGGCTACGTCTACCGGAAAGCCGCAGGCCCCGCGGATACCCTGCCCCTGCGCATGCTGCCGGGCACCATAGAGCCCTTTATTGCCGCCATGCCGGACGGCAGGCCCTGCCTGGCGATCCCCCTGGATAACCTTACCCACATAAGCGAAGCCATTTTGCAGGAACGGGCAGGCGCCGTGTGGTAACAAAAGGAACATAAAGAAGCCCCGGCGCCAGATGGCGGGCCGGGGCTTCTTCGGTTATAGGCCGTTTTCAGCGGCTGGGTTTTACCGGATATGGAACCGGCTGATCAGCTGGTTCAAGGTGCGTGCCTGACCGGAGAGCTCTTTGGACACGGCGGCGCTTTCCTCGGCAGAGGCGGCGTTTGCCTGCACCACCTGGGAGATCTCCTTGATGCCGTCTTCGACCTGGGAAATCATCTGGGACTGCTGCACGCTGGCAGCGGCGATCTCATCCATCAGCTCTTTAATGGACTGCACGCAGCTGTGGATGACCTGCATGGCGGAAACCGCCAGGTCGGTAGACTCTGTGCCGGTTTTTACGTCCTGGATAGACCGGCTTACTAAGCCGTTGGTGTTCTGGGCCGCTTCGGTAGACTTGGAGGCCAAATTCCGCACCTCTTCCGCCACAACCGAGAAGCCTTTCCCCGCTGTGCCGGCCCGGGCGGCCTCAACCGAGGCGTTTAAGGCCAGGATGTTTGTCTGGAAGGCAATGTCCTCAATGGTCTTGATAATGGTTACGATGCGGGAAGAGGAAGCGTCGATATTCTTGGTGGCGGTCATCAGCTGTTCCATTTTGGCGTCGGCTGCCGCCGCGCAGGCTGCTGGTCTGTATCTGGGTGGTGATAGCGGCCACGTTTTCTACCGGGCCGTCAATGGAGGCCGCCTGCCTGTGCGGCTACAAGCCACAGGCCCTCTGGGGTGGGCAGGGCCTGGCACCCTGCCAGGCGCAGGCTTTTCTGGATGAGCAGGGCGGACAGCTCCCGGCCCAGGCCGGTGACGGCCTGGTCGCCCTCGTCCGGCAGGGCGGCGGCCCATACCTTTTCCGGCGCGCCGGTCTGTACCAAAAGGCGGCATAGCTGGGAGAGGGGCATGCGGCCGCTGGGGAAGGCCACCTCCCAATAGGAGCCGTCTACGATGCCGGCGGCGCAGGGCAGGCGCAGGCCCAGGGATTCTTCGATACCCTTTGCCGCGGCTGAGGATGCTTCCGCCCAAGTCAAAAAGTAGGCCCGGTTTTCTGTTAGTTTCATATGTGACACCTCCGTAAATAATGGGCGGGGCTAGCGCGGCTTTCTAAACGCTTACATTAGAAATGCCTGCCCCGCCTGCTTCTTTACAAATTATAACGGGGGCTTTAAGGGGGCGGAAGGTTCTGCGTATACAAAATATGGCGTTTTCCCCAGGGGGCAGGGGGATGAGAGGGGGCGTTTGCCAGCAATGTCCAAATAAAAATGTAAATAAGTGCGTTTTTTTTATTGACATCTCCGGCTGCGTATTGTATAATAGGGGCAAGCAAACCCCCAGGCGCCTTTTCCCAACAAGGCGCTGCCCGGCGCAGGGTGTGGGGTGCGCGGATTATAGCGGCAGGCCGGCAGCCCGCTGCGCAGGAAAGGAGGTGTAATGGCTCTCATGTCAAAACGGCAAAATTCGTCTGTTACCGCTTCGGAACTGGCCTTGCTGCAGGTGTTGTGGAATTCCCCGCGGCCCCTGAACAAGCAGGAGATCATGGCAAAGGCCACGGAAGACGCGGAAAACCCCTTGTTCGCCAAAAACTCGTTCCATATCCTGATTAACGAGTTGATCGCCAAGGAGTATCTGGTACCGGTAGACAACCTGGGCATGGGCAGGAAGAACGCGCGGCGGTATGCGCCTACAGTTTCCCGCAATGAATTCCTGGCCAGGCAGGTACACTCTACCCAGGATTACCAGCCCGCAGACATCCCGGAAATCCTTTCCGCTTTGCTGGACCTTTCCCCGGACACAGACACCGAATCGGTGCTGGGCGGGATTGAGAAATTCGTCCAGAAGAAAAGGGAGGAGGCCAGGGAGAAGCGGGAAGAGTCCAAAGGGAGCGTTATGGAGTGATCGTTTCCGTCTACTCGTTCCTCATGGCGGTGTGTTGGAGCAGCCTGTTCATTTTGCTGCTGTGCATATGCCGCCGCAACAGTAGCTTTATCCTTGGCTTTGGCGTATGGCCGCTGCTGGCGATTGTGCTTTGCAGCGCGGCACGGTGTTTCCTGCCCTTAGAGATGCCCTCCTTTACCCAGGCCTTGATGGGCAGTGGGGCCGTGACCAGGATTGACGGTTTCTTTAACACGTCGATTGCTTGGCTGGGCTTTACCCCGGTGCAGTTAATTGGCTTAATATGGCTGACAGGTATACTCTTTTTCCTTTCCCGTTCCCTGCGCAGGTATGGTAAGTTTTGCAAACTGCTGCGGGCTTTCGAGCCCGTAACAGAAGAGGACGTGCCCTATGCCGAAGCACAGGAAGTGGCTTTACAGCTGGGTGTGCGCGATTTTGCCATCTTTATGACAAGCGTGGTGCGCTCGCCTATGGTGACAGGGTTTTGTAGGCCGGTTGTTTTGTTTCCCTTGCACCCTTATTCCAGCGAAGATTACCGCAACATTTTAGAGCATGAGTTCACCCACTGGAAGAATGGCGACATTTGGGTGAAGCTTATGGCAGAGCTGGTGCGGGATATTTTTTGGTGGAACCCGCTGGTGTACTGGCTGTATTCCGACTTGACCCAGACCTTGGAGCTGCGGTGCGACATCATGATTGCCAAAAAGCGGGACTTGGATGGGCGCATTGCTTATGTGCATACTTTGGAAAAGGCCGCCGAGTTTGCCAAAGGCAAACCGGACCTGGACTTTTTAGTAGCAGCCATTGCAGAGTTTACACAGGATGAAAAGGAGCGCTTGTTTCAACGTGTAAATGCCATTTTGAATTATAAGCACCGCCCCAAGATAGCTGCCGTAGCAACAGCTGTCACTTCTGTTTTTATGGCCGTTTTGATGGTGATCTCCTATTCCTTTGTCATCCAGCCGTATTATGAAGCGCCTGAGGACGAGATTAAAGAAAATATAATTGGTGGGAATACGTGTGTAGAAATTCTATCAGAAGATTCCTACTTGGTAGATAACCATGATGGTACATACTCTTTGTACAATCATGGCTTTTTACAAACAACTGTTCCAGATGATTTTGTTCAGTTAATGATAGAAGAGGGTTTTCAAATAAGACCTGATACTTAAAAAGTATATTTTTGAGGAGGAATTTTGAATTGGGTATAATGCCATTTGCGGATGTAATTGAAACCAAATTTCGAATGAATAACGGGGTTCTTCAGTATCGTCGTTGGAACGCTACCCGGAATCGTTGGGAGGATCCTTATTGGATCGATATGAAATAAAATACGAAAATTACTAAATGGCGCAGGAGTACAAAAGCTCTGCGCCGTTTATTTGTTTATGGGCCTTGTATTGACAAGCCCGGCACAACTGCTATAATACAAATGAGAAGGAAGGAGGGCACACATGGGCCACATTGAAACCTTGAAAAGCTGGCTGGCTGAAAGCCGGCACACGGTCTTTTTGGGCGGGGCGGGGGTGTCTACGGCCAGCGGCATACCAGATTTCCGCAGCGCCCACGGGCTGTACGCTCAGAAAAAGCAGGGGCTTTCTTATGAAGAGATGCTTTCGCACGCGTACTTTGTGCAGCACACAGCGGAATTTTATGATTTCCTCCGCCGGGTGATGCTTTACCCAGAAGCCCGGCCCAACCCCGCCCACTACGCCCTGGCCAAGCTGGAACAGGCCGGGCAGCTGGAGGCGGTCATCACCCAGAACATAGACGGGCTGCACCAGCTGGCCGGCAGCCGCAACGTGCTGGAGCTGCACGGCAACGAAAACCGGTATTTCTGCCAGCGCTGCGGCAAAATGTACGACATGGCCTATGTGATGGGGGAGCCCGGGGCGCCCCTGTGCCCCTGCGGCGGGGTGCTGAAGCCCGATGTAGTCCTGTACGGCGAGCCGCTGGACCAACAGCTGCTGGGCCGGGCCGTAGACTACGCGGCTAAAGCCCAGCTGATGATTGTGGCGGGGACGTCCCTGGTGGTGTACCCGGTGGCGGGGCTGGTGGGGTATTTGGCGCCCGGGGCCAAGCTGGTGCTCATCAACCGCGACCCCACCCCTTACGACAACCGGGCAGATCTGCTCATACGGGATGACTTGACACAGGTGCTTGCCCTGGCGGCAGAGGTTTGAGAAAGTTTGTTCGATTTTTCTTGACTTTGCGGGTTGCATGTGCTATACTCTTTTTAGAACAAATGTTTTGAAAGGAGCCGTGCAAAATGGCAGACGAAAAAAACCGTGGCTACCGCTATGAGACAGAACATTTCCTCCTGCGGCAAACCACCGTAGAGGACGCCCCTGCCCTGCTGAAATGCTACAGCGACCCCGCTGCGGTGCAGCTGATGAACGACGACAACTGCAGCCGTGGCTTCCTGTGCGGGACGCTGGAAGATATGGAAGCCTACATCCGCATCTGGCAGGGGGAGGGTTACGCCCGGCCGGCAATAATCGACAAGCAAAGCGGCGAGCCAGTGGGGACGTTGGAGATTTTCGGCGGGGAAACCGGTGTGCTGCGGGTAGACCTTCGCCGGGAGTACGAACAGGAAGCATACCTGCGGGAGCTTTACCAGCTGGCCTTGGATGATTTTACCCGGGATTTCCCCATGGGCGCCTTAGTGACAAAAGCCCCGCCCGCTGCCGCCGCCCGCCGCAAGGTGCTGGGGGAGCTGGGCTTTGCGGGCCCTCAGCGCTTCCGAGATTATCCGGACTACTACCGGGTGCCTGTAAGCGCCATGCGCCGGGAACTGGGGGTGGCATACTGCGGCCTGGCTTGCTGCCTGTGCAGCGAGAACGCCCAGTGCCCAGGCTGCCAGGCAGAGGGGTGTGGGAACCACCAGGAGTGTCAAAACTACCAGTGCTGCCTGGAAAAAGGGCTGAAGGGCTGCTGGGAGTGCGGGGAATTCCCCTGCGGTGCGCCCATGCTGCAAAAGACGCGAGTGCGGGCCTTTGTGGGGTTTGCCCGCCAGTATGGGATAGAAACCCTACTGGACTGCCTGGAGGCCTTGGATAAGGCAGGGGTAGTCTACCATAGGCAGGGGCTTGTGGGGGATTATGACCTGGAGACCGAAGAAGAGGTATGGGCCCTGCTGGAAAAGGGCAGAAGGGCGGGTGCCGTTTAAGACTGGGGCCCGCTGGACGGGATAGGAGTTAAGATGGATTTTTAGAAAGGTGTGGTAATCATGCGGGAAAAAGCATTTGCGCTGCTGCAAGAGTATAACCAGAACCAAGCGCTGGTGGTGCACGGGCTGGCAGTTGAGGCCATTATGCGGCACTATGCGCAGAAGGCCGGGGAGGACGTAGAGTATTGGGGCTGTGTGGGCCTTTTGCACGACGTGGACTACGAGAAATATCCAGAGGAACATTGCAAAAAGGCGGTAGAGATTTTACAGGGTGCCGGGTATGACCAAGAGTTCATCCATGCGGTGGTGAGCCATGGCTATGGGCTGGTGACAGATGTGGAACCGGAGCTCTACATGGAAAAGGTGCTATACACCGTGGACGAGCTTAGTGGGCTGATTAACGCGGCGGCGATCCTGCGGCCCTCCCACTCGGTGATGGATTTGGAAGTGAAGTCGGTGAAAAAGAAGTTTAAGGATAAGAAATTCGCGGCCGGGGTAAACCGGGACGTAATCTTAGACGGCTGCCAGCGTCTGGACGTAGAGTTGGACGAGGTGATTGGCGCGTGCATAGAGGGCATGCGGGAAAACCATGAGGCGCTGGGCCTGTGAAGAGTAGGGGGAGTGGGGACGCTCCCCCTTCTGTTTTTGCCAGGCAATGGGGGAATGACTGGTTTTTATGTATATGGGGAACATTTTCTGGTGTCATACGATAAAAACGTAGATCTGGGGAAATTTTTTTAAAAAAGGGGTTGCAAAATGCAGAAGGATGTGGTATTATTTTAAAGCACCAAGGGGGTATAGCTCAGCTGGGAGAGCGCTTGAATGGCATTCAAGAGGTCAGCGGTTCGATCCCGCTTATCTCCACCACAGGGTACACGAGAGAAAAGGCTTGTTTCAAAAGAAACGAGTCTTTTTTCGTATGTGTGTTTCGTAGACTGGCATATCCCGGCCACGCAAGCACACTCCCCTATGGGGCGTTCAGATTTTTTGAACGCCCCTTTTTTCATGCCCATTTTTAGATACCATCATAACAGAAAGGAGTTTTCCCCATGAAAGACCGCCTTGACTATGATTATTTCTACGGCGGGGAATCGGAGCAGTTCAGTTTCTACCGCATCCCCCGTCAGCTCATTGTGGGCCCGGAGTTCAAGCATGTTTCCACTGACGCCAAGCTGCTCTATGGCCTTATGCTTGACCGCATGGGTTTGTCGGCCCGCAACGGCTGGTATGACGAGGAAAACCGTGTGTTCATCTACTATCCCTTAGATGAAATCAAAGAGGCCCTGAACTGCGGCAACGATAAGGCGGTCAAGCTGCTGGCAGAACTGGACACCGGCAAAGGCATCGGCCTGATCCAACGGGTCAAGCAGGGGCAAGGTAAGCCAGCCATGATATATGTCAAGCGTTTTACCTGCAAGGATATCCCGCCACAGGTTGAAAACCCTCCCCCTCCCCCGGCCCGAAATCCAGACTTCGGAAAAACCGAAGTCAAGAGTTCGGAAAATCAGAAGTCAAGACTTCGGGAAAGCCGAAGTGCAGAGTTCGGAAAACCGGAGTGTAATTATACTTACAAGAATCAGACTGAAAGGAGCTATACCAATCCATCTATCCAGCCAATGACGGATGGGATGGATTGGCAGGCTTGCCGGGAGGAGGTGATGGAAAATATTTGTTTTGACCAGCTTGCGGAGGAATACGGCAGGGAGGACGTGGAGGGGGTTACGGACCTGATTACCGATGTTTTGACTTCTACCCAGCCCACTGTCCAGATAGGGCGGGAGAAAGTTCCTATCCAGGCGGTACGTTCCCGCTTTAGGAAGCTGGACGAAACGCATGTCCAGTATGTGTTTGACTGCCTGCGTAAGAGTACGAAGAAAATCCACAATATCCGCGCTTATCTGCTCACCAGCCTTTACAACGCGCCCACTACCATCGGGCAGTTTTATCAGGCAGAGGTACAGCATGATTTGTACGGTTCCGGCTAATGTGTCCCAAGTTGGGACACAAAAACAAAATAGGATAATCTGTCCCAAGTTGGGACGCATTTCACAAAACGGCTGACAGCCGTTATTTTTTTACCCTTAACCGGGAGAAAGGAAGATAAATATGACCGCGAAACGTCCCCTTGCTTACATTACCGCCGCATGGAGCGGCAACCATACCGCTGACCGGGAACGCGCCGCCCAGTATTGCAGGCAGGTATACGAGGCAGGCTATTCGCCCATTTGCCCCAACCTGTTCCTGCCCATGTTCCTCCACGAATCCATCCCCCAGGAGCATAAGGATGGCCTGGACATGGCAAGAGAGTACCTGCGCCGTTCCCGTCTGCTTGTCATGTGCGGGGAGCAGGCAGACGAAACCGTGAAAAACGATATCGCCGTGGCCCAGCGTCTGCATATTGCCGCCACCACCCTGGAGGGTATCTTGACTGTGAAAGGCCAGGGGCAGGAACATGAAGAATAAACGCTTTTCTTCCCAACCCCGCGCGCCCCCCATACCGGCATTTCACCCTAAACCCACCAAACAAAAAATATATAAGGAGGCTTTTATTTGAAGAAAATCACCAGCAAGTTTTTGGCCCTATTCCTGTCCCTGCTTACCATTGTGGGGACAATGACAACCCCAGCTTTTGCCGCAGAGGATTTGACCCCTGGCGAACCCGGCACCCTGACCGAACGCTATATTGACGAGAGCACCAGCCGGGAGCTGGCACCGTCCAACACCAGCAAGTCAAGCTGGGTCAAGGACGCGCCCGCCATCGAAGGGTATGAGTTTGAGAGCTTTTCCCAGACTACCGACCATATCTACTCCCAGGAAGAAATCAACTTCATCGTTGGCTACCCGGACAAGACCGTGCGGGGGGACCGGAGCCTTTCCCGCTGCGAGGCCGTAACGATTTTTTCCCGGCTGTACAACGGCGTATACCCGGAAGCCAAGCAGCGCCTGACAGAAAAGACCTTCTCCGACGTGCCCGCCGGCGTGTGGTATTATGACAAGCTGTCTGTCTGCTACAACGCGGGCATCCTCAGTTGGTGCGGGGACGGAAAGTTCCAGCCCTATGCGGCTATCACCCGGGCGGAGTTCGCGGCCATGGCCGCTGCCTTTGCCGAGCTGCCCCAGGCAGAGAACGCGCCCTTTAGCGACGTGAGCCGTTCCCACTGGGCTTACGATGATATCAATTCCGCCGCCGAGGCTGGCTGGATCGTGGGCTACCCGGACGGCACTTTCCGCCCCGAAAGCGAAATCAGCCGGGCCGAGACCGTCACCCTGATAAACCGCCTGCGCAACCGAAAAATCACGGCGGAAGAACTCCGGGCGCTGGGGGTGCAGAACCCTTACAAAGACCTTTCAGAAAGCTACTGGGCCTATGGAGAGCTTATCGAGGCCACGGTCAAGCACAATGCCGCTGACTGGCACAAGCTGAACTACAGCGAGGATAATCTCAATACAGTCACAGAGCGTTTTGTGGACGGTGAGGGCAACGAGATTGCAGAGCCTATCGTCACCAAAGGGCAGTCAACCCACTCCCCCAGAGACTTCAAAAATAGGAATTATCTGGGCTACACCACAGAGATCACCTATGTCTACCGCCAGGGGCAGGCAGTTATGACCGGCTCTAAGGAAGTGGATAAGGCTGAGGCGAAAGTGGGCGATACCCTCCACTACACTGTCACCGTCGGCAACAACAAGAGCGCTGCCGGCACTTTGAGAAATGCCGTCGTGAGCGATACCCTTTCCCAGCATTTAGGCTTTGTCTATGGCAGCGTGCTGGTAGACGGAGAAAACACCAGATACAGCTTTGACGTGAAAACCGGCCTGCTTTCCGTGAACGTGGGGGATATTGCCCCCGGCAAGAGCAAAAAGGTTTCTTTCGCGGCTATCGTCAAAGATACCGCTTACGGCGAAACCCTTTCCAATACTGCCATTCTGGGAGCTGATAACAGCGAGGATGTGCCCGTTACGGACAGCAGTACCAAGGTAGAGGACGGCAAGCCGGGGCTTACCTCAAAAAAATCCGTGGATAAGGGTAAGGCCAAGGTGGGCGATACCCTGACCTATACCGTCACCGCCAAGAACGCGGAGGATGCCACCGCTCCGCTGGAAGATACTACCCTGACAGACACCCTCCCCGCTTTCGTGGACTTTGTGCAGGGCAGCGTCATGGTGGACGGGACCAGCGGGCGTTACCGTTTTGAAAAGGGCGCCCTGACGGTGGAGCTGGGGGAGATAGCCCCGGGCGCTGAAAAGATTATCACTTTCCAGGTGAAAGTCAACAGCGCCGCGTATGGGCAGGCTTTCCAGAACACCGCCGTTCTGGGTGCAGAGAACAGTGACCCAGTTGTCCCCTCTGACGAGGGCGTGACCGTTGAGGACGGCGCCGCGAAAATGTCCGCTGTGAAGTCCGTGGACAAGGCTAAGGCCAGAGTTGGCGATACGCTTACCTATACCATCACCGCCAGCAATGCCGACACCGCCACCGTCCCCCTGCGGAATGTTGTCATGTCTGATACACTACCTAAATACGTCACCTTCAACCAGGGCAGCGTCGCCGTGGACGGCAGCCCGGTACGCACCACCTTCAACAGCAAGACCCGCCAGCTTACCGCTGAATTGGGGGATATCGCCCCCGGCCAGAGCAAGGTGCTGACTTTCTCCGTTCTGGTGAACAACACCGCATACGGCAAGAAGTTCAGCAATACCGCCATTTTGAGCGCGGACAATTCCGAGGATATTTCCGCTACTGATACCGGCGTGAGCGTCGCCGCTGGTGTACCCGAGGGCAGTTCCGGGGCTAAGACGGTGAGCAAGTCTAAGGCCAATGCGGGCGATACGCTCACCTATTCCATTGCCCTGCGCAACGCCAGCACCGCTACCGCTGATTGGAATGATGTCAAGGTGACGGATACCATCCCCGAACACCTGGCCTTTGTCCCCGGCAGCGTGGAGGTGGACGGCCGTTCCAGCAATGATTATTCGTACAATGCAGATACCCATACTTTGACCCTGATTGCCGATAAAATTGCCATCGGCAAAACCCTGACCTATACTTTCCGCGTCACTGTAGAGGACGGAGCCCAGGGCCAGTACATCGTGAACACCGCCAAAGTCACCAGCCCCGGCCGGGAGGATATGCAGCTCCCCGACACAGGCGTAGAGATCAGCGGTGGCCAGACCGAGCCCATGATGACGAAAACCGCCAGCGTGAAAAAGGCCAAGCCCGGCGATACTTTCACCTATACCGTGGAGGTCAAGAACGGAGCCAAGGCCACCGCCGACTGGAAAAACGTGGTACTCTCCGACGTGCTCCCGGTTGGTGTGGAGCTGGTGGGCGGCACAGTCGCTATTGACGATACCACCACAGAGTACACCCTGGCCGGGCAGGTGCTGGAAGTCAAGCTGGGCAATCTCAAGCCCAATGAGAGCGTCCGGGTGACGTTCCAGGTGAAGGTTCTGGAAAGGGCCGCCGAGGATATTATCCGCAACGTGGCTACTGCCGAGGGTGATAACGGCAAGCGCACCGCCAGCGACAACGGCGTGGAAGTTGGGCTGGGGAAAGGCGAATTGAGCGGCACAAAGACCGTCAGCCAGACCACCGCCAAGGTGGGCGATGTACTTACCTACACCATTACCGCCCACAACTCCGACAAGGTTACGTCCAACCTGAAAGATGTAATCGTTACCGACACCCTGTCCGAATACCTGACCCTGAACCCTGACAGCGTCCAGGTGGACGGCCTTCCCGCTCGTCATTTTTTTGACGGTACGGCCCGGCAGCTCCGGGTGGAGCTGGGGGATCTCGCTCCGGGCCAGACGAAAACCGTCACTTTCACAGCGGCGGTCAACTCCCATGCTTACGGCAAAAAGTTCGGGAATACCGCTGTGATCACCGCAAAGAACGGCGGCCCTGTTACCGTCACCACTCCCAGCGATGTGACTGTGGCGGACGGCAAGGCAGAGGGTTCTGTAAACGCTAAGACCGTGGACAAGTCTAAGGCTAAAGTGGGAGATATCCTTACTTACTCCATTGCCGTGCGCAACGCATCCACCGCCTCCGGGCCCTGGAAGAATGTGGAAGTCGTGGACGTTATCCCGGAACACCTGAGCTTTGTTTCCGGCAGCGTGGAGGTAAACGGCAGGGGCACCAATGATTATTCCTACAACGCCAGTAGCCGCACCCTAAAGCTCCTGGCCGATACCGTAGAGCCTGGACAGACCAAAACATTTTCGTTCCGCGTCACCGTGGACGATGGCGCACAGGGACTATACATCACCAACACCGCCGTTGTGAAAAGCCCCGACCGGGAGGACATCCAGCTCCCCGATACCGGCGTAACCATTGACGGCGGTAAGACCGCGCCCTCTCTTACCAAGACAGCCAGCAAGACCGAGGTAAAGCCCGGCGACATTTTCACTTATACTATCAAGGTAAAGAACGGAGCAAACGCTACCGCAGACTGGAAGAATGTCACGGTTTCCGATATCATCCCCGCTGGCCTGGAATTTGTGTCCGGCTCTGTGCGGGTGGACGGGCAGGCCATTGCCTATGGCATATCCGGCAGGGCCCTGGAAATCCCCGTGGGGGATCTGAAACCCAACCATGAGGCTGTTGTGGAATTTGAAGTGCGCGTCCTGGACAGCGCGGAGGGGACGACCATCACCAACACGGCTATTGGCAAAGGGGACAACGGCGATAAGACCGGCACTGACCCCGGCGTGACCGTTCCCGGCCCCACGCCTGTTCCAACACCCACCCCCGGCCAGCCGGATACCCCTGCCCAGCAGCCCAGCGGCACAAAGGCCGTGGACAAGACTATCGTGCAGTCCCATGAAACTGCTACCTACACCATCACAGCCAATAATACCAGCGATAAGGTTTGGAGCGGCGTGCAGGTGTCCGATACCCTGGACTACTCCCTCATGACCCTCTTGAACGACTCCATTACCATCAACGGCATAAAAACGTCCAAGGAGGCATGGAGCTTTGATGGGCGCAGGCTGGTGCTCAATCTTGGGGATATCCAGCCGGGCCAGTCTGTAAGGGCCGCGTTCAGTGTGGAATTCAAGACAGACGCATCCGGCAAGAGCTTTACCAACCATGCCGCCATCAAGAGCACCAGCCATATGGATGTGAATGTGACCGCCCCGGAGGTGTCCATCCCGGAGGATATAAGCAATCCATTTACGGACATCCATTATGCCATGTTCGTCGGCTATGGGGACAGCCAGGGAAATCCCATTCACAAATGGGGGCCGGACGACCCTATTACCATCCAGCAGGTGTGCCAGGTAGCATACCGTATTATGACCGATACATACCGCGGCTCTCTGGGCGCGGGCACAAAGCCCGTGCCCGACGAGGTGGAAACCAAGGCCGTCCGTTTCTTAATGTCCCTGGGGATCATCTCCCCGGCGGAGTACCCCTCTGACAGCATGGGCGGCACCCCGGCTACCCAGGCACAGGCCTACCGCATTCTGGGCGAGGCTTTCAGGAGGGACTTTACGTCCTATATCTCCCATGCCGATGAACCGGTCAGCCGCATCAAGCTGGCAATGGATTTGTGCGACTTTACAGAAAGGGACACCAATCCCAACCGCAACGGCCTGATGGGCCGCACTTTCACGGACGTGGGCTCCTTTGCCCCGCTGGTGGCCGAGGTGAGCAACAGCCATGAATACACCAAGGACAGCCACGGCCGGGAGACCTGGATCAAGCTGCTGGATGATGAATGGTAAAAAAAGAAAGCCCCCTAAAGGGGCTTTCCATCATGTCCGGGGCCAGCCGTAGATATCGTAAATATCATAGTCAAAGAAGTAAAGGGGGTGTTTGCTGAACAGGTGGGCGGCGTATACGTTCCGGTCCACCACATAGCAGGAGACCGCCGCCACGTCCATGGACGTGTGGAGCATATTCCGCCGGTGCCCGATGGAGTTGTACCAACTGTCCACAATGCGCTTTGCCATGGCCCGGGAATCAGCAATATACCCTACCGGGTAGCCGATGCCTTTATATAGGTTCTCCACATGGAGGCCCAGGCCCACGGTGAGGCACACGCTGCCATCGGGCCGGGTATGCTCAAACAATACTTCGCTCTCCATGGCCCGGATATCCGCCCAATCCCTTATGAGGGGGTGGAATTTCAGGGCCTTCATCCCCTCTTTTACCCGGAGCTCGTTGATTTGCCGGGTGACTTCCCGGGCCAAGTCATAGTCAAAATATCCGCCGTGGGCGTCCTTTTCCGACTTCCCGGTGGGCAGCTCGTAGACTGGGTCATAGTTGTACCAGGGCGGGGTTGTAGGGGTGGGCGCGGGAGTGGGTGCAGGCGTAGGAACCGGGGAAGGCGTGGGCGTTAAATCAGGAGGCGCCGGCGTGGCGTTGGGTGTGGCGTACTTTTCCAGTTTGCTGAAGCTCAGGAATATCTGGGCCACCTGGGCCCGGCTGGCCTGCCCCTGGGGTTCCAGCCTTTTTTGCCCGGTGCCATTCAGGAGGCCATACCGGACGGCCCATTCCATAGCGGGCCGGGCAAAAGAGGAAACCCGGTCGCGGTCGGTGAAGGTATGGTAATCGCTGTCTTTTTCTATCAGAGAGAAGGTGTTGAATTTCACAAAGTAATTATACAGCATGACCGCCATCTGTTCCCGGGTGATCTTTCCGTCCGGGTTGAATCCGTAGCCTGTACCGTTGGCAATACCGTTTTCGCTGGCCCACAGGGCATAGGGGAAGTAATAGGCTGTTTTTGCCACGTCGCCAAAGGGGGACTGGCTGTCCATGCCATAGCTTTTTTCAACCCCATGCAAACGGCCCAGCACGGTAACGAACATCCCCCGTGTCATAGGCGTGTTGGGGCTGAACGTGGCGGCTGATGTACCGCTGAACAGACTGTTTGACACGGCGTATTCCACGGCGCTGTAATACCATGCGCCGGGCTTTACGTCTGTAAAGGCGGAAACGCTTTTTGCCCGGGCGGGGACAGACCAAAGGGAGGTGACAAGCAGAACCAGGAACAGTACAAAACAAAACCGCTTTTTCATAATATAGAACCTCTTTCTTGTTATATAAATTTCTTACAATATAATTGTACCGCGCCTGGAATCAAAATGCAAATTTTCTATAAAAAATCCTGTTGATCACAGGGGATATCTGGAAATGCGTCCCAACTTGGGACGCATTTCTGGCTTTATCCTTGTAAGTAATGTGTCCCAACTTGGGACGCATTTTGACCCGTATCTGTAAAAATCTGTCCCAAGTTGGGACACAAAAAGAAGGAGGAATTGAATGCCCGATAACAAAAAGCCAGGCATATCCCCGGTTGAAAAGAAACCTGAGCAAATCAAGCTGGACAGTGGCCCGCTGAAAGCTGCTGATACCAAGGCCGCACCTGCCCCTGGCGAGAAAAAGCCCGATACCCCGGCAAAGGCTGGTGACGGCAAGTCCACCCCTGCCACTGGTGAGAAAAAGCCAGAGGCCCCGGCAAAGGCTGGTGACGGTAAGTCCACCCCTGCCACTGGTGAGAAAAAGCCAGAGGCCCCGGTAAAGGCTGGTGACGGTAAGGCCACTCCTGCCACTGGTGACAAAAAGCCAGAGGCCCCGGCAAAGGCTGGTGACGGTAAGGCCACTCCTGCCACTGGTGACAAAAAGCCCGATGCCCCGGCAAAGGCTGGTGACGGTAAGGCCACCCCTGCCACTGGTGACAAAAAGCCCGATACCCCGGTAAAGGCTGGTGAGGATAAGTCCATCCCTGCCACCAGCGATAAAAAATCAGAGGCTCCGGCAAAGAACAGTGATAGTAAGCCTGCCCCCGCCGCTGGCCCCGCGAAAGATACTGCTATTGAGCCGCCTAAAGGGATAAAGGTAACGCAGATTTTTGCGGATAAGCTGGACAAGCCCGATGAATCCGCGCTGAAAAGCCTGCCCATTCCCCAGGAAGGCGAGGGTTTTTCCATGCGCCTGCACCCTGGCTATTTCTTTGAGTTCCTGGAACACCCCTTTTCCATTAACCGGGAAGTCCAGGACTACAAGGATTTGTATGAATCCATCAAAGAAAACGGCATCAACGAGCCGGTCAAGGCCCGCCCCCGGGAGGGCGGCGGTTTGGAGCTGCTCTCCGGCCACAGGCGGCACGATATTGCCAAGCAGTTGAACTACCCCGTGCCCGTAGTGATCGTCCGGGAGGACGACGATACCGCCCGCATTGAAGTGGTGGATGGCAACCTGCACCGCCAGGATATTCCCACCTCTGAGCTGGCCCGTGCCGCCAAAATGAAACTGGACGCCCTGACCCGCAAAGCTGGGCGGCGCTCCAAGATGGAGCAGCTTGCCGGGCCGCAAAAGCGATCTGACCAGCAGGTGGCCGAGGACTTGGGCATGAGCCGCAACCAGGTACAGCGCTTAGTGCGGATTGAATCCCTGGTGCCAGACTTAAAACAGCAGGTGGACAAAAAAGAAATGCCCTTCAATACGGCGGTGGAGCTGTCCTATCTCAAGCCCGAGGAACAGGAAAAGGTGGTGGACTATATCAAGAAAGAGGGCGTTGTCCCCACCATGGCCCAGGCCACAGAGATAAAAAAGGCCAGCCAGGAGGCCGCGAAAGCTGCCCCTGCGCTGGAAAAAACAGCCTCTACCCCAAAACCGCCTGTTATGGGCAACGCCACTCAGCCCACGGAGAAAGCTGCTCCCCCTGCACCCACCAAGCCCGCCAAGGCCCCCGCTCCGCTGGACGAAAAGAAGATATCTTCCATTGTCAAGCCCAAGGCCGAACCCGAAATCAAGTACACCTTCACCAGCAATGAACTGAAGGAGTATTTCCCCAATGACAAGGCCCCTACGGTCAGCGAGGTCAAACGCAAGGTGTTCAATGCCCTGGACCTGCAGCGTAAAATGGAGGAAAAGCAGAAAGCCAAGCAGGCGGTGAAGGACGCCGCAAAGGAAAGGTGATGGCCTTTGGCAGAAAATGAGAAATTCTATACTGCCTACAGCCACGGTAATGTTCAGCCGGGGAGTGAACTCAAATATAGCTCCACCATCTATTTCAACGATACTGACGGTTTTTTGCGGCCTTTTGCGGAGGAATCCACGGAAACGCTTACGGCCTGGATGGAGAAAAGTGTTTCTGCTGAAAAATCCCTATATGCTGAATTACAGTCAATGGTGGGGAAATGGCAGGAGCAGGCCGCTGTCACGCTCCTTTTGCAAAAGGCAGTGGAGTATCTGAAAATGCCCCAGGTAAAGCACACCGGCAATGTATGGCAGAAATCCTCTGATGGGCACGCGGATGAAATCAGCAACATGGTATATAGAATGTATATCCATGTGTACGAGGATACGAAATACGACCGTGCGCTGAAAAAATCTGTGCCCGTGGCGTGGTATGTGAGCTGGCGGGTTTCCTTGAATGTGCTGCCGGGGCAGAATGGGAAAACCATCGCCCACCAGGACAAAAAGCGCTTTACCGACAAGGCCGCATCAGAGAAATATTTGGATGGGAGAAAGGCTTTTTACGAGCACCTTTTTTACAAAATCTCCCCGCCCATTCCTCAAGAATACGCCAGATATTTTATGGTGAACGGTCTGTTCCTGCCGGGGTACACGGCGGAGGGGCAAGAGCTGCCCGCCGTGGAAAAGAGCGCCAGTGAAGTGCTGAAAGAGCTGGGCGGCGTTTTTGCGCCAAAGCAGGAGCGCACTGGATTTTCACTGGACGGGGAGTTATCGCACGCGCCAAGGAGTTCAAAAACTTCTCAGAAGAAAAAGGAAAAACAGGAATTGAGGTGATATTTTGAATGACTATGAAACCAAAAAGCAGGCCCGGATAGACTACTACCGGGATAAAGCGGACAAGGCCCGTGCGGAAAGCCACGATCTCTATAAACAGTCCAGCGATATGCTGTCCGCCATCCCGCCCGGCCAGCCGCTCTTGGTAGACCACTACTCTTATAAGTCAGATAAGCGCTATCGTGACCGGGCTGCCCATAAAATGGAGAAGTCTATGGAGGCTATGGATAAGGCCGCCTATTATGACCAGAAAGCCCAGGCTGCTGAAAACAACACGGCTATTTCATCTGACGACCCGGAGGCCATTACAAAGCTAAAAGACAAGCTGGACAAGCTCAAAAATAAGCAGTCCCTTATGAAACAGGTGAACGCCTACTACCGCAAGCACCAGACCTGCCGGGGGTGTGACGCTATTTCCCCGGAGCGGGCCGCTGAACTGGACAATTCCATGGCAAACGCCTATTCCTGGGAAACCGCCCCTTTTCCCGCCTGGGCCTTGTCCAACAACAATGCTGAGATACGCCGCATAGAAAAACGTATTGCCGTGTTGGAAGAAAAACAGGAAACAGGGTTCCGGGGCTGGGAATTTGATGGGGGCCGGGTCGAGGCCAATATGGACGCAAACCGGTTGCAGGTGTTCTTTGACGAGATACCCCCGGAGGACGTGCGTTCCGCGCTGAAATCCAACGGGTTCCACTGGGCCAGGAGCGCCGGGGCATGGCAGCGGCAGCTTTCCGCTAACGCCATTTATGCCGCCAGCCGGGTAAAGGCCATCTGCCCCAGCGATGGGACAGACCCCAGGAAATTGCAGCCAAAAGCGCACCCAAAAGAAATAGAAAGGTAGGTAAGATGTTTGAAAACATTAGTTGTAATGACGGTGAAAAGCGTGACCGTAATGTAAAAGAGGTGGAGGCTGAAAGTGTTGCCTATGTGGTATGCTGTCGCCTGGGCATTGATACTTCCGATTACTCCTTCGGCTATGTGGCCGGATGGAGTAAAAATAAGGCCCTGCCAGAGCTGAAAGCCTCCCTGGAAGTGATACGCTCTACCGCCGCCGGGATGATAGACGCTATATCCCCGGAAAGAGGAACGGCGCCGCCCGAAAAGAAAGCACAAAAAATTTATACAAGATAAGGAGAACACAAAATGACCATGATAAACGCCGCCACAACGCCTATGCTGGAAGTAGAAATATTCGGGTGCCCTGCCCTGTTCACACCCCATAGGGTGAGCCGGGACACGGTACATATGCTGTTCTGCTATGAGCTGTGTGCACAGCCGGGCCAGCCCTTTACGCTTACGGAACACGCCCAGGACAGGGAGTTTTGCGGCACCATCCTGACACTCCTGCCTATGGAGCTCCCGGAGGGCCGCAAGCCCCTTGGCCCCGGCAATTACGCGGAGCCGGAGGAGGCGGCCCGGTACAACCCCGCCGCCTTTGAGAGCAAATATATGGAACCAGCTTTTGACTCGGCGGAGAGGTTTGGGAAGGAGGAATAGATATAGAAAAGGTAGACAGTGATATTGTCCACTCTGAAATAACGGAACCTCCCCCGCAGGAGAGCTACAAATACTACTCCACCCAGCGACCCATTGGGCCCGGCACATGCCCGTCAGAACCTTTCAATAAGCCTGTGCATATAGAGTTCTATGAGGATAGGGAGCCGGTGCAAGGCGAGGCCTTTCGGGCCTGGGGAGAAATCATTTATTCCCATCCGCTGACCGAGGAAGAAATGTGGCAGTATGAGCTTAAACCCTCCCGGCAAAATGCGGATATACGGGAACGGATGGAACTGCAGACCCAGGCCGTAGGAAAGTGGGAAAAGGCAAAACGCATACCAGAATCCAAACGGCTGACATGGTATTATAATGATTTTGGCTGCTATGTGCTGAAGGAGTTTGTCACTCCCGAGCAGCTTTCCGAGCGCGCCCAGATTGTGGAGCGGAAGAAAGCCGCCCATCAGAAGAAAGTACAGAAAAAGAAGGACGGCCCGGACAGATAGGGAAAACATACCCGGATACTGTCCCCGGGAGTTTTCCCCTGCCAACACTTTAGTGTTGGCGTCCCAGCAAGTACGGGATTTTGACAGCAAAATCCCACTTGTTAGGGGCACAAGCCCCTAAGACCCCGGTTCCAACCGCGCCCGGAGAGGCGCGTTTGCATGACAAGCAAAGAGAGGGCCGGGAATCAGTCCATCAGATGTTCGCCCAAAAAATTTTTCAAAGCAAGCCTAAATTCTTCACTCTCATGTATGGCTCGAGCAACGGCAACATAATCATCTAAATCGCAATCCATATATGCCGTATAGAGAAAATACCTGGCATGGGCGCCGTCAAATCCGGCCCATACGTTGGCAGAAACGCTTTTTCTTTCATCTTTTGCAGGTCCATATTCTATGGATATTTCGATGTCCTTGTGCTTTTTTCGGAGGGCATTCATCACAAATCGAATGTGGTGAAAAAGCTGGATGTCTAATTTACTTGAGAAAGCGACTCGTTCTATCATATCCATGTTCCCTTCCCATTTTAGCATTTACTGTAACTTGGGACACATTATAGCACATTTCACCCTAAAAAGGAAGGAGGTATCATGCGACAAAATGTAAAACGCCTGACCTTGCGCCTGACCGCCCCGGAGTATTCCCACTTGCAGCGGCTGGCCCAGGTGTCGGGCATGAAGATGGAGCCGCTGATCCGGCAACTCATTTTGGGCGTGGAGCTGCGCCCCCGGCCCCCGGACGAATACGCGGCACTTTTGCGGGAATTGTCAGCAATCGGCAACAACGTGAACCAGATTGCGTACTGGGCCAATTCATGCAGGAGCATTTCAGAACGGGATATTCAAGAGGCCGCCGCCCTGGTAAAACAGGCATGGCGGCTGATAAAGGAGGTGTTGTAGGTTAGCATACGATAAAATCATTGCCGTGCGGAGCAGGCTCGACCATTGCGTGGATTATGTGCTGAACCGGGAAAAAACAGACCTTGCCGCCGTGCTGGGCTACATAGGCAATGCGGACAAGAACATTTCAGAGGGCACCGTGCTGGAAACCGCGCTGAACTGCTCCCTGGAAACCGCCTGTCAGGACATGATGGCAACCAAGGAGCGCTGGGGCAAACCGGGCGGCGTCTTGGGCTACCACCTTATCCACAGCTTTGCCCCCGGCGAGGTAACGCCCCGGCAGGCCCATGCGCTGGGGGTGGAATTTGCCCGGCGTGTGCTGGGTGAAAAATATGAAGTCGTGGTGTCCACCCACTTAGACCATGCGCACCTGCATTGCCACATCCTTTTTAACTCCGTGTCCTTTGTGGACGGCCGCAAATACCAGAATACCTTTAAGGACTACTTTGGAGATATCCGGGGTACGTCCAACATGGTAAGTCTGGAAAACGGCCTTTCCACTATCGAACCCACGGACCGGGGCAGACAGTACGCCGAATGGAAAGCAGAAAATTCCGGCAAGCCCACCATCCGGGGGCAGGTTCGGCAGGACATTGATTTTGCCCTGGCCCATTCCTTTACCTATAAGTCTTTTTGGGCTGAGCTGACCCGGATGGGGTATGAAGTCAAGCGCGGCCCCAATGTAAAGCATACGGCAGTCAGGCCCCCCGGCGGCAAACGGTTTATCCGTCTGGGTGGGCTGGGCGCTGCATATACCGAAGAAGCCTTGCAAAAGCGTCTGGCCCAAGGGCGTGCTGAGGGGAGCAGCCCGCAAGCTATATCCTTGCCAAAAATCCGCAAAGAGTACCGGGTGAAGAAATTCGGCAGGCCCCGTCCCCGCCTGCATGGGTTCCGGGCGTTATACTTCCGGTATATCTATCTTCTGCGGGGTATGCGCCCCAGCAGACGGCCCCGGCCCTATAGCGTCCGAAAGGAGGTAACGAAACTCAACCGCTATATCCGGCAATTTCAGCTTTTGCGGGAGAATCACATTGACACGGCAGAGCAGCTTGCGGGGTATATGGGTTTGCTGGACGTTCAGATTACCGGGCTTGTTGCCCGCCGTAAGGAACTGTACAGGCAGAAACGACGTGGCGAGGATGTGGAAACAGATATCCAAAATATCAGCCTAGAACTGCGCCCCCTGCGGCGCGATCTGCGCCTATGCAGGCAGATACAAGAAGATATCCCGGTAATTCGGGAGCAGTCCCCACTATTAGTAGACAAGCCCCCGGAGAAGAAACAGGAAAAAACCAAACAGAGAAAGCGAGGTCATGATGTATGGATGTAGGCGGTGCAGCCGCCGATGTGGTGGTAAAAGAAGGCGTGGAACTCACCGGCGAGGCCCTAAAACTGGCAGGCGCTGGCATTAAAAATGTGGCCGCCCTGCTGCTGGCTATCAGGCACGAGCATTACAAGCTGGTGGGAAAGACCAACGCCAAGACCCTGGCAAAAGACCCCTCCCCGGCAGTGGTGGCCCCCCTGAAAGCAGAGGATAAGAAGAAATTTCAAAAGCTGGCCCGTTCCTTTGGGCTGCTGTACTTTATCCCCAAGAAGCGGGGCGAAAACAACCCCATGTTCAATGTAGTGTCCAACGAGGCCAATGCCGCCAAGCTCAACGCGGTTTTTCAGGCCATGGGCTACCCCATCCCTGCCAGGGAAAACCAGGAAGAACCCGCAAAAAAAGCCATCCCCCGCGCTCCACAAGAGCGATCCTCGCCCGGGCGCGGGAATGGCTCGAAACAGACGATGGAGAGACCGACGGATAAACCGTCCGTAAAAAGGCGGCTGGAGGCCATGCGCGCTGCCAGCGAAAGTATGAAATCCAGCCCCGTAAAAAACAGAGAGCATATCCGATAAAGGAGGAATTTTCTTATGGCAAATTTGGCAAATATTGTTGCGCGAAAGACACAGAACGACCAGGAGTGGAAAGCCCAGCGGGAATCCGAGAGGGAGAACCTGATGGCCATGCAGGACGCGGGGGTGATGGAGATTGCCGGCAATCCCGACGCCTATTCCCGGTATCTCCAAACCCAGGGGGACAACCCCATGTACAGTGTGGGCAATGTGGCCCTGGCTATGGCCCAGGACGCGGAGGTAACCCAGTTTGGCACCAAGGAACGCTGGCAGGCCATGGGCCGCTACATTGCGGAGGGGGAAAAGGGACGCGGGGTGCAGATATTCGCCCGTTCCAGCTTTGGCAAGGGGTACATCATTACAGACGCCTATGATATCCGCCAGACCCAGGGCCGGGACCCGAAACAGGCGCGGCTTACGGAAGGGAGCAAAGACATGGAAAGCGCCCTGACAACGCTGCTCAACTTTTCGGCGGTCCCTGTGGAGGCTGACCAGGGGCTTGAAATTCCCGCGTACTATGACAGCCAGCAAATGAAACTGTACGTCTCGCCGGAATTTTCGGATACGGACGCCTTTGCGGCCATTGCTACAGAGGTGGCCCATTCCCGGTTCCACGATAAAGGGCGCAACCAGTATTATAGCCGGGAGGAATGCCACTTGGACGCGGAAAGCGTTTCCTATATCCTGTGCCGCCGGTTTGGCATAGAGCGGGATATGCCGGAGCTGTCCGGGCTGCGGGAACTCTATAACGGTTGGGGCGCGGAGGATATCCGGCGGGCCCTGGACTATGTGCAGGACATGAGCAAGAAGATCGGCGGCTCCATCCAGCAGGGGATCGCGCCCCAGCAGCACACAAGGGGCAGCCGCCAGCCCAGCAGAAGGCCCGCCAGATAGTCAGCGGCTTTTCTGAATTTTCCCCCATGGGGAGGATATCCCACCGGCCAGCCCCTGTCAAGGCCGGATTTTTGCGTGCTGCCTGCGGCCGCCCACAAAAATCCGCGAGCCGGCCTTCGCCGGGCCTTGACCGGGTCTGTCCGCCGGGATTTTAGTAGTCATGGGGAAAATCCAGAACCGTGTGCGGGTGCACCCTGTTTCTACTCTGTTTTTCAGATGGCCGGAGGGTTTGCCGGCCGGTTTAATCTGTCCCAACTTGGGACGCATTTTTTCAGGAGGTGACTGGAATTAAGAAATCCTTTCGTGACGCCGCGCCTGTTTGGGCGGCGTTTTCCCTTGTGGTGGTATGGCTGGGCGCGGCCGCCGCCGGGGCTTATACCGCCGGGATGGATCTCATTGACTTTATGGGCGCTTTCTCAAAAGCTATGGAACGCCCCTTTGCCTTGAGGTGGACGGCCCAAACCATACCTTTCATCTTGGGCGCGTTGGCAGTTTACGCCTGCGCCATTTTTATGTACTACTCCACCCGGGAGAACAAGCGCCCAGGCGAGGAACACGGCTCGGCAAAATGGGGCAGCGTCCGGGAACTGAACCGCAAATACCGGGACAAAGACCCGGAGAAAAACGTCATTCTGACCCAGCGCCTGCAAATGGGCCTGGACAGCCGCAAGCACCGCCGCAACCTGTTACAGATAATCGTGGGCGGCTCCGGTTCCGGCAAGACCCGCTTTGTGGTGAAGCCCAACCTTTACCTTGCCAATACCAGCTACATTGTCACAGACCCGAAATCTGAGGTGCTGCGCTCCGTGGGCGCGCTGCTGCTACAAAAGGGCTATACCCTGCGTGTCCTTGACCTGATAGACCCGGAGCACTCGGACTGTTATAATCCCTTTCGATATATCCGGAAAGACTCCGACGTGTTCCGGCTCATTGACAATTTCATCAAGAACACCACCCCCAAAAAGGCCGCTAACTCCGACCCGTTCTGGGAAAAATCCGAAACCGCCCTGGACAGTGCGCTCATGCTCTATCTGCTCCACGAGGCCCCGCCCGAAGAACAGAACATGGAAATGATACTTACCATGATAGAGTACGGCAGCGCCAAGGAGGACGATGATGATTTTCAATCCCCCCTTGACTTGCTTTTCGAGGCCCTGGAGGAAGAACAGCCGGAGCATATCGCGGTACGGCAGTACAAAATTTTCAAGCAAGCCGCCGGCAAAACTGCAAAGTCAATTTTGGTGCAGGCTGCTGTTCGCTTGTCTGCTTTCACCCTGCCAGAAGTGCAGCGGATCACCAGCCGGGACGATATGGAGCTGGACAAGCTGGGCAGCCGCAAACAGGCGGTTTTCTGCGTTATCCCGGACAGCAACGACGCCTCCCTCAACTTCCTGGTGGGTATGCTCTATACCCAGGCTTTCCAGGAGTTGTACTATCAGGCCGACCGGAATTATGGCGGCTCCCTGCCCATTCCTGTTCGATTGATGTTCGATGAGTTTGCGAACATCGCCCTCCCGGACGGCTACGCCCGCTTGCAGGCCACCATGCGCAGCCGCAACATTATGGCTACCATTATCCTGCAAAATATCTCCCAGCTAAAAGGGCTTTTTAAGGACGATTGGGAGGGGATAATCGGCAACGCCGACGCTTTTTGCTACCTCGGCGGCAACGAGAAAAGCACCCACAAATATATCTCCGAGCTACTGGGCAAGGAGACCATCAGCACATCCACCCACAGCCAGAGCAAGGGCAAAAATGGCTCTTTCAGCAAGAATTTTCAGCAGTCCGGCCGGGAGCTCATGACCCCGGACGAGGTGCGTATGCTGGATAATGCCAAGGCCCTGGTGCTGCTCCGTGGCGAGCTGCCTGTGCTGGATAATAAGTACGACCTTATGAAACACCCTAATCTTTCACTGACCGAGGACGGCGGGGCCGCGCCATATATCCACTACCCCGCCTCCCCCTATGCGGTGGAGGACTTGAATTTTCCGTTTACCAGCTTAGACGAAATCGAAATTATAGAAGATATGGAGGAATCTGAATGAAAACACACACACCTCGGCCCGCAAAATGGGCCATATCCTTTTGGGCCGTGCTGACCGTGGCTTTTACCGTCCTGGCAGTCCCGGCCTTTGCCGCAGACGGTGGTGACAGCCCCCTTACCATTGTAAACAACCTGTCCACCTTTATTTTTTCCTGCATCCGCGCCATCGGGATCATTATCCTGGGATGGGGCATGGTGCAGGTGGGCATGTCCGTCCAGTCCCATGACGCCAGCCAGCGGACGCAAGGGTTTCTGTGCCTGTTCGGCGGCCTGCTCATTGCCTGTGCGGAGGACATCCTGAAGCTGATCGGCGTGGTGTAATGCCATGAGGACAAAAAACAGACGGGAAAATGTGTCCCAACTTGGGACGCATTTTCTCAAGGAGGTGATGGCCTATCAGCGATAACTGGGTGGTACAGAACATACAAAGCGCCTTGGGCGCCTGGAACGGCAAGCTGGCCGAGCTGTGGTCGCTCCTGACCCAATCCCCGGAAACCTTCAAAGGCGGGGATATCTGGAACATCATCAACACCCTGGCCGGGGCCATGCAGGGCATTGGGTATGGACTGCTGGTGCTTTTCTTTGCCATGGGCGTGTTCCAGAGTGCGGCGGGCTTTAAGGAAATGCAGAGGCCGGAATTTGCCCTGCGGCACTTTATCCGGTTTGCCGGGGCAAAGGTGGCCGTGGGGTACTCCATGGATATCATGTCCGCCATCTTCAAAATTTGCGGCGGCATAGTGGGCAATGTTATGGACAGCATGGGCGGCATGGTCAGCGCCGGGGCCGACTTGCCCACGGAAATTGTGGACGCCATAGAGGGGATAGGCTTTTTTGAATCCATCCCCCTCTGGCTGGTGTCCTTACTTGCCAGCCTGATTATAACGGTGCTGTCCTTTATCTTGATTTTAACTGTGTACAGCCGGTTCTTCCGGCTCTATATGTACACGGCCCTGGCCCCGCTGCCCTTGGCGTCTTTTGCCGGGGAGGGTACGTCCTCCACCGGCAAGGCTTTCATCAAATCCTATATAGGCGTGTGCGCCGAGGGTATTATCATTGTGCTGGCCTGCCTGATCTATTCCGCGTTCCTGTCAAGCTCCACCCCATCGGTAGATCCCAGCCTTCCCGCCGTCACTATGGCCTGGGAGTACCTGGGCCAGCTTGTTTTCAATATGCTGGTGCTGGTAGGGCTGGTAAAGGGCGCGGACCGGCTGGCAAAAGAAATGTTTGGACTATGAAGTATCCGATTATTTATGCTGATCCGCCCTGGCGGTATAGCCAGAAAAATCTCCGGGGTGCTGCTGAGAAACATTATCCTACCATGAGTATCAGCCAGCTTTGCGACTTGCCTGTTGCGGATATTGCCGCCCCAGATTGCGCCCTGTTCCTTTGGTCAACCTTTCCCCAACTGGCAGACACGCTGCGTGTTATCAACGCATGGAGGTTCCGCTATAAAACAGTGGCTTTTGTCTGGCTGAAGAAAAACCGCAAGACAGATAGCTGGTTTTATGGGCTGGGGTTCTGGACAAGGGGAAACGCTGAAATATGCTTACTAGCGACCAAAGGCCATCCTAAAAGAAAGGTCGCGAATGTACACCAATTCATTATCTCGCCTATAGAACAGCATAGCAAAAAACCGGATATCGTCCGGGAAAAGATTGTTGCCCTCATGGGGGATATCCCCCGTATAGAGCTTTTTGCCCGGCAGACCGTTCCCGGCTGGGACGTGTGGGGCAATGAGGTTGAAAGCTCGATTGAATTTAATGCGTCCCAACTTGGGACACAGTAGAAGGAGTGATACGTTATAGAAGTAAAAATCCCTAAAGAAGTCCGCCGCCACAAGGAAACGATATTCTTCGGCCTGTCCGTCCGGCAGTTTCTGTGTGCGGCCCTGGCCGTCCTGATGGCCGTTGGCATTTATCTCGGCCTGGGCCCCTTCATCGGCAAAGAAACCGCAAGCTGGCTGTGCATCCTCTGCGCGGCCCCGGCAGGCGTGGCAGGCTTTTTCACCTACAACGGTATGACCTTGGAGCAATTTATTTGGGCTGTCGTAAAATCAGAAATCCTCTGCGCTGGGGGCAGGCGGTTTGAATCCCACAACCTCCACTACACCCTTATGGGCCGGAAGGAGAGTGATGGCTTTGATTAAATCCCTGATTGCCGCCAACAACAGCGAAAAGGACACGTTTACCATCCCCCGCAGCGTCCAGCAGTCCATCCCCATTAAGAAAATCTATAGTGACGGAATCTGGCAGGTGGGCGGCAAGCACAGCCGCACCTGGCGTTTTGCCGACGTGAACTATGCCGCCGCGTCCAGTGAGGACAGGCGCAGCATTTTCCTCTCTTACAGTGCGGTGCTGAACTCTTTGCCCACCGACGCCACGGCAAAAATCAATATCATCAACCGACGGCTGAACCCGGTGGACTTCCGCCGTTCCGTCCTGATGAAAGAACAGGGGGACGAGCTGGACAAGTACCGCGGGGAGTACAACGATATCCTGATAGGTAAGGCCGCCGAAAGCAACGATTTGGTACAGGAGAAATACATTACCCTGTCCATCGCCCAGCGGAAAATCGAGGACACCCGCGCCTACTTCCGCCGGGTGGATGGGAACCTGTCAAAGAATTTTGGCCGGCTGGACTCCGGCGCACGGGCCATATCCAATTATGAACGCCTGCGCCTTCTCCACGACTTTTTCCGTCCCGGCGAGGAGCAGTATTTCACCTTCGACCAGGCCGCCGCTATCCGTCACGGCGTGGACTACAAAGACCTGGTCTGCCCGGACGGTTTACAGTTTAAGGCTGGGCATTTTGAGATGGGCGGCAAGTTTGGCAGGGTGCTTTTTCTCAAGGAATATGCCAGCTATATCAAGGACGAGATGATTGCAGACCTCTCCGATTTTGCCCGCAATCTGGTGATTGCCATTGACATTCTCCCTGTCCCCACGGACGAGGCTGTAAAAGAAATCCAGCAGCGGATTTTGGGCGTGGAATCGGATATAACCCGCTGGCAGCAGCGGCAGAACTCCAAGAACAATTTTACGGCCAGCGTTCCTTATGAGTTGGAGCAGCTTAGGGCCGAAACAAAAGAGTTTCTGGACGATTTGACTGTCCGTGACCAGCGGATGATGTTTGCCGTTGTCACCCTGGCCCATGTCGCCGACACCTTGGAGCAGCTTGACGCGGACACCGAAACCCTCCTTGCCATCGGCCGGGAGCACCTTTGCCAGTTCTCCGTCCTGCGCTACCAACAGGAGGACGGCTTGAACACCGTCCTGCCCTATGGCCTGCGCCGGGTAAAAGCTCTGCGCACTCTCACCACCGAGAGCACCGCCGTCCTTATGCCGTTCCGGGCCCAGGAGATACAAGACCCGGGCGGGATGTATTATGGTGTGAACGCAGTCAGTAAAAATCTGCTTATCTGTGACCGCAAGCGCCTGATATCTCCCCACGGCTTTTACTTGGGCGTGTCTGGTTCCGGCAAGTCTATGGCTATGAAGTCTACCATTACCAATGTTGCGCTTGGTACAAATGATGATATTATCATCATCGACGCTGAGCGGGAGTACGGCCCTCTTGTCCGCACCCTGGGCGGCGAGGTGGTGGAGATATCCCCCCACAGCCCCCACCACATTTCACCCCTGGACATGGCAGAGGGGTACGGCGAGGACGAAAACCCGGTGGCCTTAAAATCCGAGGTTATCACCAGTATTCTGGAACAGCAGATGGGCGCGGGCCGCATTACTGGCAGCCACAAATCCATTATTGACCGCTGTACAGCCAACGTCTACCGCCCTTTCCTCAAAAGCAAGGGCAAACTGCCCGCCCCGCTGCTCACAGACTGGCGGGCTGAAGTTTTGAAACAGACCGAGCCGGAGGCCCGGGAGATCGCCCTTGCCGCTGAACTCATCACCGAGGGCAGCTTGAATGTTTTCGCCCATGAAACCAACGTGAACATGGACAACCGCCTGGTAGCTATCGACCTTTACGAAATGGGCGAAAGCCTGCGGCCCACGGCTTTAGTTGTTACCCTGGAGGCCATCCAGAACCGGGTTGCCGCCAACCGCAGAAAAGGCAAGTATACCTGGGTCTTTATAGACGAAGTGTATCTGTATTTTAAGTATCACTATTCCGCCGAAGTCCTCTACCGGGCCTGGAAACGCTGGCGCAAATACGGCGCGCCCCTGACAGCCGCAACGCAGAACGTGGAGGAGTGCCTGCGCTCCGAAACGGCCCGGCTCATGTTCGCCAACTCCGAATTTCTGCTGCTCTTTAATCAGGCGGCTACCGACCGGGCCGAGCTGGCTCAACTCCTCCATCTTTCCGACACGCAGACGGGCTACATAGAGAACGCAGAGGCCGGGCATGGGCTTTTGCGCATGGGCGGGGCCCTGGTGCCTTTTGCCAATACCATCCCCAGGGACACGGCCCTCTATAAGCTCATGACCACCACACCGGGTGAATCTTAGTGCTGACCTTAGGCAGTTTATTCGATGGGATCGGAGTATTTCCGCTTGCCGCGAAACTGAACAGTATAGAACCAATCTGGGCCAGCGAGATTATGAAAGCGCCTATGTCCATCACCAAGCGCCACTTCCCCGGCATGGCGCATTTAGGGGATATTACCCTGTTGGACGGCGGCAAGATACCGCCTGTTGACATTATCACTTTCGGCTCTCCCTGCCAGGACCTTTCACAGATTGGCGACCGTGCGGGGCTGGCCGGGAAGAAATCAAGCCTGTTTTTTCAGGCTATTAGAATCATAAACGAAATGAGGGATGCCACTGGAAATCTATTTCCAACTTTCGCTGTTTGGGAAAACGTCATGGGAAGCCTTTCATCAGGAAACAGGCTGGATTTTGGAGCCGTGCTCACAGCTTTCGCGGGGCGCCCGGTTCCAATGCCTGTTTCTGGAAAATGGGCAAACGCCGGGATGGTTAGAGGGGGACAACCTGACCTGGCCTGGCGGCTTATGGACGCCCAATATTGGGCAAGGCCCCCTCTGGCCCGCAGAAAAAGGGTCTTTGTCCTGGCAGATTTTAGAGGGCGGCGGGCTGCCAGCATACTGTTTAGGCCCCAGGGCGTGCACCCGCTTTTTGGAGCTTGCGGCCCGGGCGGGCCTCCCGCCGCCCCCGGAGATAGAGGCCCTTTTCTTGAAACAGGGGGGCGTATACCCATCGTCTACCCCTTTCAAATGTATAGAATGAGGGCAGCGGCCATGAATAGGAATCACGCGCAGTTTACAGGCAGTTTTGGAAAGCGGAACGACCCGTTCCCCACTATCCTTGCCAGCAAGAACGCTCCCTTTGCCTTTTGGTACAAGGACGATCCGGCAGGCGGCTGCATCCGCTATTTGACGGAGAGGGAAACGGAAAGGCTCATGGGCTTGCCGGATGGCTGGACAGAGCTCGGCGCGGCAGGAGAGCGGATAAGCTCGACCCAAAGGTATATGGCATTGGGCAATTCTATCGCCCTCCCATGCGCCTTTTACATTATGGAAGGTATCAGAAAGTCAATAAATTAGAGTGGAAATGCGTCCCAAGTTGGGACGCATTTTTTCTATATTCCAGGAGGTGCATTTTATCCGAATTATACGAGAGAAAGAGCCGTCTATGGCAATCAAGGCAAAAGCCCCTGTCCAAAGAAAACAGCCGGGGAGTGCCCTGCCCAGGCAGCGGGCGCTGAAGCTTGCCAGGGACCAGTTTACCAAAAAAATCCGGGAATCCGCCCAGCCGGGCAGTTCGGAGCAGCAGGATAAGGCAGGCAGCAGCTATGGGGTTGACAGCACCCAGCAGGCGGCACGGTTTGTGGGCAGCAAGGCCGTGGGGACTGTAAAAGGCAGTGCGCAGAAGGCAAAAATGGCAATCCAGAAACGGCAGAAATTGATAAAGGAGCGCAAAGCCCAGGCTGCGGAAGAAAAGGCCCGGTCAGAGGATACAGCCCACCAGGGGCGGGGGATAGGCGGGGACGGGTCCCACTCTGGGACACAGGGACAGCCCATCCCCACAGATAACACGCCTGCGTATCACAGTGGGACACAGCCGCGCGCAGGGATAGAGGCTGGCCCCGCCCCCCATTCCGCCATGCGGCGGGGAAGGTCCTCCAGCGCATTTTCCCCACAGCCTTCCTCCGCTAAAAACGCAGTAGGGAGGACAGGGGCGTTTTTCCAGCCCGCCCCAACAAAAGACAGCAGAACGGGGAAAAATCAATCCATCCATCAATCCGTCCAGCCGCCCGCTAGGGAGGCTGGACGTTCCCCTATTAAGGAGCACCATTCCGGCGCTTTTGCCCCCAAAGAAAAACCGGTCCGCGGTCCTTCCGCTATTAAGTCCCGCCGTGCGGAGGAATCCATAAAAGCTATGGGGAATCCCGTAAAAGCGGGGAAACCGGGCGCTTTTGAAAAAAGGCCCGGCAGGCCAGGGCCGGGAAATATCCCCCGGAGGAAAGCGATTGCCAGCGGGAGAAAGCGCGCTGGCAGGGCTTTGATAGAACGTGCCGCCCAAAAAATGAAACTCCACAGCCAAAAGCGGCTTGCCCAAAAAGCAGGTAAAACCGCTAAAGCTGCGGGAGCCGTCACCAAAAAAGCCGCCGTTATGACTGTCCGGGCCGCGCGGGCTCTTGTCAGCGCCCTTGCTGGGCTTGTGGGCGGGACAGGGGTTTTCATCCTCCTGGCCGTGGTGCTGCTGGGCGGGGCGCTGTCCGCATTCGGCAGTTCTCCGGGTACAGGCGTCTATACACCAGTCAGCGCGGAAGTGGAAGCCTTTGACCCCATCATCCGTATTTATGCAACCCAGCACGGGATCCCCGAATATGTGGACTTGATAAAGGCCGTGATGATGCAGGAATCCGGCGGCAATGTAGAGCTGGTGGGCGGCGACGTGATGCAATGCGCCGAGGGCATGGGCCTGCCAGTGGGGACGCCGGTTGACCCGGAAAAATCTATTGATTTTGGGACAAGCATTATCGCCAGCAACCTACAGCTAGCGGGGGCCACCGGCCCCGGCGATATCCCGCATATAAGCCTTGCCTTGCAGGGCTATAACTTCGGCAACGGCTACATATCCTGGGCACTGGCCCGGGGCGGGTACTCCAAAGAAAATGCCCGGGAGTTTTCTGTCTGGCAGGCGGGAATCCATGGGTGGAGCGGGTACGGCGACATTGAGTATGTAGACCATGTTCTCCGATATTATCCTCTGGCGGCGAACCCACTGGGCGGTGCCAGCGCCATAGCCGAGGGCCGGTTTGCTTTTCCGTTCCCGGGCCATACCTGGGACACCTACCCCGGACACAACGGTATTGATATTTCCTTTGCAGACTGCTATGGTGAGCCGGTCTATGCCTGCGCCCCCGGCACTGTCCGCTATATTCAAGATGGATGGGTGCCTGCCAATGGGGTGGGTGGTATGTGGTCCTTTGGCAACTGCGTGGTGGTAGACCATACGGACGGCTGGCAGTCTGTTTATGCGCATTTGTCCAGGCTGGCGGTAACTCCTGGCACGCCTATCCGACAGGGCCAGCTTGTGGGGTACATTGGCAGTACCGGCAATTCTACCGGGCCGCACTTGCACCTGGCGCTGTACTATCATGGCAGCCCTGGTGAGAATGGCATGAATTATGCGGAGATGGCTTGGCCGCAGTTTAAGGAATAAGAAATGCGTCCCGACTTGGGACGCATTCTTTCAAGGCAATGGGGGCTCACTTTAATTTGAGTAGTTTTCTTTTCGGGTTTCCCTTAATACAGGTTTCCGTTTTTATCGCAGGTCAAAGAGACGCTTCTGGAAATATTGACTCCACCATATCTCACAGTACCGGTTCCATAGGCTGTAGCCCCGGACGTATACGCATTTTTGTTTACAAATGAAGCGTTAGAAGCGTAAATGTTTACAGAAGCACTGGCGCTGTTGGCAGAGGAAGTAGAGCCATTATAAGTAAAAGTTCCGTTAACGGTAACGCTAAAAATATTAGAACCATTAGCGTGCGTATAAGTAGAGGTTTTGTATCCATTTGTTCCAGAAAATAATTGTGCAGCAGACTTATAGACTTCTGTGATGATATAGTCTCCATTATCCAGATATTCTATTGACCGTGATAGAAGCTGGTCTGCAGGCTCTGCCGCACTGGCAGGCAGTGCAGGAACAGATACAAACAAAAGTAGAGTAAGCAGTGTGGCAAGAAGTCGTTTCATAAAAATCCTCTCCTAAAAATATTCATTATTAGGGCTTGTTTGAAAATAGTTAATGTGACCAACCGGTGTTTTTGCTGCCATACTTCCCTGCCTTAAAACCCCGGTCATTCATTTATGCATAATTCCATTTACAAACAGCCCCTGGACTAATACCGACGGACGCCACTTTCTGGCGGCGGGGGTGTTCCGTATGCTACCGTTTCACTATAGTGCCCGTGAAAGAAACCATGCATATCCGACACATAAACAGCCCCCAAAACTATAGCGGAAAGCACGGCGGCGATGAGGACGCCCAGCACGACTTTTCTGAACAAAGAAAGGCCCCGCGCGGCGCGCGGCATCCCCTCCGCGTCCGGAAAAGCGTCGGCTACTTGTGCGGGCGTGCCGAAGCGTTGGGTGATATCCTCGTATGTGGCGTTCGGATGATCCAGCAGATAAGTGGAAACGCTTTCCTTCAAGCTTGACAGGATCTGGCTGCGCCCATCGGCTGGGCAGGCCAAGCTTTTGTCGATTTCCTTGATGTATCTGTGTAGAAGCGCATCGGTCCCATTTTTGCGCATAACTACCCCTCCAGCTTTGCAAGTATATTTTGTATGGCGTCGTTTACCGCGTTGTACTCTTCCACCAATCGGTTCAGCCGCTCCAGCCCGGGCGGCTCTAAATGGTAATACACGCGGGTGCGCCGTTCCCCTACTAGCTTTTTATAGGATGTAATGCACCCTTCTTTTTCAAGCCGGTAAAATGTAGGGTAGAGCGATCCCTCCGGCATGGTTATCACGCTGGAACTGCGGTCGCCTATAGTTTGGGATATTTCATACCCATACTTGTCGCCGCCCTTGAGCAGCGCCAATGTTAACATTTCAAGCGAGCCCTTTTTGAAGCTGTCTCGAATACTCAATTTTGTTTCCCCCTGCCTATATATTAAATTATACCACGTCATAAATACTTTGTAAAGAAAGATTTTCTATTGACAATACCATGTAAATATGATATCTTAAAAATAAGATATTCGAGCTTGCTTTTGCTCCCAATTAGACAATTCGATTTCCTATCCAGTGTGCCAAGCCTTGGCATATATTCCGAGTTACTGGGAAATGTTTTACAAAAATTGGAATCCATGGGGAAAGGGGGGTGCACATTTGAAAATGATTTTGTGCAGGCTCGATTTCGGATGTTCAAATTTTGAAAATTGAAACAACAGGGAGAATGTATTATGAGAAAAAAATCAATGGCTTTGAAGTTTTTTTGTGCAGTGTTGGTCGTCCTTTTAGTTGTTGGAGGAATCCCGGCGTTTGCAACGGAGTCGGTTCAGTTGGCTTCTAGCGAGGAATTTTCTTCAATACAGACACTTGCAGCGTCAGGCGCTGAGTTTGACTTTAGCGGTACAGATGATATAGACAAGTATGAATCCTATAAGAAGGAGCAGGAAGGTGACTTGGAGTATGTCAACGCACCGTTGTATAATTCAATCGATACTGTTAATAATTTGCCGGTCGATTATGCAAGATATGGTGCCTTCCTGCGCGAGCAAGGAGAAATACAGCGGTTTTCCTTTTACAATACAGTTAAGAGCCTAGCTAGTCCAATTAACCGAAATGTTCTTACAGTTTATGCCGACCAAGAAGTTGATTTTGTACTAAAGAATTCACAGCAGGTCAATATAGCGGAGAGCAGTGGTAGATATAATTCTTCGGCAGTTTCCTATTATAAAAGATCAACTGATGGCGATAAAGTAGTTTATTTTATTGAGCTGAATTTGTCTGATGTTGGAAGTAGTAGGCATTTTGTGGAGTTTACAACGACATCAGATACCGTTCAGCCGCATTACTCCTTCTGGTTTGGCAATCCTCTCACTAAAGAAGCGACTGCAACTGGAGGTACATTTACTATTAATATTTTTTCGCCCAATAGGTCTTCCGCAAATGTTTCTGTAAGTGCGCCTAGTAGTGTTCCCCAACGTTCTTGGGTCAAAAGTGTCACAATTAATCGCACTTCTACCTATGGCGATGCCAACATTAATAGTGCTGTACTCACTATAACTTTAGATAGTGGAAGGGCGCTTTCTGGTTTACGTACTTCAAATTCTCGCATTACTTATGGTGCGAGCCTCATGTATACAAATGCCTCACCGGTAAAAGGGAGTTATAAAGCTAACTTGATGAGTGTATCTTGGAAAACAGGTATTTCTGCAAGCAGCAGATATTCCTATAGCGGGAAAATGACAGTCAACTATCTTTACGCTTTTGGAGCATAAGTTATAAGTATCCAGATCCATGCGGCTTTTAACGCATGAACCTGGATATACTTTCATACTCATGAGGTGAGTTATTATGAATATCAGCTTCCGACCCAAGTCTGCCTACCTAACGAGCCTGCTGGCAGGCAAAAGCACAAGTGCGAATGGCTCAAGCATATCAAAAAATTCACCTTTTCGCCATGGGTTGGACACTGTGTCCATCAACGCGGGATGTTTAAGCCATCTAAAAGAACTCGGTGGGCAGGATACCAATACGAAAAATGTGAATACGGATTCGGGCGACATATTTGAGAGCAGCAGAAGGCTACCTATCATATATGTCCGCAAAGGGGAGCGCCAGCCGTTGTCTGACTCTGCGCGGGAGACAATACAAAAAACGATTGAAAGCTTGAAAAGTGAGTTAGAAAAGGATGAGTCCTTTGTTAAAAGCAACAGTCGTAGTATATTTCGCAACCCTGTGGCACAACAGTTGGCTACAGCAATGATACTTGGAGACCCGGAACTCCAGGATCAAATGGCAAAGACAATTTGGAACGATTGGAATAATTCAAACCTAAATGCTAAATTATATCCGGACTTGAATTTTCCCTGCCTTGAAATTCCCGAAGATTATCATGACATAGACATCCCGGCTATGCTGCGCAGTAGGGATAAACAGACGGTAACAGATGTACTTTTTGCTTTCGATAGCGTAATGGTGAAAAAAGCATTCACTACAGGACTTACTGATACCGAACGCCTTTTATCCAGTTCAAATGCACGGATTGATTTTTACAATCACGCCACATTTGATGATAAGGTTGGGCCAGTGCTTGAGCAGATTGAAAAGGAGTTCCATGAAAACGGGTTGGAATTCGACAAGGATAAATCTTACTCCTTCACGCTGGATACGTCTGATTTCACATTCAGAGTTTCGGGAGGAACAGAGCAGGAAAACGAGCTGATGGCAAAGGTCGTGAATACTAAAAATATATGGGGCCACAGCTACGATATCGACAACATGAACACAATTATTTTCGCGCTTTTAGCCCACCGACGGGAGGATGGGAGCTATAACCCATGGAGTTCTACGAGCAAAATGGACACGGAAGAAAAGGCAGCGGAGATTAGGGAGCATGGGATTGCTGACACACCAAAGGAATATGTGGAAAAGATGAAGCAACTTAAGGAAGCTTACAGTTTGTACCGGTCAGATGAATCTATGAAAAGGTTCTATGGCATTGGAGTCAATGATTTGGAGTACAAGAACGGCCAAATTATCGGTAAGACACCTGAAGTGGCAACAATTATCGAGAAGGGAAGTTATGATTTCATGAAAGAACAAGGCTTTGCCTATATTGAATTAATGAAAAACTATACGGGCACCCCTACCTTTGAAACCCCTGTTTTTACCTTGGATGGAGGTAAATTCCATGTGACTTATAATGCTGATTGAAGTGGTGTGCTCTGTATGTGGTTAAAGAACATTATGATTTATTTGCAGAAAGTATTTTGATGCCATGTTGGCAATAAGCTATGAAAAATGCGTCCCACAGTGGGACGCATTTTTCATGCCAAAAACAGAATAAAAGCAGAAAAATGAATCTAAATTTGCTTGATAATGTGCATAAGTCAAAAAAAACACCTGCGTAAGCAAACGTGTTTTGATGAAAATGGTGCAGCGCTTGATCAAAGCTTTATGATTTTGTTAGTCTGTTTCAACATTTCAAAATATCTTCAAAAGATAATAGAACGAAAATATTTTGAAGTGCTGAAGCTTTTGCTTTTACGCACTTTTCTAGTGGACAAAAAATGCGGGTATAAAATCCGCGCCCCACCCTTTGTCTCAAATTTCACAGGCAAGAAATTTGAGACAAAGGAGAGCCACAGAATGTTTGACCGAAAAAGCGATTATGCCTTAAACAAAAAAGACCCTGGCGCCATTGTGTTCAAAACGGCGGCCGGGGCCTATGTACGTCTGCGGCAAGAGGACTTTTCATCCGAGGAAGAATTTCACAAGTGGAAAGTCTGGTCGGATGAGGATTACCACATTGCGGATATAGGAAACCATACATACGCCAAACATACCACCAGTTTAGACGGGGCTGCAGCGCAGGCGGCTTCCCCTTCCCCGGAACAACTGCTGTCCGAGTGGTATGACCAGTTGGACAGGGAACAGTTTTGCAAGCTGCTTTCAGAAGGGATAGACACCTGCCTAACTGAACCCCAGCGCAGGAGGCTCTTAAAGTATTACTTCGAGGACAAGACGCAGGAAGAAATTGCCGACTCTGAGGGTGTAGCCTATCAGAACATAGCTGAAAGTCTTTGGAGGGCAAAAGAGAAATTGAAAAAATTTTTCAAAAAGGCCATGCATTAAGGCCAAATACAGACGATAGGTAAGGGACATGTTTCCTGCCTTATCGTCTGGCCGGGTAATGCGTCCCAAGTTGGGACGCATTACTTTTTTGTCCCAAAGAACCTTGAAAATTGAATAAGGCAAAACAGATACATTCCCTGTGCGGGGAGTCATGCCGTAAGGTGCGCCAAGATGTTTCGTGAGCGGGAAAGGTGGTGAACACGGCCACAGAAACGGAGCGACCACACCAAGCGGCAAACTGCCCTGGCAAGGCAGCAGGCCATAATCCGCATAGCGGGGAATCATGATACTTGCGCTGGCTGTCCGTCACTGGACAGAGCGCCCGTCATAAGAATGACGGAGGATGAAAAGACTATGGAGCGGCTGCCAGCCGCCGTCTGTATGAGCCTATATATTTTATATTTAGGAGAAAAGCTATGCAAAAAGTAATACCAGAAACAGGCGTCACCTTTGTGGACAAGCCACACAACACAATCTATTTGAGCGTAGGCGGCTGTCAGGTTATCGTCACCTGTTCAGAACAGGACAATGCAGAGTTATACGATAAAGTGAAAGGCATCCTTGTGGACTCATTTTTTCACCAGCCCGTCCCTGGAAAAGTGACAGATATTCCGTAACACAAGAAAACTCCCTATCCTTTTTGGCTGTTCTCTTGCAAACCGGGCCGAAAGATAGTATACTATAAGTAAAGGAAGTGACCCCCATGCCCATTAAGCCGTTTAAGGATTTAAGCCTTGTGGACGATTTCATGTTTTCGGAAGTCATGCGCAAGCCGGAAAATATCAAACCCTTTTTGGAGTCCCTGTTGGAAACAAAAATCCAAAGGGTAGTAGCCATCGACAAGCAGAAGGACTTGAAGGACACTTACGACGCCCACGGCATCCGGCTGGACGTGTACCTGGAGGATGAACACAACACGAAGTACGATGTGGAGGTCCAGGCCCGCCTGCACCGCAAGCTGGAAAAGCGCATACGCTATTACGAAAGCGGGATAGACCGGCACAGCCTGGAAATAAACGCAGATTACGAGGAACTGTCGGACAGTTTTGTGATCTTCCTATGCGTGGAGGATTACTTCAAAGCCGGGCTGGCCGTGTATGAGCGGGAGAGCCATATCAAGGGCGCGCCGGAGATTGCCTATGAGGACGGCTCCCACGCTTACATCCTGAACGCGAGTTTCACGAAAGAAAACTGCAACCCCGCAGTGCTGGATTTTCTGCGGTATATCCGGGCAGGCTATAAGGGCGAGGAATTTGATACTTCCAGTTCAAGCTATTTACAGCAGATAGATAATGCGGTCAATGAAATCAAGCAGGACAGCGGAAGGGAGATGGAATACATGACGCTGGCTATGAAAATGATGGACGAACGCAAGGAAGCCTTTGAGCAGGGCGAGGCCAGAGGCCGGGCAGAAGGCCGGGCAGAAGGCCGGGCAGAAGGTCGGGCAGAAGGTCGGGCAGAAGGTCGGGCAGAAGGCCGGGCAGAGGGCCGGGCAGAGGGCGAACGCGCCAGCCAGATCAAGACCATCAAGCGCATGTTGTCCCGGGGCCTGAGCCTGGAGGAAATCAGCGACATGATGGGGTTAGAGCTGGAAGAAGTGAAAAGGTTGGTCGAAAAGAAATAACACCCTGCATTTCATTTGTAAGAGCACTCACAAAGAGTGCTCTTTTCTTTTGTGAAATTTGACAGAAACCGCATGATATGAGATAATATATATGTAGGAAAGCCTAATATGCGCCATGGGATTGCAAGCCCTTAGCATACGCGGGTACACATTACAACTGTACCTTGACAATTTCATATTGGGATATGCTGGTCTGTCATTTTTCAATAAACAAGGAAAAGGATGGACTGTATATGAATCAAACAAGCATTATCCCGAATCATGTTTCTGAAAATGCCCTTTTTGATAAAGATACCGGTTGGAGAATGGATATCCCGTCCTGCATCGAACCGGGAACGAGGGTTTTATGCCTTTACCGCGTTTCTACCGATAAGCAGCTATACCAAACTGACAACAACGAGGCGGATATCCCCATGCAGAGAAAGCGCTGCCGGAAATACTGTGAATCTATGGGCTGGACGATCGTGTGCGAATTGCAGGAGGAGGGCGTTTCCGGCCACAAGGTACGGGCGGAAAACCGGGACAAGATACAGCTTATCAAGGAGTATGCCAAACAGAAAAAGTTTGACATTCTCCTGGTGTTCATGTTCGACCGGATAGGCCGTATCTCCGATGAAACGCCCTTTGTGGTGGAGTGGTTCGTGCGCAACGGCATCCGTGTCTGGAGTACCCAAGAGGGCGAACAGCGCTTTGACAATCATACGGACAAGCTGACAAACTATATCAGGTTTTGGCAGGCCGACGGCGAGAGTGAAAAGACCTCTATCCGCACGGCCAACAGCATGGGCCTTTTGGCAGAGGACGGATGCTTTACAGGCGGCTCCCGCCCCTATGGGTACAACTTTGTCAAGAGCGGACGAAAGAACAAGCGCCGCCAGGAGGTCAATGATCTGGCAATCGGAGAGCCGGAGGCCGAAATAGTCCGTCTCATATTCCAGCTTGCCGCCAAGGGCGGGTTTGGAGCGCAGCGGGTTGCCAATTACCTGAATGAGCGCGGGATCAAGAACCGCTCCGGCAAAAACTGGCACCCATCCTCTATCCAGGGTATGCTGCGGAATGTTCTTTATACCGGGGTGCTGCGGAGTGGCAAAAGCCGTTCTGAACCCATAGAGCGCCTAAGAATTGTGGAGGACAGCATTTTCCAGGAGGTCCAGGATATGCTGGCGGCACGTTCCCGCTCCACCGAGCAAATCCGGGCAAAGCCATTGAATACCAGAGGCCAGTCACTTTTGGCAGGCAACGTGTTCTGCGGCCATTGCGGGGCAAGGCTGTGTATTACCACCAGCGGAAAAGGCCGCCGCAGGGAGGACGGCACCGATGAAGTCCGTACCCGCTATACTTGCCAGACAAAGAGCCGCACCCACGGCGATTGTGACGGTCAGACAGGTTATACTGTTCATAAACTGGACGCTATGATAGACTCTGTCATACATACCATTTTTGCAAAGGTGAGCAGCCTTAGCCGGGAGGAAATCATCGCGGAGCGGTTTGCGTCTGACTGCACCACGAGAAAGGCCGCGCTGGAGAGCACAAAAAGGGAGTATGAAAAAGCTGAATCGGAGTTAAAAAATCTCAAAAAAGAGATCATCAAATCCATTTCAGGCGAAAGCGCATTTTCCCCGGAACTTCTAAACAGTGTAATCCAAGAGCAGGAGGTCAAATGTGGCGAGCTGAAACGTGCCATTGTTATCGTCCAGCAAGAGCTGGACGATAACAAGTTTACCCTTGACCGCATGAGCCGGCAATATGACGATATCCTGGAATGGTCCGCTGCCTATGACCATGTGACTTTCCCGGCAAAGAAAGTCATTGTCTCCCACATTATTGAGAGAGTTGACGTATACCGTGGATATCAACTGAACATCAAGCTGAATCTAAGCGTAGAGCAATTCCTAAGCGGCCTTGACTGTACGCCTTCCGCTGATATGACCTACCTTACATCCGCATAATTTTCTCCTTATTGCAGACGGTTCTCGTTCATGGAATTTCCTTTCTAAACGTGGGGGCGTACACCATGCGCCTGCACGATGGGGGCATAGAAACAACCATTCGGGAGAGCGCTTGAATGGCATTCAAGAGGTCAGCGGTTCGATCCCGCTTATCTCCACCAGATTGTCGTTATTCAAACCATGTCCAAAAAAATGCGAGATGCGGTTTGCGATGACGGAGAAGATGTCCGTGAGTGCTTCGGCACCACGGGCTTTTTCTTTATTGTAGTGGGCAATTTCGCCTTTAATGGGATCTATCAGCATATTGAAGGGTTCCCGGAACTCAGCCGTAACGTTGCCGTCTTCACCCACCCATAATTTCGAGAAAATGGCTTGGTTGAGCATCTTCTTATACCGATCATCTACCAAGCGGTAAGTCAACCCACAGTCTTCAATCAGTTCCAGTGCTTTCGAGATGCTTTCAGAGACACCAGCGAAAATCTGCCCGTATATTTTCATCTGGTGTTCTATCGCTAGCAGTTGCTTTGCGATTTTTTGTTGCTCACTCTTCATGAGATCGAGCGGAATGGCATCGTTATAGTGTGCCTCCAGTAGTTTTTTGCGTTTGCGTTCCAGTTTGTCCTTCTCCCGGCGCAGCCCACCCAATTCTGCCTCATATTTTTCCTGCTCGTCTTTAATGTTGGTCTGGAGATATTTTTCCAGGTATTTGCGGAGTTCCGGCGACAAAGAGTAGCGGTCATAAATCTGTTCTACCTGTCGCTCAACCTCGTCGATGAGGACAGCTTTTTGCTTACAGTCTTTTTCTCGCTTGCTATGCCGCCCAGCGCAGATAAAATAAGGATAGCGGACGCCAGAACGGGCTTTGGCATAGGTCACAATCATCCGCGACCCGCATTGGCGACAATAGAGGCTCCCTTTGAGGAAATGCGGATGTTCACGGGTGCGCTCGCCGTTGACGTGCGAGGCTAAAACATCCTGAACCTGTTGCCAGACATCCGTAGCTACCAAAGCCGGGTGGTTTCCGGCATATTCCACCCCTTTGTATGTCACCACCCCTTTATAATAAGGGTTTACAAGGACTGTGTTCAGCACTCGCTTATCGACAGGAACGGAAGGGATTCTGGGCGTGGCACGAGTCGTAAGACCGCAAGCTGCCAAGTGCTCCGCTAGATCATTCACCGTCCAATTTCCGGTGGCATATTCCTCAAACGCCAGCTTTATCAGCGGAGCGCGTTCCTCGTCCAGCACAACTGTCCGCTCTTCGCGCCCCTTATCGTCCATCCGGCGGATATTGAGGTAACCGAGAGGTGCGCGGGTTGGCGTCCCGCCGCTTTTGACTTTTTCACCCATCCCCTTTTTGACTTCGTTCGCCAGATTTTGCGAGTAGAACTCAGCAATAGAGCTCATGATGCCATGGAGCAACATTCCCGCCGGGGTATCATCGATACTCTCCGAGGCGGATACCAACTGGACACCGCACTCTCGGAGCGTCCGCATAATGTCGATGTCGTCGCCCCGGTTTCGAGCCAGTCGGTCAACCTTATGGACGATGACATAGTCCACTCGGTCAGCGTTTTCTTTGACATACTCCAGCATCTTCTGGAGTTCCGGGCGGTCGGCAGACTTGGCGGACGCGCCCCGATCGACAAACTCTTTGCCAACAATCGCCCCCATGGAGAGGGCTTTTCTTTTGTTCGCCTCCCGCTGGGCGGGGATGGAAAATCCCTCGTCCGCACCGCCGCCGCGCTCTGCCTGTCCCCGTGTCGATACACGCAAGTAGGATACGGCGAACTTTGGCGACATATCAGCGACGAACGCTTCCATCATATTGTTTGTAGAAAAACTCACCTAAAAGGCCTCCTTTCGCAGTTTTCCATAACCATTATAACTCTGGTGACCCCTAT
>QZEE01000059.1 GCA_009917445.1 bacterium D16-76 | reverse complement strand
GCGATTTCATTATCAGCTGGGATATGGTTCGCAAGCAGCTGGAACCCCGTCCTGTCACAGAGCCTTACTATACCGTGGAGATTTTCGGCATCCGCCGCGCTGGCGTGGACCACAATAACTTCTTCCTGTCCCACTTGAGAAACGACAGCCGGGGCGGATACTTCTGCTGTGAGAATGTCTACCGAAAGGTGCTGGCGCTGGGCATTGAAATCCTGCCCGCCGAGTCTCCAGAGAGGTGCCCCCGCGTGACCTGCACACTAAAGGACCTGACGGACGAGCTTTGGCGTGTTGAGCCCGGCGACCTGGAGGAAAATGCAGCCTGATACAGCCAAAGCCCTTGCAAATCCCTGAAAAAAAGAATATACTAATAGTAAAGAAGGTGATACCCATGGCAATCAAACCGTTCCATGAGCTGACGCTGGCGGACGACTTTATGTTCGGGGAGGTCATGCGCCGCCCGGAGAACGCAAAGCCCTTTTTAGAGGCCCTGCTGGGCAAGAAGATTGGCAGCATCACGGCGATAGACAAGCAGAAAGAGCTGACAGACGGCGCGGCCCTTCACGGCGTGCGTCTGGACGTGTGCCTGGAGGACGAGAGCCGCACCCAGTATGACGTGGAGATGCAGACCGGGGCCAGCTATGGCCTGGAAAAGCGCATCCGCTATTACCAGAGCAGCATTGACCGCAGGACCCTGAAATCAGCGGAAAGCTACCGGGAGCTGCGTCAGAGCTTTGTTATCTTTATCTGCACGGACGATTACTACAAGCGCGGGCTGGCGGTGTACAAGCGCAAGTCCGTGATAGAAGGCGCGGAGGATATTGCCTACGACGACGGCTCCCATGCCTACATCCTCAACGCCAGCTTTACAGAAGGCAACAGCAGCGCTGAGGTGCTGGACTTTCTGCGCTACATTGACGCGGGCTACAGAGGCAGGCCGCTGGACGTTCGCTCGGGCTATGTGGCCCAGATAGAGCAGGCGGTGGAGGCTGTGAAAACCGATGAAGAAATGGAGGGGACTTATATGACGCTGGCTATGAAATTGCAGGATATGAAGTGGGAAGGCCGGCAGGAGGGCAGGCAGGAGGGGGAAGAAAGCAAACTGTTTGCCAACCTCAAGGCTCTAATGGAGAACCTTGATATTCCAGCGGACAAGGCAATGGATTTGCTTAATGTCCCAGCCAGTGACCGGCCAAAGTACCGGAAGATGCTGGACGAGTAACAAGCACAGCAGAAAAGTGATGGGAGGCAGGTCAACTGGACCTGCCTCCTGTTTTATTTGCCCAGGGCAGGACAGTCGCAGGGACGACAACCGTGCGACCATGGTGCGACAGGTTGTGGGACATGGAAACATATTGCCAGAAAAGGAAAGCTGAAAGTTTGTCGCACTGTCTCACCTATTTTTGAAAACTTTTAAAAGTAAGGAAAAATAGGTAGTGTATAGTATTGGGAAAAAAGTTTTTTTGACAGGCTGCGACGGTGCGACAATGCGACAGCCAATCCGCATATCATGGCTCTGGTGTTATCATCCTCCCCTTTGTCCAAAGCCGCATCGTCCCGATGCCAGGAGCCGCCATGCCGTAATTTCACCTGAAAGGAGTGACCTGCCATGAGCCGCATATCCCTTGATACCCGCCTACAGACCCTGGAGGAAACGGGTTGCAGTGACCCTACCGTACTGCCTAAAATCCTCCAAAGCTGGGGCAGCGCCCCGGCCTACGGCTTCTTCCCGGAGGGGAAACAGTGGGAGCAGATGCAGCGGATTCTCAGCCTGGACCCAGACGATGGGGCAGTCATCACCTACCGGCAAATGTCCCGGGCCATACAGGAGCTGTGTGAGGCCCCGTTCCCTGGCGACAGCGGCTCGGGTATGTTCGTGGACGCCATCGCGCTGCTGGGCCGCGCCTTTGCCGACTGCCGGCCTGCGTCTGCCCCAGCCAGTAACCAGCGCCTCCCCCTGTCCGAGCGCCTGAAAGCACCCGACAGCCATCTCAAGAGGCGCATACTCGCCCTGCGCACCCAGGCCATGGCCCTGGCCGTGGATGGGATGACCGGCGGCAAGCCTATGGATTTCTCCCGCTTCATCCATGAAAATATTGCCGTTCATTATGTGCCGGAGGACGAGGGGAAAATCCAAACCGGCGAGGCGCTGCACCTGGCCGGGGAACTGGAAGCCGCTGCGGCCGCCTGCATCCGCCACTACCTGCTGGTCCTGCCATTCACCATGATATAAGGAGGTTTTTGCTATGAATCCATTTTACACCATGCCCAATATTCTGACCGAAACCAGCGAGGGCGCCACAGCCCACAGCTTGCAGGATGAACTGTTCAAAGAGCGGGAAATCGAACTTGTCGGCGAAATCACCCAGGAGTCGGCCTATTCCATCATTTTGCAGCTGAGATACTTACAGAAGTCCGACTCTGCGGCCCCCATCACGGTCTATATTAACAGCCCGGGCGGCGAGGTTGCCAGCGGGCTGGCGCTCTATGACGTGATGCGGGCTGTCAAGTGCCCCGTCCGCACCGTCTGCGTGGGTACTGCCGCCAGCATGGCCGCTATCCTGTTTGCCAGCGGCACAGAGCGGGGGATTTTACCCCACGGGAAAATCATGATTCACGACCCGCTGACTACAGGTATAAATGGCAGCGCCCTAACCATCGACAGCTTGAGCAGGAACCTGATGGAGACCCGGCAAATCACAGCCGGGATTCTGGCGAAGCACACCGGGCGCCCTCTGGATGAGATTTTCGCCTGTACCGCAAAAGATACCTATTTCAACGCCCAGGAGGCTGTCGGCTTCGGCCTGGCTGACTACATCGTGGAAGAAATGTGAGGTGGAAACCATGAGCTATAGAATCCTGTCCCAAGACTGCCTCGCAGACAATAACTCCCACGCCACGGGGCTGAACAACAACGACCTGATTGTCGGCCCCAGCGGAGCGGGCAAGACCCGGGGGTACGTGCTGCCCAACATCCTGCAATGCAGCGAGAGCTTTATCGTGGCTGACACCAAGAACAGCCTGCGGGCCGAGACCGAGGCCGTACTTCGTCAAAATGGCTATAAGGTGCTCTCCCTTGACCTTTGCGGAGGCCCGTCCAGCGGCTACAACCCCCTGGACTACATCCGTCTGGACCCCAAGACCAACCGCCACAACGAACAGGACATTATGGCTGTCTCCGCCGCCCTTATCCCCATCGAGACGCCCCGGGACCCGTTCTGGGAGTTTTCCGCCCGGATTTACCTGGAGAGCATCATTGGCTATGTGCTGGAGAGCCTGCCGGAAGAGGAGCACACCATGGACTCCGTGGTACGCCTCTCCCGGGAGATTGGCACGGGCAGGCTCTCGAAGCTGATGGACGAGCTTGCCGTCCTGGACCCGGACTCCTTCGCCGCGCGCCGCTACTCTATTTGCCGGGACGGCGAAAAGGCCGACCGTACCAACGCCTGCGTGCTCATGTTCCTGGCGGAAAAGCTGGCCCCGCTGGACTATGCGGGGGCCAGGGCCATGTTCCACAACCCGGACAAAATCGGCCTTGCCCGGCTGGGCCGGGAAAAGACCGCCGTGTTTCTCGGCGTCAGCGATACCGACCGCTCCATGGACCGGCTGGCAAACCTGTTTTACACCCAGACCCTGCACGTCCTCTGCGATGAAGCGGACCGCAATCCCGCCCACCGTCTGAACGTCCCGGTACGCTTCATCCTGGACGATTTTGCCGCCAACGCCCGCATCCCGGACTTTGACAAGATGCTGTCCGTTGTCCGTTCCCGAGATATCTCCGCCAGCGTGATTTTGCAGAGCATTTCCCAGCTGGAGAGTATGTACGGCCACGCGGCGGCTATGACCATCATCAACAACTGCGACCATTGCCTGTACCTGGGCGGGCAGGACGTGGAGACCGCCCGGTACATGGGCCTCAAGGCCAACCGCAGCACCGGCACGATGCTGTCTATGCCCCTGGATTCCGCGTGGCTGTTCGCCCGGGGGGAGCAGGCGAGGCTCACCAAGAAATTCGACCTATACAGCCACCGGCGATACCATGAGCTGCCGGAGGCTGGGGGCCGCTGCCCGGAACGTGAAGAGATTGAGCAGAAGGAGGCCATTGCATGAGAGTAAACGCAGGCTACACGGTTACAGACACGATTCATATAGGCCAGGTAGAGTTCGTGTTGGGCGAGCAGGCCAACGGGAAGCAGTTTGCCACCTGGGAGTGCAGGGACGGAGACAATTACTACTGGGGCCACTACTTCGACAGCCTTGCCGCCGCCAAACGAGACTTGCTTATCCGGGCCCATGAAGCGCTGGGTGGGAAAGAGCCTGCCAGGAAACCCTATTTCTTCTGCATGACTGTCTGCGCCCGGCGCACAGGGGCCGCTATCGGCCGCAGGTGCGGGGTAGTCATGGCAGACGGCCCCGAGCCAGCGGAAGAGCTTGCCTGGGAGCGGTTCGGCGGGGATGCCGCCTGTAAGCTGTGGGTGGAGGAAGTGCCGGAAGATGGGTACAGCTACACCGCGTATAAATCCGAGATTATGTAGAAAGGAGGCCCTGCTATGCCCGCGACCTATGACTCCCTCCGCGCCCTCAGCCGCCAGACCATGAAAAAACTGCTGGATGTGCAGGAGTGGCGGAAGTTTCTGGCCTTTGCCAGCCGGAGCTTTAAGCTGCCCTTCCCGGCCCAGGTGCTGGCCTATGCCCAGCGCCCGGACGCTGCCGCCCTGATGAAATCCAGCGAATGGGACGCTTTTGGGCGGCCTGTTAAGAAAGGCTGCCACGGCGTCCCTGTGCCGGAGGGCCGGGGGAAGAAGCTGGTATACTATTACGACATAGCCGACACCAGGGAAACGGATGAGTCCAGACCGGTCCCGCTCTGGCACGTCCGGCCGGAAAATCAAAAGGGGATAGGTAAGGCTCTGGAGTCTTACCTCGGCAAGCTGGAGGACGCCTCTGGCTTTGCCGAAACCCTGCTTGCCGCTGCCCGGAAGGCCACCGCGTACACGGTAGACGACCGCCTGGACGACCTGGCCGCCCACAAGCCGGGCAGCCTGTTGGAAGAGCTGGATGGGGACAGCCTGCTGGCTGCATACAGTACTGTCATGGAGAACAGTGTTGGCTATATGCTGCTGGCCCGCTGCGGGATTGAGCCTGCTCCCCATCTAACCGGCGAGGACTTTTACGGCTTGCTGGACTTCAACACTCCGTCTACCCTGACGATTCTGGGCAGCGCCGTGACAGAAACCGCCGCCATGTGCCTGTCCGTGATTGCCAAAGCCGTGCGGAGGATGCAGGCCGCGCCGGCCGAGGCAGAGCGTGCCCCAGCCGTTCCAAAGCCCGCGTTACTCCAGCCTGTCCCAGAGAAGCGCTACACCCTGCAAGGCGGGTGGGAGCTTGCCGTTGTGGGCAGCGACGCGGAGTCCATCCTGTACAGCTTTATCGACTTGCCTGAACAGGAGCCTGTCCCGGTATCCCGCAAGGACTTCGACCAATGGCTGGCGGCTGGCTTCATCCAGCCCGCCCCCGCCGCCATCCCGGCATGATGTACTACGGCAAAGATGCGATTATGGATGTCCGGGGAATCGGCCTGCTGGACTATCTACAGCGTTACGAGCCGGACAACCTGCGCCGGGTCTCGCCGGGGGTGTTCTGCACCAAAGAGCACGATTCCCTGCGTATCAGCAACGGCAAGTGGTACTGGTTCTCCCAGGGCTTTGGCGGCTGCTCGGCGCTGGACTATCTTATCAAGGTTAAGAATCTGCCGTTCACGACAGCTATGGAGCGGCTTCATGGAAAGGCGGCAGGTATGCCGTCTTTTTTTGCGCCCAGAAATCATGAGCGCAAGTTAGCTTTGCCAAACCCAAGCCCGTCCAGTGAACGTGCAGCCGCGTACCTGCTGAAACGCGGTATCGGCCAAGCCATAATTGACTACTGCCTGCGGACTGGCCTGCTCTATGAGAGCCTGCCCTATCACAACGCCGTGTTCGTAGGCTTTGACGCCCGGGGGCAGCCCCGGTATGCCGCCCTAAGAGGGGTGAACTCCAGCTTTAAGGGCGAGGCCAGGGGCAGCGACAAGCGGTTCGCGTTCCGCGTCCGGGCCGCGGACAGCGCGGCGCTCCATGTGTTTGAGGGGGCTGTCGACCTGCTGTCCTATGCCGCCCTGGAAACGCTGGACGGAAGATTCTGGCGGCGGGACCACCTGCTGTCTTTGGGCGGGGTATCGGGAAACGGCCTGCCCCCCGCTCTCGGGCAGTTTCTGCATGACGAGAGAGGCATCCGGAAAATCGGCCTGCACCTGGACAACGACGCCCCAGGGCGCAGGGCTGCGGAATGTATCATGGACTGTCTGCGGGGCCGGTACGCGCTCTACGACCTGCCGCCCCCGCAGGGGAAAGACTATAACGACTGGCTGCGTTTGCGGCTGCAACAAGGAGGACAGAATGACGCAACTGAAAATTTATGAGGGAGAGGTCAACACCAGCCTGCTCAATGATATTATCGCCTTTGTGCTGGAAACAGCCGGGGCCAGCCACGCCCAGAGGGAGTTTGTAAAAGAGCGCTGCCTGTTTTACGATAATACCGCCAATGCCAGCGACCTCCAGGACAAGTACGGCTTCCTCTACCTGGGCGAGCTGCTGGAACGCTACGAATCCCGCTTTGGCATGGCCCTCCCCGACCTGCGGGCTATTGCCCTGGCCCTTGGCTATGTGAAAGACCTGCTGACAGATGAAATGTTCGTCGGCCCCCAGCGGGTGGACTTCATGCGGAAAGTGCGGGAGGGGTTCCGGGGCGATATCTACCTGACCGCCGCCCGCTATCTGCTGGAGGACGAAAAGGACGCCGGCCTTTGGGAGAGGATTTTACTGGGTACACAGTGCGCCAAGACCGAGGAACTGCTCTTCGCCATGAGCGTCCTGCCGGACTTCGCCCAGGCCGAGCGCGCCTTACGCCCTCAGCTGTCCGTTTTGCTGGGGAGCGGACGCACTGTGCCCGCCATAGGCAATATGCGCCTGTTCGCCTGGCTGATTGCCCATGCCGCACCCCACGTCAAGACCCTGCGGGGCAAGGACACGGCCCTGTTCCGGGCCATATGTGCCCTGCCCGCCTCGAATGTCAAGCCGGGGAGCAAGCCTTATATTGTGCTGGAATCCCACGGCTACACGCCCCTGGAAATCGCCTGCCTGAATATGCAGGCGGCGCTGGCCCCAGAGAGCAAGCTGGGCCCTGACTCCCTGGTGACGGAGAAAATCGTGGTGGGGCTGTTCCAGACGGCTCTGGGCCAGCCTGTCCCTCTCCCGGAGGAAGTGTACCCGGCCCTTGAATGGCTCTTTCGTAAGTACAGCCGGTTCCGCATCAAGTGCTATGGCTGCGGGACCCTTGCAGACGCTCTCAAAGAGGGGGCGCGAATCCAGGAGCCTGCCACTTTCGCCTGGTTCACAAAATTGGCGGGGATAGGGCACCCGGCCCTGGACGGCTTCGACATCCTGGACTCCAAGTGGGATTCCCTGGCAGGTTCTATGGACCAGGACAAATACAAGGGCCTTTTTGAGCGGGACCTGCACAGCGGTCTTTCTCCGGAGGACTTAACAGCCCGGATAACGCGCTACGACCAGCTCACCGGCGGCGATTACAAAACCGCCTGTACCGGAGAAGCGTACAGTTCCTGTTTTTCCCTGCTGGTGAACAACGGCCTCGTTGACCTATGGGCCTGCTTCCAGGAAAGCCTGGACAGCGAGGGGAATGTCAAAAGCCCGGACGCTATGGGCAATATCCGGCGATACCTGAAAGGCATATCCACCGCGCAGGCATACCGGTTCTATGAGAAATTCTTCTCCGAGTACGGTATGCCCGGCTTGAAGCGCTTCTGGAACTGGGAGCACAGGGATTTTAAGGAAAGTCTATATCGTCCTAACTATAGCTATTACTCCCGCTCGGAGTCCCTGCACCTGAAGCGTGATTTTCTGGACATAGACGGCCACCGGCAGCTGCTGGACTGGCTGCAGGACTACTGCTTCTGCTACGAGCCGGAAAAATACGCCGGCCTTGTGTCGGAAATCCTGCGGGACGGGTTCGCGCCGGAGCTGCTCTCCCTGGCGGAACAGCGGGAACTATTCGACCTGGCAATCAGCCGGGTACAGGTCCCAGATTATGTTGTCCGGGAACTCAAATCACGGTATCTGACAGAGCAAGAACAGCAGGCTGACCGCGCTGCAATCGCCGCCAGGAAGCAGGAGGCAGAGGAGCGGAAAAAGCGGGAAGAACTGCAAGCTATGCGGGATAGGTATACCAGCGCGGAAAACTGGCAGGGCGTTCTCAAATTTCTGGAGAGCTACCGCAACTACCACAGTAAGCAATCTCTGGCCTGCCGCATCGCCCGCGAGGGGCTTCCCAGCCGGCTGGCTGCTGGCCAGCTGGAACATGAGGAACTGACCGCCCTGCTGGCTGTCTACGCCCTGCTTTTGAAAAACAATGCCATAGAGTGGCCGGATGTACAGGAGCAGATTCAAAAATTAAAGGAGGATTTTGAGCATGACAATGACAGCGCAATGTGTCCGGCCTGCTGACCTGGGGAAACGGATAAAAGAGCGGGCCGCCGCCATTTTGGACTTAAACGAACGTCACTTATCGCTGGACTGGCTGAAAGAGTATGGCCTTCCCCAGCTGGGGGAAGCCTGCGGCCGCGTGGCGCGGGAACTCCCCGGGGACGCGGCCATGGGCCCGCACATACAGCGGGAACTGATTCAAAGGCAGGACTTTGCCCGGTATCTGGCGCGGCTTCTGCCGCTGCTGGAGCAGGGGCAACTTGACCGCTTGGACAGCCTGCTGGCCTCCTGCCAGGAACACGGAGTTGCTGTTACCCGCTATGGCCTGAAAGAACTGGTAGAGTGTCTGGTATATGACGGCCTGGAACCCAACGCCCGGCTGGTCTACCTGGAAAACTTTGCCTCCATGGTGCTGCCCTATAAACAGCGCGACACGGTCATTAACAGCCTGCGCCAATGCCGGGATGTGCCCGTGAAGCTTACCCGCCAGCAGCAGGACCAGCTTTTGGAGCCTTACGTGCCTGGCAGCACCCTGTTCCGCAGTTCGCCGTTTCGCGAGGTGTGGGAGCTGCTGGAACGCTGCCCGGACCTGCGGAAGATACCCTGGCTTCTGCACAACCTGCAAATTAAAGAAAACCTGGGTATGCCGGAGTATGCCCGCTTTGCGGAGGCTCCGGGGGAGCACATCCGCCTGTTGGCCCGCCTGACGGACAAGCTGCTTCCCGCTGCCGCCGCCCGGTTTCTGGACCATTGGCAGCACGACGGCTGCTCTCTGAACGCCCTGGGCCAGATGGTCCGGCGCACGGCCCTGCATGGGGATATGGATTGGGAAAAGGCCCTTTGCAGCTACAGCGGCTATGTCAATCTGATTTCCGGCGTAAAGTTCAAGAACCTGGACCTCGCCGCCCTCCCCCAGCATCTGGAGGACGTCCTGCTCTACGCCATGGCCAACGGCAAGGCTCATTTCATCCGCCTGGTAGATGGGAACCCGGGGGCGTTCCTTGACCTGCCCGCTTACTCCTTCCTACTGCAAGGGCAGCTCTACCGGGAGCACTTCAACCTCAACCAACTTTCTGCCAAAGACCTGGCCTGCTGTGCCTGGATGCGCAGGGCAAAGCTGGATATCCAGCACCTTGTCCCCGGCAGGCGTTACACATTCCCCGAGCTGCGGGCGCTGTACGGCGTCCGGAAGCCTTATTTGGACTTTTATCACGCCTTGAAATCGGAAAGCCAGGACTATAGGCTGCGGGTGTTCAAGGAAGTGTGCAAGCGGGAGGCGCTTAGAGATATTGCCGCCGGTTCAATAGACGCTCTCGCCGCCCTGCTGGACCAAAAGCCGCTAAGCGTGTGGAGGCAGGAACTGTTCAGCCATATTGACGGCCTGTCCCCGGCGGACACGGCGCGGCTGCTGGTCCACTTGGACGGCGTTCGGCACCTGCTGCCGGGCATGGAGAGCCGCAGCGACGTCCTGCTTGCCCTGCGCAGCCTGGATGCCCTGGGGCAGTTTCAGACTATGGACGGGTTCAAGGCGCGTCTTATGGAGGTAGACGGTGACTGGCGCTCATTGGCCCAGACCATGGGCCTGACTGCTGATTTCATAGAACAGCACAGAGAAAGTATTGCCGGATTCTTGAGTCAGGACGGCGCGGCTATTGCCAGCGCGTATATGCGCTGCTTGGACGAAGCCCACCAGGAAGCGTACCTGCGGGTGGTAAAGGCCGAGCTGATGGGCCGCCTGCGGGAAGTGAAGTACCATGAGGGCGACCTGCGGCGGGAGCTGGACATGAATATCCCCAGCCGGGTTAAGAGCCAGTGGCCGGAGAATCTTGCTGTGACGGTTGGCGGCATGGAGGCCGGGGAGCATGACGGCTTCTTTGACACCATGCTCCTGGGCTGCCAGCCCCAGCGGACCTGCCTGTCCTACTTGGACGGTATGTACAGAAAGTGCCTGCTCTCGGCCTTTGACAGCAATAAGAAGGTGCTGTATGCCCGCCTGGACGGACGTATCGTGGGCCGGGTATTCCTGCGGCTGACCAAGTGCCGCAGGACCAGCGCCGGGGGCGGCAGCCTGACCTTTGTGGACCTGGAGGCTGGGGGAACCGGCCAGCAGGAGCGCGAGCAGATGACCCTATTCCTGGAACGGCCATATATCAGCGGCCTAGGGCCGGAGGCCAAAACACAGGCGGCACAGGCGCTGGTAGAACTGGCAAAGCGCAAGGCGGAAGAGCTGGGCATCCTGCTGGTACTCAGCCAGGATTACGCGGACTACAGTCCCCAGGGCTTCACCCAGACCCGGCTGCATATCTTCATTTCCAAGTCCAAAGGCGGGGCGCAGTACCTGGACAGCCTGGACGGGGAGGCAGCGGTCTCCAAGGAGGGCAGCTACCAGGCCAACAGGTTCCTGATTCAAAGCTAACACGCAGAGCAGTCCCGGCCAGAACTTGGCTGGGGCTGCTTCTTTTTTTGGCCCAAAATTGGCCCCGAAATGGGCCAAAAATGGCCCCTAAAAGGCCCACGAATGGGCCACGGGTACTTTCAGCCCAAAATTGGCCCCTAAAAGGGCCAAAAA
>QZEE01000058.1 GCA_009917445.1 bacterium D16-76 | reverse complement strand
TCCGTTGTTTCGCTTCTGATCTTCTGCTCCAGCAAGTCCCCATAATGCGGCGGCTCTTCCGCGGCGGTTTCCGTCGCCCGCTCGTTTTCGTCATAAATCCGGCTTTCCGGGTGCTTGTCGCTCCAAAACTCCACGCGCCCGCCGTCGTTCACTTCATAGAAAACGCCGTTTTCTTCCGTGGCGTAGGTCTTGCGGATCACATTGCCTTCAAGCGTGGAATTCTCTTTGTACTGCACGCCATAGATAACTTCGGCTTTTGCGGCTTCGTATTCTTCAAAAGTAACGTGTTTCATTTTTGCGCCCTCCCTTGATTTTCCGGCCTGTTTATGGTAAAAAAATAAATGCGTCCGGATCGTTCCGCGCCCCTTCGGGCGGGTTCGTGTCCTTTCGCATTTAATATTACAACTTACAGTCTGAAAAGCCTGCACGTTTTTTGCTTGATTCTCTGGGCCTTCTGTGATATAATAAATGCGTTTAGACCAATTTAGTCACCTTTTCAAAATGCAGGAAATGCCCTTTTAGCTTGCAAAGCACCCTCCAAGACAAAAACAAAGAGGAGGAAAAATTATTTATGTATAAAATATTAAAAAAGCAGGTGCTGAACCCTACGGTGACGCTGATGGAAATAGAATCGCCCCTGGTAGCGGCAAAAGCCCAGCCGGGCCAATTCATCATTCTCCGGGTGGACGCCGAAGGCGAACGCATCCCCTTGACCGTTGCGGATTTTGACCGGGAACAGGGCAGCGTCACCATTATTTTCCAAATTGTGGGCGCCACCACCGAAAAGCTGAACCGCCTAAACCCAGGCGATTTTTTGCAGGATTTTGTGGGGCCATTAGGCAAACCCACCCACACCGACGGCCTGAAAAAAGTGGCTGTGGTGGGCGGAGGCGTAGGCTGCGCGATTGCGTACCCGGTGGCGAAAAAGCTGCACCAGCAGGGGTGCGAGGTCCACACCATTGTGGGGTTCCGCAGCGAAGACCTGATTATCTTGAAGGAAGAGTTTAAGTCTGTCAGCGCCATGTATGCCCTTATGACCGACGACGGCTCTGCCGGGGAAAAGGGCCTGGTGACAGATGCCCTGCGCCGTCTTATTGAAAGCGGGGAACGGTACGACCAGGTGATTGCCATTGGCCCGCTGGTGATGATGAAATTTGTGGCAAAGCTTACGAAAGAATATGGTATCCCCACGGTGGTCAGCATGAACCCCATTATGATCGACGGCACGGGCATGTGCGGCGGCTGCCGCTTGACTGTGGGCGGGCAGACAAAATTTGCCTGCGTGGACGGCCCGGATTTCGACGGCTTTGAAGTGGATTTTGACGAGGCCATGGCCCGCTCGGCCATGTATAAGGATTTTGAGCGCCGCGCCCATGAAGAGGCCTGCAATCTGTTTAAGGGGGTAGAGTAACATGCCCAATATGTCGTTAAAGAAAAATGAAATGCCCTCCCAGAAGCCGGATATCCGCAACAAAAACTTTTTGGAGGTAGCCTTGGGCTATACCCAAGAGCAGGCCTTGGATGAAGCCAAGCGCTGCTTAAATTGCAAAAACAGGCCCTGCGTGTCGGGGTGCCCGGTGCAGGTGCGCATCCCGGAATTTATTGAAAAGACAGCCGCCGGGGACTGTGAAGGGGCTTATCAGGTTATTGCCCAGTCCAGCTCTTTGCCCGCTGTGTGCGGGCGGGTGTGCCCGCAGGAGAACCAGTGCGAAAAGCATTGCGTCCGGGGTGTCAAGGGCGAGCCGGTGGCAATCGGCCGGTTAGAGCGTTTTGTGGCCGACTGGCACAACCAGCACAAGCAGGACGCCGTACATAAGCCGGCGCCCAATGGTCACAAGGTGGCTGTGGTGGGCTCGGGGCCTGCGGGGCTTACCTGTGCGGGGGATTTGGCCCGGTTAGGTTATGAAGTCACCGTGTTTGAGGCCCTGCACACGGCTGGGGGCGTGCTGGTTTACGGCATCCCGGAGTTCCGTTTGCCGAAAGCTATTGTGCAGAAGGAAATTGACGGGCTAAAGGCCATGGGCGTAAAAATCGAGACCAATATGGTGATTGGTCGGGTGCTGTCTATTGACGAGCTGCTGGCCCAGGGCTTTGAAGCCGTGTTTATTGGCAGCGGCGCAGGGCTGCCGAAGTTTATGAATATTCCCGGGGAAAATTTGAAGGGCGTGTACTCGGCCAATGAGTTTTTGACCCGGGTGAACCTGATGAAAGCTTATAGGGAGGGCAGCGACACGCCTATCCAGCAGGCTAAAAAGGTGGCTGTGGTAGGCGGCGGCAACGTGGCCATGGACGCTGCCCGATGCGCCAAGCGTTTAGGCGCGGAGGAAGTCACCATAGTCTACCGCCGGTCTGAACAGGAGCTGCCGGCCCGGGCCGAAGAAGTGGAGCATGCCAAAGAAGAGGGGATAATTTTTGAGCTGTTGAAGAACCCCACAAAAATTTTGGGCGATGAAAATGGCAGCGTCTGCGGCATGGAGTGCCTGGAAATGACCCTGGGCGAGCCCGACGCCAGCGGCCGCCGCCGGCCAGTGGAGAAGCCGGGCAGCGAGTTTGTTTTGGACGTTGACTGCGTGGTTATGGCCATTGGTACGAGCCCAAACCCGCTGATCAAGTCTACCACGGAGGGCTTGGAGACCCAGAAGTGGGGCGGTATTCTTGTAGAGGAAGCCACGGGCCTCACCAGCCGGGAGAACGTCTATGCTGGGGGCGATGCAGTGACCGGCGCGGCCACGGTGATCCTCGCTATGGGCGCGGGGAAGACGGCGGCGGGTGCGATCCACCGGCAGCTGCAGGGGGAAATGGGCGGTTGTCCCCAAGCGTAGGCGGTTTTAGATATTATTGATTAGGGTTCGTGCAAACCACGCGTTTTACGCGTGGTTTTTTGTTTGGTTGCTTTAGAGTCTATTTTAAAACCCCGAAACGCCGTCTTTACGTCTAAAATGGACGGCTTCTGCGTCACCCCCCTCGGAAGGCGACAGCCTTTCTTGCGTTTTTCCTTGCATCCGTTCCATTTTAGACAAAAATCCTGGCATTTCCCCGGTTTTAAAACAGACTCTAGCGAAAATAAAATATGTTATGCTCAATTTAAAGAAGTGTAACCTTGACGCCCCAAACGGTGCTTATTAGGGTGAAGGGGCCTTTCAAGTAACGAGGAAGGGGGAAAAGGCTTGGAGGATGAAAAAATTGTAGAGCTGTTTGTACATAGGGACGAGACGGCCATCCAAAGAGCTTCCGAGAAATATGGCCAGCGCCTGCGTGCGCTTTCCTTGAGCATTGTGGAGGATTGGCAGGCTGCGGAGGAATGTGAAAACGACACATACCTGGAGGCGTGGAATTCCATCCCTCCCCACGAACCCAAAAGCTATCTATACGCATTTTTAGCTCGGATCACCCGCCACTTATCTTTGAACTGCTGCCGCAAACGCAGCCGGTTAAAACGGAATGCCTTTATCAACGAACTTAGCGCAGAAATGGAACACTGCATCCCAGCGCCGGACGACCTGGAATGCCGCATGGATAATTTGCTTTTGCAGCAAGCTATAAATGGGTTCCTTGGGACGCTCAGTGCGGAAAAACGGAATGTGTTTTTACGCCGCTATTGGTATTTCGATTCTATCGATGCGATTGCGGGTCGCTACTCCCTTTCCCAAAGCAAGGTTAAAACGATGCTCTTCCGGATGCGGAAGCAGCTGAGAAAATATTTTGAACAGGAGGGTTATGATTTATGAGAGGCAATGAATTGTTGAATAAAATGGAGCTCGTGGATCCAGCCTACTTGAAGTCCGCGGAGGAAAGCCCTTCTCCCCGGAAGCATCCTCGCTGGGTAAGGTATGGGCTGGCAGCCGCCTGCTTGTGCGCGGTTTTGCTGCTGTCCCTTTGGGGCGTGGCGGCCACGGATAACGCATTTCTTGTAAAAGCCTATGCCCTTGAACTCGCCAGCGGCGGAACGGTCGAATTAAAAGAAATGGACTTACTGGAGCCGTATGACATTTGGGGCGGGCACTTTGATGGGGAAAACTTCTATGTTAATGTGGGCCTTCGATACGATGGGAACAATATTGCAAGTGTAGATTTTGTCACCGAAGAGGGCTTTTTTGCCAAGCAATATATTGGCGGCCTGTCCATAGAAGAGAATGTTCCCCAATTATATGTTGGGCCAGAAAACAGACTTGCCGTGTACGGAACGGAGTTTGAAAGGGCCGGCAGCGCGATTACGCTAAATGAGGAAACCATGACAGATGACTTACTGCTATTCTGGGGCACACAAGCGGCTGGAATAGAGGATGTTCCCAAACATATCGACATTCAAGCTGTCGCAACTTTTCGAGACGGACGAACGCAGGAGTTGACCATCCCACTTGACCTGTCCGGCATGGGGGCAGCGGTTTTCACGGTAAGCGAAGAGGAACTCCAGCACGCAGAGGATCACCGGGCCTACTACATGAATCTTCCCCTGGAGAAATGCGAACTGCTGGAAGAAACGGTTAAAGTGGTGACAGATGTTTATGAGGTTAATGCTGGAACGTGCACGGATTTGATTCCCATAGATAGTTGGATGAAGTTTGACGAGGATGGCATTTGGAGAGGGGGAATGAGAGGGGATCTTACGGATAGCGGCTATGAGGTGTATATTCCTGTTATTAAGCGCGATGCGGACGGTGTATATACGGGGATGATATATCGAGTACCCCAAGATCTGCACTATGCAGCAGAATAAGTTATAATATGGGGGCACCTTTTGAGTAACGATTCCATATAAAAGCAAGGGCGGGAGTATTCTCCGCCTTTGCTTCTTTTGTAGCTCTAGGGCCTGTCCCCATAAAAAGGAATGTGATAAAATAAAAGAATAGAATTACAAAAAGAACAATAGGAACAAATCGCGGAGAACTTCCCCAAGCAGCGGAAACCAGCAAAAATAATAACCTGGACGTGCTGAACATAGTGGAAAATGGGTGCAAATGGAGGAGCCTGCCCAAAGAGTACGGAGATTGGCACGTAATCTATGTCCGGGTAAACCGCTGGGCGAAAATAGCTATATTGAAAAGGCATTTCTGCGTTTACAACAGCTGGGATGGGGTGATCCTTTCGTTGTCCGCAGGGGCGCGCCCTCTTGCGGAAGCCTGGCCCCGGCAGGCTATCCGGTTTACCTTTTGATGGATCGTGCCTATGAAGAGGATAAGACCAGGACTCTGGCGGCAGAACCCGGCTATACACCTGTTGTCCCGCCCAAACGCAGCCGCAAAGATCCTTGGGACTATCTTTATTTGCCAATATTTGCTTTGCCGGGAGGGGTATGTGGTTTTTTTCACCTCGGACAGTGTGCATACCGAAAGCCTCAAAGGGATGGGCTTGTACTTTTTGCGAAGGCATCTGGGCCGGTGGGCCAGGGCCTTTTTTTCGTCTATAGTCTTCTTTTATACCACCCGCTCTACCACTAAGGGCGGGATTTGGCCGCACCATGCGTTGTATTCCTCCTTCGGTACGAAATATTCGGTGTGGCTGTCTACTACTTTTTTCAGTTTGGTATCCCACACCAGGACGGTTTTGCATTTGCGCCCGGTGGTCTTGCCTGATACCGCATAAAAATTCCAGTATTCAAGTGCCATGTGCATCCACTCCTTTTTGATAGGGTATGGGGCTTCTGGCTTTTGTGTTCCCGGTTGTGTGCTGAAAAAGTGTTTGCGCTGGTGTTGGCGGGCACACTGCGGGCCTGTCTGTTTGCCACTTTCTCGTCTTCTTTATGCGCTGTTCTGCCTGGGCGATTTATTCTAAGATTGGAAAGCTTGTTTGGGCAGCCCTTGATGCTGCGCAGCATTTTTTTGTGGCTGGGATAGGGGATGGCAAACGCCACAGATAAGGGCGGCATAATACATGGTACCTGTGTTTTCTTAGGCGAAGATAAAACACCACAGCCAGAAAGCCAACTAGAGAGGCATGCATAAACTGCGCAGCTGCTCATACTCCTTATAACAAAGGAGAAACGGGTGGCTTTTTAAGCCCGTTTTTAAATGGGAGGGCTGGAGATGCAGAAAATATGCGCGGCATATATACGGGTTAGCACCCACGACCAGGAGGAATACAGCCCGGAGAGCCAGATCAAGCTTATACGGGACTACGCCGGGAAAAACGGCATGATGCTGCCGGAGGAATATATCTTCCGGGACGACGGCATAAGCGGACGTACCGCCGAAAAGCGCCCGGATTTTATGCGGATGATCGCTACGGCAAAACAGAAGCCACGGCCTTTTGAGAGCATCTTGGTGTGGAAATTCAGCCGTTTTGCCCGCAACCAGGAGGAAAGCGTTGTATATAAGTCCCTGTTGAAAAAGGAGAATGGTATTGACGTTATCAGTATTTCTGAGCCTTTGATGGAGGGCCCCTTTGGCGGGCTGATTGAACGCATTATTGAGTGGTTTGACGCTTTTTACAGCGCCAATTTAAGCGCTGAGGTGCGCCGGGGCATGGCCGAGCGGGCCAGCCGGGGCTTGCCCGTCAGCACGGCGCCGCTGGGGTATAGGTACAAGGAAAAGTCCCTGTGTATGGTGCCGGATGAGGCGGATGCCGTCCGGATGATTTACCGGGATTTCCTGTCGGGCTCGTCTATTATGGGGATTGCGAAAAAGCTTAACAGTTTGGGGATCAAGACGAAACGGGGGGGTACATGGGAAAACCGCACAGTGCGGTACATATTGACAAACCCTATTTATACAGGCAAGCTGCGCTGGTGTACAGATGGGGCAAACGATTATCATACGAACTCTGTAAAAGAGGGCACTATGCTTGTGGAGGGGGCGCATGAGGCTATTGTCTCCCCTGAGGATTTTGCCGCGGCGCAGTCCCGCATGGAAAGTTATTTGCAGCGGTATAAGGGGGACCGCCCAAAGGCCCAGCGCCAGGATGCCGGGCATATGCTGCAGGGCTTGGTAAGATGCAGCGCCTGCGGCGGAACTTTGACGTACACGGGCACGGGCATGAACTGTTCCAGGTATGTCCACGGCAAATGCAAAGCTTCCCACTTTATTTCGGAGGGGAAGCTTGAGGCTTTAGCTATATCCGCCCTGTGGGCGCAGATGGAAAGCCTGGATTTCAAGCTAGTTGTACGGCAGCGCCCCCAGCTGCAGGGGGAACAGCAGCGGTTGGAACAGTTGATAAAAAAAGAGAAGGAGATGCTTCGCCGCTATCGGGAAGCCTATGCCGCGGGGGTAGATACATTGGACGAATACAGGGTGAACAAGGCGGCCAGCGAAAAACGTATGGAAGCTCTGGCCAAACAGCTTGGGCAGCTAGCCTCCCCGCCTCCACCGGATAAAGATGCCTTTGCCCAAAAGCACCGCGAATCTGTGAAGGTATTGCTTTCGGATTTTTTGACGGCGGCTGAAAAAAACAGCCTCCTAAGGAGCTTTGTAGACCACATGGTGTTCTACAAAGCGACGAAGGAGGTGGAAATCATCTACTATATTTAATTGGGTCATCACTTGCCGCAGTATGGCCCACCGTACTGGCTGATAATGATTTTAGCCAGCTTGGGGTTGGGGTTCTGGATATGCACCGGGTATTGCAGCCGTTTTTCATAGACAAACATTTAATTCGCCTCCTTTTCCCAGGGCCAGGGGTCGCTGATCCAGGCCCAGCGGTTGGTGTTTTGGGGTGTCTCGCCAATGGGCCCGAATTTGTCTTCAAACTCCTTTGTCAGCGTATCCAGCTGGCGGCGGTATTCCTCCAGCTTACGGGCGGCGTCACAGTTGTTGGGGTGGGTGTCTAAAAACAGGTGCAGCTCCCAAGAGGCGAATTTTATGGCGTTTATGCGCCTGCGCAGGGCTTGCTCTTCATTCATCTGGGCTCCCCCTTCCCGCCGGTAAACGGCTTATCCAGCACCGGGAACAGGGTCCCAGCGTCTAAGGCGCGCTCGGCGCTGTGCAGGTTGTTCTGCCACTGTTGGTAGGGCACATAGGCCATGGCTGGCACGGGGTTTTCCGGCAAGGGTGCGGGGTCGTTGTACAGGCCGCAGCTTTGCCCGGCAATTTTCTCTTCTGCCAAAATGATCGCTCCTCTCTTAAGCGGTTTTCCCGAATCCATCTATACGGCCAGGGACGGTCTGCCTTGTCCCTCTTTAACAGGGTATGCGCTTCCGATGAAAAGGTGCGGCGCGGGGGGGCGGTCGTTTTTCTTTTTTCGCGCCTGGTTTTATAGTTATGACGCTGCGCCTTTTTGGCGGGTGCACGTGGATGCCGATAATTTTTTGCCAAAAGTCAAGAGTAAATTACAAAAAAGTTCAATAAATTTTCCCGACTTTTATTGATACCTTTGTAAAGCTGTTTCCACGCGCCGCCGTTGTTCTGCCGCTCCAAAATGTACCCGGACAAATTGCCGTCCGCGTCCGTGGAAGTCCCCCACGTTACGGTCAGGGTTTGCCCGCCGCGAACCGTCGTCGGAACCGTCAGGCTGGGCGGCGTGCTGGGGGCGCGATTCCAAATGATTGTATATGCGCCGTCGGAATCCGGGGAATCAGATACCAAGATTGAAGATAACAAATTACAAAGCGGGCGAACGCCCCTGTTGCCGTTGCACGCGTAGTTCCAGTCCATCGCGCCGGAGGAATTGACGTAGCGGACGTCGTACGAGTTGGACGCGTAAGCGTCGCAAAGCCACCAGTACCAGAACGAATTTGCGTTTAAGCTACTGCTTGTGTATTCGCTTTTCGACACACATTCCGCCGTCGGCTTTGCCTGTCGTGAAGCGTCGTTCGAGAACAAGGCCAGCTTACTTCCGCACGTAACGTCGCCCGTCAAGCCGACTTCCGTTGACGACGCGAAAAAGATTTTGTCTGTGCAAATTTCGGTCCCGCCGCCGTCTACCGACGCTTTGCCGACGGTATGCGTCGTAGTAAGCAAGGCGGCGACAAAGCTTGCCGAGAACCCCGCAAGAAAGCCCGCTTCCCCGTCGTATTCGTTGTAGTTGCTCCATACGTTAGCGTTTGACGGGGGCGCGTCTGCGCTGTGCTGTGCGGCGTACCATTTGCCCGCCGCCGCTTGACTGTTCAGCCACCGCCGGATATTCGAGTAAATCCAGCGGTTATTGCCGTAAGATCGGCGGTTGCTGTCGCTGTTGCCCGATTCGATAGCGTCAAAGCATTTCAGCGAAATAATGCGTTCTGTAATCAGCGTCACGGAATTTGCAGGATAACCCGCGTGGCCCTAGGCCGTCCGCACCGCCGCGCCGCTCATTCGTCCACCTCCGCCGCGAGGCTTAACCACCATAGCGGATTGTTTAGGGCCTTGTTTTCGCACTCGCCGCACTCCTCCGCCGAGCAAGCGTCGCAATACCGATGGTGAAAAGCCTCGTCCCACGGCCCCGAGAGCACGGGTAGGGAGGAGAGGAAAGCGGCGAGGGCCTCCGGGCTCGCTGTGATTTTCTCGAAATTCGTCGCCGCGTGTCCCCGGCGCATACGCTCGGCTACCCGGCTCCGCTCCTGCAATCCCGCCGCCCGCAAATCCTCGGCGGCTGTCGCCCCGTAAAGCTCGAAAACCGTCCTCGACGTGTTCATAGCCTCGACCTCTGCCCGGCGGTATTCCTCGGAGCCCTCTGGGAATAGCTCTAAATCCGCCGCCGCGAGGAGGTACGTCTCGCGGAGATTTTTCAAAATGCCGTTTTCTTTCATGGTATAAGTAATCCCCTCTCGGATTTATTTTTCTGCCTTTCTCCGGCCCCTGTTCCTGATAGAGAGCCGTACCGCCCGCTCCGCCGCCTCCGCCGAGTACGCCGGGCGGAAATGCTTGTCGAGCTCGCCCGTCTCGCCCCGCTTGAGCTCCCGGTAAATGGTCGCGGTCGTTACCCCGACCGCCGCCGCGATTTCGCTCGGCCTCATATCGTCGTTATAAAGCCGCTCGATTTCCCGCCGCTTGCCGAGCGTCAAACAAATTCCCGCCATTTTTCCGCCTCCTCTCGCTGTTTTTGGATAAAAAAATAGTGCGAAAGAGCTAATTAGCTCTTTCGCACTTAATGATATACCGCGCCTGCCGATAATTTTTTTGAAAAAACCCTTGATTTTTTCCGGTTTATCCGATATAATAGGATACGCAATATGGTGTACTGTTACGCCAGCTTGCCGGTGTGATGGAATTGGCAGACGTAGTGGACTCAAAATCCACCGGTGGCGACACCGTGCCGGTTCGAGTCCGGCCACCGGCACCAAAAGGTCGTTACTCCAACCGCACCCAAAAAATTTTTGAATGCGATTGGAGATGACGGACAGGAAATCCGTGAGTGCTTCGGCACCGCGGATTTTTTGTTGGTTAAACTGGGCAACCAGGGTAGAGATCGGCTCAACTACCGTCTTGAACGGTTCGCGGAACTCTGCCGTGACCCGCCCATCCGATTCGATCCATAACTTTGAGAAAATTGCTTGGTTCATCATTCGTTTGATGTGGTCGCTGGCCAGACGATAGGTTTTGCCGCAGTCCTCAATCAAGTCCATCGCGTCCGATAGACAGTTTAGCATAATGGCAGATGTATGCTCGTGAGCCTTTATCTGACTTTCGACTGCCGCCAGCTGTTTGGCGATTTTCTGCTGTTCGCTTTTCATGAGATCGAGCGGAATGGCATCGTTATAGTGTGCCTCTAACAGCTTCTTACGTTTGCGTTCCAGTTTGTCCTTCTCCCGCCTAAGTCCGTCCAGCTCTGTTGCGTATTTTTCTTGCTCCGCTTTAATGCGATCAGCCAGGAAGTTCTCCATGAACACTCGGACTGCGGGCGGGAAAGAATATCGGTCATAGATTTGTTCTACTTGGCGTTCGACCTCGTCGATCAAAACAGCTTTCTGCTTACAATTTGTCACTTTGTTATGCCGCCCACCGCAGACGAAATAGGGGTAGCGGACGCCAGAGCGAGATTTTGTATAGTTGATAAACATCCGCGACCCGCAGCTATGACAATAGAGACTACCCTTGAGAAAATGCGGATGTTCCCGGGTGCGCTCACCGTTGATATGGGACGCGAGAACGTCCTGCACCTGTTGCCATGTTTCCCGATCTATAAGTGCTGTGTGGTTTCCGGCGTGTTCCGCACCTCGATAGGTCACTACGCCAGTATAATAAGGGTTCGCTAATACGTTGTAGAGCGCTTTTCTGTCGATTGGAACAGATGGGATTTTAGGAGTGGCACGAGTTGTAAGACCGCAAGCTGCCAAGTGCTCCGCTAAATCGTTCACCGTCCAGTTCCCGGTCGCGTATTCCTCAAACGCCAGCTTTATCAGCGGAGCGCGCTGTTCGTCCAGCACAACTGTCCGCTCTTCGCGCCCTTTATCATCCACGCGATGGACATTAAGATAGCCAAGGGGCGCACGAGTAATCGTGCCACCGTTTTTGACTTTTTCTCCCATACCTTTCTTGACTTCGTTCGCTAAGTTCTGCGAGTAGAACTCAGCAATAGAGCTCATGATGCCATGGAGCAACATCCCCGCCGGTGTATCGTCGATACTCTCCGAGACAGACACCAACTGGACTCCGCATTCTCTCAGGGTGCGCATGATGTCGATGTCGTCGCCTCGGTTCCGCGCCAGACGGTCGACTTTATGAACGATGACATAATCCACTCGGTCAGCGTTCTCTTTCACATACTCTAGCATCTTCTGGAGTTCCGGGCGGTCAGCGGACTTGGCGGACGCACCTCGGTCAACAAACTCTTTACCCACAATCGCCCCCATCGAGAGGGCTTTTCTTTTGTTCGCCTCACGCTGGGCGGGGATAGAAAATCCCTCGTCCGCACCGCCACCGCGCTCGGCTTGCCCCCGTGTCGATACGCGAAGGTAGGACACGGCAAACTTCGGCGTCATGCTGGCGGCAAGCGTCTGTATCGGATTATCTGTAGAAAAACTCACCTAAAAGGCCTCCTTTCGCAGTTTTCCATAACCATTATAACTCTGGTGACCCCTAT
>QZEE01000057.1 GCA_009917445.1 bacterium D16-76 | reverse complement strand
CCGTCGCGTAACCGGCAGCAAAACAAAGCAGGAAAAAGAGCCCTCTGGATGGGATTCCAGGGGGCTCTCCTTTTGTTGACATGCTGCGCCCCTGTGTGTATAATTGCTTGTATACCAAGCTATACGCGGGAGGTCAGGAATGGTGTTGAACACAGAAGCCCTGCTCAGAGATGAACACATCAATAAGATTACGGCCATTCTAAAAAGTTTCGTCTTCAGCAATCCGGAAAGGCTGCATCTCCATGTGCCGCAAGAGGTCTCAGTGGAGTACGCGAAATTGAAAAATGTCACTGTCAGCGGCGTCCCGCCGGTCATATGGCAAAGTGGAAGCCGGATTGGTTTTGATGTGGAACTTTCGGCAGTAATAATCACCGGGCCTCGGTATGACACTGACGGAACCCTGATACCAGATTGTATTTGGGAATGCCGCCAAACCTTTGTGGTATCATGCTCTGGCACGCTGTCTAAAGACATGGCGTTGGATGATTTTCGAGTGCGCACGATACGTATCAAACCGGAGAAAAGGTATCAGGACGATAGCATATGGGGCATTATCATACATACACATCAGGACGCAGTTAAGGCAGCTTTGAGCGCCTATATTTCGGCCCATCCAGACGCTTTGCGGCTGCCTTCCCCGCCATGGGTGGAAAAGACAGAGGGTGCAAGCCTGCGCGGCTTAGACATCACTTGGGCTGGCAACGCAGAGGACAAGCCGGGCATGGACATCGGTTTTGAAATCGTAGCGGCGGCAGAAGTCAGCGCCACGGAACGCAGCAAAAAGGGCTCTCTGCAAACAAACGTGTACCAGCAATGGTTCACCCTTAAATGCCATGCAAACCTGGAAGAATCACTACAGGATTTTTCTGTGGGCGCCATCTTTATAGAAGCGGTCACCCGCAGCGAGGACAGCCCCATGGAAGTAATTCTGCCCTTTGTTTTGGAAAGGCAGCTTGAGCGGGATGCCTTGAAGGTATTGAAGGAATTTGGGTTCGGCCAGTGCATCCATACGCCGCAAGTACTTGACCCGGACTTGCTGGCCCAGAGGATGGGCCTTACCATACAGTACCGGCACCTCTCAAAAGAAAAAAGGGTGTTTGGCGCGGTATTTATGGACGATTGCGAAGCCGCGTTCTATCGCCCCAACGAGGACGCTATGGTACAGGAGAACGTCCGGGCGGGTACTATTATCGTTGATGAACAGGCGTCCCAAACGCGTCCCATTGGCTCTATAAACAACACAATTGTCCACGAATGCCTCCACTGGCACAGGCACCGAAAGGCGTATTACTTAGCCAGACTGATTGCCGGCAGACAGCCTATCTCCTGTCTGGTGGATGGCGGCATGGCCGGAGGCGTGACAGACCGCCTTCCAGGGATAGAATGGCAGGCCAACGCCCTGGCCCCCAAGATACAGATGCCGTATCCAGCGTTCAAAAGGAAGACCTGGGAGCTGATTCGTTTACAACGGCAAGACTCGCCGGACAAGCCGCTTGTCGACCTGCTGCCTCCTGTCATAGCCGAGTTAGCGGACCTGTTTGGAGTATCGAAGCTGGCTGTTAAGATACGCCTGTTGGAAGTGGGATACCCGGAGGCCAGAGGTGTGCTGGATTATGTGGATGGCCGGTATTTGCGGCCCTATGCCTTTGCGCCGGGGGCGCTGGAGAAAAATCAGACGTTCACTATCAGCGCGGTAGAGCTGGCGCAGCTTTATGATGAGAGCGAGGAATTGAGGGAGCGCCTGCAATCCGGCGAGTACACGGTGGTGGAGTCCCATGTCTGCCTGAACGACCCGCGCTATGTCTTTGGTCTGGGCGGCGGTATGCCCATGCTGACTGAATATGCGCGGCTTCATGTGGATGAGTGCTGTTTGAAGTTTGCGGCGGTATGGGGCGGCACGAAGGATGAGTGGAAATCGCTTAATCTGGACGTGGTAATGTGCCGGATTGACGCTCTCCAAGTAAGACTTAGGTTGGTAGAAAAGGCAATATCTTCCCCTACCAGGAAAGGCGAGACTGAAAAGGTTTGGTCTCCGCTCAAAGGTGCATATAGCGGAGCCGAAACAGAGACAAAAGATAATATCGTTAACATTATGACAAAGTTTGCATCCAAGGAAGATAACACATCAGGTAATAATAAGAACGATATCGTTGACGATATTGTTGAGGAAATCGTAGTACACATCCAACTAATCAGCGAAAAGCTAAAAGAATTACATAGCTTCAAGCCAGCTTTGGATAATTTGCGAAGATGGAGAGGTTTGACGCAAGAAAAACTTTCAGAGAAGAGCGATGTATCCTTAAGGAAACTTCAAGATTGTTTGTCCCCCAAAAGTAAAAAATCAATTCAATTGGATACCGTTGTTTACTTATGTATAGGACTTCAATTACCGTATGAACTAAGCCGAAGGCTCATTGAATTGGCAGGATTTGCACTGACGGTATCACCGAAACATCTGGCATATGACTTTGTTTTGAGGTCGTACAGTTCATACAATATTTTTGAGTGTAAGAAACTAATAGCCTCGATTGAACAGGGGCTTTCTGATAAAAGGGAAATAGAGGAAAACTCAAAAAATAAATCCGCCAATTTCGAACGGTAAAATTACAACAGAATATATACTAAAAAGCAGCGTGTTGTTGGAATATATTGCCAATTTCACGCTATTTTTTTCGTTACTCACCTATAAAACTCTTTTGTTTTTTATATAGAAACCCACATAAGAGGGGAATAGTCAAATCCGCCAAATGGGATTATACTTGCCCCAATGAACAAAGAACCCATCTGGATAAGGGCCCACTCCGGTTTGGGTTCACGGTTCAACACAAAACAAACAGAAAGGAGCAACTAATATGATAAACATATTAGTAGGCTGGTCGGGCACCAAGCGGGTTTTCAGAGTAAACAGCACTGGCTCGTTGTCTGTACGGACTACCCTTGAGCGAGCGGCGCTCGCACTCTACCGATTGAGCGACAATCCAGAATTTGTCGGCATTACAATAGAGGATGTCCTAAACCTTCCGGATGAAACCCAGGTTGAAATGGAGTTCCATGCAGAAGAAATAACAGATGAGTTCGAGTACGTCAATGACATGATACTTATTACTGGCGAAGTGGAAATCCATTATTGTAACGAGTATCTGGTCAAACCACAGGCGGTGCGTGAGGATGAAATTGCAGCCTACATCATAGGATACACAGAAGCCCAATATGAAAAAGGCGTGCTGCAGGTTCGGGGAAACCCGTACTACTGCATCTCGCATCCGGAGGCCAAAAACTGGGCGCACATTTTCCTAATGGATAGGCAAGCGATACTGTCAAATTTCATCGAAAAAATGGTTGAAAAGAGCGTACAGTCCGACTTATCTCTCGATGAAATAGAAAGTGAGGAAGACGTATGACAAGAGAAAAAAGCCGAGGCTTTGCTTCGGATGACAATACTGTGCCTTTCCTCTCAGGCCATAGCACGACTTATGGAAGAGGATAAAGTGAGCATAGGTGTTTATTACGGATTTGTTGAAAATCGCAGCCAAAACAACACCATCTTCAGAAAGTGACATACAAATGAACCTAAATAATATAACGTTTACACAACATCAACACATCACATATTCTAAAAAGACATCGACCGCAATCCTTGATGGAAGAGAAATCACTTTAGTAAATTCCATTCCTCAATATGATGAGCGGGAGAAAGAGAAAGCTCATACGGAAATCGAACAAGGATTATATCAGGTGTTCACAAAATATGTGAGTTGAAAAAAAGGCGCTGCTGCGGTATAATCGTACCGTTAGCAGCCCTTTTCAATAATTGGAAGGGGTTTAATTGAAATATGTTTGACGCCATTTACACCCGACAGTCTGTAGACCGGGCTGACAGTATCTCCATTGAAAGCCAAAAGGAATTCTGTCAATATGAAACGAGAGGCGGAGAATACAGGCACTATAGCGATAGAGGTTTCTCTGGAAAAAACACTGACAGGCCGGATTTTCAGCGAATGATGAACGACATTAAAAGCGGGGAAATTAAACGCGTTATTGTGTACAAGCTGGACAGAATCAGCCGCTCTATTCTGGACTTTACCGCAATGATGGAAGAATTCCATAAATATGGCGTGGAGTTTGTATCCACCACAGAGAAGTTTGATACATCCTCCCCTATGGGACGGGCTATGCTGAACATCTGTATCGTCTTTGCACAGCTTGAACGAGAAACTATCCAAAAACGAGTAGCTGATGCCTATGCTTCCCGCTCCAAGCACGGATTCTTTATGGGTGGCCCTGTCCCTTATGGATATTCCATTGAACCGTGTGCTATTGATGGAGTGAAGACTTCCAGGTATGTAGTTTCCCCGGAAGAGGCGGAAGTTGTCAAAGTCATTTATCAGATGTATGCCCAACCACAAGTTTCTTTTGGAGACATCATGAGGTACCTTGGCGACAATAAGATTCGCACCCGGCGAGACAAAGGGTGGAACAGGACAAGGATAGCCGAGATAGTCAAAAACCCGATATATCTTCGAGCCGACCTGGATATTTACGAGTTCTATAAAGGCCAAGGGACCATTATAGTCAATGACCCTTCCGACTTTATCGGGACCAATGGATGCTATCTTTATGAAACCCAGGAGACCAAGCGCAAAACTCTGTCGCTGGAAGGGCAAACGCTGGTGCTTGCTCCACACGAGGGAATCATTCCGTCCGACATATGGCTGGCGGCTCGTAAGAAATGCCTCAACAATAGAAATGTTGGCATACCCACAAAGGTTAAGAACTCTTGGCTGCTTGGTAAAGCTAAGTGTGGAAAATGTGGTCATGCCCTAAGTATCCGATATTCCAAAAAGAATGGCGTGCGCTACTTTATGTGCGGGTATCACCTTAACGCCAGAGGATGTGACGGGTTTGGTACTCTACGCGCACCAGAGCTTGAAAAATTCGTATTGGATGCCATACGGGAAAGACTGAAATCTTTTGAAACACTTACTTCTTCCACAGAGTCAAGAGTGAGTCCAAAATTGAATGGGCTTCGGGTCAAAGAGCACCAGTTGAGCGAAGAAATGAACACGCTTCTGGAGAAGGTCATCCAGGCAGATGGTGCACTTATGTCTCTCATAAATCAGAGAGCGTCCGACTTGGATGCACAGCTCAAAGAAGTGCAAAAAGAGATACGTGAAATTACCACTGCCACGCCAGCCACAGATGTCAAGACACTTACAGGATATTTTTCAAAGTGGGACGAACTTTCGATTGATGATAAAAGAAGCGTGGTTGACCTGCTGATTGCTCAAGTCAAGGCCACGAAAGACAGTGTCGAGATTGTGTGGAAGATTTGAGTACTTCATAGTGATTGTAGTGCTTTTCCGTTCGTGAGTAGTTTTTTCTGAGCCATCTGTCAGCCCTCCTTTCGTCGACAATACAACATACCACACCTTGTTGCGAAAGTCTACTGATATCTTTCTTACTTTTTACGCTGGGATTCTAGGATTTATAAAAGCCGTATTCTTTGTTATGCGGCGCAAATTTTGAAGCCAATGCTTGAACACAATGGGAGAAAATAGCTGATAATAAATCGCTAATACTTGAAGTCCATACAGAGGTTCTATATCTGACTGTCCACCTACATAGGCTAATATAACCTGTACTGTGTTTCATGCTGCCTTATGTGCGTGTGAGATTTTTAATCCAATTAAAACTGTTGACCTTGAAATATGCAACGAAGCACTTCAAAATCTCATCCGATTTCAGGCATATGTACACCACCCATGGAGGCGCATGGAACACATGCAGGGCGATAAGGGCACTAGGAATGACAATGCACCAGATGAAAACGGTGTCATTGATGAAGACAAACTTGGTGTCGCCTCCGGCTTTGACCAGGCTCATCAGGGAATGCCCCTGGTAACAGGTGCCGATGAGAGAAATGGCTTGGATCATCAAAAACTGCATGGCAATGGTTTCGCCTTCGGGGGTAAGGTTATACAGGGAGATGAAGAAACGCCGGATAAGCAGGACAAAGAGACAAAAAGTCACTCCCAGGCAAAGGTACATAAGCTGGACGATGCGGGCATGGTTTTTTACGCGCTCCACCTCACCGGCCCCCACCATTTTCCCGGTGAGGACGCCAACGGAGTTAGACAGGGCAAACAGCATCACGCTGATCATCTGGAACATCATGGAGCAGATGCTCACGGCAGAGGTGGCGGCAGGGCCCATGCTGCCGATTATGCCGCTTTGGACGGCCACATTCAGGGCCCAGACCACCTGGCCCGCAATGACAGGCGCGCCGTATTTGCCAAAGTCCTGTAAAAGTTCCTTGTCCATGGGCAGCAGCTCGCGGAACTTCAGGCTGAGCCGCCTGTCTTTTACAAACACATAGAAGGCCACGACACTGAACTCGATTAAACGGGAAACCAGCGTGGCTATGGCGGCCCCTGCAACTCCCATTTTCGGCAGGCCCAGCTTGCCAAAAATCAGCAGATAGTTCAAAACGATGTTGACCGACAGGGATATGGAGGAGGAATACATACCAATCTTTACATATTCCACGCTCTTCATCGCCGTAATTAGCAGCTGAGAGGCGGCAAAGAACACATAAGACCAGCAGACATATTTCAAATAGGAAAGCCCCTGCTCCATGACAGCGGTATCATTTGTAAAAAGCCCCAGGACGAAACGAGGAGCCGATGCAACTACAATGGTAAAAAGCAGCGCTAAGCCAACGGCGGCTTTTATGGCAATGGCAAAAATGCGTTTGATCCGAACAGTATCTTTCCTGCCCCAATATTGGGCGGCCAGGATCAGCATGGCGCTGTCCACGCCCACAACCACAGTCTGCAAAAAAGACTGGGGCTGGTTACCCAGGTAAACCCCGGAGATGGCCCCCTCACCCAGAGAGCCTACCATCAGATTGTCGGCAAAGCCAACGGAAAATGTAATCAAGTTTTGCAGCATCAGCGGTACGGCCAGAGTCAAAAGCGTTTTGAAAAAATCCTTTTCTGGACGGGGGAGGCGCATAAAAGACATCCTTTCCATTTGGTTTTAAATGATAATTTGTTCAAAATTACACATTTATCATCCTGCTTATTCCATGGCATTAGTATATTACAAAAGCTCGGATAAGTAAAGCGAGTGTTTGTAATTCAAATATGCGGAAAAGGAATCCGATTTACGGCAAATCATCTATGTGCGAAAAAAGAAAGTCAATGAAATATTTGCTGGCGATTGGGAGAGCGTTCTTCTCCTTCATCACAAGCCCAATTTTCCTTGTAACAACTGGCTTGATTGGCAAAATAGCGATCTGGTAATTGGTTTTCCTTAAAACTAGTTCTGGTAAAATACTGACGCCAAGGCCGGATTCCACCATGGACATAATGGAATAATCGTCATGAACCCGCAGCCGGACGTTTGGCTCCAATCCGTTTTGCCGAAATGCTTCTAAAGGTTTGCTCAAGCTGCCCTCCTCGATTACCAGAAAAGACTCCTTTGCAAGTTCCTCCAATGTCACATAAGGTGCATGGGCCAAAGGGTGATGCGGCGGCAAAATGGCCCGGTATTCGCCTTCCTTCAAAAATACCGCTTTTACATTCGAGAGTACATCGAGATTTACAAATCCAAAATCAGCCTCTCCGGTTTTGACCCATGCAGGGATACTGTTATTATCTCCTTGATGCAAGATAAACTCAATATTTGAATACTTTTGCTGGAACTCTTTAATCAATTCCGGGAGCCAATGGCAGGAAACGCTGGAAAGCGTTCCAATACGGATTGTACCCGAATCCAGGCCGCGAATTTCTTTTGCGATTTCCTGCATGGATTGATATTGCGAGATAGCCGCTTGGATGGAAGGAAACAGCCTCTCCCCTTCTACGGTCAAATGTATGCCACAGCGTGAACGATAGAGTAATTGAATAGAAAGCTCATCTTCCAGAGATACAATCATTCGGCTAATGGCTGACTGTGTATAACCCAGGGTTTCCGCAGCCTTTGTGAAGCTGCCAAATTCCACTACTTTTTGAAGCGCGATGTATCGGTTCATTTCTAAAATTCCCTTTCCTCATATTTGAATTACAAAAAATCGTTTTACTCATTCGCGCCTTCATTATATACTAATGTCATGGAATATGCAAGGAGGAGCGGATCATGAAAAAAACTAGGTTTGCTTGGCGGCGTAGGGCCGGAATCCACGATTCCCTACTATCGCGGCATTATCTATAGGGTACAGAAAAAGGTTGGCCGTCCCTATTTTCCGCCGCTGACGATTGAAAGCCTCAGCACGTTTGAGGTCATTCGCATGAGTTTCCATGGCTTACTGGAAGAGTTGACCGGCTATCTATTGGCGGGCGTCCGCAATCTGGAAGCGGCAGGCGCGGACTTCGGGGCCTTGGCCTGCAACACCGGACACATGGTCTTTAAGTAATTGCAGACACAATCGTCCATTCTGCTGGTGAGCATCGTGGACGTGACCTGTGCAGAGGCACAGCGGCAGGGCTTTACGAAGCTGGGCCTGCTGGGGACGGCGGCAACGATGGACGGCGTGTTTTTCAAACGGCCCTTTGAACGGGCGGGAATGGAGATTGCTACACCGTCGGACGCAGAGAAGGAGTGGATTGAGCAAAAAATCACGGATGAGTTGGAGTTTGGTATCGTGAAACCGGAAACTGTTTCGGAATTTCAGAAGATTGTAAAGCGCATGGCAGAGCAGAACGGAATCCAAGCGGTCATCCTGGGTTGTACAGAACTGCCCATGCTGTTCAAGGACGCCACGCTTTCCGTTCCGGTTCTTGACACCATGCAAATCCATATCGCTGCCTTGGTAGAAAAGATTATGGAAAATGGAGGAATAGAGTTATGAGACGCAAAGACCGGGAAATGCCGGAAACCTTCGCTTGGGAGGTGGCGGGCAAGTGCGAATGGGCCACACTGGGCATGATCGATCCATCTGGGGAACCGTATGCTATTCCCATTTCGATTGCCTGTGAGAACCAGCATATTTATTTTCACAGTGCACAGGAAGGGTTCAAAATCGAGTGCCTGCAAAACCATGCACAGGTCTGTGTTTCCTGTGTGGGCGATACTTACCGCCTGAAAGACGCCTTTACCACAGAGTTTGAATCGGCTGTTTTGCGCGGCACCGCTGTTGAGATTACGGAAGAACAGGAAAAAATCCATGCACTGCGGCTGCTCTGTCAGCGGCACACTCCCACCAATATGGATGACTTTGACCAAGCAATTTCCCGCAGTTTATCCAGGACAGCAATCTGGCGGATCGATGTTGTTGAAATTACGGGAAAACGGAAAAAATATGATGCCATCGGTAAGGAAATGAAATTCGGGAGGATGGAGTAAAATTCAAATTAAGTCAGCGTGTTATAAGAATATTCCAGCATTCTTTCTTGCTGCGTCAGTCAGGTAATGAGAATATTACTTGAGGGCAAAGTTCGCATCTTTGTTTCGTAGCATAGATTTTGTTCGCCCACTATGTTCACATACTATAGTTGTAGTCATAATCCTCACCTCCAAAGCGCTGACCATGCGCCAGCTTCTTCAACGCCTCCCGGCTACGTTGTTTGCTCTCTGACCAAGTCGGGATTGGCGACAGTTCTGGTGTGTCCAATGCCTGTTCCAAGTACCGTCCAAACTCCACAGCATTGTACGCCATTTCACCCAGCCAGCCTTCATCCGGCTCCTCGGTTCCCGGTGTGAATCCAAATACCTGCCGGAAACGGAACAGCATTTCCAGGTTCTCCTTGAGGAAAGTTTCGTCATGAAGGCTGCTGTCACGACAGCGCCAACCCTCTGGCGTGATGAAAGTAATGTGCTTTCGTTTGTCTGACCAGATTACTTCATAGCCCTCCTGCTCCATGTTCATGATGAAGGTTTCACGATAAAAGGCATATTCCAGCGCTTCATTTATCGCATGAATCAAATCCAGTTTCCAGCTTTCGCCGCGCAAGCCTGCCTGATACTCTCCAGGGTTCATGCGCTTTTTCTTATCATGCCGTTTTGCTTTTTCCAAAACTGAAAGTCCATGTTTCAAACAAATCTCGTCATTTACATTGCGGTGTGCTTGTAAGTCAGCGGCGTTCTGATGCAGCTTTTTACCATCTACACAGTTTACAGAGTTGACTACAAGGTGATTATGAAGGTGCCCTGTATCCAAATGTGTTGCCACCACAACTTCAAAATCAGGGAATTCCCTCGCCGCAAATTCCAAACCGATGGCATTTACCTCCTGCGGAGTAAGGTCATCTTCATCCGGGAACGACTGCACGAAATGATAAAATTGCCGCCCATCTATTTTTCGGAATCGCTTTTTGGTTGTCATCATCTCTGTGAAAGCACACTGTGGAACGCAGTTATGCCCTGTCACAAATTTCAACTCTCCCCACTTGGTTTTGTGATCCTGCGCCACATATTTCAAAACACCCTGCATCGCACCAGCCGTTTGCTTTCGATTTTTTATTGCAATGAACGTAGCCATTATCGCTCCACCTCCCCGGCTATTTTCTCTAGCTGGGAACACATTTTACCATATGCCATGACCAAATCTTCGCCTTGTACCACACTGATTCTCCCCATATTCGCCAGCATAGTGAGCTGATTGAGATTTCGCCCTTGCCCCTTTAGCTCCGAAAGAATTTCGCCCAGCCCATCCACCCGGACAATTTCTTTACCCAATGCACACTGGACAATGTAGTCAGTCATAGTCATCTTGGCCTTCCTTGCCCGCTTTTTGATGGCTGCTTTTTCACTTGGCGTGAGCCTTGCCGTAATAATAGTTGTCTTCTTTTTCAGTGTAAATCCACTCTCCTTTCTGCTCTCTGTTATGGCCCTTGCCCTTAAAACTCCCCCTTTAGGGGGCAGGGGGGAGAGCCGGGTTTCCCGGCTCCTGCGTCCGGCGTATAGCCGGATGCTATGCTTGCCCTGCCCATAGGCAGGTTTTCTGCGCCCTTCGCCCTTTCGTACTGGAAATCTGGCTGTTAAAACCTGGGTTTGCGCTCCTGTCATATCACCCTCACAGATCGCCACAGATGCCCTCACACGGCGTTCTGGGGATTTACCTTTTTACTTTCCCGACCCGTGCCGCAAACTGCCCGACATTGGGCACACAGGGGCTGACACAGCCTTGGCACTTGTCCTCACCGATTTTGCCCTCTCCACGCCCTTGCTGCTTGCCTTTCATTGTAGGCATCGACCGCTGGCTGAATAGGAAGGATGGTATAAATCAAGTTGCCATTACGTATCTGACCGTTCTTGGATTCATACTTGGTAGGCTCTGTGATAATCAATGCTTTGTACTCCAATTCTCGCACATATTTCTGCACCGTGTTGCGGCTCATGTCAACCGCCTTGCCTATCGTCTTGTAGCTGGGCCAGCACTGATGCGATTTTCTGTCCTCGCAGTACATCAAGTAAGCGTAGACAGCCAGCTCACCAGAAGACAATCCTAAACTGAAAATGGCATTCGGCAGAGGAAAATAATTTCCTGTCTTGTCTTGCTTTGCAAACAGATTTATCGGACTACACCTCCAATCTGACTCTCCACCCAAGAGAGAAACTTCTCTTTAGGCACTACTAGCCGCGAACCGATTTTGATTACCGGGAAGCCTTCTTGATGGAGCAACTCGTATGCCCCCGCTGCTGAGATTCCCAGCACCTGTGCCACTATCTTAGCATTCAAAAACAGCGGCAGTTCGTCATAGCTTTTGAATTCTGATCGTTTCAATCACATTCTCCTCTCATCGAGTTTTATTTAGTCCCACATAATAAAGGACACTCGCAGACAGTTTGTAAACCAAAATATAGAAAAATTTTTCAGAAGCAAAAGAATAAGGAGCCCGTCACCAGACGGAACTCCTCAGTTCTTTGTGAACTTTCTTCAGTTGCTTTGAGATTGCCATCTTAGATACGCCTCGGATCGCTCCGATCTTCTCCAAGGACAGCCCCTCGCCATAACGTAGCTGGATCAATTCCTGCTTGGTCTTGTCCAAACCCGCCACAGCTTTCCGCAGATTTTCAAGCCGGAGATTCCTGATTGCAAGGTCATCCAACGAGTACAAGCAATAGCTTTTCGGAGACAGCACCGTTTCGAGATCACCTTTACTAAGATGCCTTTTGTCCCGCTTAGCCTCTGCCTGCTCCCGCCTTCTGTCCTGCTCTAGGAAATCTGCGACCTCCTTTGGCACTGAGATCGGCTCACCTTCGTACATTATAACCATCGGGCTCCTTTCCGTTTAGGAAAGGCCACACAGCGCTGTCGGCACAGCGCCAAATACTGTGGACATTCATGATCTCCCGCATCCCGGGGCAATTTTAGTGTCCGATGCGCGCCATGAAAGTCAGAGGCCACACGAGTGTAACCTCACCGAAACTGTGTGTTTTTTAGCTTTCGTTATATTTATTTTAGCACTTTCGCGCTGAAATTGCAATACTCAAATTGGAATTGTCGAAAAGGCTTTTTCTTTGTTTATGCAACACAAATTTTGAGTGCTAAAAATTCACTCGGCTTTGCCGGATGATGTTATTTAGGGCAACCCCGCACAATTCCCCCACAAAAGCAAAGCTGACTGCCAAGTTCAGAACTGGTACTGAGTAAGCCA
>QZEE01000056.1 GCA_009917445.1 bacterium D16-76 | reverse complement strand
CATTGCTATCACCTTCTGTTTACATTCTACACCTTTAGTCAAATTCACTGTTATTTTATTGGGGTGCTATATATCCCTGTCGAACTGTTCCCGGATAAAATTTTGTCTATGTTCCTGACTACTCCGGGGATTGCAGAATTGGGAGCCACCAACTTCCGCATCATGTTCAGCACCTACATTCTGCAAGGCAGCTTTCTAATTGCTGTGACGCTGTTCCAGTCGCTGGGCAAGGCCAACAGAGCCACTTGGCTGGTGCTGTTCCGGCAGATTATCCTGTTCATCCCGCTGTGCGTACTGCTGCCGATAGTGGGCGGTATGGGTATCCGGGGCGTCTGGCTGGCGATTGCTCTGACAGATGCAATCCTGGTCATTATCACGATTGCCATGATGCTCTCAGAGTTCCGCAAAATGCCTGCGACCTCCAACGTGAACAAATAAGGAGGCTGCTATGAAAAAAGTGTTATGCCCTCTGGCGATTCTCACTGCTATTGCTGCTGCCGCATGGTGTCTGTGGGATCGTGTGATTTGGAATAAGTAAGCAAACAATTAGGAGATAGAACAAAATGAACATTCTTAGCGCGGTTAAGAACACGGCTTTCTCTGCCGCTGTTACCACTACGCTCAACTATCTGGAACAGAACCCGGAGCAGAATATTCCCAAGGCTATGGGCCTGATGGACAAGGTGCTGCCTGACGGCTGGTACGAGAGCCAGCGGGCCGCGTTCCGCAAAGCCATTGACGAGAAGGGGAATTGGTATCAGCTCCTGCTGAAAGCCTATCAACTGGATGAAAGTGTCAGAAAGGCGTTCTTTCAGAATTTTATTATCAACGCCTCGCTCAAAGGAGGTGCGCTGCAAGAGGAAATCCGGCAGCGGGAGGGCTGCAACGTCCCATGGGCAATCCTGCTTGACCCCACTTCTGCTTGCAACCTCCACTGTACCGGCTGTTGGGCGGCGGAGTACGGCCATAAGCTGAACCTGAGCCTGGAAACCATTGACAAAATTGTGCGCCAGGGTAAAGAGCTGGGTACATATATGTATATCTACACCGGCGGCGAACCGATGGTGCGGAAGAAAGACCTGATTACCCTGTGCGAAATGCACCCCGACTGCGAATTTCTCTCCTTCACCAATGGAACGCTGATTGACGAGGCGTTTTGCCGGGAAATGCTGCGGGTCAAGAATTTTGTCCCGGCCATCAGCTTGGAAGGCTTTGAACAGGCCAACGATGGGCGGCGTGGACAAGGCGTATATGAGAAGGTACAGAACGCTATGCGGCTGCTGAAAGAGCATAAGCTCCCATTTGGCATTTCCACCTGTTATACCAGCGCCAACTACGAGGACATCAGCAGCGAAGCCTTCTTCGATATGATGATCGAGGCCGGGGCTATGTTTGTGTGGTTCTTCCACTATATGCCAGTGGGGAACGAGGCCGTCCCCGCTTTGCTGCCCTCGCCAGAGCAGAGGAAAGCAGTCTATGAGCGGGTGCGCCATTTCCGGGAAACGAAACCGATTTTCAGCATGGACTTCCAGAACGATGCCGAGTATGTGGGCGGCTGTATCGCCGGGGGCCGGAACTATCTGCATATCAACGCCGCTGGCGATGTGGAGCCGTGTGTATTCATCCACTACTCCAATGTGAACATCCACGATTGCAGTCTGTTGGATGCGCTGAAAAGCCCCCTCTTTATGGCCTACCATGACGGCCAGCCGTTTAATGAGAATATGCTGCGGCCCTGTCCCATGCTGGAGAACCCGGAAATTTTGCGGGATATGGTGAAGCGCACCGGGGCGAAATCCACTGATCTGCAATCGCCGGAATCCGTAGATCATCTTTGTGAGAAGTGTGATTCCTACGCGGCCTGCTGGCAAGGAATGGCGGATACGCTCTGGCAGAACTCGAAAGAAAAGTAACGTGATAAAAGGGCTGGTGCTTTGAAAGCACTGGCCCTTTGCACGTTTGAATAGACCATCCAAATGGTATATAATTACTGATTGGAGTTAAAAACCTACCAAATGGAGCGGTCTATTATGGAGAAAAAATATATAATCAAAGATGCCAGAAATACCCTGGCCCATCAGCTTGAAACCACTGGAATAACGGAGAAAACGCCTATGAGTGAAAGCCCTATTACAAACGCAAGGGGCCTGTCTGCGGCTATCCCGAAGGATAGCGAGGGATACTGCACTGTCTATAAGTTAGATTGCTCAGATGGCCTTGGGCTAATGACTGTCTATCAGGTCTATCCAGGCATCCAGCTTATTTACAACGACTTTGAGGCGGTAGGCTGTAAGTGGGATAGTGCGGTTGACAGCGACATTCTGGAAATCAACCATTGCCGCGAAGGACGGGAGGGGAGCCGCTTATTGAGTGGCACTTGCCTATACCTCGGCGAAGGTGATCTATCTATCCACACAATGGATAACTGCGCCCCGGAAATGTCTTTCCCTCTGCGGCACTATCGCGGAATTACCGTAGCACTCAATCTAACATTTGTATCGGAACATCCCCCGGAAATCCTCGCTGAAACAGGAATTGACATTTCTGCTTTCAAAGAGAAATTCTGCTCTAATGGCAGTTGCTTTATCATGCGGGCCAAAAACGAAATCGAGCATATCTGCTGCTTTTCACACCCTCGGACAGTGGCGCCGGTTGACTTGGAACAAGGGCCGCTGGTTTCCAATCTCGCATACATCCACACGGCCTGCAACGCCAATGAATTACAGGTGCGGGAGGTGCTGGGGGACATAATGGTTTACAGCCCCAGGGAACTGCTGGAAGCCGTGCAGGAAATCAAAACGGTGGGCCAGCCGGAACCGGGACGCAAAACAAAGGGCGCCATTGGCGACAGATGGATACATATGCCGCTGAAACGGTGGTTTGCCCAGCAAAAGGCGGCATCTATCACATTGACCTTTGCGGAACTGGAAAAAATCGATCATCGCCCCCTGGCCCCCTCTGCCCGGAACAGCCGGGCCAACTGGTACACCCGGCCCGACAAAAACGCTATGGCAGAAGCGTGGGTGACAGAAGGGTATAAAATATTGCGGTTGAGCCTGGAAAAAGAAAAGGTGACGTTCCACCGCGTCCTGGAGGGGGCGTCCCATGTGAAGCTGCCAGGGTGGCTTAAAGAAGGAAAGATACCGGATGGAGCTGCGGCAGAGATAGAAGGGTTTTTGGCATATATTCAAGGAAAATACGGCCTTTAAGGTATATATTACAGGGCATTTTATGTTTCTGTCAGCCTTGTATCATAAGTGCCGGACAATATAAAATTATGAAAGGGGAAGCTACTTTGCGGCATTTTGCAACCCCCGCCCAATGGAGGATTTTAAAATACTTTTGGCGTAAACAGGTTGCTTTCACAATAGATGACTTGATGGAAGAAGGGATTGTCCATTTTCCGGCCCTGGGCAGGTTTACCTTGCGCATAATGGAAGCACGGGGCCAGGTGATCTCACTCCTTACGAGAAAGAGCGGTACGTTATATTTTGCTACAACAAGGACGATAGAAGAATGGAAAAGAATATGGGCCCCCAGGACCTTTCTGGAAAAGTGGGGTGATCCCGGCTTCAATATGCGTGGTGTAAACAGATATGAAAAAGAAGAAATAATTGCAGAAATAGACAAAATGCTGGCGGATTTTTGTGGAGGGATTGAAACAGAGGGTCAGCCGGGCTGCGAAAATAGTTTGGCATCCAAAAATTGACTTGACGGTATCTATCCTATGAGATAAAATTAAAACAAAAAGGAAAGGCGGGTTATGCGGTTATGCTAGAATTATGTTATCGGACAGAGTTTTCGATGCGAACCTTGCTACGAAAATAACCAGCAAGGACACGAACCTTGACAAACAGGTTATCAACGCCTCATGAAAAATCATCACAGCACAAAAAGCGGCAGGCAGTACCTGTCGCAAAAGTATGGAAATGAAAACTCAGGTGGGTGGAACAACCATATAGCCGAGTTTTTGCAGTTCGTTCACCATACGGTGTGCCCATTTTCGTTCACAACGTTTTCGCCGCTGTTCAAGGCAATCCTCGTTGTAAGGTGCACCGGTTTTGAACATTGTGTAAATCAAAGCCAGCAACTTACGAGCTAAAGCGATTGTGGCACGTTTTGCACCTTTGCGTTGTTTGATCCGCCAGTACCAACCGGAAAGGTATAAAGTGCGTTTACCAGAGATAACCCAGCCAATTTCACAGAGCATACTCTTCAAATAAGGGTTTCCCTTATTAATATGGGTGCTCTTGCGTTTTCCTGCACTTTCATTGTTGCCAGGACTCAGCCCTGCCCAAGAGCAAATATGCTGCGAGTCTGGAAAAGCACTCATGTCTGTTCCAATCTCAGCAATAATAGCGGCCGCAGCGGTTACATCGATTCCTGGTATAGAACAAAGCAGATCAAACTCCTTGCTATGTTTTAGGATTTCGTTGGCGATTGCATCTTCTATCGCTTTTCTGTGGGTATCCAGTGTCTCCAAGTGACCAAAAACCATTGCAAGAAAACTGCGTTGGTGAGTGGACAGGCTTCCGTTCAGGGCAACCAGGATCTGGTCAATTCGTTTTCTCGTCTGCGTTTTCAGACATTTGTCCAGTGCGGCCCTGTCGATACTGCCGTTCTGAATCAAATGCCGGATAATATTACGGCCAGACGCACCAAAGGCATCGGAAAGAAATGCAGTAAAACGAAATCCAGAGCTTTGCAGGAACTTATCAATTCGGTTCTTCTGGGCTGTAATGTCATGTGCGATGCTTTTACGGTAGCGCGTCAAATGCCGCAGCTCGCGGAATGCCTTATCCGGTATAAAACTGCCTTTCAGCAGACCAGCTCGAAGTAATGTTGCGATCCATTGCGCGTCCCGCATATCTGTCTTGCGCCCAGGCACATTCTTCATGTGTCTGGCATTGACCACAAGTATGTTGATCTCCCCGTTAAAGCATGGTTCCAGTATCTCATAGATCGGTTGCCAGTAGATTCCCGTACTTTCCATGGCAACATGATGACAATCTGACTCTACTACCCAATCCCGCAGTTTCTTCATTTCTGGAATCAATGTGCTGAAAGAGCGGATCTCAATTTCCGGGTCACTCCCAATTTCTCCCTTGGCAAGGCACGCGACGATGATATCCCGGTGAACATCCAGCCCCATGGCACAGGTCAATATGTCTTGCACACTATCCCCTCCTGTAATTGCTGCAGGCCGGGAATTGCCCGGGTGGGTATCCGAACTTTGCTACTCGTGCTCTTCACCTTTCGGTGACGCAACATACTGCTGTTCTCTTGGGCAATTCGTCCACGTTGAACAAACGGGGTGTATGATCCACCAAGGTGCAACCGGACTTCACCTGCTACTCTTAGTATAGCAGATTCTGCCACGCTACGCACTAGATCCATTTTCATTCCCAGCTGTGATGGCCTTTCATGAGGCGTTGAAAATTTAATAACAGGCCACAAGCACCGCTCCCCGACACCACAGCGCAGACGCCATGACGATAAAACTCCGAGCGCCCCCTGCCCTGTTGACCGATACTGGCACTATCCGAAGCGCTGGGGAGCATCCGCACCACCCGCACCGCAGGGTCAAAGGGGGACATCATGCCGCGCCATCTGCCAGGATGGGCTTGTGGGCTGCATCTATAATCCGGAAGGAGGGAAGCCGATGCGTATCCCCATTAACGAAATCAAACTGAACCCTGGCAGGCGGGAAGCCGAGCCGGAGGATATAAAAAATTTGGCTGACAGTATAGCCGAGCTGGGCCTGCTGAATCCCATCACTATCAACCAGGGCCACACCCTGATTGCGGGCCGTCACCGTCTGGAGGCGGCAAAGTTTCATAGATAACTGAATAATCAGAGGGCGAACAAAATTAGCACTGGGGTGCAGAAACGCTCCGGTGCTTTTTGTTGGCATGCTTTCATGTAAACTCAGGGAAAAAGAGGTGTGAGCAAATGCACATTCCGGTACCGCACAGTCCGAGTATAAAAGGGAGGGGCAGCGCTTGCTGTCCCTCCTTCGTCACATGCATCTTTATTTCATGAAATTTTTAAGCATTTGCGCCACCTCGGCCCGGGTAGCCAGCCCTTTCGGGTCTAGGATACCACTCCCCTTGCCGTTGATGACACCGTTCTCTGAGGCCCACAGCAGGGCAGCTTTTGCGTAGTCACTGACCTTATCCGCGTCGGTGAAAGCCAAAGCTGCGCCTGCCGCTTTCGGCTCCCCTGCGTACCGCCAGAGCATGGTGGCCAACTGCTCCCGGGTGATGGGGTCGTTGGGCCCAAACTGTCCGTTTCCGTAGCCGCCGACGATGCCCTGTTCCGCGGCCCAGGCCACGCCCTCAGCGTACCACTGGCTGTTGTCCACGTCGCCGAAAACGCCTGTGAGGGCCTGCTCCGGGTTGCTCTCCAGATTGTGCAAGACAACCGCCAGCATGCCCCGGCTCATAGCGGTATTGGGACTGAACTGGCCGGGCGCGGTGCCGTTGAACAACTCGTGAGCGCTGGCAAAGGCTACCGCGTCAGCGGCCCAACTGTCGGCGGGCACATCGTCAAAGGTTTTGCTGTTGTCTACGATTATCAGCTTGGCGGAGCCGTCTAGAGGCACAGTCACACTGGCTTCCCCGGCCACGGACTTGCGTACCACTTTGCGAGTGCCGTCCTCTCGCACCAGCATGGCGACGGTGCCGGGGGTTGTATCCTTCGCGGGCACGGTAAGGGTGATGCCGCCGGGAATGCTCTCCACAACCTCGCCGCCTGCCGTGACGAGCAGCTCTACCGAATCACCCGTCTGCTGGGCGGTGACGGTGACCGTGCCTCCCGCGCTGGCCAGACTGCCCAGCCCGCCGTTGGGGATGGTCACGTCCGCCACGGAGGTGGACACGATGAGGCTGGCGCTGGTCTGGGTGCCTATCTGCCCCACGGTGGCGGCGGGGATGGACACCTCGGTCTTAGTGGCGTTGCCAGTTTTGGGGGCGATCACCACCGTCTCGCTCTTGTTCGCCACGGCCTGCTTGACGATCTCGTTGCCCATGCTTGTGCTAACGGTTGCAGTAGCCGTGCCGCCCTGGGTGGTGGCCGTAGGGGTGGCGGTGGTCTGGGTGGCATTTTGGTTAGTGTCCGTGGTGACAGACTGGCTGGGCGGAGTGGTGGTGCCGCCGGAACTGCCGCCGCTGGAAGGTTTGGCAGTCACCGCCAGGGTGCCCGGCACATAGGTAATAGCCGTGTTGTAGTTGACTGTTGCCGGAACAACCGCGCCGCTGGCGATGATGGGATAGCTGCCCGCTTTGCTCATATCCGCGTCGCAGGTCAGGGTGGGAGCAGTGGTTAGTTCCTCGCCGTCGGCCAGGCCAGACACCGTATAAGTCAGGTCGGGCCGCGCGCTCCCCACGGTGGCGGACTTGTTGTCTGCGGTGATGGTGACGGTGGCCTTGTCGATGGTGAAATTTACCACTGTACTGCCAATATATTTGTCGCCGCCTACAGCCACTGTCAGGGTGTAGCTCCCGGCGTTGGTGGGGGCCGTGCCGCTGCTCCAAGCGTAATTGACTTCTGCGTCCGTGACTACAGTGCCGTCCAGCGTCTTGACTACCGGGGTGCCGGTATATTCGACCGCTTTGCCGTTATAGGCCCGCCCGGCCACGCTGATACCGCTAATCTCTACGGGTATTTTATCGGTGACGGCCACAGTGGCTGTTTGGGTGGCGGCGGTGTACTTGCCGTCTACAGCCGTAGTGGTTGCGGTAACGGTAACAGTTGTGCCTACCCCCGTCTCCGTTGGGATGGTAAATTTGCCATCGGTGATTGGCGTCGCTTCACCATTTCCGACTTTATAGGTCAACGTGGCGGCTGGCGCATCAGTTAGCGCGGAATTGTGCGGATTCTCCACCTTGCAGTCAACGGTGACGCTGCCTCCCGCGACCTGATGGGAAGGGGCAGTCAGGGTGATCTTCGGCTCGGTGGCGTTCACGTCTACGCTGGCGTTGACATTCGCCGGGATATTGTAGTTTGCGGTGTCGCTGGGGGTGAACGTCACGGGGAAAGCCCCGTCTGCCGTGGGCCGGGTGTCCCCATTGGCCCAGCTCCAGCTCCCGGCAACATCCAGGCTCCCATTTTTCGCTGTGCCGCCCGTCAGGGTGCTGTCGGACAGCTTCTGCCCGTACTGGATGGCCCCCGTGGGCGCGGTCAGGGTGGGGGTGGCCTTTTCGATGGTAAATTTCGTCGTCGCCGAGCCTGTGAAATATCCCTCCTTGCCGGTAACGGTCACAGTAGCTTCACCGGCTCTGATGTTATTTGAATATTCAACAGTATAATGTCCTGAAGAGACTCCACTTCCGTCTGCCTTGACAGTGACCGGAGGCTCCTTCTGCGTGCCGTCATATCGAAATATGTGTCCCGGGGAACTCAGCTCAACCTCCAGCAAAGCCTTGCAGTAAACGCACCGGCTGTCCTCCCCGAAGGTGCAGTATTCCAGCTCAGTTTCTAAATTGCAAGCTGTACATTTCTTTTGGTGCTCTCCGGTGCCGCTGATATAACCATAACTATGCGTACACTCAGCCACCGTGACAGGGCCGGATATTTCCGTATCAGCCAGCACGCCCGTGACAAGCTGCCCGTCACGGTAAAAGGCATATCCAGCGCCCAGGAACACATAGAAAGTTTGATTAGCAATTTTTACGCCCGAAGTATACGTCCCGCCGCACAGATCCAGCCCCCCAGTCTTCTGAACAAGGCTCCTGCCGTCTGCAGCTGATATTGTGCCATCGCCCTCAATGGTTACAAGATTATCACCGTTAATTTTTATCGCGTCCCCTTCGCCTTTATTGTGGATATTATGCCCATTCAAGTCCAGGGTACAGCCAATTTCTATCGAGAGGGTTTTCTCCAGCTCCATATCCTGCAAAAGCCTAACGGTGGCGCCGTTATTAAGAATAAACGCAAGCTCCTTCTGCAAGTCGCCCACCTTGGTGACAACGCCATCCTTCTCCACCTCTGCCACGGCGGGCACGGCGGTAACGTTCCACTTAACCGGGGCGGCGGTAATTCCCGTCACCTTATAAGCTCCGTTTACCAAAGTGAAGGTGGCGTTTGCTGTGTCCTTGAGCACAAGGATATAGCCCTCCGCCGGGGAGATGGTGAAGCCATCCCCGATGAAGTTTTTATCATCTGCAAAAGAGCTATACTTAACGTTCTCGTCTCTATTGAAAGTTGTGTCCCAATAGACATTGGCTTGGTTCTCAGTGATTGTGCCGCCTTTCCTATTGTAGACTTTGCCGTTGTTATAATTCAGATTCACCGTACCGCTATTGCTTTTTACAGTTGCGTAGTTGCCGTTGTTATTTATAGTTCCATCGTTACTCTCTACCTTTGCAAAAGAACCAGTACTATCAATTATTATACCGCTACTGCCGTTTAATCCAACTATCCCCGCATTTGCTTCAATGGTTCCATGGTTTACGTTCACTTTGTCAGATTGAACCCAAGCCGAGGGATTCCCAGTATTCCGAATTATCGTGCCGTTATTAAGATCCACACAGCCCATATTGCAGTCAATTGTGCCTGTGTTCTCCCCGATGGTGCCCCTGAAGCCGGGTTCACCGCTGGTGGAGCTGTTGTTGGTTACTGTACCCTTATTACCGCTGATACGGCCGCTGTTTTCCTTCACAATACCGTCATTCTTGTTGGTGCTGATTTCGCCTCCAACGGCGTTCACCGAGACTTTACCGGAATTGGAGGCAATCCGCCCGTCTTGCTCGTTTCTCGTTACAGTGCCGTAATTGTTTATGATTATGCCAAAATTTTCCTCCACGGTGCCGTAATTGTTTGTGATTTTGCCGTAATTGGCAGCCATTGTTTCGTTGAGTCCTAGACTTTCCAGTTCTTTACCCTCTGCTAAATTACTTGCCGCAAACGCCTGCATGGGCAACATGCCAAGGCACAGGGTCAAGGCGAGCAGAATACTCATAAATTTCTTCATAATAATACCTCCATTATTATATCAACCCCAGGCTCCGCGCCGCCAAAATGGCGTCGGCCTTGTGGGAGACATTCAGCTTCCGATAGTTCTCCTTGGTGTGATAGCGCACGTTGTCCGGCTTCAGGCCCAGCCTTTGGGCGATCTGGTTCACCGACAGCCCATCCGCCTGCAAGCGCAGGACTTGCAGCGCCGTGGGGTGGAAATCCGCCGTGGTGGCCCCACGCTTTTTGAGATACAGCGGGTACCGCCGGGCCATTTCCTCGGTTTCTGTGAGCAGCCGCAGCAGCCACTTTTTGTCGAGGGCTCCGCCCTCCAGCAGCGCCTTTTTCTCTTTCTGCAAGAGGGGCCACACCGCCGCGCCCTCTTCCGTAATCAGGCGCAGGAACCGGAAATGCTCCGCTTCTTTCAGCACTTCTCGAAATTCCTCCTGCCACGGCCCACCCATGCGCTCCTTGGTGATGGCCGACAGCAGCCCCGTCTCCATGCGGATGTAGGCCCGGCCCGTCTGCTCCCCGTAATAGCGCAGCTTCTCAATGAGCGCCTGGGCTTTTATGTGCTCCCCCCGCGCCAGATAGCACCGCACCTTGGTTAAGTACCGGTACCTCTCCATGCTGCAAAACTCCACGTCCTCGTCCGGGGCGGTCTTGAGCCAGCGGGCCGCAGCGTCTATGTCGCCCTTGTACAGCGCCAGACGGCAGCGCATGGCCTGCATGTTGGGCAGCAGTTGGGTGACGTGCCGCTCCTTCACCGCCCGCCGGAAGGAATCCAGCAACTCCTGCGCCGCCTGCAGGTCCCCCTGCAGCACAGCCAGCCGCACCCGTATGCCCACCGCCGCGAAGGCGATCTCCAGCATGCCGCCCCGCTCGGTCTCCATCTGTGCCTGGGTCAGCAGGGCCACCACCTTGTAATTGTCCTCGCCCTTTTCGTAGTAGCTTTCCCCCAGCGCGGCCTTGGTCAGCCCTTTCCCGTAGCGGCCCAACACCCGCTCCACCAGCGGGCCCACAGTCTTTGCCAGCACGGTGTCGTTGGGGCTCCAGTGACAGAAGTCCTTGCCGCCGTTCATGGTAGACGGAAGGTTGCTGGTGACGGAAAACTCCGGCAGCTTATTCCCCTTGTCGAACAGCAGGGCCGGTATCCGCTTCATGACCTCCAGCACGTCCCGGCTCCCCCGGTGGGGCAGGCCGATGTCCAAGTAAGCCAGGCGGCTCTGCGCCTCCCGGCGCACGCCGCCCTTGGCGGCTGTGGCGAAGGTCTTTAGTTTTTCGTACCAATACTCGCTTTTTTCCCTGTCCATCAGCATGGAATAGAGCATGCTCATGCCGGCCATCAGCACGGGGCTGTCCTCGATTTCCTGCTCGTCCAGGCCGAAATAGTAGCGGCGCAGCTCGTAATAATGGCCGTTGCCAGGGTTCATGCGGGCGTTGTGGATAAGCAGGTTTTTGATGCGCTCCGTCTTGCCGCATTCCTCGAACAGCCGCAGGGCCGGGACGGTCTCATTGTGCATCTCATAGTACAGGGCGGCGTTGTACTGGAAATCCTTGAATCGCTCCGTGCCGTAAACCTTCAGCGCCCGGTTGCGAAGGGCCTGCACCAGCACGGGCCGCAGGCGGTACACGCCGTCCTCTTGGGTGAGGAAATTCCCGGCCTCTGCTGCCCGTTCCAGCAGGGCGGCCACGTGGAGGTTCCCGGAGATCATCGCCGCCAGCTCCGGGGTAAATGCATCCACCACGCTTATTTGCATCAAAAATTCCAGCAAGTCGCTGTCCCAGCCCACCAGCACTACGTTTTCCAGGTAGTTGGCGAACGCGTCCCATATTTCATCGCGAAGCGCCGGGCCGGGGTGCAGCCCCTCCTTCATGCGCAGCGCCACATGGTGGAGAGCGTAGGCGTTGCCCTCGGCGGTCTCCTGCAAGTAGCGGATATCTTCCTCCGTATAGTCGATGCCCAGGGATTCCAGATAACCGGTGATCTCCCCGCGCCCCAGCCGCAGGTCGCTTTCGGAAATGACGATGAAGCCGCCCTGGACATACCGGGGCAGGAGCCAGGAAGGGACGGGGCTGCGGCTGATGAGAACCAGCCACACGTCCTCCCGCTCCGCCAGTGCCAGAATTTCCTCGCGCCTTTCCTCGCTTTTCAAGCGGTGCAGGTCGTCTATCACCACGATGCGGTCATGGGGGCTGACGTCCTCCCAGGGCAGCTCCTCGCAGGAAAGATAGGCGTATTTCCGGCCCGACAAAAACTGGCGCACCAGCTCTGTTTTGCCGTAGCCTGTGGCCCCGTAGAGGTAGACGTTTTGCGGAAGGCTCCGGGCGCTTTTCAGTTTTTTCAAGGCAATTTTTGGCGCGATGTAGCTCTTATTCACGGTTTATCCCCCCAAGAGACGCAAAAAAGCCGCCCGAAAAGCACGATGCTTTCCGAGTGGCTTCGGTAAAAATATGGGATTACAGAGAAAATGGGCGCAATTATCCCTTGCTTGCTTGCTTGCTTGCTTGCTTGCTTGCTTGCTTGCTTGCTTGCTTGCTTGCTTGCTTGCTTGCTTGCTTGCTTGCTTGCTTGCTACACGATTATCCGCAAACATTTGAAAATTGCAACTCCTTTCTTGTAAAATTTATGTGAATTTTAGGAACGCACACTACCAAACTCATACAAACTATAACATTTTACCATTATCGCTATGCCCCTGTCCACTCCACAATCATGTAGTTTGGCATGCTTTTTTGCTTATTCTTGAAATATTCCCACTGCTCCACAAGCGGAAAGGAAAAAAGCAGCCCGCCCATCGTCCCATGTTGAAACTTACCGTGCTGCTCCAGACTTTTTCTTTCTGCTTTAATCTACTTATAGCACCCCAATAAAATAACAGTGAATTTGACTAAAGGTGTAGAATGTAAACAGAAGGTGATAGCAATG
>QZEE01000055.1 GCA_009917445.1 bacterium D16-76 | reverse complement strand
CTGGGGCACCAGATCTTCTATTGTTACCATGTGGTATTTCAGCTGCATTTTCTCATCCCCCTGCTTCTATCATTATACCATATTGGGGGTGGCAGGGGATAGTTTGTCAACACGGCCAAACTGCGCCACTTTTTTCCATATTCATCTACCCAAAATCTTGTAGAGCGGGGTTCATAGTAATCCGGAACTCTAAAGGTCATATCACCAAATTTCCACCCTAACCAAATTTTATTTTGCTGTATCAGGGGGAATATTTCTTTGTATGTTACATTATTCTGATTTCCTATGATGAGAAAGTGTTTTTCGTATTTCATCAACTGAGCTACATACTCCCGAAACAAACTGAAAGGGGGATTTGTCACTACGATGTCTGCTTGTTTTAAGTATTTAATGCATTCGTCAGAGCGGAAATCACCGTCACCTTCCAGTTTCTTCACACCGCGCTTTTTTGAGTGAAGTAATACGTCTATATCAGCATCGGACACACCTCTGCCATTAGCCATAGGCACTTCATGGATGTCCATTACATAACCGCGCTGCCTCGCTCCACCGGCGCGTCCATCTCGTCAAACAGGGAAAGTTGCTGGCCTACCACGGTCGAAGTGCTATAAGAAGTGCAAATTAACCGTTTAAGTTTTAGGTAGTTGAAGTTTCGGAGGAAGAACTTGCAGAAATTGCTCTCAAAGGGGTCGTCGCAATTACAGAGAACCGTTTTGCCTTCAAAATGCTTCTCATAATGATTCAGTTCATTCTGTATATCATCATATTGAGTATAAAATTCATCCTGTTTTGCAATTCCTGCGGCGTGTAGGCTCGCATTATTCGCCACGGTTCCTCGACTCCTCAATTACCTAATTTCTTTACATTGTTTGGATTATACCACAAAATCCGTATTGTTTCAAGCTGAATTTCTACATTTTGCTATTCTTGAGGTTATAGAAAGATTATCTCTTTGCTAATTATTTCCTCTGCCGCACAGCGAATGTTGTTCATCTTTCCTACCCAAGCCATCGGGTCATCCGCTTTCAACCTCTCTGTAACGCCCTGCACCTGCGCCGTTTGCTGGATGATTGTGTCCAGTCTATCTCGTGCCTGCTGGTCAATTTCTACCAGGTAACTGCTCAGTTTGCTATTTAATACCAAACTATTGTAGAGGATTGGGCGGTACTCTTTGATATATTTCATGTGCCGCCAGGCCCATGCTCCAATAGTGATATGTTCATGTGCACCAGTCACCAGATTAGGTAGAAGGCAACCGCCAGCCCGTGAATATGTACCACCAATTTCTTCAAAAATAGACTTTCTCATGTAAATCTCACCTTTCATGATTGTAATTGTTATGTTGCTTTTGCTTATAAATCTGTAATGCTTTTTCAACTTTCTCCGGCCCGAAAACCAGCTTTACTCTCTGAAAATCGCCGACATCTTTGCGCAAAATGTGGGTTTCTGTTTCGACTTTTATTAGAGCATTTGTTGAAAAGCGTATCATAAGTACACATTTATTATACGCACACAAGGTGCATCTGTCAAGCCTTTTCGAAATAAAAATATGTACTTGCAATTCGCTTTATCCTGTGGTATGATATGTACGAGGTGAATCAGATATGGACAATTTCGATTATCCCGCCATCGGGCAGAGAATCAAGCAACTCCGAAAACGGAAGGGGCTGAACCAGACCGAGCTGGCACAAATGCTGAAAAAATCCCTCCGCACCGTACAGAAGTACGAAACCGGAGAGATTGAAGTGTCGATTGCCGTTGTCAATCAGATCGCAGACCTGCTGGACACGACCTCAACCTATATTCTTGGGTATGAATCCAGCACGACACAGATCAGGACGCTTGCCGACGTAATGGACTTCCTCTTTAAGCTGGAAACGGTAGAGGGCATCGACTTCAAGATCAATGTGCAGAAGCCGCCCCGCAGCAAACAATGGGAGTGCTCGGTTTCCTTTGATGGAAAGAGCACGGCAGAGTTCAACGCGGATATGTGCCTGTTTCTTGAACAGTGGGAGGACGAGCGCAGCGAGCTTCGCGCTTATAACTCCACGCAGGCAGCATATAAGCGCTGGAAGGAGCAGACGCTTGCATACTATGCCGCGAACGCAGTCAAATGCACAGAGCCAGAAGAACTTGACCGTGACGAACTGATTGCAAGACGGACGGAGCTTTTGGAAAAGGAATATGGTAAAAACGAGAGTAATGAGTAAATAACCCTATCAAAGTCTGATTCTTGAGGGAAGGAGGTAAAAATGTCAGTAACAAAAGACGGCGACACCGGTCGCTGGATGTCGCAGATCCGGGTAACGGACTGGACAGGCAAGACCATCCACAAAAAGAAGCGCGGCTTCGCCACCAAAAAGGAAGCCCTTCAATGGGAGCGTGACTTCATCAGCCAATCCACAGGCAGCCTCGGTATGACCTTCGGCGACTTCATCTCTTTGTATGTCAAGGATATGGAGCACCGCCTCAAGCCCTCCACCGTTGCCAGCAAGAAATGGCTGATCGACCTGAAGGTAACGCCCTTCTTCAAGAAAATCCCACTGAATAAGATCAAGCCTACCCATGTGCGCCAGTGGCAGAACTCTCTGACCAGCTACCGCGATGAAAGCGGCAAGCCCTACTCCCAAACCTATCTCAAGTGCATCAACAACCAGCTCACGGCAATTTTCAACTACGCAGTCAAGTACTATGGACTGAAAGAAAATCCATGCCACAAAGCGGGAAGTATGGGTAAGAAACACGCCGATGAGATGCTGTTCTGGACAAGGCAGGAGTTTCAGACATTCATTGAGGTTATGAAAGACCGGCCTGCCAGCTACGCGGTATTTATGACCTTGTACTTCACCGGAATCCGTGAAGGAGAGCTGCTGGCGCTTACGCCGTCGGACATCGACTTTGAAAAGAAAACCCTGACGGTAAACAAGAGCTATCAGCGTCTCGGCAGAGAGGACATCATCACCACGCCGAAAACGCCCAAGAGCAACCGCACCATTCCCATTCCCGACGGTCTTTGCACCTGTTTACAGGAGTATATGTCCCATTGCTACGGGCTGCAAAAGGACGACCGGCTCTTTCCCTACACCAAGAGCTTTCTGTATCACGAAATTGATCGTGAAGTCCTTTGTTTTTTCTACCCGGAATACAGCCATAACAAAAACCTCCTTCCTTTCCCTCCGGGCTACAAGGCGCGGTCCTTGCGGTCATAGTGCAGATGGCCGCCCGGCGCAACCTTCGCATGGTTTTTCAATTTGACTTCGCCCCGTTCCTGGCTGTCTAAGAATTTCTGATAGCCGGCATCCGTAAGGAACAGGCGCATCTTATCTCCTTTATCCCCGACAGGGGCATTACCTGAAAGCACGTCAAAGACGATCATGTGCTTTACTTCCGGGTCGAAGCGTTCCAGGGCCATGATGTCATGCCCCTTCAATTTCTCCGCACCGGATTTCTGCCTGGCCTCCGCCAGTAGTTCCCCCATCGTCTTAGGGCCTGCCGGAATCCGGTAGTTTTTCCGAATATCCTGAATAAGAGCCAGGCAGTCTTTTTCCGGCATGGCATCCAGCTTTCGCACAAGCTCCGCCGCCGTTTTCCTCCTTACCGGGTCCGGTATATAGGGGAGGCACATGCGCAGCTCATATGTGACATCTGATTTCCCATAGCCTTCCGTCTGGAATATCAGGCGCTTTTCCATTTCGTTCAGTTCCATGTGAATCTCCTTTCTCCTGAAAATGAGTACAAAAAAAGGACGCCCACCTATAAAAGTGAAACGCCCACGGCAATCAGCGGCCAGGCAATACACCGGACCGCTGGCGCTACTAAATTTTGTCGTTAATGAAACAGCCTCCTTTTTTCGATATTTTTCTCGTCAGATTTCAACTTGGAAAAGGAATTGAATAAATGACGGCAAACGCTCAAACCCCTTGAAAATCAAGGCTTTTTCCGTTTGTCGTTATTATACCGTAACGGCACAGCCACGCCAGCCTGCTGGTGGAGATGGGCTTCTCTCCGCTGCTGATCGCGGAGCGGCTCGGACATGAAAAGGTGCAGACAACGATGGACACGTACAGCCACCTGTACCCCAACAAGCAGGTGGAGGTAGCCAGACAGCTTGACGGCATTATGCCGTGAGCCTCTGGCTACAAAAATCGCTGCAAATGTAGCCAATTTGTAGCCACTAAAAAAGAAAAATCCTGAAAAACGCTGTATTACCAACGCTTTTCAGGATTCAGAAAACACTAAATATTTATTCCCACTCGACAAATACTAATCAATTTTGTTTAGGCATTATTCTCTGTCGTGTTTCCTGTTCTTTTGATTATTTGATATATCCATATTATCCTGCCTATATGAGCTAATGTTATCATTTTGTTATCGGCATTGATAACACTCGTTCTGCAACTGCGGATAATACCTTTAAAATTCTGCACATTTATTATAACCGATGAAATCTCTAATTGCAATAGCAAATCGTCATTTTTACGCACAAATTTGAAGATTTGTGCGTATTTTTGCTTGTAAAAGCAGAATTGATATGCTATAATAAATACGCACACAGAAGCAAGAAAGCTGTGCTTGAATTATTTGATCAAAGCAGGTGAACGAATGGATAATAAAAAACTTGCCAAAGAAGTGATCACAACAAAAGGCGGAATCGCAAAATCGGCTGATTTTGTTGCTGCCGGAATGCGGTCTGCGGATGTTGTGAATTTGTGTAATAACGGGTTTCTTGACCGTGTCCGACATGGTTATTACCGTCTTGCAGATATACAGGAGATATCAGAAGCCCGGCTCATCTCCACGCTCATTCCGAAAGGAATTGTCTGTGTAGAGTCGGCTTTGTTTCACTATGGATATAGTGACTTTACCCCAAGGAAGTGGTCGATAGCCATTCCTCGTTCTATGTCAAGAACGAAGCTTGAAGTAGACGAGCTCTCGCTTCAAGCCTATTATGTGCCGCCGGAGCTTTATGAGTTGGGTAAAACAACAGCTGATTTTGACGGCGTTACTCTATCTGTTTACGACCGTGAACGTACAATTTGCGATTGCTTTAAATACCGTTCCAGACTTGATAATGAAATGTTTGGAAAGGCGCTTAATGCTTATGCGAATGATACAAATAAAAATCTGCAAAATCTTTCTGCGTATGCTAAAAAACTCAGGGTTTATAAAAAAGTTACAGAACTGATGGAGGTACTGCTCAATGGCTGATATTGCTGCATCCGTGCTCGCAAGATTGAAAAATAAAGCAAAAGAAAGCGGACGAAGCTATCAACTTTGTATGCAACTCTTCTGCCAAGAAGAATTCTTGCGTCGATTGGAAAAATCACAATATGCGGAGAATCTTGTGCTGAAAGGCGGGTTGTTTATCTATTCCGTTACCAATTTTGACAGTCGTGTAACGGTAGATGTTGACTTCCTTCTTCGGAAAGTCCCTAACACTCCCGAACAGCTACAAAATGTAATAGAAACAATCATCTCCACGCCTACAGGTAACGATTTTTTGACCTTTGAGATTAAAGACATTGCTCCTATAGCCGTTGCAAAGAAATACGCCGGTATCGGAGTTTCTCTTGTAGCTCGAATCAAGAATACGAAAACACCGTTCAGTATTGATTTTGGCGTAGGTGATGTTATTGTACCAAAGCAGGAGAAACGAAAGATTCCCACTCAGCTTGACGATTTTACTGAACCGACAGTAAATACGTATTCTCTTGAGACAACGATAGCCGAAAAGATTGACGCAATACTCAGCCTTATGGAATTTTCCAGCCGAATGAAAGATTACTATGATATCTATTATCTTGCTAATAAATTTGATTTTGATGGTGCAACGCTGACAGAAGCACTGAAAAAGACATTTGAAAACCGTGGACATAGCTTTACGATTGAACAGTTTGAACAGGTTATGAGCTTTGATAATGACGAAGCAATGCAGAAGAAATGGAAGGCCTTTGTCCGTAAAATCGACACGAAAACAGATGATTACAGTACCGTACTGAAAACAATAAAAGCTTTCCTGACAAAACCGTTTACAGCAGCAGTTGGGGACAAAGAATTTACTGAAAAATGGTCTGCCAATAATGGCGAGTGGATATAAGGGAGAAAGAAAAATGGAGTGTAAAGATATATTGAATTTAATCGCAATAGTTGTAATTCCCATAGTTGCTGTCTTGATTGGACAGCACTTACAAAACAGAGCAGAAATAAGAAAAGATAAAATGCAGATTTTTAAGACACTTATGACCTCACGAATATATGGATGGACACAGGAAAGCGTACATTGTCTTAATATAATTGATATTGTGTTTGCAGACGATAAAACAGTTCGTAATGCTTGGAAAGATTTATATGACAAGTATTGCGTTCAAAACCCGGACGCAGCACAACTTAAAAAAATCCAAAATGCACAGTACAAATTGCTGGAAACTATATCAAAATCTCTTGGATATAAGGATAAGGTTACTTGGGAAACTATTCAAAACCCATATGTTCTAGATGGAATGATAAGGCAATGGCAAGAACAAGCTAAATCTCAGCAAGCATATAATACTCTGCTAAATACAATGGTTAATATTGTACCAAAAGAGCATGAAAATACGGAGGATCAGAAATGAGTACAAATATTTCAAAGCAAAAGCGTGAGGATTTACTTGCTAAAATTAAAGAGATTCGTAACTTTATTGCTGCTGCGCCGCAGGATGAAAATACGGGTAATCTCCTATCTTACATTTCTGAGCTTGAAAAAGATGTGAACGGTAAAAAATATGGTCTTGTATTTGAGGAGCACCGTGAGGAAATCGACGAAGTGCTGGATACCCATACCCCGGTACTTACCGAAGAAAAAGGTCTGTTCATCGATAATGGTGGGCAAATAAATTTTCTTATTGAGGGAGATAACCTTGCTTCTCTTAAATTGCTTGAAAAGACGCATAAGGGTAAAATTGACCTAATTTTTATTGATCCTCCATACAACACAAAAAATGGGGATTTCGGATACGATGACAATCGCATTGATTTGAATGATAGTTTTCGTCACAGCAAGTGGATCTCATTCATGAAAGTGCGCTTGTCATTGGCACGAAAACTATTAAAAGATGAGGGTGTCATCTTTATCGCTATCGATGATAATGAACAAGCAGCGTTAAAACTTTTATGCGATCAACTGTTTGGTGAAGAAAACTTTCTCGCAAGTATTATTTGGCAACATAGCATTCAACCCAAAGGATATTCGGGAACTTTTTCAGTACATCATAATTACTTGTTATGCTATCAAAAAACTGCTCAATTTGTTTTGAACTCATTGCCACGGACAGATGAAGATAACAAAGCATATTCAAACCCAGATAATGATCCTCGAGGGAAATGGCGAAGCGGAGATGTTCGAAATGCACTATATCGGTCAAACTTAATATACGATATTATTTCTCCTTCAGGAAAGGTTATAAAACCTTGTGCAAACGGGTGGCGTTGGAGCAAAGAAACTGTAGAATAAAAACAGGTGAAATTATATTTAGCAAAGATGAAACTCGAATTATCCGAAAAATATATTTAGATACTTTATCTGGAAGAACTCCTGAAACTATTTGGTTCGGAAAAGATGTTGGCACCACAAGAAGCGCCATGAGTGAAATTAAGGAGATTTTTGGAACAAGCGCATTTGGTACGCCGAAACCTACCGGATTAATTGAGCGAACGCTTCGTTTGCTTACACGGACGGATACAACTATTCTCGATTTTTTTGCAGGTAGTGGCACAACAGGACACGCTGTAATGAAGCTCAACGCAGAGGACAGCGGAAACCGCCGCTTCATCCTCTGCACCAACAACGAAAACAATATCTGTCATGAAGTTACATACGAGCGCATTAAGCGTGTGATTGACAAAGAGGGATACGGCGCAAGTCTTAAATATTATAAAGTTGACTATGTTCCGATTTCAGACCGCCTGTATTATGAATATGCTGATGAGTTATTAAAGCATATCCGTGAGCTGGTGGAATTGGAAAACGGTGTGAATTTTATGGGCAATGCCGAAATTGCCATTGTACTGACCGATGAAGAACTTGACGAGTTTATATCCCATATTGATGAAAACTGCAAAAAGCTATACTTAGGACATGACATTTTAATGGATGCACAGCAAGCACAAGTTTTGAAAGATAGGAAGATTACGGTAAATATCATTCCTGACTACTATTACAAAGAATTGGAGGGTTAAAAAATGGATATTACCCTTACGAATTTTCAGATAAAAGCTATCGCTAATTTAACTGCCGCAATGGAACAGCCGAATAGGGATATTGTCCTTAAAAGCTGTACGGGAAGCGGAAAAACCATTATACTCACTCATTTTATGGACGAGTATTTCAAAAGCAATCATAAGACGGTATTTATTTGGCTTACTCCCGGCAAAGGCAGCCTTGAGGAACAAAGTAAAGAAAAAATGGATCGGTATATCCACGGAAGCCAGACAAAATTGCTGTCCGACATTATGACCGCCGGTTTTGAAGAAAACGACGCTTGCTTTATTAACTGGGAAAAGCTAACAAAGAAAGGCAATAATGCTCTTAAAGACAGCGAACGCACTAATTTTATTGAGCATATACGCAATGCTCTTGACAATGGTTTGAACTTTAAAATCATCGTCGATGAATCCCATCAAAATGATACGATAAAAGCGGATGATATTATCGGGCTTTTTCATTCAGATAAAATAATCCGTTGCTCCGCTACGCCTAAAAATTATAAAGATGCCGTTTTAATTGATATTCCTGAAGAAGATGTTATTGCAGAGGGCTTAATTAAAAAGTTGCTCATTATCAATGAAAATTTTGAACAGCATATCAGCGTCGATGATCAGATTACATATCTGCTTGATAAAGCTATTGATAAACAGCGGGAGCTTCGTTCGGAATATCTGAATCAAAAGGCGGAAATCAATCCCCTTATTATCGTACAAATTCCAAATAAGTCTGACGCTTTACTTGACAGAGTTGAAGAATATTTTGAAAGCAAGGGAATTTCTTACGAGAATAATTCACTTGCCGTATGGCTCTCTGACAAGAAACAAAATCTTGAAGATATTGAAGAGCCGAACGCAGAACCTATCGCAGTTATTATCAAACAGGCTGTGGCTACCGGCTGGGATTGTCCTCGTGCACAAATTCTTGTAAAGCTTCGTGATAATATGAGCGAAGTGTTTGAAATTCAGACTATCGGAAGGATTCGACGTATGCCTGAAGCTAAACACTATGAGAGCGATTTGCTTGACAGTTGCTATTTATATACTTTGGATGATAAATTCACAGAAAGTGTAAAACTAAGCTTAGGCAAAGGGGCACTCGATGCATACAAGATATTTTTAAAGCCGGAGTATCGCTCCTTTACACTTATCAGTGAATATAAAACTGATGTCCCGTATCCCCGTGATGCAAAACTATCTCTTAAAGTAATACACAAGTATTTTGAAAAGAAATATCATATCACAGACGACACTGCTAAGAACAAAACGCTGTTGGAAGCACATGGTTATTCCTTTTCTGAGGATATCATCGACTATACAAAGTCGGGTTCTGTAAGTACTTTATCAAAAGAAAATATTGCTGAATTGAACGATATTTCAATACATGAGCCATTAAGCACACATAAACACGGTAAGGAATATCACCATTGCGTTGCAGAGATAGGCTATAAAGTAAACTTGGATTACAACAGTACAAATACCATTATGCGTAAATTGTTCCTTAACGGATTGCGCTGTGATTCAAAAATTCTAAAAATTGAAGCAAGGGAACTATATTCCTTTATAATCAATAATGAGCGTTCGTTGATTGAGGATGTTCGTGACGCTATGGCTGATGAATCCCTGCAACTGACTTTGGCAATTCCGAAAACAACGGAAAAGCCCATTGGTTTTCCGTTAGAAATGATATTCACCTATGACGGAACTGCAAAGTCACAAGCAGAGTTTTCGAAGAATGTATATAAAGGATATCTTTCTTCTGCTGAAAAGCGTTCCTTGCCCGAAAAACTTTTTGAACGCTATTGTGAGAACAGCAAAAATATTCAGTGGTTTTACAAAAACGGAGATAAGGGGATTGAATATTTCTCAATCGTTTATACGGATAACTTTGGAAAGCAAAAATCGTTTTATCCTGATTATATTATTGGAACAACTGACGGTAAGGTATGGATAATCGAAACGAAAGGTGGATTTACTAAGTCCGGCGATAGCGAAGATATTGATAAGTACACTGCCAAAAAATTTGGAGTATTAAAGGCTTATATCAATAAATACAAACTGCTTGGCGGTATTGTTCGACAGGATAAGCAAAGCAGTGAACTTTGCATTTGTACAGATACTTATTCCGACGATATTAAAAGTGACAGTTGGAAACTGCTATCCGATATATTATAAGGGAGGAAAGATAAAAAATGAGTAGTCAAGAACCAAAGAAAAATGTTCCGATTTACTTTTATTATCTTACAATTTCAAAGCAAAAGGATAGTAGCGATTCTTCCACTTACGATATGCAACAAATAGTGGATTCGTTTTCAAAATTATTACCATACATTACTGCAAAAGATCTGACCGATAGGAAGAAAGACATCAAAAGTTCAGAAAAGGTTGTATGGCTTGATTCATTTGAGGATTTAAAAAACGGAAACTACAATATTATTTTTAAATCCGCAAAATACAATCATGTCCGAAATGAGATTGATACCGAAACAATGACTGAATTGGGTACTCGTAAGCGACAGCAAGATGGCGATGAGGAAAAGACACATTTGTGCATTCGTTATAACGCTGGCGAGTATCGCTTTCTTGCAGTTCATGAAAGCAATCATTATGGCATAACATTAAATTGTATCGTTGACTATTTAAACACTCAATTCATTAGCTATAACGAAGATACTGACGATGAATATCATTATTCAATATCATATGAAATCATGCCGGGTGAGGATTTTCTTTCATCGATTAAAAAAGCCAAAACTATGTCCGTATTAAAACTGGTCGTAAGCAAAGAAGATATCAAGGACGATTTCATGATGTTTGCTGGAAGAAATGATATTGCTGATGAAGTTGAAATATGTCTTAAACGTCCCAAAGGTGCAAAAAGATTCCCTGAAAATCTAATACAAGCTTATTTTGATAACTCTCAAAATAAAGCAACTGGAAAAATCAAAAAAATCACCGTCAAAGGGACAAACGCTTCTGGTCAATTTGAAGTTGACACTGAGTTGATGAAAATGAAACACTATTTATCAGTTGCTGCCGAAGCCGTAACCAACGAGGTAAACAGCTTTGATTTCTTTCTGAAAGCACAAGAATTTATAGAAGAAACGAGGAATAAGACATGAAAAATATAATTTTTGTTCCAATCAGGGATTATTTTATTTCAAGGAAAAAAGTCTTTATTAAATTCCTCATTCCAACGATGATTGCTCTGGTTGCATTATTATTAGCGATATTTTTCAATATTGGCGATTCGGAAAAGGTTCTATCGACTTTTTCTGGATTCATAGATATGCAGATAAACATCGTAGCAATTTTAATTTCTTTTTCTGTAGCGATTATTACAATTTTAGTGTCTGCGGATAACAAAAATATACAATGCTTAAAAGAAACCGAGTCAAACAAAATGCAATATAAGCCGGTTAATGGAAAACAATTATCCTTATTTCAGATTTTACTTTCTAATATAGCTTACAATGTTATTGTTGAGATTATATATTTAGTAGGGCTTATTGCGATTTCTCTAATGCAGAATCTTTTACCGATTGTAATATTAAAATACATTACAGCTATTTGTATCTTTATAATATTACATATATTGTTTGTGTTGCTGGAATCGGTTGCTCAAATGTATCTTACTTTTTGGGCAAACAAAAAGTAATAAATGAGGGCAGGGAATATCAAATTTCCTGCCCTCACTCATTGCTGTTAGTTGAAAATTATATTGTGGTTCACGATTTCTGCTGCTTTGCTTCGGATGTTATTCATTTGTGCAACCCATTTCATTTGATTATCCGCCTTCAACTGTTCCGTCACACCTTCACGCTCTGCCATCTGCTTTACCAGCCGAGAAAACATATCCTCTGCCTGCTCGTCAATGTCAGCAAGGTAACTATTCAGCTTACCTCTTGTGAGCAGAGTAATATAAGTTGCTCGTTTATGCTCTTTCAGATAGCGTCTGTGCCGCTGTCCCCACACGCCGACGGGTTTCGTTTCTTCTTCGGGCAGTATCAAATCGGGGAGAAAATAATCTCCAACCTGCGTATAAGTGCCGCCCATTTCTCCAAAAATTGTCTTTGCCATTTTGTTTTCCTACCTTTCGTTTTCTTTATTTCTAAAGCGTTTATCACGCTGTTTAGACTGCTTTGCCTGTTCTAACAGACTGTCAATTTGCTTGTTGCCGAACACTTTTCGGAGCAGCTTGTAATCCTTGTTCTCAGCACGCAGATTTTCATTTTCGCCTGCAAGTTCTTCATTTACCTTGCTCAAACGCTCATTTTCACGGTACAAATTAGCGTTGGTAACATTCAGCCTGTGATAATCGTCAATCGCTTGAAAACAGCGAACTAATACCGTTTTTACAGGAGCTTTCAGCCTCTTAATTAACGGCTCGACAATTCTGCTCTTGTAGATTTTGGCTGTCATCAATCCCTGCGGCTCTTGTAATTGATATTCAGGAGCAGTATCAAGCGCCGATTCCATTTCTTTTAGCGTTTCCGCCGCCTTGTCATAAGTCCTTACTCTTTCAGATATAGACTTGTATTCGTCTGTTTTCTCAGCAAGTTTTGTATCTAACTGCTCGATTTCCTCTGTGCGCTGTAAGTTTTCAAGTGACCTGCAAAACCCAGGACGGGCCTACTTTTCGATATGCAAGAATACGAGAAAACCCGGGAACCCGCCTAAATAC
>QZEE01000054.1 GCA_009917445.1 bacterium D16-76 | reverse complement strand
GATCTGTTTGACCGGGTGCCGGATCACAGCACGATTTCGCAGCTGCGCAGGCGAAAGCCGTCTTTTCGCAATGCCCGGACAAGGGAGAATCCCTTGCAACCATTAAAATTAAAAATGAGAGGATGATTTTTTGGAAAGACAAAGAAAGTTTGACATGAGATTGAACGAGAAGGACTTCAAGCTGTTAGAACGCCGGGCGCGAAAATGCGGGCTGAGCAAGTCCGCTTACATACGGCAGCTGTTCCACGGCTACAAGCCCAGGGAAACCCCGCCCGCTGACTACCACGCCATGAGGCGAGAACTGTGTGAGATTGGCAATAATCTGAACCAGGTCGCGTTTATGGCCAACGCCACAGGGCTGGTGGATGAGGCCGCATACTATGAGAACGTGGTATGGCTGCGGGATGCTATCCAGCGCATTGAGAACGCGGTAGCAGGTGATGGTTTGGAGGGGAATTCACAGACAACTGAATAACAAAAAAGCACTGACGCGCGGAAACGGCCCAGTGCTTTTTTGTTTGCCTGCTTTCGTGTAAACTCATGGGAAAGGGAGTGTGAAAAAATGAACATATACGGCTACATCCGGGTTTCCAGCACCGAACAGAACGAGGACAGGCAGCAAATCGCCATGGACAGGCTGGCAGTGCCCCGGAAGAACATCTATCTGGACAAGCAGTCCGGCAAGGATTTTGCGCGGCCCAACTATATGAAAATGGTAAAAAAGCTGCGCCGGAACGACCTGCTCTACATAAAAAGCATCGACCGGCTGGGCCGCAATTACAAAGAAGTCCAAGAGCAGTGGCGCATCCTCACCAAAGAAAAAGGCGTTGACATCTGCGTGATAGACATGCCCCTGCTGGACACCCGCACGGCAAAAGACCTGATGGGGACCTTTATTGCCGACCTGGTGCTGCAAATCCTCTCCTTTGTGGCGGAAAGCGAGCGGGACAACATCCGCCAGCGCCAGGCCGAGGGAATCGCTGCCGCTAAAGCCAGAGGGGTACGCTTTGGCAGGCCGCCCCGGCCCTTGCCGGAGAATTTCTGGGCTGTCCGCTGCGCGTGGAAGCGGAAGGAACTCACCCTGCACCAAGCCGCGCAAGCCTGCGGGATGCCCGACACAACCTTCTATGACACGGTGAAAAGGACTGATATGGATGAAAGCAATCCGCAAAAATAAAGGCACTTCGGAAATGTACGAATAACCGATGTGCCTTTTTGGTGCTCTATTTTGTGTCTTACACCATGGACATCGGCATATTTGCGAAAAAGATAAGCCCGAATCCGAAAAAACTTCACTTCGTAAACCCGTAAATTTACGGTTTGCGAGGGGAGTGACAGCCCGTGTCTGTACTCAATTTCGATGCCATCGGCGGCATAGGAAGCCGCCCGCTTTCGCAGCAGGAGATAGAGGAAAAGCTCCGGCTGCACCTTCATGACCTGGCGGAAGAAATCGTCTTGGATTTAAACGAGCAGGCCCCTGCCAACAGCCAGGAATTGCTCAGCGCTTTCGTTTCCGAGCTTTTCCTTTCCGCTACCAAACAGGCCATCCGCGAGGAACGCCGCAAAAAGCAGGCCGAGGGCATCGCCAAGGCAAAGGCCAAGGGCGTGAGCTTTGGGAGGAAGTCCAAGCCGTTGCCGGACAATTTTGAAGAGGCCCGGCAGCTGTGGCTTAAACGGGAGTTGAATTTGAAGGACGCCGCTAAGCATTGTGGTTTGCCGGAAAGCACTTTTTACGACGCCGTGCGCAGGCTGGGGGAGCCAGTCAGCGTCAGCCATCGGAAACCCCTGCCGGAGAATTTTGAGGAATCCCGCAGGCTGTGGCGCAGCCACAAGCTGAAGATGAAAGAAGCCGCGGAACGCTGCGGTATGGCGGCGACTACCTTTTATGACGCGGTGCGGCGGGTGGAAAGCGCGGAGGTCCGCGACTAGGGAGATTTGGGAAGGAGCCCATGATAATGTTATCTTTACGATTAAAATCTGGTGAATATCTGACCATTGGCAAAGACATTACGGTGCAGGTCTTTCAGGACCGGGGCAACTCCATCGAGGTTGCCATAGACGCGCCGAGGGATTTGCCCATCCTGCGCGGCAAGCTGTTTGAGCAGACGGGTAGCCGCCCAGAGGGGCTTCACGACAGTGATTATAAACGCGCGTCGGAACTGCGGCGCAACACAAAACGATAAATTTGATTTCTGCCGATTCCGGAATCGGTTGAAATATACAGCGCATCCGACAGAACCGATCACTCTGGCAAAATGCGCAAAACCCCACGATGAACGTGGGCCAGTCCAAAACGCAAAAAATAATTTTAAGGAGACAAAATTATGCGTATTCAACACAACATTATGGCGATGAACGCTTATCGCAACTACAACACCAACACTTCCGCCCTGTCTAAGAACCTGGAAAAGCTTTCCTCTGGCTACAAGATCAACCGCGCTGGCGACGACGCCGCTGGCCTGGCTATTTCGGAGAAGATGCGTGCCCAGATCACCGGCCTGAACGCTGCTTCCAAGAACGTGAAGGACGGCATCTCCCTGGTGAAGACCGCTGAAGGCGCCATGCAGGAAATCCAGGACATGCTCAACCGCATGGACTACCTGGCTACCCAGTCTGCTAACGGCACTTACGACGACGACGTTGACCGTAAGAACCTCCAGAAGGAAGTTGACGCCCTGAAGACCGAAATCAACCGTATTGCCGACAGCGCCAACTTCAACGGCATCAAGCTGCTGGACGGCTCTCTGGCTGGCAGTGGCACTATGGCGGCACAGAAACAAACTTTGGTTGACGCCGCTCACAACCAGCTTCACACGAAGGGCGTCACGGAACAGGAGCCTGGCTTTACAATTGACATTTCTCAGATTTACGATGGTTTGACAGCGGCGAGTAAAATTACCGCTGGCGGTTCATTTACCATCAATGTGAAAGTCGGCGGCGCTACTATTGCGCTTACAGCAACGGCTAGTGCTACGATAGCAAAGGGTGCGCAAATTAAAGCATCTATGGTTACTCTGTCTGCAACGGCTACTACGGTGACGATTGGCAGCGTTGACTTCGATATTGCAGGTGCTAGTACTGGAGTAATAAGCTTCACTTATAAGGCCTCTGGCACCAATAATGCGGCAAACGGTGTAGTGGACTTCCAGTCGTCCATGAATGTTACGGCATCTATAGTCGGCGACGCGACTCTTGGCGCCGACAAATACTTTACCTGCAAAACGCAGAATGTCCAGGATGGCGTTAAGGGGACTCCGGACAAAATGGCCCATGCACAGTTCCAATTGACTGAAGACATGGTGAAGCAGATGATAGCCGGCGGTAAGCTGACCATTGGAACTGTCACATTAGAAGTGGACAAAACTAAAAATGTTGCCAGTTCTGCCAGCGGCAAAATCGGCATCAAGGATTTGATCGACTCTGATGGCAACTTCAAAAGCGACGCAAAAAATTTAAACGCTTTTGCGGACGCAATCACCAGGGCAGGCACTAACTCTGCTTTCCATATTTCTGCTGGCGCAGACAATATAATCGACCTGCATGAGAAAGCTGGTTTTTACAGCAGTACTGACACGGCTAAACAGTTGGACAGCAATGCGAAGATTGACGCCCTTGTGTATATGAGCACCGGCGGCGGCGCGGCTGGCTCCTTGACCCTGCAGATCGGCGACACCAGCGACCCCTACAACCAGCTGAGCGTGAAGATTGGTGACATGCACACTTCCGGCATGAACATCGACAGTGTGGATATCAGCAGCATCACGGGTGCCCAGAATTCCATCAAGACCATCCGCGATGCCATCAACTACGTTTCCGGTGTCCGCGGCGACCTGGGCGCAACCCAGAACCGTTTGGAGCACACCGCCAACAACCTGAGCGTCATGGCCGAGAACATCCAGGACGCCGAGTCCACCATCCGCGACACCGACGTTGCCGAGGAAATGATGGCTTACACCAAGAACAACATCCTCATCCAGAGCGCGCAGGCCATGCTGGCCCAGGCCAATGCTGTGCCCCAGGGCGTACTGCAGCTCCTCGGCTAATTGTTGTTCTGACGCAAATTTACCCACGCACGAACCGAGGGGGCGGGCAGGTGCCCGTCCCCTTTTTGTGTGGGGTTATGAGAGGGGACCCTATGAAACCTATCGAGATTGCACAACGGCTTGCGCAATTAAATGAACCGGAAAGCGCCGTACGGGCCTACAAGATGGCCCTGGAAGAGAGCGTCGGCGCAGACCCCACCACCGAGATGGAGGCCGCGGCTTACATTTTACAGTTTGGCAAAGGGGAAGATTATAAGCTTTCCTACACGATTTTTAGAGATTTATACAACCGCGGCATCTTCCGCGACAATATTTTAGAGATCATGGACGAGGCCTTTTACACGCCCAACCTGCGGGTAATGAAGTCCCGCTACGACCGAAACTGCAAATATTTAGCCAAATACCCCTATATTTTCCGAAGCGATTTTCCAAAATTTGAAGACCTCCCCCTGCGCTTTTACCCCTATGACGACACCAGCTACACCCCATATGATGTAGAGGAACAGCACTTTGGGGACTATAGGAACTTCCGTGACACAGTAATCGCACACAATTTCTTTCATGATTTAGAAAACCCCATCTTCGCTGAAGATGTTTTTTCCCAATATGAGCTGGAATACCTGCGGGACAACGTCCGCAAAAGCGAGGACGTAGCCCGGGAGAACCATGTATATTTATACTACAGCAGCTGGCCGGTTTTCTGCTCCTACCTGGCCTGCTTAAACTTAAAACCCTTGTTGGACAGCCGGAAATTCGTGTTTTTATTTGAGGACGAAAAAAGCCAATACCCCATCGATTTCAAAGAGAGGTTCGGCATCGACTACAGCCAGCTGACCCTCCAGCCCGTGCGCATCCGCGAGGTGACGCGGCTGATCTGGCACACCCAGCTCTCCACCCACAATGGCGGCGACTTTTTCAACGAAATCTTCGACGCCCACCCCAACCTGCTGTGCCTGCCCTCTATGATGATGGATAATGTAGAAAGCAAAATTGAGGACATTCGTAAAGGATTTTCCAAAATAGGAAGCCTAAAGGAAGCGCTGAAATTGGTTAACGGCTGTTCGCCTCGCATGATAGAAGAAATATATAACATGAAGGATCGCACCGATAAAGATATCTTTGTGGCCTTGTTTATGGAAAGCGAAATGGCCACAGCCGGATTGGATAAGGCGGCGCGGATTGTACCAGCCGTGTTCTTTCAGCCCCACTTCTCTAATATATCCTATTCGTTGTCTGTAGATGAAAAAGATCGTGCAGTCTTATATGCGGCAAACTATGAAATCGTGCGCAAATCTCCATTGTTCCAGAATTTCAAATATATCAAAGCTTTCACGCCTATGCGCCGGTTTACCACAAGCCATGGCGCCACTGTAAAATTTATGTATAACTCTGCCCTGAAAAGCCAAAAAGAGTTTGAAAAGAACCCAGAAGAAAAGAAGTCTGTTGTCAGCGATGCAGTGTTTGAGCGAGTGCTTAACCGAAGTTTCATGATAGACCCAGAGGATAGGCTGTACCATGATAGTGTGTTGGTGCGGTTTGAAGATGGGAAATTGAATCCAAAGGCCACCTTTACGGCGCTGGCCGCTTTTCTAGATTTGCCTTATACGGAGAGTATGACGTACTGTTCAGAGTACGGGAAAAGTACATATGGAGATGATGAAAGTACAAGAACATTGGAGGGTATATATGGCAAGCGAGTATATGGCTTTGATACGCAGACTTTATATCGAACCTATGATGATTATGTGAACGACAACGAGCGGAAATTTATTGAATACTTTCTGCGGGATGCTTACGAATATTACGGGTATGATTTTAATTATTATGATGACATGATAGTAGATGAACAGATAGTAAAAAAATGGATTAATGGATTTGATACAGTAAACTACTATATCCGCGAAAGCTGGAGAGCTATTTTCCGTGATGCTAAGGTCTCCAAAGATAACCACCCTGTTACAGATGAAATTGAAAAGAACGTGCAGGAGCGGATGTTGGAGAATTATATGGACAGTTTGCAGGAAAAGCGTAGTAAGAATGTAGATGTTTTGATGAAAGGGTTGCGCTTTGTCAACAAGAATGGCCAACCGCTTTACATGATGCCCAAGCTGGAGTTGGACCCCGCGTTGCTGGAAGAGCCGGTTTATCATTAAGGAGAAATGCATGGAAAAAGGCACAGTTTACTTTTTTACAGGGCTCGCAGGGGCGGGCAAGACTACCATTGGCGGGATGTTTTACAGAAAGCTGAAAGAGATAAAACCGGATGCTGTCTTGTTTGATGGCGATGCGATGCGGAAAAGTGAGAACACCACAGCAGAGAAGGACTATTCTACGGAGGCCCGGAGGAACGGGGCATATGAAATGTTCCGACGATGTAAAAAAGTGGCGGATCAAGGCACTGACTGTGTTTATTGCGGCATTGCCATGTATGGGGATGTGCGGGCCTGGTGCCGGGAAAATATCGAAAACTACCGGGAAATCTATATAAAGGTCGGCATGGAAACATTATACAAACGCAACCAGAAAGGGCTTTATTCCCCAGGCGCAAAACAGGTTGTTGGTGTGGATCTGCCGTGGGATGAGCCACAGACGCCTGATGTAGTGATAGAAAATGACAAAGAAGAAACGCCTGAAATAATTGTAGAAGGACTTTTGCAGAAGTTATACATAATTGGGAGGAAATAAAGTGAAATTCTATTTTAATGAAAGCAAAGTTTGGAGCAGGAAAAAGGAAAGTGTATATCAAGAAATAAATAGTTCCCAACTGCCCTTAGTGTTAATAGGAAAGCAAAGCACGATTGATAAAAGATTTCTGCAAAACATAACAGTCCCCGTGGAGTATGTTTGCAGTAACACTCCCTCTACCTGGGGAACAACTTGGTGGGGGAAAAGAGTTATCAGCCCCAACGATTTACCAAACCTTTATGCGGCATATAACGCGTTGATTATCATCCAAAATCATGCGCAAACATTGACAACGCAATTGAAAGGCTTATCTATCCCGCCGCAAAATATTTATACATTGGATATGTATTTTGACTGTGATGATAATTCTTCCTATTTTGTTGGGGCGAGGGATGACCTGGAAAGGGTTTACTCTTCCTTGCAGGATGAAAAATCGCGTGATACCTATGAGGCTATGGTGCATTATAGAGTGAACCATGACCCGGAAATTATTAAAGATATCATTTTGCCGATTCGTGAGCAATATTTTCCACAAAAACTTGGGGGTTTCACTTTTTTGCATGACCATGAGATTTTTGCTGATGCAGGCGCATATACGGGTGACAGCATTCGAGATTTCATAGGGGCGACCGAAGGCAAATATGAAAAAATATATGCCTTTGAACCTGACCCCATAAGCTATTCGAAGCTTAGGGATAACACTCACGGCTTGGACAAAGTGCATTGTTTTAACCTTGGCGTGGGTGGCAAAAAAGATATTTTACACTTTAATTCATTGGGAAACATGGGTTCCCGGATTGATGAAAATGGAAATACGATTGTAAATGTTGATTCCCTTGATGATATTTTCGATGGGCAACCAGTAACATATATCAAAATGGATATAGAAGGTATGGAATGTCTGGCTTTGCAGGGTGCAGCGAAAACTATCAAGACTCATAAGCCTAAACTGGCGATTTGTATTTACCACTCTGACCACGATGTGGTAGAGGTTCCAAAATTGATTTTGGAGTTGAATCCAGATTATAAACTTTACATCCGGCAATATGCAAATTCTGCTGCCGACACAGTTTGTTACGCCATATAAGGCAGAAGGAAGACAAAATGAACATAGCTTTGATTATAGCTGGCGGTGTCGGCGCGAGAATGAATCAGGACATACCCAAACAGTTTTTGAATGTATATGATAAACCCGTAATCATTTATACACTGGAGGCCTTTCAGAACCATCCCAATATTGATGCCATCGAGGTGGTATGCCTAGAAGGCTGGCATGACATTTTGCGGGCCTATGCCAAGCAGTTTGGTATCACGAAAATAGAGAACATTGTCAACGGCGGTCCAAATGGGCAGGATTCTATCCGCAATGGTTTGTATGACCTGGCAACACGGCATAATTCCCCAGAGGATATCGTTCTGATACATGACGCCATCCGTCCCATGGTAAGTGCGGACATTATATCGGATAACATTCGTGTTTGCCGGAAGTACGGCAATGCTATAACGGTTGTACCCTGTACCTCCGTCATGCTGAAGACCGAGGATTCCCTGTCGGCAGTCGACCAAGTGCCAAGGGATAACCTTAAGACAACCCAAACACCGCAGACTTTTTTCCTAAACGAGATTTTGGATGTGCACAAAGAGGCCACTGCGAAGGGCATTTCCAACTCCATTGCCTCCTGTTCCTTGTATGTGGAGTTGGGGCGGAAAGTGTATCTGTCCATAGGATCTGAGAAGAACTTGAAGCTTACCACCACAGAAGACATTGATATTTTTATAGCGCTGCTGCACACAAAGCGGCCTGACTGGCTGCGGCAGTGACCAAGAGGAGGCAAGGACATGAAAATTGCTATTGGTAGCGACCGGCGGGGGCTAGACTATAAAACAAGGCTTATTCAGTATATGGAGAAAGCCGGGCATGAAGTTGTGGATGTGGGGACGCATGAGGCTGTCCCGTGCGACTATCCCATATATGCAGAAAAGGTTGGAAAGCTGGTTGCGCAGGGTGAGTGTATTTATGGTGTGGTAATTTGCGGGACAGGAATCGGCATATCGATTGCTGCGAACAAAGTCCCCGGAATACGGTGCGGGGTAGCATATTCGGATGATGTTGCCCGGTTTATGCGTGAACATAATGACGCAAACATTATTGCATTTGGGCAAAGCCATATGGAATATCCAGACATAGAGCGGCGGCTGGACATATTCCTTAGAACATCTTTTGCGGAAGGATATCACGTCTTTAGAATCAACCAACTTACAGATATAGAATGTGGAAGAGAATTGAAGTCCTCTCCTCTTCTCGACCAGGATTGGAAAGCTACTGCGAGCGGTAAAGAAAGGAAATAAAATGTTTTTAGAACATATCAACAGCCCTGCTGATGTGAAAAAACTAAATAGTTTTGAATTGCAGGAATTAGCAAAAGAAATGCGCCAGGCCCTTATCACGAAAATTAGCCAGTGCGGAGGCCACCTTGCCTCTAACCTGGGTGTAGTTGAACTGACTATAGCCCTGCATTATGTGTTTGATTCTCCTGATGATAAAATAGTTTTTGATGTTTCCCACCAGAGCTATTGCCATAAAATGCTGACGGGGCGCAATCGATCGTTTTTATATCCTGAATGTTATAACGATGTGTCTGGCTACACCAATCCAGCAGAAAGTGAGCATGATGTTTTTCAAATAGGGCACACTTCTACCTCTATCAGCCTGGCCTGCGGTCTGGCTAAAGCTAGAAATATGCGGGGAGGGAAAGAAAATATCGTTGCAGTAATAGGGGATTCTTCTTTGGATGGCGGCGAAGCCTTTGAAGGGTTAAATTTTGCCAGTGAGTTGGATAGAGGAATCATTGTTATTGTTAATGATAATGATATGTCCATTGACAAAAATGTTGGAAGTTTAAGCCACCATCTGCGGGAACTGGAAAGGCTGGGAAATGGTGCGAAGGAAAACTTTTTCCGCACTTTGGGATTTGAGTATTCCCTGGTAGAAAAGGGGCATTGTATTGACCGGATCATTGAATCGCTTCAAAAAGTAAAAGGCATGGACCGCTCTGTGGTCGTCCATGTCAAAACACAAAAAGGAAAAGGATATGTCACGGCAGAACAAGACACTGAAAGCTGGCACTGGGCGCGCCCGTTTGACATAGAAACAGGGAAATGCACCCGGCTGGGGCCAACAGAAAACTATGGGAACATTGCAGGAGAATTTCTATTGCAAAAAATAGGGAGAGACCCCCAGGTAGTTATGGTAGCAGCTGCAACAGCACTTTGTGCGGGGTTTAATGAAAAGCGCCGGAAAAAGGCTGGGAAGCAGTATGTCGATGTTGGCATAGCGGAACAGCACGCAATATCCATGATAGCAGGCATAGCGCAAAATGGTGGAAAACCTATTTTCGCAACCCATTCTACTTTCTACCAGCGTGCTTATGATCAGATTGAGCAGGAGCTTTGCATCAACCGCTGCCCAGCTACCATGATTGTCACCCATGCGTCTGTTTTGGGGCACACCAATGTTACCCATGTGGGCTTGCTGGACATGGCCCTGCTGGGAAATATCCCTGGCTTGACTTACCTGGCCCCCACCAATAAAGAAGAGTATATGGCCATGCTGGATTGGAGCATCGAACAGCGGCAGGGCCCGGTGGCGATCCGGGTACCGTGGCATGGTGTATTCCATACATCCGAGCTGGTAGATACAGATTACAGCCAAGTGCAGTATAGAGTTACCCAGCGGGGGAACCAAGTGGCTATACTGGCTTTGGGTGGGTTTTATCAGTTGGGAGAATCTGTAGCCGCTTTGTTGGAAGAACGCACGGATATACGGCCAACGCTGATTAACCCACGCTTCATTACAGGGCTGGACGCTGAAACCTTGGCCAGCTTAGAAGAAGGTCATGACCTGGTTGTCACGCTGGAAGACGGCATTTTGAGCGGTGGGTTTGGCTCGAAAATCGCACAATTTTATGGGACGAGCCCTATAAAAGTGCTGTGTAAGGGTTTTGGCATGGACATCCCCGTGAGCTATAGCCCGGCAGCGCTGATGGAAAGAGACAGACTGACAAAGGAACAGATCGTTGAGGATATAACCGGTTTGTTGGACAGATAGAGAGGAGAAACTTTTGCATATTACGGAGATAGAGCGCCGTGAGATTCTGCGCTATATGGAAATGTTCGACTTTCGGGAAAATTTGCAGGACAAGACGTTTCTCATCACAGGCGCAGGCGGGCTTATTGGTACTGGCATTATGAAGTGGATACTGCTGGAGAATGAACTGCATGGCTGCAACGCACATATCATTGCGTCTACACGAAACCCAGGAGAAAACAGCCAGTACATAACATACTGTACCTTTGGCGAAGAAGAGGACGCTGTGGCAGGGTATAAACTAGACTATCTCATTCATGCGGCTTCCCCTACTACAGGCAATTTTCATAAGGATTATCCACTTGACACTTTTCATGTAAATGTAGATGGTATGGAAAAAATGCTTAGCCTAGCGGCGAGGGAGCGGACAAGTGTTCTTTATATGTCATCAGAAGAGGTTTATGGTCTCCCCAAAACAGAACTTCCTGTCAAAGAAGATGATATCGGCGCAATTGACAGCCTGAAATTAAGAAGCTGCTATCCATTGGCCAAAAAGGTCTGCGAATTTTTATGTTATGTTGCAGCAGAAAAATCGTGCATAGATGCCAAAATTATTAGATTGTCTACTACTCAAGGCTTATTTCAAAAGAGGACATGGGGTAATGTATCCAATGAAATTTTAAACTGTATGGTTGATGGAATCGACCTGCATATGAAGTCAGATGGCATGACAAAAAAGTGCGTTCTCTATTCCCTGGACGCTATTGCAGCCATTTTTACGGTTCTTTTCAAGGGGAAAAAGGGCCACGCCTATAACGCCACCAACCCAGACACGTTTATGACTATAAAGGCTATGGCCAATACCCTTTTTGCCAAATTTGCCCCAGAACGTAAGATTATTTTCGACCAGGCGGTCGATACAGCCGCCATGGGCTTCTTGCCTCGTCGAAAGCTTCAGCAGGATATCAGTAAAATCAGACAGTTGGGGTGGGAGCCTAAGACCAGTCTGGAAGAGATTTATCAGATTGACATTGACCGGCTGAAATCTTTTCATTCTGCCTAACGTCAGCACTGATAATGGAATAGAGAAACGATACAACCTATAAACGGGCAAACGGAGAGTCCACGAGAAATCCAGTAAAGATTGTCAAGCGCCGTACAAGTCAAGGCAGTTATGGTATTACCATGGCTGCTTCGACTTTGTGCGGCGTTTTTGCTTGCCCTAAAATATGGATGTCACTTCTGCTACTACCCCAAAGAGGGGTACAAAAACAGCCAAAAGTACCCCTACAAGGACGTTTTCAAGGGGCATGATGTCTGTTAAAATTATCTTGTCCTGTCTGGATGACATCACACCCTGAACTACTAGCTCCGCTTTTCGTGGAAAAAGCGGAGCTACAAGAGCCTAAAAAATCTCATGCCATTATGCTAAAATTATATCGTTGAACAAAGCTTGTGAAGCGAACCTTGAAAACAGAACAGGCACTCATCAGGCACATTCCTGTGTGTACGCCAAAAGCAAAGCCGAACAATTTGGAGCGCCATGACACCCAAAGGGGCGAGCGACAAATCCAACTGCAAAGGGCGGGCTGCTCCCGCCTAGGCGACGACAGCACACAGGGTCAAAGATACTTACGTAACTCGCGGCCCGGCCACAAAGAAGGCGGGGAGGTGCAACACCTATGGAGCGGTTTCGCAGACCGCCGCCTGATGATTTCTGCAGATTCCCGGGTGCCGCTAGGAATCAAAAAAGACAAAAAACGGAGGGAGGATAGCTTATGCGTATCCCCATTAACAATATCAAGCTGAACCCCGGCAGGCGCACAACCGAACCAGAGGACGTAGAAAACCTGGCTAAAAGTAAAGTGGAGCGCTACAATGCCAGTTTCTTAAACCCGTCTGAGATAGACACGATGCTGGCCTTGTTCATCGGGAATGTGGCAGAACTGCCAGTCAATCTCTGCGCCGTCTATGGCTTTCGACGGAGTGAAGTGCTGGGGCTGAAATGGGAGCATATCGACTTTGAGAACCGCACCATAACAGTCACGGAGACCCTCCAGCAAGGCGCAAACGGCGACTATGTGGACACCCCTAAGACTAACAGCAGCTACCGCACCCTGCCCATGACAGACAGCGTGTACAAGCTCCTAAAGGGGCAGAAACGCAAGCAGGAGCGCCTGCAAGCGGCCCTGGGGGCGGGATACATACAGAGTGACTATGTGTGTACCTGGCCTGATGGAAACGTGGTTTCGCCCAATTACCTGACCCGTACCTTCCACAACGTCATCGCCAAAAGCAGCTTGCCGAACATACGCCTGCATGACCTCCGTCACAGCGCGGCGTCAAATCTGCTGAACATGGGCTTTTCCATCGTACAAGTCCAACAATGGCTGGGCCACGGCAGCGCGTCCACCACCTTAAATTTTTACGCTCATGTCGATAAAAATTCCAAGCTGGATATGGCGGTAGCTATGGAAAAAGCGCTGAATCAACTGCATGCGACGCTGTAGGTGTGATAGAAAAATGATAGAAAGCCCCGAAACTGCTGATAGAAAGAAAAAAGAAAAAGCCCGGAACCCGCATGATTCCTGGCTTTTTTGTGAGGTGGATACGAAAAAGATATTATTGCCAAATCAGAGTACGTATCCGAACTCTCACGCATTTTCGATAGCCTGCTCAATCTCCAACCCTCCCGCAAAAATCACCTTTATCTTCTCTTTGGACTCTACCACCACGCACTCCAGCACCTGCCTCACTAACCTGTCATCATACTCCATGGGGTGGTTCTCAAGTCCATCCAAGATAGTAAAAATCTCATCCAGCCGGGACTCTGCATTTTCTCTTTCCTGCTGTGCATTATCAAATTGAGCCAATTGTTGCTCCAGGTTGCTTTTCTCTGCCATGAGCGCCGTGGCTCTCTGCTCATCAAAATCCTCAACCGTATCTGTGGCTATGTCCTGGAGCATAGCCTTGAATTCCGCGTCAATTTCTGCTATCCTTATCTGGACATCCAAGCTGTTATCCTCACCACCATCATTTTTCAACCCCATGCCAACGTGCAGCTTTAAGGTATCCAACACATCGGCACTCTGTTTTGCTGTGTTCATGATTGCCGACATGACGGCCTCCTGCAACACACTTTCCTCCATCGTAGGCGAGTGGTGGCAATATTTCTTGCCGAAGTCCAGCCGGTTGATGCAACGCCAGACCGGCTTCTTCTCCCCCTTGACCGTCCAGGTGCATCGGCGGTAGGGGGTGCCGCACTCGCCGCAGACCAGCAGTTCCGTCAGAGCATACTTGCTGGAGTACCGGCCCTGTTCTGTTTTGGTGCCCTTTTGCTTGACTTTACGTTTCCCAGTACGCCTCGCCAATTCTTCCTGCGCCCGACCGAAGATGGCAGGGTCAATGATAGCGGGGTGATTGTTCTCCACGAAGTACATGGGCCGAGCCTTGCCATCGTTGCGCTTGACTTTCTTGCTCAAGCAATCCACTACGTAGGTCTTGTTGAGAACGGCATTTCCCGCATATTTTTCGTTTGAAATTATCGATTGTATCGTCCCTGGCACCCACTTCCCAGAGCCGGTGGGCGTCGGTATGCCGTCTGCAGTCAGTGTGTTTGCGATGGTCGTCATGCTGTCCCCGGCTAGGAAGCTGCC
>QZEE01000053.1 GCA_009917445.1 bacterium D16-76 | reverse complement strand
AAATGGCAGGGGCTGGCAGAGGATAAGGGGCAGCAGCTGATAGCTGACCTCGAAGAATGCACCTGCATGGGCGACCGCGATTTACTGGAAAAAGCTGTGTCGAATATTATTGGGAATGCGGTCATCCATTCGGAAAATAATTCTGTCATCAGGGCGTCGCTGAAAGAGAACGTACTGGAAGTCCTCAACACCGGACGCATACCAGAGGGTGAGTTGGAGCGCATTTTCGAGCCGCTTTATCGGGTTGAGTCCTCCCACAACAGAAAGACCGGTGGCAGCGGGCTGGGGCTGTATATTGTTAAAGCGATTTTAGATCAGCATGGAATGGTATACCTTTTTTGTTCTTATGGTAATGGGTAATGTCAAGAGTTATGCGCAAAATAGTTTGCAGACTCTGACAGAATAGAATCAGCCAGCAGTAGAGGCATCCTCCAGGGTAGCCACTAAGTGCTTCATATTCATGTACTTCTTGTTGCCTCACTGGGTGCCAGCTACATGGCGGAGCCTGGCACAGACCAGCATCAAAGCAGAATCGCCATCCGGGAAGCAGCCCACTACTCTGGTGCGGCGGCGGATCTCCCGGTTGAGCCGTTCCATGACATTGTTGGTGCGGATACGAATCCAGTGTTCGCTGGGAAAGCCGCAGTAAGTCAGAGTCTCATCAACACCAGCCAGGTACATTTCGATAAGAGCTTCCTCCACACTGCTTTCACGTCGGCGATACCGCTCTATAATGGCCGTTTCAAAAGAGACTCCCTTCAGGCGGGGCACATGGAGCGTGACATCGCCGGAGGTGGTGGTAAGGTTTCGGCTGTAGTGACCGCTGCGGTACCCCTGGCGAGCCTCATTTCGCTTATATCGGGCTGCCTGAGTCAGTTTCTCTGCTTCCTGCTCCAGCAGCTCATTCAGCGTTTCTTCCACGCTCCCGCGTACCAGCTCCTTAAGTTGACCCTTGATTACTTCTTCATTTAGCTGTACAATCTTCTCTGACATGGTTTGTTGTCTCCTCTCAGAATGGTGTGTCGCTACTTCATTCTACCAGAGGGCTGCAAACCTTGTCTTTTTTATTTGCGCAACTTGGTTTAGGCGTTTTTTGTTTTGGCTTTTTGGGGCTTGTTCGTAACGTGCGAGGGGGGCTACCGCCTATGGCGCGTACCCATACCCGCGCGCATAATGTCAGGGTGGGGAAAACAAAAAAGACGGGCCCATGCCGGCCCGCCCTTCTGCTGTTTTTCCAGCTTTTGTTTTAGAACTGGACCCGCTGGGCAATGTAGCTGTGCAGCGCGTCTACAGATATGCGCTCCTGCTGCATGGTGTCTCGGTCGCGGACTGTGACGCAGTTATCGCCGGGGTTCTCCCCGTCGCCTACGGTTTCAAAGTCTACGGTGATGCACAGGGGCGTGCCAATCTCGTCCTCCCGGCGGTAGCGCTTGCCAATGGAGCCGGTTTCGTCAAAGTCTACCATAAAGGACTTGCAGAGCTTCTGGTAGATCTCCCTTGCCGGGCCGGAAAGCTTTTTGGAAAGGGGCAGCACCGCCGCCTTATAGGGGGCCATGGCCGGGTGCAGGTGCAGCACCACCCGGCTGTCGTTTTTCGCCTCGTCCAGCATTTCCACGTCGTAGGCCTCGCACAACAGCGCCAGCACCGTGCGGTCCAGGCCGTAGGTGGATTCGATGATATAGGGGATAAACTTCTCGTTTGTCTCGGGGTCCAGGTAATCCATCTTCTGGCCGCTGTACTCCTGGTGGCGGGAAAGGTCGAAATCGGTGCGGTTGTGGGTGCCGTTGATCTCGCCCCAGCCAAAGGGGAACAGGTACTCAATGTCGCAGGCGGCCTTGGCGTAGTGGGCCAGCTTCTCGTGGTCGTGAAAGCGCAGGCCGTCCGCGGGCAGGCCCAGGTCTATAAAGAACTGGCGGCCATACTCCTTAAAGTGGCTGTAAAGCTCGCTGTCCGCCCCCTCCTTGCAGAAGGTCTGGAACTCCATCTGTTCAAACTCGATGGTGCGGAAGGTGAAGTTGCCGGGGGTGATCTCGTTGCGGAAAGCCTTGCCGATCTGCCCGATGGAGAAGGGGAGCTTGGCCCGCATGGTGCGCTGCACGTTCAAAAAGTTCACATATTCGCCCTGGGCGTTTTCGGGCCGCAGGTAAATGACGCTTTTGCTGCTTTCGGTAACGCCCCGGTAGGTCTGGAACATCAGGTTGAATTCCCGGATATCGGTAAAGTTGTGCTTGCCGCAGTGGGGGCAGGGGATGCTGTGGTCCTTAATGTACTGGAACATCTCTTCCTTTGTCATGCCGTCGGCGTGGGCCTCGGGGTCAAAGTCGTCGATCAGGTTGTCGGCCCGGTGGCGCATCTTGCACTCCTTGCAGTCCAGCAGGGGGTCTGAGAAGGACTGCACATGGCCGCTTGCCTCCCACACCCGGGGGTGCATCAGGATATCGGCGTCAATCTCAAAGCTGTTTTCCCTTTCCTGTATAAAACGCTTGCGCCAGGCGTCCTTCACGTTGTTTTTCAGCCTTGTGCCTAAAGGGCCGTAGTCCCAGGTGTTGGCAAGGCCTCCGTATATCTCGCTGCCCGGGAAGATGAACCCCCGGTTTTTGCACAGGCCGGTTATCATGTCCATAGTCTTTTCTGTCGCCTTCATAAAAATGCTGCGCCTACCTCTCCGTCAAATACTTTTTCATCCTGCATTATAGCAAACCCCGGCCCATTTTGCAAGGCTAACGTGCTTCCTGGGGGCCAAAAGGAAAATCTGTGGCAGCGGTTTGCCGGGTGCGGGGCGGCCGCGCCGGGAAGCCCCAAAAAAATAAAAGCGGGAAAACCCTCTGCCCGATTGTATTTTCCCGCCGCCTGTGGTACAATAAGAAAAAAGTATGCCAAAATGCGAAAGCAGTTAAGGATGTGTTTCTGGATGATACAAGGCTATCAGTTTAAAAACGCGGTGATTTCCGGTTCCAACAACATTGCCAAGTACAAAAAGCAGGTAAACGAGCTGAACATCTTCCCCGTGCCGGACGGCGACACGGGCACCAATATGTCTATGACAGCCGGGGCTGCCGCCGAAGGGGTGGCGTCCCTGCCCGAAGAGATCGGGGTGGGGGAGGCCGCCAAAAAGGTGTCCTCCACCATGCTGCGCAACGCCCGGGGTAACTCCGGCGTGATTTTGTCGCTGCTGTTCCGGGGGCTTTCCAAGGGGCTGGAGGGCCTGGCGGAAGCCGGGGCCGGGGATTTGGTGAAGGCCCTGGAGCTGGGCGTGGAGGAAGCCTACAAAGCGGTCATGAAGCCCACCGAGGGCACCATGCTCACCGTGGCCCGGGTGGCGGCGGAACGGGGCCGGGAGGCCCTGGAGGACGGCTGCGAGGACCCGGTGCAGGTGTGGGACGCGGTCTGCGCCGGGGCCGGCGAAGCCCTGGAAGAGACCCCGGAGCTGCTGCCGGTGCTCAAGCGCGCCGGCGTGGTAGATGCCGGTGGCCAGGGCGTGTGCCTGATTTTTGAGGGCATGCGAAGCGTCTTCCGGGATGGGGTCATGATCGAGTCCGGCCTTTCCCCAGAGGAAAAGGAGCAGGAGACCGCCGAGTTCTTCCGCAACGTGGCCGCTGAGTTTGACAGCGAAATCAACTTTACCTATTGCACCGAATTTATTGTAGGCCGGGACCCGGAGATCACCAAAGACCCCCTGGACCTGCGCCTGTTCTTAGAGACCATCGGCGACTGCGTGGTGGTGGTGGACGACGAGGAGATTATCAAGACCCACGTGCACACCGAAAACCCCGGCAACGCTTTGCAGGCCGCGCTGCAGTACGGCCAGCTGCTTACGGTCAAGATTGAGAACATGAAAGAGCAGCACCGCAAGGCCGCAGAGGAAAACGAAGCCCAGAAAGCGGCCGCAGCCGCGTCCCCGGCCCCCCAGGCCCCCCTGGCCCGGCAAGAGCCGGTGGAAGAAATGGGCTTTATCTCCGTGGCGGCAGGCGAGGGCTTGAAGGGCCTGTTTACCGATTTGGGCTGCGCCGTAGTGGTAAGCGGAGGCCAGACCATGAACCCCAGCACCGAAGACCTGCTGCAAGCCGTGCTGGCCACCCCGGCCAAAAAGGTATTTGTGCTGCCTAACAATAAAAACATCCTGATGGCCGCCGAGCAGGTACCCCCCTTGGCCACCGACCGGGAGGTGGTGGTGCTGCCCACCCGAACCATCCCCCAGGGCATTTCGGCTATGCTGGCCTTTGACCCCGACTGCGGCCCCGAGGAGAACCAGAAGCAGATGCTGGAAGCCGCCTCGAACGTCGACACGGGCCTGGTGACCTTTGCCGCCCGGGATTCGGAGTTCGGCAGCCAGACCATCCGCCAGGGGGACATTTTGGGCTTAAAGAACGGCAAGCTGGACTATATTGAGAAAGACGCTGTGTCCGCCTGTGTACGGGTGGCCCGGTCCCTGGCCAGGAAGCACGCCGGCACCTCCTTTATCACCCTGGTTTACGGCGAGGGCATAACCGCCCAGCAGGCAGAGGAGGCCAAGCGCCTTTTGGCGGCTAAGGTCAGCTCGGATGTGGAAATCACCCTGGTGGACGGCGGCCAGCCTGTGTACTACTTCATTATCTCGGTGGAGTAACGTTTAAAAAAGCCATAGCCGGAGGAACCTTCTGGGAAAGAGGGTTCCTCCGCTTTCTGTACGCCCGCAGGATTTTAGGAAGGAGCGCCCGCCATGCCCCCGCTGTTTGAAAGGGAAATCGAGAGCTTAAAAGGCGTAGGCCCCAAGCGCGGGGCCCTGTACCGCAAATTAGGCGCGCCCACGGTGGGGGCCCTTTTGCGCCTGTACCCCCGGGCCTATGAGGATTGGGGCAGCCGCACCTCTATTGGGGAGGCGGCGCTTAACGAGGCCGCCACGATCCAGGGCCAGGTGCTGCAAAAGCCGACGGAGACCCGGGTGCGGGGCGGCAAGACCCTGTATAAAGCCATTGTTACCGACGGAGAAAGCGACCTGCACCTTACCTTTTTCAATAACCGCTACATCCCCATGCTGCTGCGGCCTGGGCAGGTGTACCTTTTCCGGGGCCGCGTCACCGGCAGCTTTTTAAAGAAGGAGATGCTTTCCCCGGAATTCGTCCCCCAGGGCAAGGAAAAGGCCATTGTACCCGTATACCCCGCCACCCAGGGGCTTACCAGCCGCATGGTGTGCGCCGCTATGGAGCATGCGTTGGCCCTTCTGCCAAAAGAGGTGCAGGACCCCCTGCCCGCCCCCTTGCGGGAGAAATACGGTCTTGTGGGGCTGGCAGAGGCTTTACGGGGCATCCACTTCCCCCAGTCCCCGGAAGAGCTGGCCAAAGCCAAGGCCCGCCTGGTCTTTGAGGAATTTTTGGTGCTGCAGCTGGGCCTTATGCAGATTAAAGGCGGGCGCCGGCAGGAGAACCCCCACCCTGTCCCCGGCGCTTTTCCAGAGGGCTTTGCCAGCCTGCTGCCCTTCCCCTTGACAGGTGCCCAGCGCCGGACCATTGCAGAGGCCATAGGCGACATGGCCGGCCCCTCCCCCATGAACCGCCTGGTGCAAGGGGACGTAGGCAGCGGCAAGACCGCCGTAGCCGCGGCCCTGTGCTGGGCAGTGGCCAAGCAGGGGTACCAGGCGGCCCTTATGGCCCCCACGGAGATTTTAGCGGCCCAGCATTTCCAGTCCCTTTCGGCGCTGCTGGCCCCGGCGGGCATACGCTGCGCGCTGTTTACAGGCTCTATGCCCGCCGCCCGCCGCCGGGAACAGCAGGCCCAGCTGGCCCAGGGGGAAATCAGCCTGGCCATTGGCACCCACGCCCTTATCAGCGGCGGCACGGTTTTCCAGGACCTGGCCCTGGTGATTACGGACGAACAGCACCGATTTGGCGTAAACCAGCGCTCGGCCCTGGCCGGCAAGGGCACGGCCCCCCACCTGCTGGTCATGAGCGCCACGCCCATCCCCCGCACCCTGGCCCTTATGGTTTATGGCGATTTGGACATTTCGGTCTTAGATGAGCTGCCCCCTGGCCGGCAGGAGGTCAGCACCTACCTGATCGATTCCCCCAAGCGCCAGCGGGCCTTTGGCTACATCCAAAAGCACCTGGACGCAGGGCGGCAGGGCTACCTGGTCTGCCCCCTGGTAGAAGACGACCCGGACCTGCCCCTTATGAGCCTGGAAAAGTACCGGGAGGTTGTAGCCCGCGCCTTCCCCGGCACCCCTGCGGCCATCCTGCACGGCAAGATGAAGAACGCGGAAAAGGAACAGGCCATGTCTGCCTTTGCTTCCGGCGCGGTACGGCTGCTTTTGGCCACCACGGTCATAGAGGTAGGCGTCGATGTGCCCAACGCCGCCATCATGCTCATTGAAAACGCCGAGCGCTACGGCCTTTCCCAGCTCCACCAGCTGCGGGGGCGCATTGGCCGTGGGCCCTACAAGTCCACCTGCATCCTCCTTACCGACGCCCAGAACGAAGACACCTTAGCCCGCCTGCGCCTTTTCCGGGACACCCGGGACGGCTTTAAAATCGCCGACGCCGACTTAAAGCTGCGGGGCCCCGGCGACTTTTTCGGCGCCCGCCAGCACGGCCTGCCCCAGCTGAAGATTGCCGACATGGCAAACGACATGGACATCCTCCGCCGCGCCCAGCTCTGCGCCCAGCGCCTTTCCCCCCACCTGGACGAACCCGTCTATGAGCCCCTGTGCGCCGAGATCCGCCGCCTTTTCGCCACAGGCGACCAGGTAGTTCTTTAGGCCTGCGGCAAGGTCTTGGGGCCAGCCCCAAACCCCGCCAGAGGGGGACCCCCCCTCTGGACTCCCACGCTTCGCTTCTTTCGCCTTTCGCTGTGCAAAACAAACGGCCCAGAGGGTTTTTCCTCTGGGCCGTTTGTTTTTGTGTAGCTGGTTTTGAAAGGGGTCACCCCGCCTTCTCTGCATCCTGCACCCGTGCGGTGATATACCCCCGCACCTCGTTCCGGGGGATTTCCAGCGCTGCCGCCAGCTCCCCAAAGAGCAGGTCCTCAGCCTGCTTCAAAAAACGCTCGTCCACGCTGCCAAAACGCCGTTTTTGCCTGCGCATGTTCTCCTTTTTCGCGTAAATAGACATGGTCAGGTCGATCAGGTCCTCGCACCGGTGGGTTTTCAGCATGGCGTCATAGTGCTGTGTCAAATCCCGTGCCGCCCGGCTGTGGTACGCCTCGCACTTGCGCCCGGGTATCAGGTTGATAAGCCGTTCCGCTTCATCCCTGGAAATGATGGGGCGGATAAACGCTTTGTCCGAATCTACCGGCACCGAAATGACGCAGGACTGGTACAGCGGCTTCAAAACATAATACAGCCGCTCTTCCCCCGAATCGGGGAGCCCCTGTTTTTTAATCTCGCTTACCCTGCACACGCCGGTGCTGCCATACAGCACCAGTTCGCCAATCTCATACATGCATGCCGCCCTCCTTACATATTATCCTGCTTATCATCTGTACAATTTCTTTATAAACCTGTAGCTTCCGTGTCCATTTATACATTTAGTATACCACGTTTTGCGATAAATTGGTAGCCCTTTACAAAAAAATCCCCCCAATGACCCTACAATTTTTTTAGCCTTTTTTTGTCTGTTTTTTTGCTTTTGCCCCTGGGCCGGGGCGGCCCGGCAGGGGTTCCTGGGGCAATGGGGCACACAAAAATGAAATTGGAAGGAAAAGAGCTTGCAATTTGCAGGGCAAAGCTTTAAAATGTACCAGAGGAAGTATTCCGTCTTTTAGGACATGAGGGAGGGCATATGAACAGTCAGCTTTCAGAGAGGATACGCAGCAAAAGCGCCGGGTTCTCCAAGGGCCAGCGGGCCATAGCCCGGTATATCCAGGAAAACCCGGACCGGGTGGCCTTTATGACCGCTTCGAAGCTGGGGGCCACGGTGGGCGTCAGCGAGTCTACCGTGGTGCGTTTTGCCACCGAGATCGGCTATTCCGGCTACCCGGCCTTGCAGCAGGCCATGCAGGAAATGATCCGCAGCAAGCTCACCAGCGTACAGCGGCTGGAAATGACCAGCCGCAACATTGGCCCGGATAAGCTGCTGGACGCGGTGCTGGACCAGGATATCGACATTTTGAAGCGCACCAAAGAGAATATTGACCGCGAGGCCTTTAACCGCGCCGCCGACGCCCTAGTGGGCGCCAAGAAGGTTTACGTGCTGGGGGCGGGCAGCTCCCTGGCCCTGGCCACGTTTTTGGCCCACTACCTGCGCTTGATTTTCGACACCGTCCAGCTGGTAGAGGCCACCAGCGAGGCCACTATTTTGCAGCAGATCATCCGCGCCGGGCAGGGGGACGCCGTTATTGCCATCAGCTTCCCCCGCTACTCGAAAAAGGCAGCCAAGACCCTGCGCTACGCCTCGGACCGCGGCATGGTTACCGTGGCCATTACAGACAGCCCCTTGTCGCCTTTGGCCGAGTACGCGGCCCATCTGCTTTTGGCCCGCAGCGATATGGTTTCTTTTGTGGATTCTTTGGTGGGGCCCCAAAGCGTTATCAATGCTTTGATTGTGGCCGTGGCCATCCGCAAAAAGCAGGAGGTGGCAGGCACCCTGCAAAAAATCGAGTCTATATGGGACGAGTACGGAGTTTACGAAAAGGTGGATGAGAAAAACACATGACGACCCCGGATTTTGACGCCATTGTGGTGGGCGGGGGCCCGGCCGGGCTTATGGCCGCCGGGGCCTGCGGGGCCCGGGGCAGGCGTGTGGCCCTGTTTGAAAAAAACCGCCAGCTGGGGCGCAAGCTGCGCATTACCGGCAAGGGCCGCTGCAACGTTACCAACAATTGCACCCCCCAGGAGGCCGCGGCCGCCGCTGTCCGTGGCAGCCGTTTTTTGCGGGGGGCCATGGCCCAGTTCGGCCCCCAGGACGTGATGGGCTTTTTGGAGGCCCTGGGCGTCCCCTTAAAAACAGAGCGGGGCCGGCGGGTGTTCCCCCAGTCGGACAGCGCCCACGACGTTGCCGACGCCTTGGCCCGCTGGGCCCAGGGCCAGGGCGTGCAGGTCATACAGGAAAACGTAACGGGCCTGCTGCTGGAAGAGGGCCGCGCCCTTGGCGTACAGACCGCCAGGGGGCGCTATACCGCGGGGGGCGTGGTGCTGGCCTGCGGCGGGGCCTCTTACCCGGGCACCGGGTCCGATGGCTCTGGCTACCGGCTGGCAGAGTCGGCGGGGCACACCATCACCCCTATTGGCCCTTCGCTGGTACCGCTGGTAGAGGACGGCCCCTGGTGCGCCCAGCTTATGGGCTTGTCCCTGCGCAACTGCGGCCTGCGGGTACGGGAGCGGGGCAAGAAGAAGCCGGTCTATGAGGATTTTGGCGAGCTGCTTTTTACCCACTTCGGCCTTTCCGGGCCCACGGTATTGAGCGCTTCGGCCCACCTGCGACCTATGGAGCCGGGCCGGTACACCGTCCACATCGACTTAAAGCCCGCCCTGGACGAAGCCCAGCTGGACGCCCGCCTGCTGCGGGAGCTGGAAGCCCACAAAAACCAGATTTTTGCAAACTCGTTAGGCGGCCTGCTGCCCCAAAAGCTTATCCCGGTTGTAATAGAGCGCAGCGGCATCCCGCCGCAGACCCGCTGCCATTCGGTGACAAAGGAGCAGCGCCGGGCGCTTTTGCAGCTTTTAAAGGATTTTACCGTGAAAATACGCGGCGTCCGGCCTATAGCCGAGGCCATTGTCACCGCCGGCGGGGTAGATTTGAAGGAGATAGACCCCCGGACTATGGCTTCGAAGGTTTGCCCCGGCCTGTTTGTGGCCGGCGAGATGCTGGACTGCGACGCCCCGACCGGCGGCTACAACCTACAGATCGCTTTTGCCACGGGGCGGCTGGCCGGGCTGCATGTATGATCGGGGGGCTCTGCCCCCGCGGCCCTGCCAGAGACAATTTTTGAAAAAATTTTCTCTGGACTCTTTAAAAACTTTTGCTGTGCCTGCGGCATGGGATGGGAGGGCTTTATACATGGAAGAAAAGCTTTTGGGCCGGGAGGATATTCTGGGCCTTTTGAAAAGCACAAGCCTGTTGGGGGAGGAATGTTGGCTTACTTCTGGGGCGGCGCTGGTGCTTTATGGGGTGAAGGAAGGGACACGGGATATTGATTTGGTGTGCACCACCGCCCTGGCCGACCGGCTGGAGGCAGAGGGCATACCTTTCCGCCGCAGCCCTTTGGGGGGTACGCGCATATTTGCTTATTCGGCGCAGGTTGAAGTGCTGGAGGATTGGGAGACCGAAGAGGTGGTGGACTGGGAAGGCCTGCCGGTGGCAAGCCTTAGGAGCATCCGCAGGCAGAAAGAGGCTTTGGGCCGGGAAAAGGATTGGGCGGATATCCGCTTGATCGACAGCTTTTTGGAGAGGGAGGGACAATGTGGTTTTTCTTGAAACGCCGCGGCTGGTTTTGCGTGACTATACCCTGGCGGATGAGGAAGAATATTACCAGCTGAAAACGGATGAGAAGACTATGGGGCGTTATATGCGGGATATTATGCCGCATAGCCGGGAGGAAGCCCATGAGGAATTCGCGGGTATCCTGGCGGATGCCCAGTCGCCGGAGCGCACCTTTTACTTTTTGCGGGTAGAGGGGAAGGACGGTGTGCAGATGGGCAGTACAGGCTATACCGTGATAGGGCGCACACCGTTGGGGAAGATCTGCCATGGGGGGTATTTCTATTTCCCGGCGTTCTGGGGCCAGGGCTACGGAAGCGAAGCCTTTGGGGCGGTGCTGGATTTTGCCTTTCAAGAAGACCATGTTTACCGTATGAATACCGGCTGTTTGGAAGAGAACCGGGCTTCCCAGCGGATTATGCAGAAATGCGGCATGATAAAGGAGGCCCGCCGGCCCAATTGGGAGTGGCACGATGGGCAAATGAAGACCCGCCTGGAATACCGTCTGCTGCGCGAAGAATACGAAGCGAAGCGTGGAGTCCAGAGGGCCTAAGCCCTCTGGCGGGTTCTTAGGGCAGAGCCCTAAGCGGGGGTGGGCGGCGCCCACGGCCTTGCCGCAGGCGGGACAAGCCCCAAGGTCTTAAAATCCCCAAAATAAAAAAGAGGAGAATTTCTATGTTTTCAGTGGCAGTAGACGGCCCCTCCGGGGCGGGCAAATCCAGCGTGTGCCAGGCGGCGGCCAAAGAGCTGGGCTTTGTGTACGTAGACACAGGGGCGCTTTACCGCACCATCGCCCTGTATGTGCTGGAAAAGGGCCTTGACCCGGCAGACCCCCAGGCAGTAGAAGAGGCCCTGCCGGGCATCCAGGTGGACTTGGCCTATACCCCCGAGGGCCAAAAAATGTCCCTGAACGGCCAGGATGTTACGGGGCGCATCCGCACACCAGAGGTCTCTATGGCTACATCGGCCATAGCGGCCATACCAGCGGTGCGGGCGTACCTGCTGGGTTTGCAGCGGGGCCTGGCCAAGCAGAATTGTGTACTGATGGACGGCCGGGACATTGGCACTGTGGTGCTGCCAGAGGCCCCCTTGAAGGTCTACCTGACCGCCTCCCCAGAGGAGCGGGCCCGCCGGCGCACCCGCCAGCTGGAAGGGTCTGGCCAGCCTGCCGACTATAAGCAGGTTTTAGAGGACATACGCCAGCGGGACTATCAAGACAGCCACCGGGCCACCGCCCCCCTTAAGCCCGCGCCGGACGCGGTGATGCTGGACACCAGCGAAATGGGCTTCCAGCAGTCGGTAGAAGCGCTGGTAAGCCTGGTGCGGAAAAAAATGTAAGGCGGGCTTGCGCCCGCCTGTGCCGCTATGTTGCCCCCTGTTACATCAGCAAAAAGAACAGAGAAAAAAGAAGCTCCTGGTTGCCTTCCTCGCTGCTCAGCAAAATCAGCAGCGCTAAAATAATGGTCCGTTCCTTGTCCTGGAACAAGCTGCCCAGCACACCGGCGGGCCCGGCTTCCAGCGAAGACGCCGGGGGCTCCTGGGCCGGGGTGGCCGGGGAAGGCTGCGGGGCCGCAGGCTCCTTAGGGGCCTCTGGCTTAGGGCGGCCTTCCCCCTGGCCCTGGGTGTGCCGCGGCTGCGGCTGGGGTATCCGGGCCCGGGACTGCATCTCCCGGGCCCGGCGGGCGGCTTCTTCCTGCATACGTCTCATGTCAAATTCACCGGGCATCCCATCACCTCCACCGCGGTCCCACGTTTAAAGCAGGCCGGAAAGCAGGCCGGAAAACACGCCGCTTTCCTTTAAAAGCGGCAGCAGCCGCATCATTTGCAGGATTTTCATGGCTTCGTCCACTTTTTTCTGGCGTTCGGGCCCCAGCAGGGGGCGCAGGGCCCGCAGCAGGCGGGTAGAGTCGTCCTCCCGTCCGGCCTGCCCCAGCAGGGGCATCAGCTTGGTCATGGCCCCCAGCAGCTGGGGGTTAGCCAGGGCGTTTGCGGCCGGCTGGCTCTGCCCGCCACCCAGGGCGCCCAGCAGGGCCGAAAGGTCTGGGGCGGCAGGGGCGGGGGCCTGCTGGGCCGGCGGCTGCGCCTGCGCCTGGGGCTGGCCCGAGCCCTGCCCGCCGCCCAGCCCCAATGAGCTTATAACGGACTGCAGCTGCTGCATGCTGTCCGGGTCTGACAAGATCTGGTTGATCTGCTGCGCCATGTCCTCCACGGGGACTCCTCCCTTCCCGGCGGGTATCCGATAGGCCCTAAGGGCGGGGCCTTAACAGCTTTATTTCCCCTTGCCGCCGCCCAGCAGGTTCAAAAGCTTTTGGGCCTGGGGGGTAGAAAGCAGCTTTTTAGCGGCCTCCGGGTCTGTCAACACCTTTTGCATGGCGGCGCTTTCCTTGGCGCCCATGTTGCCCATCATCTGCGAAAGGTCCCCGTTCTGCGCGGCGGACTTTAAGGCTTCGGGGGTGGTGCCCATGCGTTTGGCGGTGGTCTGTAAAAGGTTTTCCAACTGGTTATTCTGTATAGGGTTATTTCCATTTCCCAATTTCGGTTCCCTCCTTTCCCATACCCCATACTATGCAGGGAGGCGGGGAATGATGAATCAAGCGGAGAGAAAGAAGGCAAAAGCATGCGAATCATCGTATTGTCCGATTCCCACGGGGACGAAAGTGCCCTGCGCCGGGCCCTGCTGGCCCAGCCCAAGGCTGAGGTAGCCATCCACCTGGGGGACGGCGAAGCCGAGTTTGCCCGGGCCCGGGCGGCTTTCCCGGAAAAGATGTTCTTACAGGTGCGGGGCAACTGCGACTGGGGTTCCCAGCTGGCGGCCGCAGGCACCTTCGAGGCAGAGGGCGTGAAGATCTTCTACACCCACGGCCATGCCTACGGGGTCAAATCCGGCCTGTACAACGCCGTGTGCGCCGCCCGGGAGCAAGGGGCCCAGGTGCTGCTTTACGGCCATACCCACCAGGCCCTCACGGACTACGACGACGGCCTGCATATCCTAAACCCCGGCTCCCTAAGCGGCTGGCGCCCCAGCTATGGCACTTTGGACATCACCCCCCAGGGCATTGTGCCCAATGTCATAAGGCTGCCTTGAGAAAGCGGCCCCTATTACGTATCAAACTCTGCCGACGCATCTCCCAGCAGCTTACGGATTTCCAGATACTGGGGGCATATCTTCTTGCATTTGCCGAGCTTTAGGCGCACGGCAGCCAGCACAGTTCTGCAAGAAAGCCCTGGGGTCTGTTTTAAAACCGGAGAAATGCCAGGATTTCAGACGTAAAGACGGCGTTTCGGAGTTTTAAAACAGACTCTAGTACCAATCGTGCTTTTCATTTCTGTCAAGAGCTTTGATCCGGTTCATTTCATCCTCGGTCAAGGTAAAATGATAAAGCTCCGTATTTTCTTTAATGTGGTCAGGATTGCTGGAGCCGGGAATGACCACCACACCATTCTGCAAATTCCAGCGCAGGATTACCTGTGCGGAGGAAACGCCATGAGCCGCCGCGATTTCTTTGATAGTTTCATCTCCAAGCAACTCAGCGGTATGCCCCCGGCCACCCAGCGGGTACCAGCCCTGCACCACAATTTCTTTCTCTTGAATGAACGGGATAACACCATTTTCCTGATAGTAGGGATGAATTTCGTTCTGCACCAGTGCGGGAGTGATGTTTACCTGGGGGAGAAAACTCTCCAATTCCTCCACATACCAGTTGGAGAGGCCAATGGAGCGGATTTTCCCTTCCTCCACAAACTGCTCCATCGCCTTATACGCTTTCACATCGTTTCTGTCCGGGTGATGCAGGAGCATCATGTCCACATAGCCAATATCCAGCCGGTCAAGGCAGGCTTGAATGGATTCTTCCGGGTTTTCCATCTCGCTTCCCGGATAGATTTTCGTGATAACAAAAGCATCTTCTCTTCGAATAATTCCCACATCAATCGCTTCCCGAATGGCCTGCCCGACTTCTTCCTCATTGCCGTAGGCGGAAGCCGTATCGATCAAGCGAACGCCGCTTTTCAGCGCGGATTTGACGGAATCAACGCACACATCACCGTGCAGGCTGTAGGTTCCCAGACCGTTGAGCGGTATTTCGTAGCCGCTGTTCAGCAGGACAGTCTTGGTCTCGAAGTTGAATGTGCCAGTGGGCAAAGCAGTTTCACCTTGCTGGGGGATATCCAGAGAATCTATCCACTGCTCAATCTCGTTCCTTGTAGTGCCGCCCGCAAAGCGCTGACCGGGGAACCACTGGGCATCGAGGGCCAAACTGTGCAGATTTGACCGTGTTGACAAACTATCCCCTGCCACCCCAATATGGTATAATGATAGAAGCAGGGGGATGAGAAAATGCAGCTGAAATACCACATGGTAACAATAGAAGATCTGGTGCCCCAG
>QZEE01000052.1 GCA_009917445.1 bacterium D16-76 | reverse complement strand
CTGGGGCACCAGATCTTCTATTGTTACCATGTGGTATTTCAGCTGCATTTTCTCATCCCCCTGCTTCTATCATTATACCATATTGGGGGTGGCAGGGGATAGTTTGTCAACACGGCCAAATAGACCCCCAGAAGTGTGAGATTTATTATTTTGTTACCGCCGACCTGGCCCCCGAAGAACGCCTGCAGATGCTTAAACAGTATGACACACCCAAAGATTATACTTTTTTTGGAAGCGAGGAAGAAAACCTGGCCCGCTGCCGGGAGATTGCGGCACACAGCCGCATTTTGCGGGAAGAGTGCGAAAAGTATGGCCTGCCCTGTTTGGAGACCAGCCGGGACCGGGAAAGGGTTTTGGCGGAATTTGTGGAGCGTTTGCAGGGGTAAAACGCTATATGTCGTAGCTGGCGGAAAAAAATATGCAAAAATATTGCCCATTCCCCAAATTTTGGCTTGAAAAATCCCCCAGCCTGTACTATAATTTTAGATGGAAATTTGTGCAATCTCTCACAATTACCTTATCATAAAAAAGGAGTGCACTGAACATGAACTATCTCAACAAGAAAACGGTCGAGGACATTGACGTCAGCGGCAAAAAGGTACTGGTGCGTTGCGACTTCAACGTGCCCATGAAGGACGGCGCTATCACCGACACCAAGCGCATTGTGGGCGCTTTGCCCACAGTCAAGTACCTTTCCGACCACGGCGCAAAGGTTATCCTTTGCTCCCACATGGGCCGGCCCCACAACATCTTTAACGAAACGGTGAAGCTGGACAAGAAGGAGAAGAAAAAGATCGACGCTATGCCCGAGGCTGAACAGGCTGAGGCCACCGCTAAGGCTTTGGAGGCTGCTAAGGGCGACGTGAAGAAGTTCTCCCTGGCCCCGGTTGCCGCTGAGCTGGGCAAGCTGCTGGGCAAGGACGTTGTTATGGCCGCCGACTGCATCGGCCCCGACGCCCAGGCTAAGGCCGCTGCTTTGAAGGACGGCGACGTGATGATTTTGGAGAACATCCGCTTCCACGCCGAAGAGACTAAGAACGATCCTGATTTCGCCAAGGCTTTGGCTTCCCTGGCAGAGATTTATGTAAATGATGCTTTTGGTACGGCCCATCGGGCCCATGCTTCTACAGAGGGCGTGTCCCATTACCTACCGGCTGTGTGCGGCTACCTGATCCAGAAGGAGATCACCGTTATGGGCGGCGCTTTGACCGAGCCCAAGCGGCCCTTTGTGGCTATTTTGGGCGGCGCTAAGGTTTCTGACAAGATTGGCGTTATTGACAACCTACTTGGCAAGGTGGACACCCTGATTATTGGCGGCGGCATGGCTTATACGTTCCTGAAGTCCCAGGGCTATTCCATCGGCACCTCCCTTTGTGAAGAGGACAAGCTGGAGCTGGCCAAGGAGACCCTGGCTAACGCCGAGAAAAACGGCGTGAAGTTCCTGCTGCCCATCGACACCAAAGTGGGCAAGGAGTTTGACCCCAATACCGAGAGCCAGGTGGTAGAGTCCACCCAGATTCCCGATGGCTGGATGGGCCTGGATATTGGCCCCAAGACTGCGGAGATGTTTGCCGACGCGGTAAAGAACGCGGGCACCGTGGTTTGGAACGGGCCCATGGGCGTTTCGGAGTGGGAGAATTTTGCGGCTGGTACCATCAGCGTGGCAAAGGCTGTGGCGGAAAGCGGCTCGATTTCCATTATCGGCGGCGGTGATTCGGCGGCGGCTGTGGAGAAGCTGGGCTTTGCCGACAAGATGACCCACATCTCTACTGGCGGCGGCGCTTCTTTGGAGTTCCTGGAAGGCTTGGAGCTGCCCGGCATTGCCTGCCTGAACGAGAAATAAGAATGTTTTTACCGGAGGGCGGGGTTTTCTCCGCTCTCTTTTCTTAAATAATCAAATGGAGGTTCGATTATAATGAATAAAGCTTTACGCAAGGCTGTTATTGCCGGCAACTGGAAGATGAACAAGACCCCTGAGGAGGCTAAGGAGCTTATTGCCGCTATTGCCCCGCTGGTGAAGGACGCGGGCTGCGATGTTGTGGCCTGCACCCCCTATGTGGATCTGTGGGCTGCACAGGAGGCCGCTAAGGGCACGAATATCCAGATTGGCGCGGAGAACTGCCACTGGGCTAAGTCTGGCGCGTTTACTGGCGAGATTGCCGCGGATATGCTGGCTTCTATGGATGTTAACCTTGTGATTATTGGCCACAGCGAACGCCGCCAGTATTTTGGCGAGACCGATGTGACGGTACATGACCGCACCCGCGCCGCGCTGGACGCGGGCCTTACGGTGATTTTGTGCGTGGGCGAGACTTTGGAGCAGCGGGAGCAGGGCATTACCAGCGAGCTGGTTGCTATGCAGACGAAGATCGCTTTGGGCGGCGTTTCGGCTGAGGAGCTTAAGCGCATTATTATTGCTTACGAGCCTGTGTGGGCTATTGGCACCGGCAAGACCGCTACGGCGGAGCAGGCTAACGAAGTCTGTGCGGTGATTCGCGAGACCATTAAGGAATTGTATGACAATGCTGCCGGCGACGGCATTACGATTCAGTATGGCGGTTCTATGAACGCGGCTAACGCTGCGGAGCTGCTGGCCCAGCCTGACGTGGATGGCGGGCTTATTGGCGGCGCTTCCCTGAAGCCTGCTGACTTTGCGGCTATTGTGGAGGCGGCTACCAAGGGTTAAGACCTTGAGACGCTGTCTCAAACTCTGCAACCCTTTTTGAAAAAAGGGTTGACCCAAAAACAAATTCCCAGGCTCCGCTGTTCTTAGGGAACAGCGGGCCTGCTTGGCTTCTCCATTTTGGAAGGAAGGTGGGCCTTTATGGCATTCGTTCGAGGTAACGGCCCGGTGCGGGATTAGTCTGAAAGCTGCACCGGGGGCAATGCTGTCAGGCTTTCTGCACCGGCATTTGGGTATACTAAATGAAAAGGAGCAGATATGTTGAACGAACAGCTATATAAGGCCTGGAAGGCCGAGGAAGAAGCAGCCCGCATGGTGGGCTGGGATTTTTCCCATATCCATGGGCGTTACGAAGAAGAGGACGATCTTCCCTGGGATTTCAGGGAAGCCATAGGAGCGCGCTTGAGGCCGGAGCACCGCCTGCTGGACATAGATACAGGCGGCGGGGAGTTCCTGCTCTCCCTGGGGCACCCGTATTCCCTGACCAGCGCCACAGAGGGGTATCCGCCTAACGTGAAGCTGTGTGGGGAAATCCTGAAGCCCCTGGGGATAGATTTCCGGGAGGCGGCTGATTCTGCCGCTTTGCCTTTTGGGGACAGCGCCTTTGATGTGGTGACAAACCGCCATGGGGCCTTTGACCCCATAGAACTGCACCGCGTTTTAAAGCCAGGCGGTCTCTTTATCACCCAGCAGGTGGGGGAGGACAACGACCGGGCTTTGGTAGAACTTCTGCTGCCCGGTACGCCCAAGCCCTTTCCAGGGCTGAATCTGGAGGAGCAGGCCCGGCGTTTTGCAGGCGCGGGCTTTGCCATCCTGCGGGGGGAGGAGGCCTTTCGGCCTATCCGCTTTTATGATGTAGGGGCGCTGGTGTGGTTCGCGCGCATTATTGTGTGGGAGTTTCCCGGCTTTTCTGTGGATTCCTGCCTGCCCCAGCTGCTGGAGGCACAGGAGATTTTGGAGCAACAGGGCTGCGTGGAAGGAACCATCCACCGGTATTTGCTGGTGGCGCAAAAGCTTTGAATATGTAGAAAGGTGGTCGTACCATTTGAAAAAACCTCTCGTTCTGATGATTTTAGACGGCTTTGGCATTGCTGATAAAGAGGGCAACGCCATTGTGGCCGCCAATACCCCTCAGTTAGACAAGATTTTGAAGGAAAACCCCGTAACGAAAATCGGGGCCTCCGGTATGGATGTGGGCTTGCCCGACGGCCAGATGGGCAACTCGGAAGTGGGCCACACCAATATCGGCGCCGGCCGCATTGTGTATCAGGAGCTGACCCGTATTACCAAGTCGGCCCAGGATGGGGAGATGGATAAGAACCCCGCTTTGGTAAAAGCTATGGAGTCTGCCAAGGCAAATGGCAAGGCTTTGCATTTTATGGGGTTGCTGTCTGACGGCGGCGTACACAGCCACAACACCCACCTTTATTCCCTGCTGGAAATGGCTAAGCGCATGGGGCTTACGAAGGTCTTTGTGCATTGCTTTTTGGATGGCCGGGACGTGCCCCCCAGCAGCGGCAAGGATTATGTGGCCCAGCTGCTGAAAAAGCTGGAAGAGATTGGTGTAGGCAAAGTGGCTACGGTTATGGGCCGCTATTACGCTATGGACCGGGACAACCGCTGGGAGCGGGTGGAGAAGGCTTATGCCGCTATGGTTTATGGCGAGGGTGAGAAGGCCGAGTGCCCGGTGTGCGCGGTGCAGAACTCTTATGACAAGGAAGTTACGGATGAGTTTGTGGTGCCCACGGTTTGTGAGGGGGCTGAGCCTGTTTGTGAGGGTGACTCTGTGATTTTTTACAACTTCCGGCCAGACCGGGCCCGGGAGATTACCCGCACGCTGGTTGACCCGGATTTTGCTGGGTTTGAGCGGAAAAAGGGCTTCTTCCCTCTTAATTATGTGTGCATGACGCAGTATGACGCCACTATGCCCAATGTGGATGTGGCGTATAAGCCGGAGTCCCTGGAAAACACCTTTGGCGAGTATATTGCCCAGAAAGGGTTGACCCAACTGCGCATTGCGGAAACGGAGAAGTATGCCCATGTCACCTTCTTCTTTAACGGCGGCGTGGAGAAGCAGTACCCGGGTGAGGAGCGCATTTTGGTGAAGTCCCCTTCGGTGGCGACTTATGACTTGCAGCCGGAGATGAGCGCTTATGAAGTTACGGACAAGATGGTGGAGGCGGTGAAGTCTGGTAAATATGACGCGCTGATCCTCAATTTTGCCAACTGCGACATGGTGGGCCATACCGGTGTATTTGATGCGGCTGTAAAGGCTGTGGAGGCTGTGGATACCTGTGTGGGCCGGGTGGTTGACGCGGTGAAGGAAATGGGCGGCTGTGTGCTGCTTACCGCTGACCACGGCAACGCCGACAAGATGGTGGAAGAGGATGGCTCGCCCTTTACGGCCCATACTACCAACCCGGTGCCTTTCTGCGTTATCAACCACCCCTGCACCCTGCGGGAAGGTGGGCGGCTGGCCGACATTGCGCCGACTATGCTGAAAATTTTGGACCTGCCCCAGCCTGCCGAAATGACTGGGGAAAGCATTATCCAGTAAGCCTCTCCCCTATTGTGTGCGGATTGGATGGGTTAACTAAGACAAGAGAATTTATAGGCGGAAAGGGAAACCCTCTGGCGTTTGGGCCAGGGGGTTTCTTTGTATAGAAAAACCGGCGGGCATTTGCACCCGCCGGTTTTTGGCTATTCTGGAATTATTCCGGGAAATACTCCTGGGAGTAGATTTCTGTGCCGTCTGCGGCCAGATAGGTAACAACTACAGAGGGGTTGGTAACTTCGATGGCCTCGGACAAGGAAGCCGCGATATCCTTAAAGGTACCGGCAAAGCTGTCGCTGTTCATCTCGGTCTCCATAGCGGCCTTGGTGGTCTCAATGTCTACTTCCTCGGTAAAGGTGAAAGTATAGATCAGCTTGTCACCATCGCCGGAAATATCAATGTTCATGTCGTCACCCAAAGAGGACATCATGGTCTCCAACTGGCTGGCAACTGTGGGATCAGCCAGGAACTCATCAACGCTTGCATACTTATCGCCAGCTGCGGGAGTGGCAGCCTCAGAGCTGGCGGCCTCGCTGGAAGATGCGGGGGCCTCGCTGCTTTCCTTAGCCTCGCTGCTGGCAGCAGAGGAAGCGGGGGTGGAAGAAGAGGACTTGTCATCGTCCTTGCCGCCGCATGCGGCCAGGGACAAAACCATTGCGAAGGCCATGACGCAGGCCAACAGGCGGAAAAGATTCTTTTTCATTTTACCGATATCACCTTTCTACATTTTGTACTTGCGCCGCCGCGAAAGACTATTTGTAGTCTCCAGGGCCGCGCTACAAAAGTAAGTATAGAAGAATCCTCTGCTGTTGTCAAGAGGCTAGCGTATTCTTTGTATCCTTTGCCAAAGAATGGAACGAAAAAGAGAAATTCTTGAGTATATTGTGAATTATCTTTGCTATTTCTTACAAATTTGTAACCAGATTCTGCCCGATTTCCTACAATAAAGGGCAAAATCCCAAAAACGGCCTTATTTTTATGCGGACAGCTGCTTACCCCGATTTAGGAGGAACGGCCTTCGTAGTCCCGCACCAGGGGCGGGATTTGGGAAACCATGTTGTCCATGTCTTCAAACATGGCGCTTTTGGTGGTGCCTAAGCGGCTGGCGGTGTTGATGTGCCCCAGCACCTCCTGGTACTGGTCCCGGATGCGGTCAAAGAATTTGCAGATCACTTGTAGCTCAGCCTGGGAAGATTCGATCACATCGGAAATTTCCGACTGGACCTGCACGGCCCCTTCGGCGGCCATAGTGATGCTGCGGAAGCTTTCATCGGTCTGGCTGACAATGCCCACGCCCAGGCCCAAAGTCTGCTGGGAGGAAGCGATGCTGTTGTTTAGCTGGCTGGCCCGCAGCTCTACGTCGCTTACGCCATCGCTTACTTCCCCGGCCAGGGCTTTGATTTCCCCGGCCAGCTCTTTTACCTGGGCGGCCACCACCGAGAAGCCCCGGCCGGCGGCCCCTACCCGGGCCGCCTCAATAGAGGCATTGAGGGCCAGGATATTCGTTTCGTCGGCAATAGAGACGATTTTGCCCATGCACTGCTGTATGCCGTTTACGGCGGCTTGCAGCTGGGCAAAGGTGCCGGCCATCTCGTCGTATGAGGCCTGCACGGCCGCAGAAATTTTCGCCAGCTCTACCATTTCCGCCTGGGCCCCTGCCACGCTTTCCGATATGCCGGTGCGGACTTCGCCAAACTGCCCGGCAGTCTCGTTGATATTGGAAAAGGAATCCCCTAAGTCGGAGAGCTTGTTGTGGAACAGGTCTGCTTCTTTCAGCACCCCGGAAAAGGAAGAGCTTACCATGCTCAGCTCTTGCAGGGCGGCCACTTCTTTCTGCACCAGCTCCTGCTGGTAGCTTTTCAGGCTGCCGGCAATGTGCAGCATCGGGTACAGGCTTTTTTCTTCTTGGGCCTGCTTGCCGGCTTTCTTATCCTTAAAAAAGAACCCCATGGTTCCCCCTCCTTTACTCAAAGACCACGCAGGTCATGGACTGGTTCACAAAACGGTTGTTGTAGTGCTCGCCGTACCCTACCAGGCCCGCATGGCAGCCTAAGGCGGCCATGTCCTGCAAATACGCCTGCATGTAATTGTGCTGGGAGAACAGCTTGTAACGGAACAGGCAGTTAACAGAGAAAATAGCCGAACGCCGGGGGAAGTCTGTACAAATTTGCTGGATGGTTTGCTGGGTGATGGCTTTATAGTCCCCCAGCTCCAACAGGATGAGCACGTCGGAGTCGTTCACCTGCCTAAAGCATGCCAAGGCCTCGCCCTGCACATCTTTAATAGAGATGATGCAGGTGTCGTTGCCGTTGAGCTTGCCAAAGGGGTTTTGGAAGGTGCGGGTGAGGATTTCCTCATCGGTAACGTGGAGGATGTCCTTATATACCTGCTTGGCGGGCTTGCCGTTTAAGGAGCCCAGTATGTAGTTGGCACGGTCTGTGTTGGAGGCAATAAACCGGTAGTTGCCCAGCTGATGGTAGATATTTTCTTTATAGGTCTTCACCCGGCCGTCCTGGTTGCGGACCAGGCCATAGGCCACGGCGTCCTCATAGACACGGCCGTTGGCAGAGACCTTGCCCTGGTCCCCGGTGCCGCCCACTAAAGGGATGCCCCGTTTCTTTAAAGAGGTATTGATTGTGGTGAGCACACAGGCATCGTTGCCGCTGCAAAGGTCGATGCACACGGTATTCTCCCCCGAGCCGCCTACGGCCTGCATGTCGGCTTCCAGCCGCCGGATGTACTGGACCGGCATGATGGACACATGCTCTAACACATTGGCCGCGGCCCGGACGCCGTCGGTAAAGGCGATGATGCCTACCCCCTTTTCTACCACGTGGGCCTGGTAGCTCATGCCTATGCACCCGATGCTGGGTACGCCGGGGAAAGCCTTTTCTAATTCTGCCACATGCTTTTCAAACTGGCCGTCGTTGGAAAATAGCATGATAAACTGCGGGGCGCGGAGGCCGCGGAGTGCCTCCTCTAAATTGCCGCGCTGGCTCATACCGAAAAACTGTTTCACGCTGTTGCCGCCCTTCTTCCTAGATGGTTTGCAGGTATTCTGCCAGCCGGTTTACAGGCCGGCCGCAGGGGGGCTTTGCACACCCTGCCTATATAAAGGACTGTATATGCCGCTATGCAAAAGGCCGAATACCACGTATTGATTATACGTGAAAAATGGAGGCATGTCAACTGTTAAGATGGGCCTGGGGCCCAGGCTTTGCAAAAAATGGCGGGCTGGGGCCTTATTCCTGCCGCGCCAGGAAACGCGCCAGCCCCGTGTACCGGCGGGTTTTGCGGTTGTTTTCGATCATAGCGGCGATGGTGTTTTGGCGGCCTACCAGGATCAAAAGCTGCTTGGCCCGGGTGACCCCGGTATACAGAAGGTTCCGGTAGCGCAGCTGGCCGGGCGGGTCTAAGACGGGGATGATGGCGGCGGTAAACTCGTTGCCCTGGCTTTTATGTACGGTGACGGCATAGGCGGGTTCCAGCTCGTTGGCGGCGTGGTCGAAGTCGTAGAGCACCTCTTTGTCGTCTACCTGCACCCGGATGGCGGCCCCGGGCTTGTCGATTTCGGTGATGACGCCCATGTCGCCGTTGAACACCCCTTCCCCAGACGTGCCGTCCGCCCGCACCCAGGGCAGGTTATAGTCGTTCTTTACCTGCATCACCTTGTCCCCCAGGCGGAAGAGCTGGCCGTTTATGCGGGCCTCGGCCTTGCCCTTTTGGGGCGGGTTGATGGCTTCCCGCAAAAGCTTATTGAGCTCTACGGTACCCAGGTCCCCTTTGCGGCCGGGGCACAGCACCTGGATGTCGGTGACGCTGGAATACCCATAGCTTTTGGGCAGCCGCTGGGCGCACAGGGACACAATCAATTGGGCGGCTTCGGCCGGGTCCTCACGGGGCATAAAGAAAAAATCGCTGTCACGGCGGCGCAGCTCGGGCAGGCCGCCTTCTACGATGCGGTGGGCGTTTGTGACGATGAGGCTTTCCATGGATTGGCGGAAAATCTCTTTCAGCTGCACCGTGGGGAAAAGCCCGGAGGCGATCAGGTCCCCCAGCACGTTGCCTGCCCCTACGGAGGGCAGCTGGTCGCTGTCCCCTACCAGGATCAGCCGGCAGGAAAGGGGCAGGGCCCGCAGGAGGCTTTCGAAAACGTAAGCGTCTACCATGGAGAGCTCGTCTACTACCAGGCAGTCGCATTCCAGGGGGTTGCGTTCGTTGCGGGTGAAGATGGGGTTGTCCTGTTCGTCCCAGTCCACCTGCAGCAAGCGGTGGATGGTCTTGGCCTCTTCCCCGGTAAGCTCGCTCATGCGCTTGGCGGCCCGGCCGGTGGGGGCGGCCAGCAGTACCTTTTCGCCGGAGAGCTTTAAGATGTGGATGATGGCGTTGAGGGTCGTGGTTTTGCCGGTGCCCGGCCCGCCGGTGAGGATAAGCACGCCTTTCTCCATAGCGGCCCGGATGGCCTCTTTCTGCTTCTCGGCGTACCGGATGCCCTTGCCCTCTTCGATGGCGGCGATCTGGGCGCTGGCGCCGCTAAGCTCTTGGGGGGGCATGCGCAGCATGGCTTTCATGCGGGCGCTGATGTATTCTTCGGACAGGTGCTGCTTTTCTAAAAAGATAAAGTCTTTCCCGTCAAATTCCTCGCACCGTGTCTGAAAACTCTCGCACAGCATGTATACGGCGTCCTGGGCTATTTCCAGCTCTACCCCCAGCATTTGGGCGGCGGCCGGGCACAGCTTGTCCCAGGGCAGGCAGGTGTGGCCGTTGTCCAGGTTGTGCCGCAGCACAAACAGCACGCCGGCCTGCACCCGGCCCATGTCGTCCCGGGGCTTTTCCATAGACTCCGCGATCTTATCCGCAATATCAAAGCTGATGCCCAGGTTCCCGTCGCACAGGCGGTAGGGGTCTTCCTGTATGCAGGCCAGGGAATCAGGCCCATACATTTTCCACACCAGCACAGCTTCTTCAGGCCGCACGCCATAGGCCCCCAGGTAGGCCATCAGCTCCCGTATGCCGTAGACCCGTTTCAGCTCTTGGCTGATGGCCTGGGCTTTTTCTTTTGTGATGCCCTTGACCTGGGTAAGCCGGTCCGGGTCGTTCTCCATGATTTCCAGGGCTTTATCCCCAAAAGCCTCTACCATGCGCCGGGCGGTAGCGGGCCCTACGCCCTTTACCGCCCCGGAAGCCAGGTATTTCAGCATGGCGGCCGCGGTGGCGGGCCGGGCCCGTTCAAAGGTCTGGGCCTTGAACTGCTGGCCAAAGGAGGGGTGGGTGTCCCAAATGCCGTAGACTTGCAGCTCTTCCCCTTCGCTGACAAAGGGGAAGCCCCCCACTACGGTGATCAGGTCGTCCCCTGCCGCCATTTCCAGCACGGTGTACTGGTTTTTATCGTTGTGGTAGACGATGTGCTCTACTGTGCCGCATAGCTCTAAAAGCCCGTTTTCAGCCAAGTTAACGTCCTCCCCTTGCTCGGTTTGCTCATTCTTCTTCTGTTATATGATACACCAAATCCTCCTTTTTGCAAACCCTCAAATAAGGGTATTGCAGGGAAAGGAAACGGCAGATGCTTAAAAGCTCTGGGGTTTCTTCTTCCACCAGGCAGATAAGCCGGCATCGGCCGCCCATCCAACGGGCCCGCTCGGCGGCGGCACGCACCAGGGCTTCGCAGTCCTGGGGGCCCGTGGGGGCCGCCACCAGGGCCAGCGTCTCCCCTTCTGCGGGGCGGGTAGCCCAGAAGGTTACCAGACGGGCCAGCTCTGCCGCACCCAGGATCATCAAAACCGCGCCTGCCACGCATAAAAATATGTTCAAAAAAAACACCCCCTATAGACACCGGGGCCTGGCAGGCAGACAACGTCCCAGGCCCCTTAGCCTTATCTTATGCGGCGGGGGGCGTTTCGGTGCGGGGCGCATCTCTGCCCTTTTTGGGAAAGGGAAAGGCCCAAAGGGCCTCTCCCCTATGGGCCTTATTCGAGAGCTTTTGCTTAGCCGCGCCTTAGGCTGTCCAGCAGAGAAAAGGCGGCGGCGCCTTCCTGTATGGGGTCGGGTGAGCTGCCTTCTATGCTTACCCGGCCCTGGTAGCCCATGGATCGCAGGGTTTTGAAGAGCGCGCTGTAGTCCTGCCCGTCGCCGGGCAAGGGGTAGCGCCGCTGGTGGGGCTCGGCCATGTGCACGTGGCACAGCAGGGGGCCGGCTTGGGCCAGGGCTTCTAGGGGTTCGGACATGGCGGCCATATGGTAGGTATCGCCCAGCACGCCGATGCCGGGCAGGCCGGCCAAGCTGGTTAGGCATACCGCTTCGGCTACGGTATTCAGCAGGTTACATTCCTGCCGGCGCAGGGGTTCGACGGCTATGGTAAGTCTATGGCGGGCGGCGCTGGACCCTACCATCTCTAAAAAGCCCCGGAGCTGCTGCCAGGCCTGCTTATAGGCAAAGCCTTTTGGCACCTGCCGCGCCCCGCCAGAGCCGAATACCACGGTCTGGGCCCCCAGCGCCTGGGCCCGGGCGTAAGCGGCTTCCAGGTAGGCGGACAGGGCCTGGCGGTCAACATGGGGGCCGGTGACGGGCAAATCGGCGGGGACCATACAGTTTAAAGCCTGGCAGGGCAGCTTGGCTTTTAAAAGGCTTTGGAAATCTTCTTCCGGCATGGCGGCTACGTTGGTTAGGGAGAGCTCTACATAGTCGAACCCTGCTGCGGCCAGCGAGGCCGCGTTTTCAATAGATGTACAGATGCCCAGTTTTATCATGGTGGCGCCTCCCATTTTTTAATGGATCGCTAAAGGTAGGGTACCATATGGCAGGGGTGTTGTCAACGGGGGTGGCAGATTGGATTTGCAAAAAATGTGGCGCGTCAAAGGGCTCCATATTTTCCCAGGGGGCTTTCAAAGGCTTCCCTGGCTTTTCCCGCTTAAAACAGGCAAAAGGGGGAAATACTACCTGGGAAAGATCATCTTTGGAGGTAAGCTATGCAGGGAAAAGTGGAAATATGCGGGGTGAATACGTCCAAGCTGAAGGTGCTGAAAAGCGACGAAATGCGGGAACTGCTGATTAAGTGTCACGAAGGCGACCGGGAGGCCCGGGAAAAGCTTATTGCCGGCAACCTGCGGCTGGTGCTCAGCGTGATACAGCGCTTTGGCAGCCGGGGGGAGAACCCGGACGATTTGTTCCAGGTGGGGTGCATTGGGCTGATGAAGGCCATCGACCACTTTGACGTGAGCCAGGGGGTACAGTTTTCTACCTATGGGGTGCCCATGATCATCGGTGAAGTCCGCCGGTTTTTGCGGGACAACAATGCGGTGCGGGTCAGCCGCAGCATGCGGGACACCGCCTACAAGGCTATCCAGTGCAAAGAGCAGCTTACCGCCCAAGGTGGGCGCGAGCCTACTATTGAGGAGGTCTCCCAGGCCCTTTCTATGAAGCGGGAAGACGTGGTAGTGGCGCTGGAAGCTATTGTAGAGCCGGTCTCTCTTTACGAGCCTGTGTTTTCCGATGGCGGGGACACGATCTATATTATGGATCAGGTTGGCGACGGGGGCGGCGAGGATTGGGTAGAAGAGATTGCTATTAAACAGGCCATACGGGGCTTGAGCGACCGGGAAAAGCGAATCCTCTCCCTGCGCTTTTTAGAGGGCAAGACCCAGATGGAGGTAGCTGGGGAAGTGGGGATTTCCCAGGCGCAGGTGTCCCGGCTGGAAAAGGGGGCGCTGGGGAAGATCAAAAAGGAGATACGGGCTTGAGAAAAGCGGCGGCGCGTCCTTGTGGTGGACGCGCCGCTGCCATTATTTTAAGAGGGGCGGCCTATAGGCCCAGTTTTTCCCATATCCGATCTAATGTCCCGGACTGCTTGGGGGGCTCTGGCTGCCGCCAGTTTACCAGCACGGCGTCATCGCCAATAAGCTCGATGTCGCGCCAAGGGATGATGAAATCTGGCTCACGGCCCAAAAGCCCGAAAAGCCGCAGCCGGCCATAGACTACCACGGCCGTCAAGGAGGCCGCAGCGGTATCCAGTTCTACATCGCTGACAAAGCCTAGACGGCTACCGTCCTTCACGTTCACCACTTCTTTGTTGCGCAGTTCACCAATCCTACAATTCACAGCATGCCCTCCCTTCTCTGGTAAGGGTATGCGTCAACGGGCTGCTATATGCCTGCTGCGGTATAACTTGGCAAAATTCCTGATAAAACCCCTTTACATTTCCGGCAGGGTGTGTTATAATAGTTTGCGTTGACTGAGGGGCGCCCTGGTTGGAGGAATTTGGGCTTGTGGCTCAGTTGGGGGCCCACACGGTGCAGTTCTATGGCCCACTTTTCAGAGATGTATCTCAAGTAGTCGCCGTTCGGTTCGCAATACTAAAAGCGGCAGTAAGGTTTATTGTTAGGAAATTGTGATTTTTATCATGATTTAATATTGGGGCCCGTAGCTCAACTGGGAGCCCCCCCGGTGCAGTTCTATGACCCACTTTTTAGGGATGTATCTCAAGTGGTCGCTACTCGGTTCGCAGCTACAAATTTTGATTTTCTGTTATCACCGCCAAAATTTCACACGGGCGATTAGCTCAGTTGGGAGAGCGCAGCGTTCGCAACGCTGAGGTCGTGGGTTCGAATCCCATATCGTCCACCACTAAACAGACTTGCTAAAGTGTTTTTGCTTTTAGGCAGGTCTGTTTTCTTTTGTAACTGGGGTGACATAGATATCCGGTTCGGTCTGGCGAAGGCCACCGCACTCGGCCACAAGGTTCTGGAAATCTTCAAAAGCCACGTTAAATTCAACCTCCAGCGTGTAGTCCTTGTAAACGTACACGGATTTCACAAACTGCGAGACAATCATTTTCCGGGCTTCAAAGGTACACCTTGCGTAAATGTCGGCCCAGGTTTCCAGTTGGGCGTATTCCTGTTTTTGGGCCTCTGCCCCAGCCAGACACTTTTCAAGTTCTTCCTGCACGTCTGTAAGCGCAGCGGTCAGTCTGACTATTTCTTCTTTGGCCTTCGCAACAAGGTCATTGAGCAGGTCTATACTCAGCTTGCTTTGGCCCCGGATAACCTTGATGGTTTCGGCTTCATAATCGGCCAGCTCTCGCTGTTTCTCGTCGATTTGCTTACTGGCAATGTTGCACCGCGCCCGGGCCAATTCAATCGCTTTTTCGTGGCCCTCTGCTATGATTTTGTCTGCTGACGCGGCCTTTACCTTGCCTAACTGGTAGCGGATGATCCTATCCATAATGCCATCCAGTTTTGTCAGGCCATAGCCGGACTGTCCCCCGCACTCTCCGGGGTGCCGGGAGTTGTAGGTACAGGTGTAGCGGAACCTCATCTCTCGCTTGATCTCTCCAAAGCGGTTGACATATTTGTGTCCGTTCGTGGTAAGGGTCAGCGGGTGCTTGCAATGTCCGCAAAACACATTCCCCACCAAAAGCGAGTGCCCGCTCATATTCAGCGGTACGTCGCTGTGCTTGGTAGCCCGGCCTTTCATCAGCTCTTGGGCTCGTTGAAAGGTCTTGGGGTCGATGATTTGTAATTCTGGGATAGGCTCCGAGCGGGCCTCGCCGTTGTGTATCACTCCCATGTACATGGGGTTTTTGATGATACGATTGATAGAGGTTGTAGGGATATTTTTTCCGTCCGGCTTGCGGATGCCGATTTCTGACAAGTAACGGCACAATCTTTGAGAACCGTAACCATCGCATACATACTTGTGAAAAATCAGGCGGATAATTTGTGCGGCGTCCTCGTCTATCACCACGTCGCAAACCTCCCGGTTTTTCTTGTTGATACATCATCAATTATGCCAAGACCCGCGAGATCTATGCGGCCTACCGCAAGGCGGGGTATTCCAAGAAATTTTTAGCGGAACATGAAGCGGATATTTTGCTCCACAAGGCGGCAAAGCAGGCTTTTGACGATTTGGGTATCAAGAAGCTGCCCACCGTCAAGAGCTTGCAGGCCGAGTATGCCCAGCTGTTGGA
>QZEE01000051.1 GCA_009917445.1 bacterium D16-76 | reverse complement strand
TTAGGTGAGTTGAAATTACCTTACTTATTAGCGGAACGTACCAGAATCGCGGCGCCTTCGCAGCGGCGGAGGTAGCGCTGGGGATTAAAGTCGTCGCCTTCGCCCTTGAAGATGCCGGCGGCGGTGGCGGCCTTTACGTAGCCCTTGGCCCAGTCGGCGATGCTGGCGTCGTCATCGTAGTCGGTATCGCCGGTCATGGGCTCGATGCCCTTCATCTTGCAGAGCACGATGGCGGCCTGGGCGCGGGTGATGTTGTCGTTGGCGTTAAAGAAGTTATCGCCGTCACCCTGCATGTAGCCCTGGTCGTAGACGTACTTGGCAGCAGCCCTGTAAGCGGTGCCCTCTACATCGGGGAAGGGGCAGTCAACTTCGGTCTCTTCGTCGAAGCCCTTGACCTCCATACGGGCAATGATCAGCGCGAACTGGCCGCGGGTCATGCTGCCGTAGGGGGTGAAGTAGCCTTCGCCGGTGCCGTTAATCCAACCATTGTTGGCGGCGGTGTTGACTTCCTCATAGAACCAATCATCCTTGGTCACGTCGACGAACATTTCGCCTTCGGTAACCTTCAGGGTGTAAACTTCGGTCTTGCTCTCGTCCTCAGAGCGGACGTAAATCTTCACGTCGCTGGAGCAGTTGAGCACGGTCTTGCCGCTGGAAATCTTGTCGTTGAAAGCGTTGTCCAGGGCAACGGTGGCGCCAGTGGAGGCCTTGTAAGAAGCGCGCAGGGCCTTCAGGTTGGTAGCCTTGGGTACGGACACATTGATGGTAGTGCCGCTGATAGTGCCCTTGTAGCCGTTCAGGTCAAACTCGGTGATAGCAGCCTGGTTGTTGGCGTCGGCGTACTTCAGCTGGAAGGTGTAGGTGTTGGTGGGATCAACTGTGCCAGTAAGGGACTCAGAGTAAACGCTAATCGAATTATCTGTTGTTGCAGGAGTGATATTTGTGGTGTCCTTAACAAGATAAACCTTTACATTATGGTCGTTATCACGCACAAACATTAGCTTAGCGTTGCCATTGGCCATGGCCTCAGCTTCACCGTCATTATTCGTGTCACCCTTATTCGTGAACACCTCATCTGTGGGTTTGGTAGCGCTGGACACAGTTTTGCCAAGAATAGCATAATCGCTCAAAGTAAACTCCAAGAACTGGGAGTTTTTTTCATTATTCGCGCCGACAGCAGCTGCGGTTGCATCTACAGTAGCGCTATAGGGCAGGGTGCCCATGATAACGCCAGTGCCGTTGCTGCCGGGGACAACACGCATGGTCTGGCCGGCAATGGTCAGGCTTTCCAGCTTGCCCTGGGTGTTGGCGTCGGCGGGGTCAAACTCAACCTCATAGAAGCCGCAATACTTATTGTCGACCTGCGCAAGCTCGTTAGGTGTGCTGCGCTTTGCAACTTCTTCGGGTACAACAACAATGGAAACTTTATTTTCTACGTTGTAGCCGCCAAAATCCGGTTCGTACAGGTCTGTCAAAGCGGTTTCCAGTGTAGTTTTTTTGCCATCAATCTTTGCGAACTCATCCACTGCACCAGGATTGGTACCGTCACTAGCCGTATACAGGTAAGCTATGCCGCCGTCGGTGGTGAGCTCAGAAATGTACATGCCCAGTGCAGCAACCTTAGTGTGCGAGAAAGCGGTCTTAATGGTCACTTTGCCAGGTGTCTTGATGCTTCCATCGCTATTGAACACAGGATGTGTAACACTGGCGTCATAGGTGTTGGTATCATTCATCCCACGGGCGATTTCCTGCGCATTGGTAACATTAGCAATCGTCTGCACAGTTGTCTTCATGCCCGTAAGCTTTTTATTGTTGTTAGGAGCCTTGAACTTCACAACCAGCGCGTAGTTGGTCTCAACGTCCACAGTGCCCTGGCTCTTTACGGTGATGAAGTCGGCGATGGTCTGGGTGGTGCCGTCGGTGATGTTTGCGGGCAGGTCAACGCCGGCGACCACAGGGGTAATGCCGCTGAGGATGGGAGAACCGTTGTACTCGCCAATTGCGCCGGCAGAGTAAGTAGCGAAGATCTTCCAGGGAACTAAGGTGGTGGTCATGAAGGGTACTTCGATGGTAACCGTGTGCTTAGCTTCGTCAACAACGCCGGTGTAGACATTGTCACCGTCCTTCAGGTTCAGGCTCTTCAAGGCAGCTTCGGTCTGGCCGTCGGCCTTTGTCCACCAGATGCTATACTGGGTGCTGTAGCTGCTGTCGGCGGCAGTCACCACAAAGGTCTTTTTGGTGCCGGGGGTGTCAGCCGTCTTAGCTGTGCCATCATCACTGGCATGAGTTGTCCATACGTCATAGTCACTATTGGAGGTATCAACAGTATCCCAATTGTTGTTGTTCGTAGTGGGAGGCGTGATAGTAGCACCCTTCGGTACATGCAGGCGCAGGGTTTGCGCATTATTGGGAGTAGTGCTGTCCAACACAGCGCTGATGTTGGTGCCGTCAATGGTAGCCTCTACGCCGCCGATGGCTGCGTAAGAGATAGTGGTGTCGGTGTTCTTGGGAATCTGGACGGTTAGGGCATAGCCAACACCTGTGCTGCCAGTGCCATTCTTTACCCAAATCACACCCTCATACTTCATGTTGTCCTGAATGTCATTGAGTGCTTTCTTGTCGCCGCTAGCAATCTCTGTCGTCAAGCTAGAGGCACCAGTAGCTTCCCAACCAATTTGTGTGTTAGTAATCGTGCTAAACTCAACAGCGCGCACGGCGTCCTCTTCCACATCGCCGTACTGATCCTTGATATCATCCAAAGTCAGGTTAACGGTGATGGTCTTCTTGTCGTGGTCGATTACACCCTGCTTGCCGGCAACGGTGAAGTCCAACAGGGCCTCAACTTCTGTAACCTTAATGGTCCAAACGGTGTTGATGCCGCCAGCGGTAACGGTGAACTGTGCACCATCAGCTGCAACTGCAACGGGATTCGAGACAGTTGCGCCGTCTGTGGGAATTACAGTAATTGTACCAGCAGCACCGTGGCCATAAGCAGCCTCAACGTTGATGGTCAGGTTTTCCTGGTCAACGGTCGCATTCAGCAGGCCGTTGTTCTTGCCGTCCGAGGTAATAGAAACGCCCTTCACGCCAGAAGCATCGTCCAGGTTGACCTGCTTAAGGTTCAGGGTGTACCATACACTGGGACGACCAGCGGAAGTGGTATCGGAGAGCTTCAAGTATACAACGCCCTCGGTATTGCCGCCGGTGTAATCCTTAACGGTAAGAGCCACATCACTAGCAGCGATTGCTGTCCCGGTCAAAGAATCTTTGCTTTCAAAAGCTTCCAACTTTGTGCCGGTGGGCAGCGTAGCCCTAACGTTAATGGAGCCTTCGGCCTGATCCTCCGCGAAATTCGCAGAGAACTCGGTGCCGTTTGCGGTGATCTCCGTGTCATTGACGTATATCCTCGTCAAAGCAGGCAAAGCATCCGCAGAAGCGGCAGCGCTGAGAGGAACCATTGCGACGACCAGCATAACAGCCAGAAGCGCCGCAACTGATTTCTTCAGAAACTTGCTTTTGTTCATAAATTTCAACCCTCTTAAATTTTAGATTCTCGCACGGCCTAAAAGACCAAAGGCCCGCCCCCGCGTGAGCGCAGGCGCACAGCCTCTGCTTTGCCGGCGAGTGGAAGTTGTCTATATTTTAACCTTTGTCTTTGAAAAATGCAAGGCTTTTTTCAAAGTTTTTTGACGAATTCACATAACCCGGCGAAAATGGGGAAAACTAAGGTTTTTGGCTTTCTAGAGCCATTCTTGGCTTGTCTCCCTATAAAATTTCACCTAGACATTGGGTATTTTGCCAGCATTTCACTTGACACAGCCTCTCAACTTTGGTTAACCTGCCCAGCCAAAAAACGGGCGAATCGGCAGGAAAATAGAAATTTTGAAAGGATTTTCGGGTAAAATTTTTGCTTCCGGGCCTTTTCCCCTCAAAAAGTCAGCCCGCCAGGGGCCTCCCCAGCTCTTTTATGGCGTTGCGACTCAGCTCCATGCCGTGCTCCCGCCGGTAGGCGTACAGCACCGGGGCGGCGCCCAAACAGCAGGCAGGGGCGGCCCCGCGCACCAGCTGCCGGTCCCGCAGTGGGGCCTCTACGCATAAGTAATACCGGCCGCCGCTAAAGCTAAGCCCGGCAGCCAGCTGGGGCCGCAGGCGGTACAAAGCCTGCACAGCGGCACAAAGGGCGGTGGCGTCCTGAAAACAGAAAACCAAGGGTTGCGGGGGGGCTTTCAGTTTCAAGGGCGTCACCTCTTTTACGGTTTTTACCCTTATTATACGGCCCGCCGTGGCAGATGGTGCCTGTTCGCCGCCTACCTTATTTCGTATGCCCAGCGGCACCCCCCCTATTTTTTGCGCAAAACAAATTTTATTGTAAAGCCCGCAGCCTTTCCATCTCTTTTTGAGGCTCTGCCGCCCCAAACACCGCTGTGCCCGCCACAACGGCATCGGCCCCAGCTCTTGCGCACAGCTGGATGGTGCTGGCGTTCACGCCACCGTCCACCTGCACCAGCAGATGAGGGAACCTTTCCTTGATCTGCCGGATCTTCACCAGCGGCGCTTCCATCAGCTTTTGCCCGCCAAAGCCGGGCTCCACCGTCATAAGGGTGACCATAGACAAGGCCTGGCCCCAGGGCCCTATGGCGTCCACACCCGTAGCAGGCTTGATGGCCACTCCAGCCTTTGCGCCGTTTCTGCTGATGGCTTCCACCAGCTCCTGGGGGTCGTCGGCGCACTCGGTGTGGAAGGTGATGCAGTCTGCCCCCGCCCGGCGGAAAGCCTCTACATAAGCCAGCGGGTGTTCGATCATCAAATGCACATCAAAAAGCAGGTCTGTCTTATCCCGCAGGGCCGCTATGACCGGGGGCCCCATGCTGATGTTCGGCACAAACACGCCATCCATCACGTCAATGTGCAGCCAGTCTGCCCCCTGTACACGGGCGACTTCTTGTGCCAGGGCGGAAAAATCCGCCGCCAAAAGGGAAGGTGCTATCTTCATAACGTCTCCTCTCTGCCCACGCAGACGGTAAGCCGGTGATTTTTCGGTAAGCCCCTTTTCTAAAAAAGAAGCTGGGTAGACGCCCGCAAACGTCGGGCCATCCAGGGCCTTGCGCCCAGGCGCTTAAAAGATAAGCTGGCAGGCCAGCTGGGCCAGAATTGTAAAGACAGGTATGGTGATAATGGAAAGCACCGTAGAAACCGCCACGGTCTTTGAGGCCAGCTCCGAATCCTGGTGGTACTGGACGGCAAAGAGGACGGTGTTGGCCGCTACAGGGGCCGACGCCTGGATGATGCTGCTTACCAGCAGGTCGGGTTCGGGCCGGATGACCATGAGCACCAGCAGGTATAGGGCCGGTGCCGCTACCAGGCGCAGGAAAGCCATTTTATATACAGCCATGTCGGAAATGAAGGAGTGCAGGTCTACCCGGGCTATATAGCTGCCGATGACCAGCATGGCCAAGGGGGTATTCAGGTTGGACAGGAATCCCACCGGCTCGGCCAGGATAGCGGGCAGCTGTATCTTTAAAAAGTAGATGGGCAGGCCAAAGATCAGGCCAATGATGCCGGGGTTGAGCAGCACGGTTTTGATGTTCATTTTAGCACCGCCGCTCATCATGCTGTAACCATAGGTCCAGCAGATCACGTTAAACGCCACCACAAAAAACGAGCCATAAATGACGCCCTTGCTGCCCACAATGCTCTCTACCAGGGGGATGCCCATAAAGCCGGCGTTGCTGAAGATTACGGCGAAGCGCAGCACCTTCTGCCTTTCCGGGGGCTCTTTGCGGAAAGTGACCAGGCTGATAGCCAGGGAGATGCCCAAGGACAAAGCCGACACAGCCAGGGCCAAGAGCATTTCCGATACCTTCAAGCTGTCGGTGCTGCCCAAAAACGAATTGACGATCAGGCAGGGTGTGACAATCTTGATCAGCAGGGAGGTGATCTCCGACGCGCCCCGTTCGGTGATCCAGCCGCGCTTTGTCACCACGTACCCTACCGCGATCAGGATCAATATAACCGCTACCTTGCCTACTATCACCATCATTGCTTCCATATGTATCTTCTGCCTTTCCTCTTCTGGATTCCGGCGGGGCTATCCGTGCCTTGCCCCCCGCCCTTTACTCATACGCCCTTTACCCGCTGCCAACAATATGCCGCCTAAAGAATAATCCGCTGGGCTTTTGGCTGGCGCCGGCTTAGGGCTTCTTATTCTTTTGCTCCTCGGCTTCCTGCTTTTTCCGTTTGTACTCCCGTACAAACTGCACCGCCAAAACCACCAGCGCCACGCCGGTAATGCACCGCAGCGCCAGGCCCCATCCGCCTTCGAACAGGTTTACCGCTGGCATCATGCTGTCCGCCACCCACCAGGCGCCTAAAAACAAAAAGAAACCGCCGGCAAAGTAAAAGATCCTGCTTTCTTTTGTCATAGAAAACAGCAAGATCAAGCCAACGGCTATCCAAAGGAACCCATAAAAGTACCCCATGCCCTGCACACCCCTTTTCTTCCTTTTTCCTTCTTATTATACCCGTTTGCGCGGGAAATTACAAGCGGCCCCGTACTTTTTGGCAACTATGCCAAAGGCAGGCCCTTCCCCAGCTATACTATGTGTTGTATAGGAGAAAATCCCCCCCACAATATAATAGGCGGGAGCCCTATGCCTCCCGCCCAACTATTTTTTAAGAAAGGATATAGACCACCATGTCCCGCCTGCCAATGGCAGAACATTCCTCTACGGTGTCATAGCACAGGTCTGCAATCACCGTGCCGTCCAGAAGGGCCCCGCCTGTATCGGCCGCCACCCCGTAGCCATATACCACGCTTCCATCCGGGGAGGCCACATACATCCGCGTCCCATAAGGGATCACGGACGGGTTTACGGCAATAATGCCGTATTTGGCCTCAAGCCCAATCGAGGTGGTGCCGCCGGGGATGGAGTAGGCAGTACATTCCCCCACCATTTTGCTGGAATAGGAAACGGTCTTGCCCATATAATCCACAAAAGTGCCGGCACCAGGTAGGCTTACCCCCTGGCTGCCGGCCATATTGGCTTTCTGCTTAGTACCTGTCCGTATGACTTCCTGCACAGGCTCTTTCGTCACAACATCGGAAAGGACCTGCCGGTTTTCCATTTCGCCGTCTACATAGGTCACCTGGTAGGTGGTCTTGCGCTGGCCCTTCTCCCCAGGGGTCTTTACTTCCTCTTCCCCGGCGTAGAGGGTGTTGTCATACTCATAGTAGGTGGTGTAGTCCAGGTCGCTTTCTACCGTTTCCTCTTCCACCCGCACCCGCTCTACCTGGATAGCCATGCCGTCCCTAACCATGTCGGTGCGGCTTACGTTCAGACGATCATCCTTGCCCAGCTTTATGCCGCAGCGCTCCAGGGCGGCCTGTACCCGCTGGGCGGCGATTTCATATTCCCCGGTTTTGCCGTCTGCTGTTACAGTAACCTTCACCATACGGGAAACCCGCAGGTTCATCTTATCAAAAAGGGGTTCTTCCAGGCTGTAATTGCAGGCATCCTTCGGCCCCAGCTTGACCTTCGCCTGTTCCAGCGCGTCGGCCACAGTGCCGCCAGTCATAGAAACCACCTGGCTTTTGCCCTCTACCGTCACGGTGACTTCACAGGAGCGCTTAACGTCTACCGCCAAATCGGCTTCAATCACCATGTCCCGCCCAGGGGTTACGGCGTCGCTCTTTTTCAATAAAATATTGTTCTCCGCCAGGGCCTTGCGAACCGTATCGCCTTTATAGGCAATATACTCGCTGGTTTGCCCGGCCTCTGTAACCCGCAGCTTTACGCCCCGGCGCACGTTGACCGTAGTGGTGTTCTCCACACGTTCGGCAACGTCCAGGGGGCCCAGGGGCTCTAACCCCTTTTGCTGGGCCTGGTACAAGATGCTTTCCAGGTCCGCGCTGTTCATGCTGAAAGTATAGGAAGCCCCGCCATCAAGTACTGTGGCGGAGACCGTATTTGCCATAACCGATACGACAGAAAAAACGCTGAACAGGAGAAGCAGGACACACAATACCGCGGCCCGTGCCAGCCAATACCGCGGGGCCTTGCTTTTAAATCCACCGTGCATAGGGTTTTTACTCCTTTCACTGCCCAGTCAGGGCAACTGCTGGTCTCTATTATAGTTGGTTTTACACGATGTGTCAAGAATTTTGGCCCCAAAAGTTTATGCATTTTTCACAATTCTGAATGTTGCATACCTTGACATAACCTGCGGATTCGCCTTGTTTTTACCCTTTTCCCGGAATTTCCCCGGGGTTATGGAAACCGGCGGCTGTGCAATTTGTATCAAAATCAACTATTTCTACCATGGGGCATGTCCTTGACTGATTAAAATATGAAAATTTATTCATTTCGGCAGATAAATCCCCGGCATAATTTGGATTTTCAAATAATCAGGTGTATAATCTTTACCGGGCCATACACTTTTCAAACAGACGTTCCCTAATATGCATGAACATACAGCCAAAAAAGAAAAATAGATCCTTCGAATCCAAAAAACCGCAAAAAGAATTTGAAAACCGCATCTTCTAGTGAAGTTCTCCTACTTTACGCCTATATATTGTATTTCGTCAAGTGCGCCGCCTTTACAGGGCTAAGCCAAGCCCTTCACACACTTTCCGGAACCGTGCCGCCTCTTTTGGCGCAGGCTTGCACTATGCCATCATATAGATAGATATAGGCCGCAACCTGTCCTTCCCCTGGCGCTTCGGAAACGATTTTTCTGACAATAGCTTCTACGGTTTCTATACGGTCCATAGGCATCCCCTTTCTAAATTATAAAACGAAAAGGCCCTGGAAGCCCAGAGCCTTTTGAAAACCAGATAAAATTTAACGCTTGGAGAACTGGGGAGCGCGGCGGGCGGCTTTGAGGCCGTATTTCTTGCGTTCCTTCATTCTGGGGTCGCGGGTAAGGAAGCCGGCCTTCTTCAGCGTGGGGCGCAGGTTCTCGCCGTCATACTGCAAAAGGGCACGGGCTACACCGTGGCGGATAGCGCCAGCCTGCCCGGTAACGCCGCCGCCGGACACCCGGCATACAATGTCAAACTTGCCTTCGGTACCCGTAAGGGTCAAGGGTTGGCGTACAATATATTTCAAAGTTTCCAAGCCAAAGTAATCGTCAATGTCCCGGTCGTTAATGGTGACCTTGCCGGTACCCTGGTAAACGCGGACCCTGGCTACCGAGCTCTTTCTCCTGCCAGTACCGTAGAAATAAGGTGCGGTTTCATACATAAGTCAAAGTCCTCCTCTCACATATTCCAGGCATCGGGCTTCTGGGCAGCATGCTTGTGTTCGCTGCCGGCGTAGGCCCGCAGCCTGCCCATGGCGTTGCGCCCGATGGAGTTGGAGGGGATCATGCCCTTCACGGCAAGCTCCATAGCCATTTCGGGCTTGGTCTTCATCAGGGTGTCATAGCGCACGGCCTTCAAATGGCCGATGTAGCCGGTGTGGCGGTAATAATACTTCTTCTCCGCCTTGCCGCCGGTGAGCACGACATCCTTGCAGTTGATTACGATCACATGGTCGCCGCAATCCACATGGGGTGCGAAGGTGGGCTTATGCTTGCCCCGCAGCAGTACCGCCGCCTGGGCAGCTACACGGCCCAGGGGCTTGCCGGCAGCGTCGATGACATACCATTTACGCTCGACCTGCCCAGCTTTCGGCATCGTAGTTGACATAGCTTTTTCTACCTCCATTTGTCTTGGCCCGCTTCGGTAAGCAAGCTTGTTTCTCTTTTAGCACGGTCTACATCATACCACACCTGTTTACCAAAGTCAACACCCCTTCCCCTATTTTTTGATTTGCACAGGCAGTTTCTCCCATATGCTCTTGTTTTCATGGTATTTCCTCCTCCATACTCATTCTTCATTTTTGTTTTATGCAAAAGAAAAACCCGCAGCCTGAATAAGCAGGCTGCGGGTAACATGGGTCCTTTAAGATTGCGGGGGCTGTGGCGGCTGCTGAGGCTGCTGGGCAGGCTCAGGCTGGGCGGGTACCGGCGGGTTGGGGGCCTGTACCTCTGCCATAGGCTGCGCAGGCTGGGGCTGCATGGGGTAGCCCTGCATCGGCTGCATGGGGGGCATAGGCTGGGGGGGCTGGGTAGGCGCCTGCTGGGGCGGGTAGGGCATAGGGGGCTGCGGGTAGCCGCCCTGGGGATACATTGGCTGCTGCTTTACCGGGCGGGGCTTTTGCTCACCCATAATGCGGTAGGCCAGGTTCGAGAGCAAAGGAACGTTGGCCTCTTGCTCCCGGCAAAGGCGCAGCACAGCCATAACCGCCAGCACCAGGGCCCCTACATAAACGATGAAGGAAAACACCGCCTGCACGGCATCGTGGAAGCCATAATGGTCCCAGCCGAAAAGCAGGTTAAAGGGCAGGGACACAAAGGAACCTACCATATAGGTAATGTTGGAAAAGAAGCTGACGATCAACGAAAGCATAAAGCCCTGCAGGACCTGCCGCACAGCCCAGCGGTCGCCCTCTGCCAAAAGCACAAAGGCCAGCAGGGCCCCGCACAGCAGGGGCTGCTGCAGCAAAGCCAGCACAAAAGCCAGAATAGCATAGAAGGCTAGGCATATCCCAAATTTTCCCTGTTTCAAAACAAACGTCCTCCCTTGCAGTGGTTTACAGAAGATTATGTCTTTAAGTTTAAAGGATTCCCCCCGGCAAGTCAAGGTGTTTTGCAAATTTGTAAGGATGTTTTTGAAAATCGTAAGGGATTTATCCATATTCCGCTTCTTCCGCTTCCTCACCTATTCCCGCAAAATACTACGTACAAAACAAAAAGCAGTCACCTATTAGGTAACTGCTCTCAGTGTTGGCGAACACCTATCTTCCCGGGCCGTCACCAGCCAAGTATTTTCGGCACGAACGAGCTTAACTTCCGTGTTCGGGATGGGAACGGGTGGACCCTCGTCGTAATCAACACCAACTTGTTTTTTGCCGTCTCTCTCGACGGCTTCTATATAATACCACAGCTCTTTGGAAAATGCAACCCCTTTTTTAAAATTTTTTCAAAAAATTTTTGCGGGGCCGATTTTGCCTTTAAAAACCCCCTTACCATCCATCCAGGCCCGCCCTTTGCATGGCCCCCAGCAGCTTAGCCTTCAGGTCCGGGAACCGCGCCTCTAAAGTACGGATCAAATCCTCCGTATCCTGGCGGGCGGTAAGGCCGTCCACCGGGCAGCCGCTTTTTACCACCGGCAGGCCCATGCGGGCGCAGGCATTGCGGATCTCCCGCTCCTGGCAAAAGGCCAAAGGGCGCAGTAGTGTGATCCTCTTGCGGCTAAGGTAGCTTTTTGGGGAAAAGCACCCCAGCTTGCCCCCATAGAAAAGGTTCATCAGCAGGGTCTGGGCCGCGTCGTCCTGGTGATGGCCCAAGGCCAGCTTGTTGGCCCCCTCCCGCACACAGATGTTGTGTAAGATGCCCCGACGCATGCGGGCGCACAGGCTACAGGGGTTTGGCTCTTGCCGGTCTTCAAAAATCACCCGGCCCAGGTTGGTTTTTTCTATTATATAGGGTACGCCCAAATCCCGGCACAAATCCACCAGCGGGTCCAGCTGCATTTCCCGGCCCCCAAAGCAAGGGTCGGCTGTAACGGCCAGCAGGGAAAAGCGTTTGGGGTAATAGCGTGCCAGCCCCGCCAGGGCACACAGGAGGAACAGGGAATCCTTGCCGCCGGAAACGCCCACAGCAATTACATCGCCATCCTCTATCATTTGATAGCGTTCCACAGCCGCGCGCACCTTGCCTGCCAGTTTTTCCATTCCTCCACCCCCTTTTTCCCCTAATCATACTGGAAAACAGCATAAAAGGCAAGCCTTAAATAGCCAGCGCTTAACCAAAACACAATATATTGCTATTTCTGTATTTGCATCTCTATATCTTGTGATTTCCCGGGTTTCCGCAAATTTTTTTAAAAAAAGGCTTGCATTTTGCTGTTACATGTGGTATTATAGTGAAGCCGTCGAGAGAGGCGGCAAAAAACAAAAGTTGGTGTTGATTACGACGAGGGTCCACCCGTTCCCATCCCGAACACGGAAGTTAAGCTCGTTCGTGCCGAAAATACTTGGCTGGTGACGGCCCGGGAAGATAGGTGTTCGCCAACATCGAAAGCAGTCATCCAGTAGGATGGCTGTTTTTATTTTTCTTGCAATTTTTTGCGGGATGGGGTAAAATAGGGGCAAGGGAAAGCGTTGGGTTTTGGGGCCCTTTTTTATATGTGGGCTATAGCGCTGCCTGTTGCTTACCAGCGGTGCAGAAGGGACTGCACCCTTTTTTTATCCTTTTGGCGGCATAGCCGTCTGCATTTTCTCTTAGAAAGGATGGTTATTTTGGAGAAGGAATACGTTGTGCGTAAAATCGACCCCTCTACGCCCAGGCGTGTGACCCCCCTGCGGAGCCGGCCCCCACGCAGGCGCCGGGGCCGCGGCGACCTGCCCATATGGCTTCTGGTCGTGGCCGCTGTCGCTGTTGTGGCCGGCATTGTACTGCTTATTTGGCGCCCCTGGGCTAAAGGGGAGGATAAAACCCAGGAAGAGGACACCTCCTCAGCTGTAATGCAGGCTACGCCCAACCCGGCGGATTATATCCCCCAGTCGGTGGCCAGTGACGTGTCATCCCCAGAATCGGAACCCACAGCCCCCATGCCCGACCAGGCCGCCCCCGACGCAGCCCCAGAGCTTTACGACTCCCTGGCGGTTGTGGAGGGCGCCGGGTACGGCCTCTACAAGTTTTCAGAAGACAACACCAACGAATATATCCAGCTGGTTTGTGACGCAGCCGACTACCTGCCCGATTGGGTCACCCTATACGAAATGATCGTGCCCACCAGCTTAGACGTCATGTTGACGGAAAGCTATATTACCGGGCATGAAATCGACAGCTCAGACCAACGGAAAGCCATTGAGGATTACATATACCCGTCCATCCACAACCTGCACGGCGGGGTAAAGACCGTCTCCCTTTTTGACCCCCTGCGGGCCCATTGCGACGAGTACATCTACTACCGAAGCGACCCCCTCTGGACCCAGCTGGGCGCTTACTATGCTTATGTAGAGTTCTGCAAGGCCGCCGGGCTGGACGCCATCCCCCTGGATGACTTTGAGCTGGAAAGCTACGACGGCTACCTGGGCAGCTATTACCACACCTCTCAAGACAGCGAAATGGCCGCAAACACCGATACCGTAGAAGCGTACATGCCCTTTGCAAAAGCTTCCCTCTCTTTTATAAACAACGAGGGGGCCTGGGAATCCGATTGGGCCGTGATCCAGGACGGCGAAGGCTACAACCCAGAATGGCTAAACCTGATTTTTATGGCAGGCGGCCAGTCCTACGCAGAGATCACCAACGAAGACCTGGACGACGGCAGCGCCTGCATCCTGGTAAGCGAATCCTTTAGCAACACCTTCGCCCCCTTCCTCCTAAACCACTACCAATACGTCTACGTAGTAGACTACCGCTATTACAGCGGCAGCATACCAGACCTGGCCGAAGAGGTAGCCGCCGATGACGTTATCCTCCTCAACAACATCACCTCCACCTCAGACGAAAGCCGGATTTCCGACCTTTCCAGCGTATTCTAGCCCCTGCCTCCGGCGGCCAAAGGCTCTGCCTTTGGAATCCGCTTAAGGGCTGAAAGCCCTTAAGAATCCCACACTTCGCTTCGTTTTCTGCATGGTATAGCAAGGCCCCCAAGTTATGCGTCCTGGGGGCCTCTTTTCTTTTTATTTTGTCGATTTGCATACTGCCAAGAAATGGGGGCTCAGCCCCAACAGCGACGGTTCTTCCTCAGTCAAGCGCACCAGCTCTAACAGATTCTCCCGGCATGCTAAGTCCTCCCATTTTTCCCCTAAGGCCGGGGTGAGCCACGCACACCCTTCCACAGCAAAAAGACGCTCCACCGAGAAACCCGCCTCAGCCAGCTCCTCCCGGAAGTTCTCCGGTGTATGGAAATAGGCATCGCACAGGCAATTGTAAGGCTCAGGCTTTATGTGCACCCCCGTCAGCAGCTCGCCCCGCAGCATATTCCTGTAGAGGGGGTCGTCAATATAATCATTCTTCACCCCATAGACCGAAAGCGCCCAAGTCGCCGAGCTGTATTTCGATATGCCCGCCGCAAACAGCCACCCGCCCGGCCGTAACACCCGGCGGGCTTCTGCCAAAGCCTGCATGCGCTCCTCCTTTGCCCGCAAATGATACAAAGGGCCCAATAGCAAGGCGGCATCCATAGAGGCATCCCCTAAAGGCAGGCGGCGGGCATCGCCTACCATGGCCTCATAAGGCACTGTCTGGTAAGCCTTAGCCAGCTCCACAGCCTTTTCAGCCAATTCGATCATAGTCACACGGTGTCCCTGTGCAGCCAGCCAGTCGGCATAATACCCCGCGCCGCCGCCAATGTCACAGATATCCATGGCAGGCCCCAGGAACCGGCTTAAAAGCTCTTTTGTTCGCCAGCCCTCCACTACACCCAGGCCCCGCTCCAAGCGGCCTTTTTCGCCGCCTGCCTCGTAAAAAACCTGTACTTTTTTGATATCCTCCAATTTCACCCTCCTTTTAAGGGTTTTAGCTATGCTGCTTTGCAAGCTCCATAGCCTCTTTGCCGGTCATGTGTTCTATTGTAAGCTTTATAATACACGTGCGGGCCCCTGATTTCTCGATCTCGTTTTCCAACCGCTCCGCGCTTTCGTTGGGCGCATATTTTATACCAAGCGCGTGCAGGGCAGCGCGTACCCCTTCGGGGTTTTCCACCAGCGCAGCCTGGCCAAATACAATGACGCTGCGGAAATAAGTGGTATATTTTTCGGGCACAATTTCATCCTGGTCTAGCACGCAGAAAGACGCTTTGGCGCAGCTTTGCAGGGCGTCCAGCTTGTGGCCCGCTTTTGCACAGTGGAAGTAAAGGGAACCGTCCTGGTAGACATAGCTTAAAGGTACTGCATAAGGGTATCCCCCATCACCCAGCACTGCCAAGATGCCGGCCGTATTTTTCTGCAAGATGGCCTCACATTCTTCTTTTGGCAGCTCTTGCCGGCTGCGCCGCATTTTACGGAATTCCATTTTCTTTCCCTCCTGTAATTTTGCCTGGTTATTGAAAAAGCGCCCCCTGCACATCTTCTAAGACCTAACGATGTACATGGACGCTATTGCGTTTCCCTACCCGGTGGCAGTTTTATGGCTATAGTATAGCACGGCGGCATGGGGAAGTCAATAAAAAATTCTATTCACAAAAAGGGGAAAAGAAAGAAAAAAGCCTATCCAATCGGATAAGCTTTTTATTAAGGTTTGTACCCTAAAAACTGAATAAAGCGAAGAAGGAGAAAGAAAGGAGTAGGCAAGGGGTAAACTCAATAAGAAAGGACTATGGTCAAGCCCTCGGCCTATTAGTACTGCCAAGCTGAACATGTTGCCATGCTTACACAC
>QZEE01000050.1 GCA_009917445.1 bacterium D16-76 | reverse complement strand
CCGTCGCGTAACCGGCAGCAAAACAAAGCAGGAAAAAGAGCCCTCTGGATGGGATTCCAGGGGGCTCTCCTGCGCTTTAAGGCGTCGTTTCATTCTTCTTGTACTGCGGCACATAGGTCAGCTCCTTCACGCGCTGGATGGCCACCCGCTTACCCTGTGCGTTCAGGTGCTGGAATGAATCCAGGATGGCTTTCACATCGCGTGTGATATCGCTGTATCTTCCGCGCAGAGTATAAAGGGTCTCCTCCATATTCTGTTCCCTTAAACACAACGCCGCCACATAACATCGAAAGACAGCAGGGTCAACTTCCGCTTTTGTGGTTTCGTCAACTTTCCCATTTACCTTCAAAAATATTTCAAGGGCTTCCCTGATTAGGGTGGCGGCAGTTGTAAGAGCCCCGAAATTGGGCATATCCAAAAGCCTAAACAGATACAGAATCTCGTTGCTGAACTTGATACTGTCCGAGCCCTTTGTCTTGCCCAGCAGTACGTCCACCGTAGTTTCAAAGTAATCCGCCAGCTGCATCAAAGTGGCCGCGTTCGGCGTCAGCCCCCGGGACTTCCATGACCCCATGGTGGATTGGCTGATGCCAAGCTCCTTGCGCACCTGCGCGGGGGTTTTATCTCGTTCTTTGCACAGCTTTTCAAAGCAGTCGTAAAACATTGCGGTCCCTCCCTCCGGGAATGTTAAATTATTATGACTTTCCTTGCGTTCCTCGCGTATCTATGCTATACTATCGATGGAAACGACGAATAATCATTGGAAGTATCGACATTATAACATATCCCATTTGGGAACGCAAGCGGTACTGGTTATTTGACGCAAAATCATCCAATGAAAGGGGGGATTGCATGCTATAGATTGATGTAAATGGGTTTAGGGGTGGCCCCAGGACTAAAGAATGACGGGTGAAATAAAAACATATGCGGTGGGAAGCACATGAGAAAGGAAATACTATGCCCTCCAAATGTTGTTTTTCAATAAACGAGGCTGCTGAATATTCCAGCGTTGGAAGACAGACTCTTAGAAATCTGATTAAGGAAAAAAAGATTCCCTGCCTCCTGGTAGGAACACGGCAGCTTATCCTGGTACAAGATTTAGAGAACTTCCTGTTTATCAACAGGGGGAAAGACTTGCTTGATATGGCTAATTTGGAGTCCGTTGAACTGCATGAGAACCGGATGCAGACGGAACTGCGTGAGAGCCGGATACAAGTCCATTCAGCAGTAGAAATCGGCTAAGGCCAATTATAATTACCAATTCGATAAGAATGGAGGCATAATCATGCCGTTAATTATTCTCGCCGTCTATATGGCGGCACACGTAAGCGAGCGCTATTTCCGCGTCAGCTTTCCTATGGAGGAGTTTATGGACAAAATGAAAGCTCTGGCGTCCGACTACCTCAAGCAAACACACCAAACTCAAGACGGAATTACCTGGGATGACGCCCTGAAAAATATTCCGAAGACTCTATGGGAAAAATACGGCTTTTATAAAGCTGACGACGAATGTAATATTGCGTATCCCCCCGACTTTCATGTAACGGGCGACGCTTTCCTTATTTTCCCAAAAAGCGTTCAATTGATGCAGGCGGCTTCTTCCATGACGTCATACCTTTGGGTGCGGCTGGACCAGGAAATTCTTGAACAAAGCCAAGAGGGCGTGATGGACAGGATACAGGAATTTGTGTGCATATGGGTTCCCCGCTTTGTGGACTTCGGGTATGACAATATGACGCTTTTTGTTGAAAAGGCTCTGAAAGAAACCGACCCGGATTTTTGGGAAGTATTCGAGGAAGAGGAAGAGTTCGACCCGGATGAATACGGATGTGAATCCCAATATGCCCAGGTTGTAAGTAAGCTGTAAATTCCATTGAGGTAGGAGGCGCTGTTGACAGGGGCGTGGATTTCCGGTATACTGGAAACCAGCCACCGCAGCAGCGCCGCTTGCCATATGAAAGGAGTTTTTAATATGGCAAAGGGCTCTGTAAGCAAGAAAAAGGGCCGCAAGAAATGGTACTATCGATTCTATATTACCGGCGAGGACGGCAAGCCGAAGCAGATTGAGAGGGCCGGTACAGAGAGCAAGGCGGAAACGGAGCGGATGCTGCGCAAAGCCATGGAAGAATATGAGAGCAAATTGGTCATAGCCCAGAATTCCAATCTGACATTGGCAGAGGTCATCGACATGTGGCTTGAAGAGGGCTTAAAGCCCAGCTCCCTTGCCAACGGGACCGTGCATCAGTACATGACCAAGGCGAACAAAATCAAGCGGCACCCTTTGGCCCAGCGCAAGCTGAAAGCTGTCACGTCCAGCCAACTGCAAGCCTACATAGACTTCCTCAGCTTTGGCGGGACGGACCCAAACGGGGCACAGGCGAAGCCCATAGCCAGCGGGACGGTGAATGTGTACATGGCTATGCTCCACAAGGTTTTCAAATTCGCCATCTACTCTAAGCGCATTTTGACCGCAAACCCTATGGACTACGTTGTGAAACGCACAAAGCCCGCAGACTGTGATATCTTCCAAAATGGTGAAAGCCAGGACGCAGGCCAGGTCTTGAGCCTGGAGCAGTACCGAATCCTCACAGATTATCTCCGCAAGCGGGGTAACCCCTGTCTGTTAGCGGTGCAAATCTCGTATTACGCAGGCTTGCGGCTGGGAGAGGTTTTGGGCCTTGCCTGGGAGGACATCGACCTGGAAAAGCAGTGTATGACAATATGCCGGAGCCTAAGCTATAGCAGTTCGCGCAAGGCCACCTCTCTCGGCCCCACAAAGACAAAGAAAACCCGGACAGTGGACTTTGGCGACACGCTGGCCGAAATCCTCCGCCGGGCGAAAACAGAGCAGGCCCGGGAGAGCCTGCGGTACGGCCCGCTGTACAAGGTTAATTACGTCCAAAAGACGGTTGACCGCAACCGGACGTATAACGACCTGCGGACGCTTAGCCAGAATGAGGCCCCGCCGAAGGGGTATATCCCCATCAACCTTGTATGTGTGCGGCACGATGGTGAGTACCAGCGCCAATCTACCATTACAAGCCTCTGCCAAGACCTTAGTAAGTCGCTGCCTGGCCTGGGACATTTCCACTTCCATCAGCTTCGCCACACTTATACAAGTAACCTGCTGGCAAACGGCGCGACCCCCAAGGATGTACAAGAGCTGCTGGGGCACGCTGACATTCGTACAACCATGAATGTCTATGCCCACGCTGAAAGAGACTCCAAAAGGGCGACAGCCAGGCTGTTGGACAAGTTGGCAAGCGGGGAATAAAACTGTCCCTTATGGGAAGTTAATAAGGGACAAAATGAGGGGCAAAAGGGAGAAAATAGGGCTTTATCCCGCATAAATCCAGTGTTTTCGCGGGGTGTAGGAATAAACAGCAAAAAACCGCGTGGTTACGCGGTTTTTTGCCCAAATATCTTTTTGGTTTTCCTAGGATGGTGCGGGCGACAGGACTTGAACCTGCACAGTCTCCTACCAGAACCTAAATCTGGCGCGTCTGCCAATTCCGCCACGCCCGCATCAATCGCTTTATAATTATAAAGGTTTCCCGTGAAAAATGCAAGCCTTTTTTGCAAATCACCTTTTCCCATTTGTGTTCATAAGCACCTTCCGCCTCTTCGTCAAAACGACTAAACAAGCGTCTATTTTACCCAAGAGTCTATTTTAAAACTCCGAAACGCCGTCTTTTCATCTGCAACAGACGGCTTCTGCGTCAAAAATCCTCGAAAGGCAACAGGCTTTCTTGCGGTTTTTTCCTTGAATCCGTTCCATTTTAGACAAAAATCCTGGCATTCCTCCGGATTAAACAGACTCTAGCTCCCTACCACACCAAAATCCAGGGGATCAAAGCAGCCCACACTGCGCGTATAAATCTTCTATGCAAGAAGATTTATACGCCATATATTTTTCTATGTCATCAGGAAAAAGTTTTGCCGCCATTTCCTTAACCTCGCTGTATTTTTTTACCGCATGGGGATTCTCCCGAAGGAAATCCCTAAACGTAATATGGCGCAGCAATTCCTTGGAGCCCTGCGGGCACACATACAAATGATGTGCCTGCAAATGCGGCTTGCCAACGTATTGAAAAGCCTCCCTGCCCTTTATTCCCAAATCGCCTTCATGAAAATACCCAATCGCTTCCAGCCCTCCCGCAAAAATCCTGAAAGTGGCATAGCGAACCACCCGCCCTGGCAAGCATATACAGGTTTGCGCTGGCAAAGAGCACATGCAATCGGCTGAGATTTTTCCTTAGCCCTTGGTAAACCGTCTTTTGGAATCCGCAGATGTTCTTTACAATCCAATAGGGATGTTCTACTTTGCAGCGTGCAGGAGGTTTGCGGTTTTCGATATAACGTTCCCAGTCAATAGCAACAGCGTAAAAACCAGCACGGTATTCTCAATGATTTTCACCATAACCACGTTGACGAATTTGAAAGCTATGTCGAGTATGTGGACAACGGCCACACGGGAACCGATACGGAGCGCGAAAGTCTCCAGCGGCTTTTAAGAGATGTGATGAGCGAGAAAACCAACTGCGTTGTGGTGCAAGACCTTTCCCGTTTTGCCCAGAATTACAGCGATTCTGGCAGGCTGATTGATAACCTTTTTGTGCAGATGGGCGTCCGCTTTATCAGCTTGGCCGAGGGCGTGGATATGGATTTTGGTGGTGAGTCCTCCCCGGCAGCGTCCGATGGCTTGTCTGCCACTTGCTTTAAAGCAGCGTCCCGTTTGGGTGCACGTTCACCGTGGTGCTGTCCATGCACACGCTTTCCACCCTGGTCTGTATGATTCCTCCCTGCCGCAACCCTTCAAACACGCGCTGCAGGACGCCATTTTTGCTCCATCTGTTCAGGCGGGTGTACACTGTATGCCATTTCCCGTATTTTCCTGTATTGCTCCTTTGTGATTTCAATGCCCTGTTTTTATCATTTTTTGACTTCTTGTTAATCGTGTGAACGCGATCTAATCAAACGATGTGGAATCTCTTATAAAGAGATAAAAGTTCATATTTGCACACTTGATATAGTTCGTTTAAACGGCTATACTGAATATAGTACGATTTTAGGAGATCAGAAATGTTTGATTATATGACAGCACAGGAAGCCGCAGAAAAATGGAATGTATCACTTCGGTGGGTGCAGCGGTTGTGCAAGGAAAATCGTATTGAGGGTGTTTTGAATATCAACCGAGTATGGCTGATTCCTAAAGATGCCAAAAAGCCTGCTGATAAGCGAAGAAAATCCGAAAAACTAATCAAAAACTAACCAAGCCTTAGTATAATCAGATTGGAGGTTTAAGATATCACCCCCGAAGATAAATATGCCGTGATGATTTCAAAAGAGCTTGCGGATTACAATAAGCTGTCTGTGGGCGATAGTATGACAATGTACTGTCTTGACTCTGACAGCAATGTGAAGCTTGAAATCGTTGGTATTTTTGACGGTACGGAGGGTACTTCTGGAAACGGGGGTTTTTCTGTATCGGATATACCCGCAAACTGCGGCTATGTGGACTACACGACAATGTTTGAAAACTTTGGTCGTAAGATAGATGGTTATACACAGATTGATATTTATGTGGAAGACCCTGTAAGCATCCAAAATGTCTATGATAAAGTAAAGAACTTGTCAGAGCTTCGTGGGAAATCCTTGAAACTCAGCATTGATACGGATGAATATGAGGTCGTACAAGCACCGCTTGAAACTTTGCAGAGCTTAGTAAACACTATCATCGTGATTATCGTGGTTGTAAGCTCTCTTGTACTGACACTTCTTTTAACTCTTTGGATTAGAGGGCGTAAAAAAGAGATTGGCGTTTACCTGTCTATCGGCAAGAGCAAGATGGGTATTATCGGACAATTTTTTGTGGAAACGGTGACTGTAGCGATTGTCGCCTTTGCAACTTCTGTTTTCTTTGGCGGTCTGATTGCAGGAAAAGCAAGTGAATTTCTGGTGTCCAGAGTAACAACAAGTGCAGCAACGCTTAATGTTGAAATTTCAGCGACATATCTGTTGCCTCTATACCTTATTGGTATTGCCATTATTGCCGCTTCGGTGGTACTTGCATCGTGGACGGTGTTCCGTTTGAAGCCGAGAGATATTCTTTCAAAGATGAGCTAAGGAGGTATAAAACGATGAGTATTATGGAAATAAAAGGAGTTCGCTACTCCTATGATAACAAGCGAAATGTGTTAAAAGGCGTGAGTGCCGAATTGGACGCAGGGAAAATGTACGCCATACTTGGACCGAGTGGTTGCGGAAAGACAACGCTGCTTTCCCTGCTTGGCGGGTTGGACAGCCCCCTTGAGGGTCAAATCTTTTTTGACGGACAGGACATTGAAATCACAGGTCTTGCGGCACATCGTAAAAATAATGTAGCCTTTATCTTTCAGAGCTATAATCTGATTGACTATCTAACACCAAAAGAGAATGTAGCCCTCACTTCTAAACTGCCGCCACAGCCTATTTTAGAGCGTGTGGGACTGACCGAAGAAGAAAGCAACCGGAATGTTTTGAAACTCTCTGGCGGTCAGCAGCAGCGTGTAGCGATTGCCCGTGCATTAGCTTCTGATGCAAAGGCCATCCTTGCCGACGAGCCGACAGGCAACCTTGATGAAGATACTGCGGCAGAAATCACGAAGATTTTGAAAGAATGTGCTCACCAGATGAATAAATGCGTGGTTATCGTTACGCACTCCAATGAGCTTGCAAAGCAAGCTGATGTGATTTTGAAATTGCAAAAAGGAGAACTGCAAATTACCGATACTCCCGATACAGATACGAGAAAAGGACGGAAAAACTAAATGCAGCATTTATCACATACCAATACGGGGAAAAGGGCACCCCAATTTACGCAAACGGAAATAGAATTGTATAAACGCATTTTTAGCAAAGTATATCTGTCCACTCAAAAAGCCGAGGAAATCGATAAAGAGATTTGCAAACATTACGGAGAGAGCAATTCGTTTTAATAGGAGGTGCAGTGTGAAGCGATTGATTGAATGGGTGTGCTGTCAATGTGTGGCAGCAAAACCCACATCAAGATACGGTCTGATACAGAATTGACAAACTTCCCACTATATTTTCCGAAATGTAAGAGTGAAGCATTGATTAAGGCAAAAGATTTACAAGTATCCATCATCAAAGAGCCAGGCGCATAAGGCGCAGAGCCGATGAACAAGTGAGCAATCACAAGTTTACCGGCTCTGTTCTTTATATAGCCATAAATAGCACAAGCCCACCGAATAAAAAACCGATGTTTCGGTGAGCCGATTTGTTATGCTCTGAACACTCTCCGACTTCGCTTTTTGAAGGTTGGAGGGATTTTTTTGCTTGCAAGCAGCAGCTTCTATTTACATATACCATACCGAGGATGGACGGATAACCGGTTAGGGCGTGTTCACATAAGCGTTTGTACGCGACTTTTTGGCAAATTTTCACCTTGAATCTGACAAAAATTTACTCCTAAATCCGCATACTCAGCTTATGTGAACACACCCTAAAAGACCCCCGTCAACCTGAAGGAGCGCAAGGAATTTATGCGCCAGAAGGAGCAGATCGTGAACACGCTTTTTGAGCAAGGAAGGATCTGATTTTTGTTACCCCCCGCCGAAAAACTACAAAATTTCTTCGGCGTTTTCTTACAATTTCAGATTGGCGTTGACACCTGTCATCATGGAAGGTGATAGGAACACATCGCTTGATAAGATACGTCGGAAAAGAAAGATTATGAATCCGTCCGTTTTCTTTCGGCCCAGTACACCCCATGGAACAGACACCCCACCAAAGTGGAAGCCCCCGCCAAAAGGTACGTGACCGTATACCCCGCCCCGGCGGAGAGCGCCCCCCACAGGGCCGCGCCCGCGCCGGTGCCGATGTCGCCCATAAAGGTGAACACCGTGCTGGCCACACCCCGGTGCTCACCGGGGGTGGTGAGCATTACCTGGGCCTGCAAAAGCTGGGTGGCCACCGTAAGCCCCAGCCCCATGAGCACCGCGGACAGCAGCATCAACGGCATGTTGTGGGCAACGGCAATCAGAGCCGTGCCCCCTGCCGCCAGTAGTACCCCAAGCAAAATGCAGGTTTTCTTGGACAGGTACACAATCAGCCTGCCCACGCTGAGCCGGGCCACAATGACGGCAATGTTGTTCACAAGGAAATACAGGCTGATCTGCTCCAGCCCACGGCTCAGGCCGCAGGGGGTGAGGAAGTTGCTGACCGCGCTGTTGCCGATGTACAAAAACAGGTGTACCAGGGAGGGCAGCAGCACCAGCAGCAGGAGCGCCCGGCCGAACCCGGGCTTTTTTGCTTTCCGGCCCGGCTCTGCCTGGGCGTGGGGAGCGGGGTGGTAATGCTCCTGGATAAACAGGGAGAAGAGGAAAGACAGGAACCCTGTCGCCGCCGAGGAAACAAACAAAGCCTGCGGCCCGAAATTATTGTAGATGACAAGCCCAATGGTGGGGGCCACCGCAAAGACCACGGCGTTTGCCGCGCCGAAAAGGCCCATGGCGTCTACCAGCATATCCTCCGGGGAGATATCGGCCACAATGATGTGGGGCACCGGGAAAAATACCCCCTGGGTAAAGCCCTGGAGCACCCGCAGCGCAAAAAGCATATTCAGGTCTTTTGTAAAGCAAAACAGCAGGGCGTTTACCGCATATAGGCCAGCGCCCAGCACCAGCATTTTTTTGCGTCCCACCCGGTCAAACAGCGGTGCCGCAACGATACGGGTGAACATACCCACTACCGTCAGGCCGGTCATCATCATGCCGGTCATGGCGTTGGTGCCGCCCAAATCCAGCACGTACACCGGCAAAAGGGTCATAAAGGTGCTGTTGGTGTAGGACGCAATGGTGCACACGAACACGATCAAGATAAAATCCCGGCTCCAGAGCCTGCGGGAAAACAGCTTGGCAAACAATCGAACCCCTCCTCAAACCCCATCTTACCCTTTCAGCTTTGCCGTGAAATCCGCCATGGCCCCGCTGATTTTTATCTGCTGGGGGCAGACCTTCTCACAGCTCTTACACCCGATGCAGGCGCTGGGCTGCTTCTCCTCCGGCAGCGCCCGCAGGGCCATAGGCGCGATAAACCCGCCGCCGGTGAAGCTGTGCTCGTTGTAGAGGTTCAGCAGATGGGGGATATCCAGCCCCTTGGGACAATGGCTGGTGCAGTAGCGGCAGGCGGTGCAGGGCAGCTTGCCCGCCATCATGCCGTCGGCGACAGACAGCAGCGTGGCTTTTTCCTCCCCGGTCAGGGGGGCGTCTGTCTCAAAGGTGCGGATGTTTTCCTTCATCTGCTCAAAATTGCTCATGCCGGACAGGGTCACCGTCACCCCAGGGGTGCTTTGCAGGAACCGGAACGCCCATGCCACGGTTTTCTCATCCGGGCGAAGGGCGCGGAGCTTCTGCTCATCCGCTTCAGATAGGCTCGCCAGCTTGCCGCCCCGCACAGGCTCCATGACCCACACAGGTATGTTCAGCTCATTGAGGCGCTCCACCTTGCGCTTGGCGTCCTGCATGGTCCAGTCCACATAGTTCAGCTGCACCTGGCAGAACTCCATATGCTGGCCATAGGCCGCCAAAAACCGCTCCATCACCTCAAAGCTGCCATGCACCGAGAAGCCCAGGTGCTTGATGCGGCCGTTTTTCTTCTGCTCCATCAGGTAGGTGAAGATGCCGTACTTCTCATCATCCAGATATGCGTCAATGTTCAGCTCGCACACGTTGTGGAACAGGTAGAAGTCGAAGTAGTCCACCTGGCATTTCTCTAGCTGCTTCTCAAAAATCTCCTTGACCTTGGGCATATTGTTCAGGTCATAGCCGGGGAATTTGGTGGCCAGATAGAATTTGTCCCGAGGGTACTTTTTCAGGGCCTCGCCCATGACCAGCTCGGAGCTGCCGTTGTGGTAGCCCCAGGCGGTGTCATAATAATTGATGCCCTTTTCCATGGCATAGGCCACCATTTCCTCTACGGCGGCAGTGTCGATGTTGGCTTCGTCCCCGTCCACAGTGGGCAGGCGCATGGCGCCCATGCCCAGGGCGGAAAGCTCTAAATCCTGAAACTTTTTGTAAATCATGCCGATCTCTCCTTTATGCTTTTGCTTTTTCTAATTGGTATAGCAGGTGGTCTAAACGATCCAGCTTTTTCTGCTCTGTATGGATCCTTCCAGCAGCCCCAGCCGGTAGCCCCGCAGCAGGCGGATCTCTTCCCCAGGCCGCTGGTCTGCCGCCAGCAGCAGGCAGCGCCGGATCAGCTCCGGCCCACAGCCCGCGTCCTTTAAGTTTCGGGCCAACGCATCCCGTTCCTGATTTTCCATAGCAGCCCTCCCGCTTTTTTCTGGGTCTATCATATACCCAAAAGGGGGAATATGCAAATACTTTGTGGCTATAGCAAGTTATTCTTGTACAGCATAACCCTCTATGCTATACTGTTCCCGGAGGTGTCAACATGGAAATTCGCGTCTTACGGTACTTTTTGGAGATTGCCCGGGAAGAAAGCATGACCCGCGCCGCCCAGCGGCTGCACATTTCCCAGCCCACCCTGTCCAAGCAGATCAAAGACCTGGAGCATGAGCTGGGCAAAAAGCTGTTCCGGCGCACCAACTACAGCGTCAAGCTGACAGACGAGGGGATGCGGCTTCGCAAGCGGGCCGAAGATATTTTAGATATGGTAGACAAGACCGCCGCCGAGTTCCAGTCTATGGACCAGGTGGCGGGGGGCGACGTGTACATCGGCTGCTCGGAGTCGCAGAACATCAGGTTCTTTGCCCAGTGCGCCAAAGCCTTGCAGGGAAAATACCCGGATATCCGCTTCCATCTGTACAGCGGTGATGTGGAGGATTTTGCCCTTCGCTTGGATCAGGGCCTGCTGGACTTCGCCATCGTAGTGGAGCAGGTGGATTTCGACAAATACAACGCCCTGGAGCTGCCCGGCGCGGACACGTGGGGGGTGCTCATGCGCAAAGACAGCCCCCTTGCCAAAAAGGAGGCTGTGGAAATAGAGGACTTATTTGCCCTGCCGCTGATCTGCTCCCGGCAGTCCCTGCAGGTGGAATACCCCCGCTGGCTGGGGGAGAGGCTGGACAGCCTGCACGTGGTGGCCACCTTTAACCTGACCTACAACGCCGCCGTCCTGGTGCGGGAGGGGCTGGGCTATGTGCTGGCCTTTGACGGATTGGTAGACACAAGCCTGGAAAGCGCCCTGTGTTTCAGGCCCCTGACGCCCAGGCTGGAATCGAAAATGTATGTGGTGTGGCGGAAATACCAGATGTTCTCCCCAGCCGCCCAACTGCTGCTGGAGGAACTGACCAGGCGGTTTGGGGGTAAACTATGACACCAATTCCCTTTGCAGCTGGTCAAGGAAAGCGTTTGCCGCCCTGGAATGGATCTGGTACTTTTTCCACACAAGGAACAATTCCGCCTCCAGTGTAGGGGCCAGCGGCCGGAAACACAGCTCGCTGTCTTCGGCGGTGCCGATGATCTTGTCCAGCGCCAGCACATAGCCAAAGCCCCGTTTGGCAAACTGGGCGGCATTATAGAGCAAATCATAGGTCATAACGACGTTAAACTGGGAAAGCTCCTGCCCCAGCCACTTGAAATGCTCTCCCCCCTGGCTGCTTTGATGGGAAACGATCAGGGGCTTGTCCCGCAGGTCATCCACGCGGACGGACTCTTTCTGAGCCAGGGGGCAGTCCTTGCGCATGAGTATCCCCCAGATGTCCTTGACCGGCAGCATGATAGAGTTGTAGTCCGAAACGTCCGCGCCCACCATCAGGCCAAAGTCGATGAGGCCCTTGTCCAGCTTCTCTTTCACCAGCGTACCGTCCCCGCTGTAAATATGAAAATGGACGAGGGGGTGCTTCTTCTGCAAGTCCTGGGCTGTTTTTGCCAGGAAGGAGATACCCCCCGTCTCACCACAGCCGATGTGCACATCCCCGGCGATCCCTTCGTCGGAGGAGGTGAGCTCGGCTTTTGTCTTTTCCATCAGGCCCACCAGCTCCTCGGCCCGCTTGCGGAGGAGCATCCCGTCTTCCGTCAGGGTGATTTTCTTCCCCCTGACCAGCAGCTGTTTGCCCAGCTCCTCCTCCAGATCCTTCAACTGCCGGGACAGTGGCGGCTGGGTCATGTTCAGCGATTCCGCCGCCTTTGTAATGCTCTCCTCCCGGGCCACCGCCAGAAAATATTGCAGCACACGGATGTCCATATAACTCACCCTCTTGGGTCGTTTAAGGCTATTATAGCAGAAAACGCCATACCTTTCAAGTATGGCGTTCAATTCAAAATATGTATTTGGTTTTTGCAAATGAGAACTATATAATGAGACCCATCGGAGGTGGAATGAATTGGACAGACAAAAGCCTATACCACCGACAGCCACGGCTGGATAAGCGGCCTGCCAAACCGGGTAATCAATGTAGACCGCCAGCTTTTACGGAGCGCGGAAACAGGCTATTCCATAGAGAAGCCCAAAACACAAAGCGGTATCAGACAAATTCCAAATGAGTGAAAAAGTGCATGAAGCGTTGGGGTGCTATAGTATACCACAAGGGCGGCAAAAAGGGAGCCTCATTTCGCCTTATTTAATAAACTGCCCTCAAAATTTGCATCGCTAAACGAGGAGAAAGCCCCTGCTAAAACCTCCCCCTCTTGTAGCCAGCACTCCCTATACCCATAAATTCTGCAAAGGTGCACAAATATTTATCCTTCTCGGAAAGAACGAGCCGTCCTTGTCCTCCAATCTTTTCCAGCGGCCATTCCACCGCGATTTCCGGGTCGTCCCAGCGGATGCCGCCGTTGGTTTCCGGGTCAAAGGGATGGCCGCAGAGATAACAAAATACAGTCCCTTCTTTCAAGGAGAGGAAGCCATGGGCAAAGCCCTGAGGTATGTACAGCGCCTGCCTGTTTTCTGTGGAAAGGTAAAAGCCCTCCCATTTCCCAAAGGCTGGCGAATTGGCCCGCAGGTCTACCGCCACGTCAAATACAGCGCCGTGCACAACATGCACAAGCTTGTCCTGGCTGTGGGAGGCCTGGAAGTGCAGGCCCCGCAGGACGCCCTTCTGGGAATAGGAATAAATTTGTTCCTGGGCAGAAATGTGTATGCCATGTGCGGCATAGATAGACTTTTCAAATACCTTTGTAAAATATCCTCTGTTATCCGGGGCATAAAAAGGTGTAATTTTAGTGAGCCCAGATATACAGGAAGGGTAGAAACCAAAAGCCTGCATAGGTATCCCTGGATAGCGGGTCCCCTAAAAGCTCGTACACTTCTTCCATATCCTGCTGTATACTTCTAAAATACGAAGCTGCGTCTGGCTCTTCGTAGTAAAAGTCAAGACGGAAGAATTCCCTAGGCCGCACAGGCAATGCCTGTAGCTGAGGGATGATTTCATGTTCATAGGGTACAAGGATCAATACATTATACTGCCGATAGACCTCGTGCAGCTTAGCCGGTGCAAAGATTTCTAACCCCCATTGCCGTTGGCCCCATAAGGACTTGTTATTGTCACAAAGATACTCCACCGAGACCCGTATGTCCTGTAAAAAGGCGGCGTTGACGCCAGTTGAAGCCCCGAATAAAACCAGTGGTATACCGGCCGCATTGATTTGGCCGATCACCTCTTCTTTTCGTGCTTGCCAGACTTGGGCTTCGTCAAAATAGAATTGCAAATCGTTTCCTCCTCACTTTTGGCACACATAGTAATATCTTGACACAGCCAATTTCTTGGCAATTTGCGCGGTTTCGGGCTTTCTTCCATAATGCTGCCGCGCAAAATCCTTGCCGGACTGCTTATCCAGATAGATGTTCTTCCGGGGCACTGCCAGCCTGTCCATGGCGATTTGCTGCCTGTCCTCGTTCTGGTCTGTACTGGAAACGCGGATGTATCCATAGGTCATGTGCATCTCCCCCAACAAAGAATATGGCAGCAGCCCGTTTTGGGGCCGCTGCCTTTTATTATAAACATAGCCGTCGCTACCGTTTGTACTGCGGCCATGCTTGCTCTGCATATGCTGGCTTTCCTCGTTCTCATAAAAGGCGAGAGTGCCCGGCAGCAGAATCCTTACAATGGTTCCAACCTCGTGCTGCGGGATACCGCTGTTGTTTATGAGTTTCTTTTTTTCCCATGAATCTCCTTTACGCGGTACATGCGGCTAACCGTTTGAAGGTGTCTTGATGTCATAGAAAAAGCAGGCGCTTTGTCAAGCGCCTGCTTTTATGTAAATACATTTTACTGCGATATAGCAGATACGTCAAGGCTTTCGCTCTTAGAGATTCTCTTGAAATTTGCAAGAATCTGGAACGTTGACGAGCTTTGAGGTATAATAAAATGCCAACTTGAAATGGGAGGAGAATAAGCATGGCTGTATGCTATAACAAGCTACGGAAGCATCTGATTGACCGAAAAATGACAAAAACCCAGCTCTGTCACAATGCAAAAATCAGCACCAACGCGATGGCAAAACTTGGCCGAGACGAAGATGTGCGGGTTGAGGTCTTGGCCAAAATATGTAACGCCCTTGACTGTGCCAGTGATGATATTATGGAACTGACACCAGATGAGAAATAAAAATAAATTTTTGAACTGTGAGGGTTAAAAATGACAGGGGGTTTTCAAGAACTGCAAATACGCTATGAAGAAACAGTTACATCTGGTGATTGGGTTTATTTACCGATGCCGAACTGGCCTTGCTATAGTTGAGAACAGAAGAGAGGTTTATGCCGGCGCTTGACGGTTTTGGAAAAGAGAAAATGGTCTACCACTTGGCAGACAAAATATTGGAAAAGTAGTATACACACTTTAGTAAATCCATGTTTTGTATATCTATATTTTATTGCGTTGGGTTTTCCGACGACGGGAAACCTGTCAACGGAAAATCTTTCGTCGGAAAAACCAACAATGGATAGAATGAAAATATTATGCTAATATCGGATTGGCTCATATAACCGCTATGTAGGCGTAGAGGCCGCCACAGAGATGTACGGGCGGGGGCTCTGCCTGGAGGAATAGTTAGAAACCCAGGAGGGGGTTTTGCCATGAAAGAGAAGTTAAGCGCCTTTGTGACAGATAAGAAGTACGGCTCCCCATAACTCCCCGGCAGTTCCTCCTGCAAGCAGCCCCGCACCCCATATGTACAGAAACCGTGCGAAACGTTGTGCTATAAGCCGTGGTTGACAGCAGCGGCGAAAAGCGCTATGTGGCAGCACTTGACATATCAAGAAAATGCCATAGAGAACTCAAATCTCGAAATCAGGGTTGCAAGTCCCCTGCCGTACAGAATCAATGCCTGGAGCGGAATGTCAAAACCGCTGGCAGTACGCGGACTGATACTCCACTGTGCGTCGCATTTCTGTAAAAATGCGTGGTACAAAGCGTGGTGAAGCCGTAACCTGAAAACCTATAGCACCCCAATAAAATAACAGTGAATTTGACTAAAGGTGTAGAATGTAAACAGAAGGTGATAGCAATG
>QZEE01000004.1 GCA_009917445.1 bacterium D16-76 | reverse complement strand
TCCGAGTCCTCCCATACTGTGTGACACCATAGGTCTAACCAGGCGTCGGCTTCTTCAAATTTGTAATGCTGCTGTGCTAATCTTTCTGTTATATTCCGGGGCACGCACAGGAAGCCGTACCCGTCCGTCGTGTACACGGCTCCTTTCGTACACGCTGCGCCGGAGCATTTTACCACCCAGTCCGTGATTTGGTAGGTTAGCTTCTTCGTTTCTTTGTCCAGGCCATAGGTCAGGTAGCCGAGCTGGGCTAGCTTATCAAGCATTTCCAGAGCTTTGGAGCGGCTTCTTACGCCCAGGATACTCTTTAGCCCAACAACGCCCCCGGCCCACATACCGGGCTCTACGGGGTTATTATGGCCGCAGTAGGAGGCCATACCTTTACAAAAGGCTGCGCGGCTGGCAAGCTTCATCCATGCGCCCATGATGCCTTTGCCTTGCGGCAGGGACTTGCGGAGCAGCTTGACCCAGTGATATTTTTGCAGGCATTTCACGACGGGAACCTCCTATCATAACAAAAAGGACAGCTTCTCTTTTGAAACTACCCCTAAAAACTTATAAACAATTGAATCGGCACGTAAAAAATGGCTCTCCCATTTCCATGTCGTACCTCTGCATATTTATTCAAAGGCAAACCAGAAGGGGCGGTTTCCTTTTGAAACCGCCCCTTACAAACAGAATCTATGTGTCGTTGAGATAAAAACCAGTGTCGCGAAAGTCTCTATCTTTGTACGGTGGCCGCACCAATTCCGCACCAAATTCTTCTAAAGATATATCAGGTTTTATAGGTTTATATGTACCACGACTTCCAATAAATCCAGTACCCATGCGGGTTTACGAAATCATATGGAGTTACATTAACATACGGAATCAAGCCAATATATTACGATGCCTAGTTTCATCTATTATGCAGCTCCCTTATTTCCATTTTCGGCTTTCATTATAGCATAGGATGGGGTGGTTTGCAAGGTGGATTATAGGCAAGCATTACAATTAGGTTACACAAGGTCAAACGACCCGTGTAACCTAATTTTTTTGTATATCCGGGCTGGAAAATCCAGGGAGGACACCAAAATGAAACACGTTACATTTAAAGAGTACAAAGCCGCAAAAGCCGAAATTCTGTTAGGCGTACAATACAAGGAAGATTCCACGCTGGCGGGCAACGCCATTCGCAAGACCTGTCTTATCACGTGTTTTGCTGCCGCAAACAGGGCAATATATCCATTCGCTTCTTTTGTTATGTAATAAATTTCCCAAGTTCATAGGCGGCAGATACTTCGGGTTTTCCCTCAATATCTCCTATGTCTCCATTTCCTCCGGCAAGAACATGGCCGAGATTATCCCACTTCAAATGCTCCATCAAGTGATTATAGTAAAGAAGAACATCATCAAAGCCGTAGCCCTCCGCAGCCATCAGCAGCGCAGAAGCCCTGCTATGTCCCCGCAGAAGATTGCCGTCCCCCTCTTCCAAAGCAAACAGCCGGTCAACAGCAGTTCTGATTTGACCGCTCATGTTCCAGTAATAGAGCGGGCTTGCCAGCACGATTACATCGCACTCCCGCACCGCCGGATAAATTTTGTCCATGTCATCCCGCTGGACACAGGGGCACTCTCTGCTGCTATGTCCGCCAAAGCAGCCTTTGCAGCCGTGGATGCTCATGCCATCCAGGAAAAATTCTGTTACAGTATGGCCGACGCTCTCCGCGCCATTGGTAAACGCTTTAACCAGCGCGGAGGTGTTTCCCTTTCTGCGGGGGCTGCCATTGAGAATGACAATTTTCTTGGGCATGGTGTTTTTCCTCCTTAAAACTTCTCTGCCAAAGCCGCCGCCTGTTTACAGCCGTCTGTCTTAGCAATATCACCGACATTCAGCACGCCCGGAACCAGAACCTCGCCCACCATCTTCCACTTCATCAGTGCGGCAGAGCGTTCCATGGGGACGCGCACACCGTCAAAGACGGACATATCATCTTCTTCACAGCAGGCAATCACAGCACACTCCTTGCCCGCAATATCCTTGCCGCCCACCACAAAAGAGAACAGGCGGTCAATGACGCCCTTAATCTGTGCGGGGATGGAATACCAGTAGACGGGCATGGAGAAAACTACTGCGTCGGCCTCCAGGATAGCGGGGGCAATCGTGTTGAAGTCGTCGTCAAAGGAGCAGGCTTTTCCAGTCTTAAAGCAGGTTTCGCAAGCCCGACAGCCGCCCACATTTTTCAGCGCGGCATCAAAGCGGGTAACCGTATGGCCTTTCGCCTCCGCCGCCTGGATGAACGCCTCTGTCATGGCAAAGCTGTTGCCCTCCTTTCGAGGACTGCCCGTAATAACAACCATTTTTTTGCTCATGTAAATACCTCCTGATTTTGTGGGCTTGACTTTACCCACATCTGACAGTATTATTGTAACAAGATTTAAACTAAAATCAAGTACGCACATATAAGTGCGATACTTACCTGGAGGAAAGCGTACTATGGGCGAACGCTGCATTTCAAAAGAATGTCTTAACGAGACGGGTTTCAGCTATACCCTGTCTTTGATCAATGGCAAATACAAAATGACAATCCTTTATACCTTAATGGAATTTAAGGTCGTGCGGTTTAACGAAATGAAAAAATATATTGGGGAAATTTCCTATAAGACGCTGAGTTCCACACTGAAAGAATTAGAAGCTGACAAACTGGTACACAGGGAGGAATATCCGCAAATTCCGCCTAAAGTCGAATACAGCTTAACAGAGCGTGGAAAATCCCTTATGCCCATTTTGGATGGAATGTGCGAATGGGGCGAAAAAAACAGGCTTCCGACCACATGATTAGCGGCAAGCGGGGCAGTGTATAGCACTTGCGATTTTCGCCCTGTGGAAGCCACTCTGGACAGGGCAATCCGCATGAAAGAATAAAGGCCGCTCGATTGGAAAATCGACGGCCCTTATTTTACGCGCACCCGTTGATACGGGCATTTTTGCTGCTATGGAACGCCTTATAGGCAAGGTGAAAAGATCCGTGGCAAGCATAGCAATTAACGATCCCGATGAGCCTGAAAACCTTTGGACTGTTTGGTCTAATGTTAATGCAGCTGTTCGTACCGATATTATGGATGATGGAATCAAGAACAGCGCCTGGAATCATATTGATTTCTGTGGTAATTGCGGTTCTTGCGGCGGTGGCAAGAATAAAATCATTTTCGGAAAAGAATTTAATCGAGTGTAAGGCTTGTGGGAAAGAAGTAATATCTTTGAGACCGTAGTCCTGCTTCAAAAGCCCCCCTAACCACAAGCCTGCGGCGCTACTTGTAGATTGCGCACTAAAAACAACACGTAACCCCTTCTACCCAAAAACCACAAAAAAAAGACGGGCAAAAGCACCCGCCTTTTCTACTCTATAAGCAGCCCAACCGGGCCGCCCATTTATTCCTCTTCGTCGTGATGGCAGCCGCAGCCACATTCCTCGTCGTCATCGTCAAAGTCAAACTCCAAGGTCTCGCCGCAGCCAGGGCAGGTAATGCTGCCCTCTTCCAGAAGGTCGTCGGTCAGCTGGATGACATCCCCACAACTGGGGCAGGTCACCTCAAACTCCGCGCCGTCCAAATCGTCCATTTCCCCATGATGGTGGTGGCAGGAGCAGCCGCCGTCCAGCTCGTAGAAATCCTCTTCCACATTGCCCAGATCCTGGTCGATCTCATCTACCTGGTCGCTCAGCTCCTGGAACCCCCCTTCCAACTCTTCTACCGAAACGCACAAATCGTCAAGCAGCTCGATCATAGCGTTCAGCACCTTAGTCTCCTTAGCGTTGGGGTCCAGCTCCAGGCCGTCCATCAGGCCGCGGATGTAAGAAGCGCGCTCAGAATTTGTCATGTCAATTCCTCCTTTTTGCCACCGGGGTGGCCATCTGTGGGTTTGGGGGCGTTTAGGCGCGCTCCATGTACTCGCCGGTGCGGGTGTCAATGCGGATGCGCTCGCCCTCGTTGATAAACAAAGGCACACGAACCTCTGCGCCGGTTTCCAGGGTAGCGGGCTTTAGGGTGTTGGTGGCGGTGTTGCCCTTTACGCCGGGCTCGGTGTGGGTGACTTCCAGCTCCACAAAGTTGGGGGGCTCCACGCCAAAAACATCGCCCTTATAAGAGAGCACCTTGCACACCATGTTCTCTTTTACAAACTTGAAGCTGTCCCCCAAAATACTGCTGTTGATGGGGGCCTGCTCGTAGGTCTCGTTGTCCATAAAGTAGTACAGGTCGCCGTCGCTGTACAAATACTCCATGTCCTTCCTCTCTACAAAGGCCGTGGGGTACTTTTCGTCAGGGCTGAATGTACGCTCCACAACTGCGCCGGTAATGACATTGCGGATCTTCGTGCGCACAAAAGCCGCGCCCTTGCCGGGCTTTACATGCTGGAACTCGATGATGGAATATACGGAACCATCCATTTCAAAGGTCGCGCCGTTTCGGAAATCGCCTGCTGTGATCATATTCAAAAAACCTCCAAAGTTACCGATTTTGCCTCTTTGGCTCTTTACTCCCTATCATTTTACCCTATCCCGCCTGTAATTGCAAGGGAAAAAGAAAAATAGTTTGAAAGACGCCTTTTCCGGGGGGTTACAATTCCATAAGCTCCTTGGGGGACTTGGTCAGGCTGCGGCACCCCTCTTCTGTAATGAGCAGCATATCTTCAATGCGCACACCGTACTTGGCAGGCACATAGATGCCGGGCTCGTCTGTAATCACCATGCCAGGGGCGCAGGGTGTCTTGTCCAGATGGGAGAACCGGGGCCACTCGTGGATCTCAAAGCCAACGCCATGCCCTAAGCCGTGGCCAAAGGTGCCGGGGTAGTCCTTTTCAATGATGTCCCGGGCGATTCTGTCCACGTCGCAGCAGGGCATGCCGGGCTTCACCTGGTCAATAACAGCCAAATGGGCTTTCAGCACCGTCTCATACACATCCCGCTGTTCATCCGACACCTTACCGAAAGCCACCGTGCGGGTCATGTCCGAGTGGTACCCGTCCAGCAGGGCGCCGGTGTCCATGGTGATGAAATCACCCTTATGCACCTGGTTGCCCGAAGGCACCGCGTGGCACTGGGAGCCATTCTTGCCCGCCGCTACAATAAGCTCAAAGGCCACAGCCTCGGCCCCCTGCTTGCGCATAAAGAACTCGATCTCCAAGGCCAGCTCCCGTTCGGTCACGCCCTCCTTGATAAAAGGCAGGATATGCTGGAAAGCCGCGTCGGTAATGGCCTGGGAAGCCTCGATCTTCTTCACCTCTTCCGGCGACTTGATCATCCGCTGGTCCCGGATGCAGTCATCCAAGGACTTGTCCAAAATACATTCCGCCCCATGCTTTTCAAAGGCCTCCTGGAACTTCCGGGACTGGGCCACAGAAAGCTTGTCCACCTCCAAATAGACCTCTTCAATGCCGTGCTTGTCAATAAGCTCGCACAAAGCCTTATTCAAATCTGAGAAGCCCATCACCTCGCAGTACTTCGCCTGGTACCGGGCAGCCTCCTCATACCGGAAATCCATCAACAGGTAAGCGCCCCCCGCCGTTACCAGCAGGGCCCCGTCGCTGGCAGGGAACTGGGTGAAATAGCGCCGGTTGCGCTCCGAAAACACCAGCGCGGCCTTTTTCCCGTCGCCGCCAATAAGCCGCTCTTCCAGCCGTTCTACAGGGTTTTTCATTGTATAACATCCTTTCTCCTGACAAATTTTTCCCGCAGCCCCCGTTCAAAAAACCGGCGCACCCGAAAGGTAAAGCCTTCCTCCGGCTCCAGGGGCTTCAGCAGCACAGACCGCATGCCGCAAAGGTTGGCGCCCACCACATCGGTAAACACCTGGTCCCCGATGATTGCGCAGGCCCCGCGCCCTACGCCCAGCCGCCGCCGGGCCCGTAAGTATCCAAAAGGCAGGGGCTTCAAGGCAAAGCTGATAAAATCCAGCCCAAACCTTTCCGCAAAAGGCCCTACCCTCTTTTTATAGTTGTTCGAAACGATAATCACCCGGAACCCGTTTTCCACCATGCCGCGGGCCCACTCCACCGCCCCATGGGCCGGCGTGTGGGATGTGTACGTGGCAATGGTGTTGTCCACGTCCAGCAGCAGGGCTTCTACGCCCATCCCCCGCAAAAATTCCGGTGTCAGCTCTGTCACCCGGTCCCTCAGGGCCGTGGGCCGAAATAGTCCCATAAACACGCTCCTTTATTCTTTCCAGCCGCGCCACAACAAAAAAGCGGGCGTAAAGCCCGCTTTCCGTCAGAAAGTTCAGGTAAGGAATGGAGCAGCACTTACTTGTACTTGCGCTTGCGAGCTGCTTCGGACTTTTTCTTGCGCTTGACAGAGGGCTTTTCATACGCCTCTCTCTTGCGGACTTCCTGGATGACGCCCGCCCGGGCGCACTGCTTCTTAAACCGGCGCAGAGCGCTGTCCAGCGATTCGTTATCCTTGAGCCTGATCTCAGCCATGTATATCCCTCCCATCCGCCCAAAGGCAGGGGTCTTTGTCGTGCAGTACAACACAAATAATTATAGCCTCAATCCGCCAGCTTGTCAACCTCTAAATTCTTTCGATTTTGTAAACAATCGCCGCCAGCCGCCCCTACATGGCAAATACTCCAATTTTAGATACACCCGCCCACAAAAGAAATCAAGAAAACCCAGCTTGCGAAACCCTTACAATCCCGCAGGCCCCATCCCTTACGGCTGCCCCTTCAACACGTCCGCCACCTCAGAAACCGAGATATATGCCGTAGGGTCTTCCTCATGGACAATGTTCTTCATACGGGTAATCTGGAAACGGTTTAGCACAATATACACCATCTTCTTCTCTTCCTGGGAAAAAAAGCCCGTAGCCTCCAACACAGTCAGCCCGCACCCAAATTCTTCAGAAAGGGACGCGCAAACCTCCTGGGCCTTGCTGGTGACGATCATAGCGGCCTTAGATCGGTCTACGCCCTCCACCAAAAAGTCTACCGTCTTCAAGGCCGCCCCATAGGCCACAATAGAGTAAAGGGGCAAAATCCAGCTTTGCAGCAGTATGCCGCACAGCACATACAAAACCAGGTTATAAGCCATGACAAAAGTGCCTACCGTGACCCCCAGCCCCTTAGCAAAAATCACCGCCATAACCTCAATACCGTCCATAGCCCCGCCCCCCCGTATGGCCAAGCCACTGCCAATGCCAGAGATCAGCCCGCCAAAAAGGGCGCACAGCAATAAATCCTGCCCAGCCAGGGGCGAGGCAATGCTCACGTCCACAGGGAACACATCGGTAATCAAGTAAGCTGAAAGGGAATACACACCCACCGCGTAAAGGGCGCACACCGTAAAATGCCGCCCCTGCCTCTTATAGCCGTACAAGAACAAAGGAACATTGAGAACCAGCAAAAAGAAAGACAACGACAAATACGGCGGGGTGATTTGGGAAAGCAGGATAGACGTGCCGGAAATGCCGCTGTCGTACAAATCCACCGGGGCCAAAAACATCGTGACGCCTATGGCGTTCACCACCCCAGCCAGGGTAAGCAGCAGGAAAGCCTTTACAGTAAATCTCTCTTCAGGGGTTTTATGCGGCACGACATCGCCTCCCAAAAATTCAGATTTAGGGCACCTACCGCTTTATATATTGTTTATTATAAAGGATATTTATGAACAAATCTACCAACATCTGCACAAAAGGCTTAAAAAATGGAAAAGGAATACCCAAAGGCGGTATTTTAAGACGACTGTGTAGCCTCCGGCTGCCTCGCCTGACGTCCCGGCCTGCCGGGACGCCCCACAAGGGGCGCCGCCCCTTGACCCCGCCAGGGGGCACGGCCCCCTGGACCCCATCCCATTTGGCGGCGCAATGCCAAAAAAGAAAGCCCCCTTGCTTTCAAGGAGGCTTTCTTCTTTATTCCTTCACAGGCGCAGCCGGGAAAAATCCGTAACTTTCTCCAACGCCGCCACCACTTGGGCCAAGCCCAGCTCATCCTCTTGCGTAAACCGGGCCTTCTCCGGGCTGTCAATGTCCAGCACCCCTACGGCCTTCCCCCCGCTGCGCATGGGCAGCACGATTTCCGACCGCGAAGCACTATCACACGCAATATGCCCCGGGAAAGCATGGACATCCTCAACCCGCAAAACCTTGCCCTGTTCCACAGCGGTGCCGCACACGCCCTTGCCGATCTCAATGCGCACACAGGCCACCTTACCCTGAAAAGGCCCCACCAGCAAGCTACCCTTGTCCAGCAGGTAAAAGCCCACCCAGTTAATGCGCTCCATGGCCTCATCCAAAAGCGCCGCGGCATTGGAAAGCACCGGCACAAAATCCTGGTCAATCTCCGCCAAAGCTTCAATCTGGCTGGCTATCAATTTATAATCCGGCATACCGCTGCCCCCTTACGACAATCGCTTGTACAGATGGTTCCCGATCATCTGGATCAGCTGCACAAAAATAATCAGAATAATCGAACACACCACCAGGTAATCCGTGCGGTACTGCTGGTAGCCAAAGCGTATGGCAATGTCCCCAATGCCGCCGCCGCCCACCGTGCCCGCCATAGCGGAGTACCCCACCAGGGAGATGACCAGCAGCACCACGCCGTTGATAATGCGCGGGACAGATTCCTTAATATACACCCGCCACAAAATCTGCCAGTTCGAAGCCCCAAAGGACTTGGCTGCCTCCACCACCCCCGGGTCAGTTTCCCGCAGGGCCGTTTCCAGCACCCGGGCAATAAAGGGGATGGCCGACAACGTCAACGGCACAATCGAGGCTGTCGTGCCAATCGCCTTCCCCACCACCAGCCGTGTAAAGGGGATGACCAGCACCAGCAAAATAATAAAAGGGAAACTGCGGAACACGTTAATAAGGAAGCTCAACACCTCGTACACCGGCCGGATAGGCCGCAGGCCGTCCGGGGCCGTAAGGGTGAGGATAATGGCCGGGATAAACCCTATCAAAACCGACAGCAGCGTAGACCAGAACACCATGTACAAAGTTTGCCACAAGGCGTCCAAAATCACCCCTGCCATGCTGGTTGTAGATGCTATGCCCACTACTCCAACACCTCCCATGTGACATTTTTCGCCGTAAGGAACCGGCACACCGTTTCCCGGTCCATTTCGTCCACATTCAGCACCAGGCTGCCATACACGTTTTCCCGGAAATCCTCCAGCTTAGCCCAGCAGATGCTGAAATCCTTGCCCAACTCCCGGGCCATCTGGGTAATCACCGGCTCCTTCGAGCTCTCCCCCACAAAGAATACCTGGATGTTCACGCCGGTTTTAGGCAGGCGCTCACTCTTATCCCGCAAAAAGGATTGGATCTCCTTTTGGGCAGGCTTAATAAACATTTCCTCCGGCGGGCCCTCAGCCAGCACGCTGCCGTGGTACAAAAAGGCCACCCGGCTGCATATCTGCTTAACGACCTCCATCTGGTGGGTGACCACCACAATGGTAATGCCCATCTCCCGGTTGATTTTTTGCAGCAGCGCCAAAATGCCCTTTGTAATCTCCGGGTCCAGGGCGCTGGTAGCTTCGTCGCACAGCAAAAACGGCGGGTCCAAAGCCAAAGCCCGGGCTATGGCCACCCTCTGCTTCTGGCCGCCAGAAAGCTCCCGGGGCTTAGCGTGGACTTTATCCTCCAACCCCACCAGCCGTATAAGCTCGTGCACCTTGTCCCGGCTCTCCTGAGACCGGGTATTGATGCCCCAGAACTTCATGGGCAGGGCAATGTTTCCATACACGTCCAGCCGTTCCAACAGGTTAAAGCTCTGGAAAATCATGCCCATACGCTTTTGCAGCTGGCGCAGGGCCGCCTTGTCCCGGCTGTTCACCAAAGCGCCGTCCACCGTGATCTCCCCGGAATCGTAGGGTTCCAGTCCGTTCAAGCAGCGCAGCAGGGTAGACTTGCCCGCGCCGCTTTGCCCCACGATGCCATAAATTTCACGGTCCTCAATAGCAAGGGAAATTCCTTTCAGGACTTCCAGGTCCTGAAAGGATTTCCGCACATTCTTAATTTCAATCACAGCTTTATTCCGGGTCAATAAAGGACGGGATTACCGAGCCTTTATACTTACCCTCAATGTACTCCTTCACGGCGTCGGACTGGATCGCCTTGACGAGCGCCTCTGTCTTCTCCGTACCCTCATTGCCCTGCTTCACTACCAGGAAGTTTGTCCGCCGGATGCTGGTCTCGTCGTCAAACTCTTCAATATCCAGCGCCGGGTGCTCCGTGGGCAGATCCGCGCCAATGGCATAGTTGCCGTTAATAACAGCTGCGTCCAAGTCCGGCAGGGACAAGGGCAGGCCCGCCGCTTCCAGGGTCGTGATCTTGTAGCCGTGGGGGTTGGCCTCCTTATTGTCGGTCAGGGATTCCGCGGTCACGTCCGGGTCCGTACCAAAATCCCCCAGGGAGTTCAGCAGGCCCTTCTGCACCAGCAGCTCCAAGCCCCGCTGCATGTTGTCCGGGTCGTTGGGCACAGCGATTTCCGCACCGTCCGGCAGCTCAGACAAGGAAGCATACTTCTCCGAGTAGATGCCCATAGGCTCAATATGCACCCCAGCTACCGCTGCCAAATGAAGGCCGTTGTCGTCATTCTGGCCGTTCATGTAGCCCAGTGTCTGGAAATAGTTGGCATCCAGCTCCCCTTCCTCCAAAGAGGTGTTGGGCAGCACGTAATCCTGGAACACCACCACTTCCAGCTCCCAGCCTTCTTCTGCCAAAACATCCTTTACCGCGTTTTCCAAAATGTCCGCATGGGGCACCGGGTTCACGCCTACCGAAATCTTCTTGTCCGCGCTGCCCGTCTTGTCAGCCGCCGCAGACGAAGCGCCTGCCCCCTGGGAAGAGGAGGAGGCCTCTGGGGCGTCCCCGCCGCAGGCCGCTAAGGACAGCGCCAGTACCAGGGCCAAGGCCAGGCAGGCGAGCTTTTTCAAGGTTTTCCGTTTCATATTCTTCATTCGCTCCTTTGTAAAATACTGGCGGCGCCATGTAAGCACCGCTTCTTTAGCACAGTCCCTATTATAACCGCCCCAGGCCGCTTTGTCCAATACAGGGAATCGATACGGAGCTATAGCCTAAACCTATACCCCATTCCCCACTTGCCCCAAATACGCCTGGATTTTCTCAATATAAAGCCTGCCAATATGGCTGGGCACCATGTTCTTTTTCATCACGTACCCAATCTCCATCCGGCCCCCGCCCTCCAAACTCCCGGCTTCCAGGGGCACAGCCACATAGCCGCTGCCGTTCAATTCCTCGCAGATAATACCCGAGCACAAGGTGTACCCCCCCAAGCCCACCATCAGGTTCAGCATGGTCGCCCGGTCATTGGCCTTAATGGTGCGCAAGTATTCGCCGGTACTGAAAACCTCTTCCGCGTAATAAAAAGATTCCGCGTCCCCCTGTTCAAAAGAAAGGCAAGGGTACGCCTGTAACTCCTGCAAGGTAAGGGAGGCTTTCTGGGCCAGCGGATGCCCCGACCACAAATACACATAAGGGCTGCACGTAATCAGCGGGTGGAACACCAGCCCCGCCGTGCGCAGCAGCTTGCCCATAACCGACCGGTTAAAGTCGCTAAGGTACAAAATGCCGATTTCGCTGCGCAGGTTGGCTACGTCGGCCAGCACGGCCTTTGTCTGGGTCTCTCGTATGGCAAATTCATACAGCGAGGTGTCAAAGCCCTTCACCAGCTCCACAAAGGCCTTGACCGCAAAAGAATAATGCTGGGTAGACACCCCAAACTTTTCCTTACGGTTTTTCCCCTTGCCAAACCGGTCGGCCAGGTCCTCATACTGGCTGTACACCTGCCGGGCGTAAAGGATAAAATCCGCCCCCTCCGGCGTCAAAGTAACGCCCCGCCCGCTGCGGTGGAACAAAGGGAAACCCAGCTCCTTTTCCAACTCCTGTAAAGAGAGGGTCAAGGAAGGCTGGGAAATATACAAGCGCTCCGAAGCCTTGTTAATAGAGCCGGTCTCCGAAATCGTAATGGCATAGTGCAGCTGCTGTAGGGTCATAAGGCGGCCCCTCCTTCCGGAAAAATGCGGGCCCTTATGCCAAAGCCTGCAGCATAGCGCTTACTAAGGAACCCGCTGTTTCAATACCGCCCTCGCCTTCCTCCACCACTACCGCAAAGGCATAAGGGTACTGGGCGCTGTCACAAAAACCCACCATCCAGCAGTTGGGGGCTTTGCCCTCCCCCACCTCGCCGGTGCCGGTCTTAGCGCACACGTTCATGCCCTGGGGGAACATCCAATCCCCGTAATAATTTTCCACGTCGCTGCGCAGCAGGCTCTTTAACTGCTGGGCAGTTTCCGGGCCCATCAGCCTCCCAGGCGTTCCCACCCCAGAAAAGAAATCCCCCCGTTCCGTCAGCCGGGGCTGGGTATAGGTCCCGCCCTTAGCCACAGCGCCCATCAGGACCATCATATGGTAAGGGTTTGTCAGCACCGTGTACTGGCCCACCGCGGCCCAGCCCAGCTCATTGGCGTTGGCAGCGGAAAGATCCAAGCTGCTCTTAGCCACAGTAACCCCATGAAAATCCAGATTCACATTAAAGCCCATTTCCTCGGCCTTGCGCTGCAGGGCCTCGCCGCCCATATCGCCCGCAAGCTTGGCAAAATAAATGTTGCAGGAGTTGCCAAGGGCCGCAAACATATCCTGGTTCCCGTGGGATTCCCCATGCAGGCAGGTGATATTGCTGCCGCCAATCTCCTCACTGCCCCAGCACTCATAGGTACGTGTGCTCCAAGAGTCCGGCCACAAATCCATAGCGGCTGCAGCCGTAACAACTTTAAAGATGCTGCCCGGGGTAAAGCTGCTGGAAAGGGTGTTGTCCACATAAGCGCCCTTGTAAGCGTCGTTGGTCTCAATATCCTCCGGCACAAAAGCCGGGTCAAAGGTAGGGGCGCTAACTTTGCAGAGGATGTCGCCGGTCTCATAGTCATAGAGGATAGCCGCCCCGCTGCGCCCCGCCATAGCGTTGTAAGCGGCCGCGCAGGCCGCCTGGTCCACAGTCAGCTCCAGCTTGCTGGACAAGCTGGTAAAAGGGGTGCGGTTAAGGCCGGTTATTAAATTGTAGCCGGTAAGCTTGTCCCCCATCACCGACTGTACACCGGTGCCAATATACCCCGCCGTGTCGCCAATGGTATGGAGAAGGGCGCGGCGGACAGTCTCATCGTCACTGTAAAAGCGTTCCCCGTCTTGGCTGGTAGCCAGGACGTTGCCGTTTCGGTCCTTAATATCGCCCATCTGCGCCGAAAGGTGGCCGTTATAGGGCTGCATGGCCCACTGCCTGCCATGGAAAAACAGGTTCACCACCAGATAGCCCAGCCCTCCCAGGAAGACAGCCAGCAGGATATACAGGACAACAGAGCGGAAGCCTACGGTTTTCATACCAGGTCATCCCCTTTCTTAAAATGGCGGCTGGGCTATTTCCAGCTGTTAATGTCCTCCATGTCGTCCCGCTGCCGGGGCGGCGGGGGCTGAGGACGTGCCGGCCTGCTGTGCCGCCCAGCCGGTGGGCTGTAGCGCCGCCCCCCCGAACCCTGGCGGCGGGGCGTGTAGCCGGTATCCTGGGCCTCCCCACGGGGGCGGGGCGGCGGGAACTCCCCGGTGCGGCTGGCGGGCCGGGCCGCAGTACGGGCGCTGCCCTTGCTGGCCCGGCGGGCGGCGTAGGTGCGTTCATCCGAAGCCTTTAAAAAGGCCATAAGCCCCCACACCGACATCATACTGGAACCGCCCGAGCTGATAAAAGGCAAGGTGACGCCAGTTAAAGGCAAAACATCCGTAGCCCCAAAAACGTTAAGGCAGGTCTGGAACAGCAGCATCCCCGCCACGGCGCAGGCCCCAATGGAGAAGAAGGTAGACCGGCTGCGGGTCACATCGCTGCGGGCGTAAAAGATGAAAAGGGCTATAGCCAGTACCACCACCAGGGCCAAAGCCAGTCCCTGCTCTTCACAAAGCAGGCCGAAAACCAAATCGCTGTCTGCCGCAAAAACCCCCGAACCCGCTAAATACCCGTCCCCCAGGCCCATGCCGAACAAGCCGCCGCTGGCCATATAGGTAAGCACACGGGTCTGCTGGAAGCCCAGGTTGTCGTTGATGTGCTCCCACACGTGGCCCCAGCCCGCAAAGCGGTCGGCAATATAAGGCAAAAACTGCAAAATAAGCAGCACCCCTATAGCCGCGCCGGACAAAATCAGCACAATCGTACGCACGCTGCCCGAACGCATAAAGGCAATAATCAAGAAGCAGGCAAAGAAGATAACCGCTGTACCCAAGTCGTGCATAAGCACCAAAAAACCCATGCAAATGCCGGTAAACAGCAAAAATTCCGTGATATTCTTCTTAGTCTGCAGGCGGTCCAAAGTAGAGGTGCCCACAAACACAAAGGCAATCTTAATAAGCTCAGAAGGCTGGATGCTCAAAGGGCCCAGCTGTATCCAGTTTTTCGCGCCGTGCTGCTCGGTGCCAATAACCATGTTAAGGGCAAAAAGCAGGATGGCCCCGGCCCCAATATACACACGGAACTTAGCAACCCGGTCCAGGTCGTTCATAAACCAGATCATAAAACAGAACAACAGGACGCCAATAGCCATAGCCGCCAACTGGGTCTTTACACCATCAATATCAAAAGCCGCAAGCACCGTAATGCCTATACCGGAAAGCAGGTAGGCAATCGTCTCAATCTCAAAGCTAACCCGGTGCTGTATGCCAATAGAATAGATATAAAGCCCCCACCCCATCACCATAACCAGCAGGGTAGGCACGGCCTGTGTGGGGACAAAAGCCCCATCCACCAAACAGCCCTGCAAGGCCATAAGCAGCAACACCAGGCTTGCCGCCACCATAAGCTTCACCGGAGAAGCAGCCTCGTGGGAAAAGCCCTTAAAGACCCGGCGCCTCTTTTCCGGCGGGGAATCGGCGTTGCGCAGGGTAAGGGTCACGTCCCCCATGGTGACCGTGTCGCCAATAGACAAAAGCTTTTGCCCCTCAATGCCCCGCCCATTGACCGCGGTGCCAGACTGGGAGCCCGTGTCGCAGACCACCCAGCCCTCCTCCCGGCGCATCAACACAGCATGGTCCCGGGAGACCGTAGCGTCCGGCAGGCAGATGTCACAGCTTTTGCTGCGGCCAATAGAGTTTTCCCAGTACAGCACCGGGAAACGGATGCCAGAGGCTTCGTCGCAAAGCATAACGACAGGGTCCCGGCGGCGCTGGCCCTTTTTAAAGGATGTGTAGCTGCGCCACACCACATACAGGGCCAAAACCGGCACAAAAGCCCGCACCAGCAGCAGGGCCGTGGGCAGCACGCCAGACTGGATAAAATCGGTAAGCATGTCCATAGGGCGTTGCCTCCTTTCTTGGGCTTGCAGGACGGGCTGTCACCGCAAGGCCGCCACTTCCCCCTGCTTTTTGTATACGCTGCGGGCCGGCACACACCCCCGCACCGAAGAAAGGGGGTACACCCGGCTGCCCGGCCCTACAACCGTACCGGGGTTTAGGACCGTACCGCAGCCTACCTCTACCCCGTCGCCCAGTATAGCGCCAAGCTTTTTCAAACCAGTCTCCATATCCCCTTCCCCAAAGTGCACCGTCACCAAAGCCTTATCCGACTTTACATTAGACGTAATCGAACCCGCGCCCATATGGGATTTATAACCCAAAATAGAGTCCCCTACATAATTATAGTGGGGCACCTGCACATTGTCAAAGAGGATAACGTTTTTCAGCTCCGTAGAGTTGCCCACCACGCAGCCCGCCCCCACCAAAGCGCTGCCCCGTATAAACGCGCCGGGGCGCACCTCCGTTCCAGGGCCGATGATGCAGGGCCCGGCCATATAATGGTTGGGGTAAAGCACAGCCGTCTTATGGACCCAGACGCCCTCCCCCCTCTGTTCATATTCTTCAGCAGGCAGGGCCGGGCCTAACCCCAAGATAAAATCCCGTATGCCCGCCAGGGCCTGCCAGGGGTATTGGGCCGCTTCCAGCAAGGGAGCGGCGATGGTATGGGATAAATCAAACAAAGCGCAGGTGCGCAGGGACGCTTGCTCCATAAAAATCCTTCCTTTCTTCCCGGCATCAGCCGGGGGTAAACTGCAGCACCGTGTTGTCAATGCTGTCGATCTGGTTCAAATCCAGCTGCAATTCGCCCTCGCTGGTCTGCCGGATGTCTAAAGACATGGTGCAGGCCGTGCCAAAGCGGACCGAGGCCGCCTGCTGGCGGCAGAACTCCAAAGCTTTTTCCAAGTACAGCTCCCGGGGGTCTACCAAGGGCACCGGCGTAGGGGCCGGGGTAGCAATGGGCCCTTCGTCTTCATCCTCCCAAGAATCGTCCTCATCCTCCCCACCGTCTTCGTCCTCGCCCTCTTCGGCCTGAGCTTCATTGGCCGCGTCCGCCTCCTGCTGGGCCTGATCCCGCAGGGCCTGCAGCTGGGCCGAACAATCGCTGAAATTGGTAATAGGCGTCACCTCTACTTCAATATAATAGCCGGTGTCCACCTTCTGCTCCTCCCGCACCGTATACTGGGCCTGCTGCAAAACCTGCGAGAACACCTCCCGTAGCTGGGCCTGCTGCTCTTCCGTAAAAGCCAAGCCATAGGTGTTGCAGAAATTCACCACCGCGTTTTCTACCGTAGTGGCATGGTTGTCCGCAGCGGCCTGGGCCGTCGTGTGGCCCAAAGCCACAATGCTTTCGTTGGCGTTGTGATAGCTGCTGTCCAAATAAGCCTGGATGTAGCTGGACACATCGTAATCAGCAAAGCCGGGCATGGGGATGTCGCATCCGCCCAGGCAAAGGGCCAGCACCGCCGCCAGGGCCATAGCAGCAAAGGCTTTACATGTTTTTTTCATGGGCCTCCCCCTCCTGCTTTATTCGTCCCGGCCGCAGCACTTCTTATATTTTTTCCCGCTGCCGCAGGGGCAGGGGTCGTTGCGGCCGGGCTTCTTCTGTTTGCGCATGGGCTGCTTTTTCACCGTCTGGTCCCCCGCCGTGCCAGCGCTGGTCTCCTTGGCCACCTGTTCCCGCTTGGGGGCCTCCTTCGTGCGCAAACGCACCGTAAGGATAGCCTTAGCCGTAGTCTCCCGGATAGCCGCAATCATGCCGTCAAACATGTCAAAGCCCTCTAAGCGGTATTCCACAACCGGGTCATGCTGGGCATAGGCCCTCAGGCGGATGCCCTCCTGCAGCTGCTCCATAGCGTCGATATGGTCCATCCACTCCTGGTCTACCGCCCGCAAAAGGACCACCCGTTCCACCTCCCGCATGACCTCCGGGGTAAACTCCCTCTCCCGCTTGTCATAAAGGGCAGCGGCCTTTTCCTGCAATTCCTTTAAGATGTCCTGGGGCCCCATGTCTTCCAGCTGACCCTTGGTATACCGCATATCCAAATCGCTAATAAGCCAGCCCTGGTAATGTTCCCGCAGGCCCGCCAAATCCCAGTCGTCGGGGGCTGCGCTTTCCGGCAGATAGGTTTTGACGTTAGCTTCAATAGACTCATTCACCATCTTCTGGATAGAGCCCTTCATGTTCTCGCCGTTAAGCACCTGGTCCCGCTGGCCATAAACGATCTGCCGCTGGCTGTTCATGACCTCGTCATATTGCAGCACGTTCTTGCGTATGCCAAAGTTGCGGCCCTCCACCTTGCGCTGGGCGCTTTCAATGGCAGTAGAGACCATGCCGGTCTCAATGGGCACATCATCCTCAATGCGCATGCGGTCCATCATAGAAGAAAGGCGCTCGCCGCCAAACAGGCGCATCAGGTCATCTTCCAGGGCAATATAGAACCGGCTCTTGCCTGGGTCGCCCTGGCGTCCCGCCCGGCCCCGCAGCTGGTTGTCAATGCGGCGGGACTCATGCCGCTCTGTGCCGATAATATACAGGCCGCCCAGCCGCTTGACCTCTTCGGCCTCCGGGGCGATCTCCGCCTTATACTTGCTGTTAAGCTTCGAGAAAGTCTCCCGGGCCTCCAAAATAGCCTCGTCCTGGGTATGGCTGTAGGCGGTAGCCTCTACCAAAAGCTCTTCGCTGTAGCCCATTTTGCGCATTTCCGCCTTAGCCATAAACTCCGCGTTGCCGCCCAAAAGGATATCCGTGCCGCGGCCGGCCATGTTGGTTGCAATGGTCACCGCCCCCCTGCGCCCGGCCTGGGCCACGATCTGGGCTTCCTTCTCATGGAACTTGGCGTTCAGCACCTGATGGGGCACGCCCCGCTGCCGCAGCATTTTGCTGAGCACCTCAGACTTCTCAATGGTGATGGTACCCACCAGCACCGGCTGCCCCTTTTCGTGGTGCTCCACAATATCGTCAATAACAGCCTTAAACTTAGCGTCCACCGTCTTATAGACCACATCCGGGCAGTCCTCCCGGACCATAGGCCGGTTGGTGGGTATCTCCACCACGTCCAGCCGGTAGATCTCGGAAAACTCCTCCTGCTCCGTCATGGCCGTACCGGTCATGCCCGAAAGCTTCTGGTACTGGCGGAAGTAATTCTGGAAGGTGATCGTGGCCAACGTCTTGCTTTCCCGGGCCACCTCCACCCCTTCCTTGGCCTCAATAGCCTGGTGCAAGCCCTCATTATAGCGGCGCCCAAACATCAACCGGCCGGTGAACTCATCGACAATAATGACCTCGCCGTCCTTCACCACATAATCCTGGTCCCGGTGCATAATGCCCCAGGCCCGGATAGCCTGGTTCACGTGGTGCTGGATGCGGATATTGTCCGGGTCCGTCAGGTTTTCAATGCCAAAATAGCTTTCCGCCTTTTTCACGCCCCGCCGGGTAAGGGAGCAGGTCTTCAGCTTTTCGTTGATAATATAGTCGTACTCGTCGTATATCTCGTCGTTGTCCTCTTTCTCGTCGGTCTCCTTTACCCGTATGGGCTTCAAGGTCTTAGCCAACGAGTTCGCCTGCTGGTAAAGGTTGTCGGCCTTGTCGCCATGCCCAGAGATGATCAAAGGCGTGCGGGCCTCGTCAATGAGGATAGAGTCCACCTCATCCACAATAGCGTAATGGTGGCCCCGCTGTACCTTGTTCTCCTTATAAATCACCATGTTGTCCCGCAGGTAGTCAAAGCCCAATTCGTTATTGGTAGCATAGGTGATGTCGCAGTTATAGGCAGCCCTCTTTTCCTCGCTGGACATCCCCGTAAGGGCCAGCCCCACCGTAAGCCCCAAAAAGTTAAAGACCCTGGCCATCATTTCACCCTGGTACTTGGCCAGGTATTCGTTGACCGTAACAATGTGCACCCCTTCCCCCGTAAGGGCGTTCAGGTAAGCAGGCAGGGCCAGGGTAAAGGTCTTGCCTTCGCCGGTCTTCATTTCCGCAATGCGCCCCTGGTGCAAAATGATGCCGCCCTGGACCTGCACCGGGAACAGCCGCAGGGACAGCACCCGGTCCATAGCCTCCCTGCAGGCGGCAAAGGCTTCGGGCAGGATGTCATCCAGGCTTTCCCCCTTCTGGATGCGCTCTTTCAAAACCGCGGTCTGGCCCTTTAGGGCGCCGTCGTCCATAGTCTTGTAGACCTCCTCTAAGGCCAGCACCTTATCCACCAGGGGCTGCACGCGCTTAAGCTCGCGCTTGCTGTAGTTGCCAAAGAGCTTTGTCAATATATTGTTTGCCAATGTATTCTCATACCTTTCTCTTCCGCTGTCTCTTTTCCATTGCCGCAGCCCATGGCCGGGCCTTATCTTATTATTATACCAAATTCTGTTTGGCCAGTCAAATTAACAAATGATAAACTTTGCCCAAATGGCAAAGCCCCAGCGCTTTGGCTGGGGCGAAAGGCTCACATGCTGTCAGGGGCCGTCACATTGAAAAGGGCCAAGCCATTTTCCAGCACCTGCTTAAAAGCCGTGCACAGGTACAGGCGCGCGGCGGTAAGGGCAGGGTCTGGGCCCTTTACCCGGCAGGCGTTATAAAATTTGTGGAACAGCGTAGAAAGGGCCGTCACATAGCGGGTAATGCGTGCCGGGTCCATAGCCCGGGCAGCGCCCTCCACCTCGGCGGTATAGGCCGAAATCTGCCGGATAAGCTCCACCTCCTCCGGGGCCGAAAGAAGGCCCAGCTCTTCCAACGTACAATCCCGGGGGGCAATGCCGTCGGCCGCCAGGTTCTTCAAGATGCTGCACACCCGGGCATGGGCATACTGCACATAGTAGACCGGGTTCTGGCTGTCCTCCTGTACGGCCAAATCCAAGTCAAAGTCAATGCGGGTGTTAGGCTCGTAAGAGTTAAAGAGGAAGCGGGCCGCGTCTACCGGCACCTCATCCAAAAGCGTCACCAGGGTGATCGCCTTGCCGCTGCGCTTGCTGGCCTTAACGATCTCGCCGTCCCGCACCAGCCGCACCATCTGCATAAGCACCACATGCAGGCGTTCCGCGTCTACCCCCAGGGCCTTAAGGGCCCCCTTCAGCCGGGGCACATAGCCATGGTGGTCCGCGCCCAGCACGTCAATGGCTATATCAAAATTCCGGGTAACCAGCTTGTCATAGTGGTAGGCAATGTCCGGCACCACATAAGTGGGCACGCCGTTAGAGCGCACCAGCACAAAATCCTCGCTGCCGTAAGGCCCGCCCCCAAACCATACCGCGCCTTCCTTCTCATAGGTAGCGCCCTTCTCCTTCAAAAGCTCCACTACCCGGCCCACCGCGCCATTTTCATGCAGGGCCGATTCCCGGAACCAGTTGTCATACTCTACCCGGTAGCGCAGCAGGTCATCATGAAGCCCCTGGATGTTTATCGGCAGGGCATAATTTACCAAAGCCTGGCGGCGCTCCGTTTCCGACGCCTCCACGTACTGGCCGCCAAACTTTTCCGCAAAAGCCCGGGCGTGGGCCTTAATGTCCTCCCCTTTGTACCCATCCTCCGGGAAAGGCACAGCGTCTTCGCCTTTATAAATCTGCAGGTACCGGGCCTCCAAAGAGCAGGCAAATTTATTGACCTGGTTGCCCGCGTCATTTACGTAAAACTCCCGCTCCACCTGATAGCCAGCCGTTTCCAGCACAGCCGAAAGGGCGTCGCCCAGCACGCCGCCCCGGGCGTTGCCGATGTGCATAGGGCCCGTAGGGTTGGCGGACACAAACTCCACCAGCACACGCTTGCCCTCCCCCATGCCGCTGCGGCCATAGGCGGGCCCCAGTGTATGGACGTCCTGTAGGACTTCGCTGTAAAAGCGGGGGGCATGGGTAAAATTAAGGAAGCCAGGCCCGGCAATCTCGCAGGCCTCAAAATACGTGGCCGAAAGGTCTATATGCTTCTGTATAGCCTCCGCGATTTTACGGGGCGCGCACTTAAAAGCCCGCGCCCCCGCCATAGCGGCGTTGCAGGCCCAATCGCCGTGGGCCCGGTCCGCCGGGACCTCCAAGGTAAAAGCCGGGGCCTGGGCTTCGGGAAGGTCCCCCGCTGCCTGGGCCTTTGAAATGGCCTGCTCTACAGCCGCCCGCAGGTCGCGGGTAGCCTTTGCTGCCAGTTTTGACATAGTATAAATCTTCCTTTCCATAATGGGGTGCTGTCCTCTATTTTTACCCCCGCCCCTTCCGGCCCAGCATAAGCCTGGTTTCGCCGGGGTTCAGGGCAGGGAGTTTCCGCTTGATCAAAGGGTGTGCCAGCCCGCCGCGCACCATGTCCCGCAGCAGGGTGCCCCGGTTGTAGCCGTGTATCACCCGCAGCTCCGTAACGCTTTCCGGCGCGTGATCCAGCCAAGCCAGCAACAGGGCCTGGGCATCCTCTACAGAAGTACCGTGAAGGTCCACCGACATAACGCTGCCTTGCCGTTTAAACCGCATGGCCACCCCTCCTATATCCACATAAAAACCAGCATAAGGGCAGGCTGGTGCAGCAGGTAGATCAAAAGGCTGTGCCGCCCTAAAAACGAAAGCGGCGGGACCCCCTTTTTTAGCTTTTCCATCACCTGCCGTTTGTGTCCCACAAGGCACCACAGGAAATACCCGCACAAGTACAAAAACAGCCAGGGCACCAAAGGGAAGTAATCTGACGACCAAAAGCCCGGCCCCGGCAGGCCCGCCACCGCCAGCCACTGGCTTTGGTACAGCCAAGGGGGCAGTTCAGCAAGCCGCAGGCCCTCAAAGCCCAAATAGCCGTAGGGCACGCCCCGGGTCAGGAAAAAGAGCGCCCCAAAAACCGCCAGCCCCAGCCAGGCCGGGTAAGGCGGCAGCTTCAGCTTGGCCCACAGCCACCAGGTGCCGCACTGGATAAGCCCCGCCAGCCCCAGCAGCCACAGCACCCCGTAAAGGATGGCCTGGCTGGGCATGGCAAAATACGTAACCAGGCTCACCAAAACCCCCGCCCCCAGCACCGTCAAGCCATGACGCAGGGGGTGCTGGGAAAACCGGAAGCAGAACCCCGACAGGAAAATAAACCCCCAGCAGATGCTTTGCTGCCACACATAGCCCACAGGCCCTGTGTACCAGCCTATGGGTATGCCCTTAATAAACACCACGTCATACAGGGCATGGTAAGCTACCATGTTCACCAACAGCAGCCCCCGCAGGGTATCCAAGGCGTTGTAGCGGCCCGATTTCAATAGCCCAGCACCCCCCGCAGGGATTCATCATCCGCAATCCAGTCTTCCACCTGGATCACCCGGTAGTGCTCCCTGTCATCCCGGCACACCACCTGGGCAATGCCGGCATTGATCACCAGCCGCTTGCACATGGAGCAGCACACGGCGTTCTCAATATAACCGCCCCGCCGGTAAGTGCCCGTAGCCTCGTCCTTCTCTATGGTAATGCCCACCAAATACAAGGTCGCGCCGATCATCCCCTGGCGCGGTGCGCAGATAATGGCATTGGCCTCTGCGTGCACACTCCGGCACAGCTCGTACCGTTCCCCCCGTGGTATGCCCCTTTGCTCCCGCAGGCAGGCGCCCAAATCCGAGCAGTTCTGGCGGCCCCGGGGCGCGCCCACATAGCCGGTAGAGATCACCTCATCGTTTTTCACAATGACCGCGCCGTAATGCCTGCGCAGGCAGGTGCAGCGCTGGGAGACCACCTCGGCCAAATCCAGGTAATAATTGGTTTTATCCCGGCGTTCCAAAATCCCCATAGGGTTCCCTCCTTTTGTGTCCATGCGCCCTACAGGTTTTCCGGCCCAAAGGAACAGGGCAGCAGCTCCCCCAGGGTATAGGTTTTGATTTCTCGGCCGTCCGAAAGGATAACAAGGAAGCTGTCCTGGCAAAACTCCCGCAAAACCTGCCTGCATATGCCACACGGCGGGCAAATGGAGGCAGGCTCCTGCCCTTCCGGCCCGCCCACTACCGCTATAGCGGCAAAATCCCGCCGGCCCTCGCTGACCGCCTTGAAAACGGCGGTGCGCTCAGCGCAATTTGTTCCGGGGTACGAAGCGCACTCGATGTTTGCGCCGTGGTACAAGGTGCCGTCCCCGCAAAGCAGGGCCGCGCCCACAGCAAAATGGGAATACGGCACATAAGCCCGCTGCCGTGCGCAAAGGGCTTCCTCTACTAATTTTTCCTGGTTTATCTCCAAGCAGCTCCCGCCTTTCTTTTCCATCTGGCGCCGCCCTACGCCTTGCCAGAGAGGATAATCCTCCCCAGCTCCTCCCGGGTCGGCAACCCCTCGTTATCGCTCTTGTGGGTGATTTGGATAGCCCCGATCACATTGCCCCTAAAGGCCGCCTGTTCCAAAGTCTCCCCTTCGGCCAGGGCGCTTACCACCCCGGCGGCAAAGCCGTCCCCTGCCCCTACGGTATCCACAATCGTTTCCACCGGGAAGCCCGCAGAGACCCCGCGGGCCCCGCCCTTTTCCGAGTAAAACGCCCCGCCGGCCCCCAGCTTGACCACCACGTTTTTCACGCCCATGGCATGGTAAAAATCCGCAATGCCCTCCGGGTCTTCCCGGCCGGTAAGCTGCCTGCCCTCGCCAATACCGGGCAATACCGTTTCCGCCCCTTGGGCCAGGCTGTTCAGGGTATCGATCATCTGTTTTTTATCCGCCCACAGCTGGGGGCGCAGGTTGGGGTCAAAGGAATAAGGGATACCCAAAGCCTGGGCCCGGCTGATCAGCCGCTTCGTAGCCGAAAGGGCGCTCGCAGACACCGCCGGGAAAATGCCCGTCACATGCAGCCTCTCACAGCCGTACAGATCCAAGGCGTCAATATCGTGGGGGCTGATTTTAGACGCAGCCGAGCCCTTACGGTAGTATGCAATATCCGGGTCCCCCTGCTGGGTAGAGCTTTTCATCATAAAGCCCGTAAGCTCGTCCTCCACCTGCATCACCAAATCTGTAGAGATGCCGTTCTGCCGCAGGCCCGCCAGGATTTTTTCCCCCATAGGGTCATACCCCAGCCGGGTACAGTAAGCCGGCGTATGGCCCAGCCTAGCCAATCCCACAGCCACGTTGTATTCCGCCCCCGCAATAGACGCGGTAAAGGTCTTCACATCCTGTATAGCCCCAGCCTCGTTCGCCATAAACAAGCCCATAGGCTCCCCTAGCAGTACAATTTTCACAGTAATCCACTCCTTTTGGCCGCCGCTTTTTTAGGCCTTGGGGCTCTGCCCCAAACCCCGCTTAAGGGCCCCGGCCCTTAAGGATCCCACGCTTCGCTTCCGCGCGCGCGGGGTGGTGCGGGGGGTAGGGCTGCGGCCCGCGTTTGCGGCGGGGTTTCCTTTGGTATTTTTTCCTCTGAATTTCTCTAGAGTCTGTTTTAAAACCGGGGAAATGACGGGATTTTTGTCTAAAATGGAATGAATCCAAGGGAAAAACCGCAGGAAAGGCTGTCACCTTTCGAGGTTTTTTGACGCAGGGGCCGTCCATTTTAGACGTAAAGAGGGTGTTTCGGGGTTTTAGAACCGACGCTAGGCTTTAGGTTTCATTTACCACGTTTTTAGCCCACACGCCGGACTTAAGCATAAACGCCCCGATAACCACCTTGATAATGTCCGCGCAGGACACGAAGAAGAACACCCACACCACGCTCAGCTGGGTAAAGTGGCTAAGGCCAAAGGCAATGGGCAGGCACACCACCCAGGTAAACACGCAGTCAAATAAGAAGGTGATAAAGGTCTTGCCCCCCGAGCGTATGGTGAAATACGCACAGTTCACAAAGGAATTTAGGGGCTGGAAGCACCCGCAGATGATCAACAGCTGGGTGGCCGTATGCCGCACTGCTTCCTCTGTGTTGTAGATGTGCGGGATCAGCGGCGAGCAAACCGCCATCAGCCCCCCGGTAACAACACAGCAGGACACCGCAAAAAACATCACCTTGCGCACCGTGTCCTTGGCCCCATCAATGTCGTTGGCGCCCAGCATCTGCCCGGCCATAATGCCTACGGCATTGCCCATCGTCATCAAAATAATGGAGAACAGGTTGTTCACCGTGCTGCTGATGTTGGTGGCCGCCACCGCTGTAAGCCCCCGGGTGGCGTAGCACATGTTGATAGCCGCCATGCCCATAGACCAGAAAGTTTCATTAAGCAGCAAAGGCGTGCCCGTAATGGTGATTTTTTTCACCAGCGGCAACGGCACATGCATGCTCTTAAACGCCCCCTGCAGGAAAAGGAATTTCTTTTTGCGGCGCAAAGCATAAACCACCAGGTAAAGCATCTCCAAATACCGCGCAATAACCGTAGCCAGCGCCGCGCCCCGCACCCCCATTTTCGGGAAGCCGAAGCTGCCGAAAATCAGCAAATAGTTGAGCACCAGGTTGACAGAAATGGAAATCACACTGGCCATCATGGGCGAAAAGGTCTCCCGCATGTCCTTTAAAGCGCTGGAAAATACCTGCACCACCATAAAAGGCGCCAGGCCCCACAGCATGACCCGCATGTACTCCCTGGCAAAGCCCAGGGTAGCGGCAATGTCCTCTGCCGAGGAATTCTCCTTATTTAAGTAAAGATGGAGAAGGGGCTCGTCAAACAGCAGGAAAATCGCCAGGCCCACGGCCGTCACCCCCACGCCGAACAGCAGCCGGAACCGGAAGGAATGGCGCAGGCCAGCCTGGTCCCCCTTGCCGTAGAACTGCGCCCCAAAAATCGACGCCCCGGAAAGGCCCCCAAAAATCGTAAGGTTGAAAATAAAAATAAGCTGGTTGACAATGGCTACGCCGGACATGGGGTTGGTGCCCAGGCGGCCCACCATAACGTTGTCCAAAAGGTTTACAAACTGGGTAATGCCCTGCTGGACAATCATAGGCACAATAAGCAGGATGACCGCCATGTAAAAAGCGCGGTCCCCTATATATTTTTTACGGAAAGTAGACATAATAACGGTGGTTAACTCCTTTGTTTTAGGTTTGATGCAAGCCGGCCTCCAACGCTTGGGCAAAGGCCTCGCCCGCAGGGGTAAGCTCTTCAATCAGTACGCCGTACCCGGCAATGCGCCGGCTGCACGCGGCCTCCGCCTGCTTTTGCAGATGCCGGGCGCTTTCGTCCTCTACAGCCACTACAGGGAACCCCGCCTTTTTCGCCGTTTCCATGGCATAGGGCGAATCCTCAAACACCACGCACTCTTCAGGCCCAGCCCCAAAAGCCTTGGCGCAATGCAAAAAGATGTCCGGGTACTCTTTGCTTTTGCCGATTTCGGTACAGCTCACCAGCAGCTCCACATAAGGCAGCATCCCCAGGCGGTCCAAAGCCGCCCGCACCCCCTTTGTCTGCGAGGCCGTAGCCACCGCCACCCCTATCCGGTTTTCAGCCAGCAGGCGCAAAAACTCCCCTGCCCGTGGCTTCTCCCCTACCCGGGTGCGGTAGCCGCTATAGGCACAGGCCGCCAATTCCTCCAACACCTGTTCCGTGGTACCCGCTACACCCAAACTGCGGTACATGTCGGCGCACTGTTCCATGCTCAGGCGGTTGATGGTGTGGTGCAGGTCCGCAGGCGCCACTATCCCTTTTTCCTCCGCGTATTCATAGGTGATATCCCGCCACATGCCCATAGAATCCAGCAGGGTGCCGTCCGCGTCAAATATCGCGCACTTGATCATATTTCCTCCTTATCCACGCCCCATAGCCGCGTTTAAAACCTATTATAGCATAAATCTGCTTGGAGTTTTCCGGTACCTTACGAAGCAAGGGCGGCTCTTGCACAGCCAAGGGAAACTCCGAATCTCTGCTTTGCAGACATTATAACATAGACCAGCCAAGGATTTCAATGGGCAAAAGCGCACCGCAAGCATCCCAAGCCGCACACTAAAATGCAAAACGCAAACATCCCCTAATCCCGGGGGACAGGCCCCCTGCCCAGAAAAAGGCGCACCTCCGTACCGCGCCCTGCGGCCGGGCGTATCTCAATGGGGGTCTGTAAAGTATCCAGCACCCGCTTTACCAAGTAAAGGCCCAAGCCAGTAGAAGCCCCCTCCTTCCGGCCATTCTGCCCTGTAAAGCCCCGCTGGAAAATCCGAGGCAGGTCCTCCGGCGCAATGCCCACCCCTGTGTCCCGGACCACCAGCACCTCCCCCGCCTCTACCGAAACCGCCACCCCGCCGGTATGGGTATACTTGACCGCGTTGGAAAACAGCTGCTCCAGCACAAACAGCATCCACTTTTCATCCGTAACGGCTTTTAGCTCAAAATCCCCTAAAGTAAACGCCAGCTTCTTATAAATAAACTGGGGCGCGAACTTCTTGGCCGCCCGGGCCGCCAGCCGCCGCATGTCGCAGGGCTCAAAGCACAAGTCCTGCGAGATCGTCTCCAAGCGCAGGTACCCCAAAACCATCTCCACATAACGTTCGATCTTAAAAAGCTCCTGGCTCACGGCGCTGCCGTCCGGCTGGGGCTGGCCCTGCAAAATCAAACGCATGGCCGCCATAGGCGTCTTGATCTGGTGCACCCACAAAGTATAGTACGCCAGCATGTCCTCCTGCTGCCGCTGGTGGGCCGCTTCCATCTCCTGCATGCGGGCCCGCAGGGCCCCCACGCTTTCCAGCAGCAGGGCTTCTGCCAAAGGCCCCCCTTCCGGCATGGGGCTGGGGAGGGCTTCCAGGTTTTCCCGCATCTGGGCATAACGGCCCACCCGCCGGGCGTAGCGCACATAGCCGGGCACAGCAAAAAACAGCAGCCCCACCACCCCCGTCACCAAGAGGATATACCCCAGCGCCGCAAAAGGCAGATCGTAAAGATAAAACAGGAACGCCGCCACAGCCGCCAGCGCCAAACCAGACAGCGGCACCCAGGCGCGCTCCTTAATATAGGAGAAAAGGGCCTTCATTTCGGCTCCCCTCCCCCCTGCCCCAGCTGGTACCCCAGGCCCTTGCGGGTAGCCAGCAGGCCCCGCAGCCCCACCTGTTCCAGCTTGCGGCGCAGGCGCGAGACATTTACCGTAAGGGTGTTGTCATCCACAAAGCTTTCATCTTCCCACAGCCTTGCCATTAAATCCTGGCGGGTGACCAAATGCCCGCCGCTCTCCATAAGCACCTGGGCAATGCGAAGCTCATTCCTGGTCAGCTCGCATTGCCCCTGGGGGCCATGCAGCACCGACGTGCCCAAATCCACCTGGGCGCCGCCCCAGGCAAGCCGGTTGGCGCCCAGGCCAAAGTCATAGGCCCGCCGCAGCACCGCCTGCACCTTAGCGGTAAGCACCGAAAGGTCAAAGGGCTTGGGGATAAAATCATCGCCCCCCAGGTTCATAGCCGTAATAATGTCCATATTCTCCGACGCGCTGGACAAAAACACCACCGGCACCTTAGACCGCCTGCGGATATCCCGGCACCAGTCGTAGCCGCTGCGGTGGGGCAGCCCAATGTCCAGCAGGACCAAATGGGGCTCAAAAGCGGCAAATTCCTCTGCCACCCGCCTTAAATCCTGGGCCGGCCGGACCTCATACCCCCACATGGTCAAATGGGCCGCCACAGCCTGGGCAATCACCGGGTCGTCTTCCACCAAAAAAATCTTATACGTCATAGGCCCAAAATCCCCGCTATAGCCTCATAGCTGCCCGCCTCATAGGTATACGGCGGCTTCCCGGCGCTGCCCACAGGCCCGTCCGGATGGTAAAAGAGGGAATCCAGCCCCGCGTTTACCGCCCCCTGGATGTCCGACGTAAGGGAATCCCCAATAACCAGGCTCTCCTTCCGCCCCACGTGGGGCAGGCGGGAGAAAACATAATCAAAATACCGGGGGTCCGGCTTAGCGGCCCCGGCGTCCTCCGAAACAAAATAATCCTTCACAAACCGCAAAAGGCCCGAGTTTTCCAGCCGCGTCTTCTGGGTGGCCGCGTTCCCATTGGTAACGATGTAAAGCTCATATTTCCCCGAAAGCTTCTCCACCAGCTCCAAAGCCCCAGGGTACACCGCGCCCCCCTGCCCCAGCCGCCGGAAGTATTCCACCGTCAGCTCTTCCGGCACGCCGGTAAGGCCGGTCTCCTGCAAAAAATCATAAAACCGCCCCACATACAACTGGGGCTTGGTGCACTGGCTCCGTTCCAGCTTTTTCCACCAGCGGTCGTTGCATTTCTCATAGCATTGCAGGATCTGAGGGCTGTAAGGGCGCTGCCCCGCAAAACAAGCGGCATACAGGCCCTGGAAAGCATTTTCCATGTCCCGGGGGAAATCCAGCAAAGTGCCGTCGGCGTCAAAAAGCAGGGTGGTGTATTCCATAGTGTCTCCTTTCGATGAAAAAGCCCGGCGGGGGCGCATGCATGTCCCACCCGGCGGGCGCATAGACTGTGTATGGGCATGTGCCCATTGTACTTCAAAAATCCTGCACTGTCAATGGAGGGACAGCCTATGAAGCGTTTTGACCCCAGGAAGCACAGCTATGTATTTTTATGGCTCTCCCTAGTGCTGGCCGTAGGCGCCGTATGGCTGCTGGGCGGCCGCCAGGCAAGCCCCCAGGCGCCCGCCCTGCCAGACTTAAAACAAGGCGCCGCCATAGGAGGGGGAATCCAGATAACAGCAAAAGGACCATCCCCCCAGCAATCCCTGGCCGGGGTCTGGGTGCCCTACATGTCCCTGGCCGCGGCCGAGCACACCCAAGCCGCCTTTGAGGGGAATTTCCGGCAAATCGCCGACGAAGCCAAGGCCATGGGCCTGAACGCCCTTTTCGTACATGTGCGCCCCTTCTGCGATTCGCTTTACCCCTCGTCCCTTTTCCCCTGGTCCCACCTGCTCACCGGCCAGCAGGGCCAGGACCCGGGCTTTGACCCCCTGGCCTTTATGGTAGAATACACCCACAGCCTGGGCATGGAGTTCCACGCCTGGATCAACCCCCTGCGCGTAAAAACCGCCGAAACCCCCGCCGCCCTGTCGCCGGACAGCCCCTACGCCTCCCTGCAGGCCGACTGCCCCTATTATTTCATGGAATGGGAAGGGGCCGTCTACCTGGACCCCGCCTACCCCTATGTCCGCAGCCTGGTCGCCGACGGCGCCGCCGAGATCGCCGAAAAATACCCCGTAGACGGCATCCACTTTGACGACTACTTCTACCCAACCGAAGACCCCGCCCTGGACGGCGAAGCCTACGGCCTCTATGTCGAAACCGTCGAAACGCCCTTAGACCTGCCGGAATGGCGGCAGGCCAACATCAGCGCCCTGGTGGCCGAGGTCTACCGTAAGGTAAAAAAAGCCCGGCCCCAGGCGGTATTCGGCATCTCGCCCCAAGGGAACATCCAAAACGACGAAGCCATGGGGGCCGACGTAAAAGCCTGGTGCGCCTCCCCCGGGTATGTAGACTACATCTGCCCCCAGCTCTACTACAGCTTTGAAAACCAGGCCCTGGGCTACGCCGAAGCCCTGGCCCAGTGGCAGGCCCTGCCCCGCCACCAGGGGCTCTCCCTTTACGCGGGCCTAGCGCTCTATAAAGCCGGCACCGATGCCGACGGGGGCACCTGGCTGCTGTCGGACGACATCATCCGCCGGCAGATCGAAGCCGCCCAAGCGGCCCAGTGCAGCGGGGTCGTGCTGTACTCCTCCGCGTACCTGCACACCGAACAGACCCGGGCCGAAGTCGAAAACCTCCCCTTCCAGGAAGAATCCCCGTAAAACACCAAAAGCGCGGGCAAAGCCCCGCCTTACCCCCTGGCAGGGTCCAGCCGCAGGGCCATAGCCACCCAGCCCTTTTCCTCCCGGCGCTCCAAAACCGTAAAGCGGCCCGAAAGGGCATCCAGCACGTCCCCCTCGCGGCTGTCAATAATGCCGCTGACAATATACACACTGTCCGGGTACAAAAAGCGCGGCGCGTCCTGGCTCAATAAAATCACGATATCCGCCACAATGTTGGCCGCGGCCACCTGGAATTTACCCGTGACCTTTTGGGCCAGGTTGCCGCATATGCCGGTAAAACGCCCCTCCACGCCGTTTACCCGGGCGTTCTCCACAGCGGTCTTTACGGCCAAGGGGTCAATATCCACCCCCACCGCCGCCCTCGCCCCCAAAGCCAGGGCCGCCACAGACAGGATGCCGCTGCCGCAGCCCATATCCAAAAAATCCACACCCGGGGCAATATACTTCTCCAGCAGCTCCAAGCACAGGCGGGTGGTCTCGTGGGTGCCGGTGCCAAAGGCCAAACCAGGCTCCAGGTGCAGCACCGTGCGGCCCTGGGGGTCGTAATCCTCTTCCCACAAGGGGCGTATAAGCAGCTTTTCCCCCACCGGCATAGGCTTAAAATACTTCTTCCAATTGTTGATCCAGTCTTCCTCCGCGCAGGTATCCTGGGTAATTTCAAAAGGGATGCCCGCCGCCCTGTACCTCTCCCCCAAAAAGGAGACCGCCTCGGCCGGGTTTTCCTCTGGGCTGATATACACGTGGATGACCGCCTTGTCCCGGTCCTTCTGCAAAAGCTCCTCGTCAATCAGGTCGATATGGGCAATCTCCCGGGCTTCCTCTTCTAAATGGGAGTAGTCCTCCATATAAATGCCATAAGGCACCACCATGTTGGCGATGTCCCCCGCCCGGTTCGCATCCCGGGCGGGTATCTCGATTTTGATCTCTGTCCAATTGCTGTCCATGGGCGTACCGCCTTTCTTTCTATTTTATGCTTTTTACGAAAGGAGCACCGCTGTGACCACCTCTTCCAAAAGGAAATTCTTCATACAAGGCGCCGTGCTCACAGCGGTGTCCTTGTTCCTGCGCGTCACCAATATGGGCTACCGCTCTTACCTTTCCCAGAAGATCGGCCCCTCCGGCATGGGGCTATACCAGCTGATTTTATCCGTGTTCCTGCTGGCCGTAACCCTTTCCACCTCCGGCATCAGCCTGGCCGTAACCCGTATGGTCTCCGCCGCCATAGCCGCTGGCCGCCGGGAGACCCTGCGTTCCCTGGTGGCCCGGTGCTTTGCCTTCTGTCTGGCCCTAAGCATGGGCATGGCCCTGCTCCTCTTTTTCTTTGCGGACTTTGCCGCCGTAACCTTCTTAGGCAACCAGAAAGCCGCCCCCTGCCTGCGCATTTTAGGGGTAGGCCTGCCCTTCATGTCCCTGTGCACCTGCATGAAGGGCTATTTCCTGGCCGTAGACGAATCCCTTTCCACCGCCGCCGCCGACACCCTGGAACAGGTCCTCACCATAGCCTGCACCGTACTGCTCTTCTGGAAGTCCTCCCCCCAGGGGATCGAAGCCGCCTGCCTGGCCGCCATGGCGGCCTCCACCCTGGGCGAAGCGGCCTCCTTCCTCACCAGCTGGTGGTCTTACCGCCGCAGCCTAAAGCGCCACACCCCCCAAAAGCGCGAGAAAAGCACAGGTGTGCTCAAAGGCCTTTCCCACATCGCCCTGCCCTGCACCTTAAGCTCTGCCGCCCGCAGCCTTCTAAACACCGGCGAAAACCTTCTTATCCCCCGCCAGCTGCAAGCCTACGGCCTTACATACCCGGCGGCCCTGTCCCAATACGGCCTTTTGCAAGGCATGGCCATGCCCATGCTGTTCTTCCCCTCGTCGTTTTTGGCATCCTTTGCCTCGCTTCTCATCCCCCGCATCGCCAAAGAGCGGGAGCTAAGCCACAAGCGCGCCGTAGCCTACATATCCGGCAAAGCCGTGCGCAGCGCCCTGGCCTACGGGCTGTTTTTCGCCGTGCTCTTCGCCGCCTTTGGGGACGACTGGGGCCGCGCCTTTTACCACAGCAGCAGCGCCGGGGCCTACCTGCGGGTGCTTTCCCCCCTTGTGCCCCTAATCTACCTGGACGTAGTCGTAGACAGCCTTTTAAAAGGCCTGGACGAACAGTTCAACTCCATGAAGTACAATTTTGCCGACTCTTTCCTGCGGGTGACCCTGGTGCTCCTGCTTTTAAACCGCCTGGGCATGGAGAGCTACGTAGGCATCCTGTTTTTCAGCACCATCTTCAACGCCGCCCTCAGCCTGCGCCGCCTCATGAAAGTCAGCGCCCTCCGGCTCTCCCCGCAGCACATAGCCCTGCCCCTGTTGTGGGCAGGCGTATGCGTGCTGGCCGGCCGCTGGGTGCTTGGCCTTTTGCCCCTGGAATTCCCCTTTGCCCGGGTAGCCTTCCAGTGCCTGCTTTGCGGCGGGCTCTTCGCGGCAGGGTACTGGCTGCTAAGCCAGTGGGAGAAAAAGCAGCCCGGCCCCCTATAAAACAGGCACCCAAAACCGCCCCCGCCCTTTCCCCCTGCATCCCGCAAGACTTTAAGGCCCCGCCCCCAAGCCTTCCCACACAAAGGCCACAATTTTCCTCCCCTTGCGCTTACCAGGTATGCACGTCAATAGCCTCCCCGCGCACCTTAGAAAACACAATACGCTGGCTGCCATACAAGCCGAAATAGCCCGAAAGCACATAGGCCACCGCCACAGCCACCACAAACGCCGAAAGGTCCCCCGGCGCAAAAAGCTCCCATGCCAGAAACACCGACGCCAGCGGGCAGTTCACCACCGAGCAAAAAAGCGCCGTAAGCCCAACCGCCGCCGAAAACCCCGGGTCCAAGCCCAGCAAAGGCCCCGCCACGCAGCCAAAAGTCGAACCGATAAACAGCGTCGGCACGATCTCACCCCCACGGAACCCCGCCCCCACGCACAAAGCCGTAAAGAGAATCTTCACCCAAAAAGCGTACCAGGGGGCCTCGCCCCCCACCGCCGCGGCGATCATATGGCCGCCCGCGCCGGTAAAATCGTACAAGCCCAAAAGCGGCGCCGCCACCGCCACCACCGCGCCCGCAGCCGCAATGCGCAGGTAAGGGCTGGCAATCGCCTTTTCCAGCAGATGCCCCGCCTTGTGCACACAGGTGCAGAACAAAATGCCCACCGCCCCGCACAAAGCCGCCAGCCCCGCTACCTGCAAGGCGGGCAAAGGCCCAAACTCCGGTGCCCCGGAAAGCGGGAAAGCCATAGGCTTTGCGCCCAAAAGCCTTGCTATGTACACCGCCGTGTAAGAAGAAACCACACAGGGCAGCAGGGCATTATACCGCATAGCCCCCACCCGCAGCACCTCCAGCACAAAGACAGCCGCCGTAAGCGGCGTACCGAACAGCGCCGAAAAGCATGCCGCCATGCCGCACATGGTCAGCACCCGCACATCCTCTTCGCCAAAACGCAGGGCCCGGCCAAAATTATGCCCCATGCTGCCCCCCAGCTGCAAAGCCGCGCCCTCGCGCCCTACAGACGCGCCGAACAGATGGGACAGCACCGTGCCCGCAAAAATCAACGGGGACAGCAGGAAAGGCACCCGCCCCCCTGCCTCCGCAGCCGTAAGGACTAAATTGGTGCCCGCCCCCAGCTCGACCCGGCACAGCTTATAGAGCAGCAGCGTTACCGCCCCCGCCGCCGGCAGCAGCCAAATCATGGCCTCATGGGCCATGCGGAAACCCGTTGCCCAGTCAATGGCCCGGTGGAACACCGCCCCCACCGTGCCGCACCCAACACCCAGTGCCGCCGCTGCCAGCACCCATTTGCCAAAGGCCAGCAAATACCGGCCCAAACCTCCCAGCCTAGCTTTTGCCTCCTGCTTCATACAAGACCTCCCTTTCCCTTGTCTCCCCCGTTTTCCGGGCCACAGTTTTGGTTGCTTACGCGAACGAAAAGGAAGGCCTTTAGGGCCGGGCTTCCATATTCCTTCAGCTGTTACTGGCTGTTCAAATACGTAACGTACTCTTCCAAACACATCGAACGCTGCTGCATAGCCGCCGCGTTGGCGCTGCCCACATAGCGCACCACCGTAGGGTCGTCCTTCATGCCCGTCATATCCGACTTTCCCTTTGGGTACCGGAAAATAAAGCCATATTTCCCCATATTGCTGCGCAGCCAAGAGTAGGTACGGGAATCCTCAAAGGTTTCCGGGTCGGCCGAAAGCCGCACGCACAGTCCGGTCTGAAAATCGCTTTGGCCGGCGGCAGGCTGCACCGAAGCCGCCTCGGTTTTAGCCATAACCGTAGTAAGGCCGCTTTCGCCGTTCATCAGCTCATCCACCATCTCTTCAAAGCGCCGCCCCTGTTCCTCGTAAGAAATGTACCCCTCGGCAAACACCAGCTCCAACCCATCCTCCCGGGCGGCGGCGGCCATCTGCCGCAGGGCGTCGGCAATGCGGGCGTCTACCGCCACGCTTTCCGCCGTGTATAAAATGGGCTCAAAATCCGCCTGCGCCGGGTTAGAACGGTTAATAAGGAACAAGCACATGTCGTTGTCATAGACCGGCAGGCCCATAGCGTCGTACACTGGCAGGGGGGCCATGCTGCCCGTAAGCAAAGGGTCTTCCAGCTGGGAATTGGCTGGGGGGAGGATAAACTCCTGCTGGAAATAAGGGATCAGGTAGCTCCAAACAAACAGCGCCGCCGCCGCCAAGGAAACAACCGACATCAGCACCGCCACTACCCGCATCCACACTTTAATGCGCCTGGCCTTGCGGTTCTGTATCTGTTTATCCCGTGACACAAATATGTTGCGCCCCGCCGGGCTGATATCCAGCAAATGGCTGGTGCTTTTCAAAAACTGCCGCTTCTGCCGCCTTTGCCGCAAGTTTCCCCCTCCTTTTCCCGCCTTTTCCCGAGGTTTTTGCCGGTGTCTTTTAACCGTCAAAAACCAGCTGAAAAACAGCGTGTTTTGTCAAAAAACGTGCATTTTGTAAACCATCCGTAACCTTTGTAACCAGCTTGTCATTTTTGCCCCTTTTGATCTGTGCGGAAGGTAAACAGGTCTGCCGGGGTGCCGTCGTCATAGGCGATGTCCGCCCGGCTCTCCAATTTGAAATGGCCGCCTGTATAGCCGTCCACCATCTTGTCCCAAAAATAAACAGACCCCTCGTTGCGCGGGGTGCGCTTTAACTGCCACAACCCCTGGAAGCGGTCGAACAGCTGATAAACCGCCCATGTGCCCAATCCGCAGCGGCGGTACTTATACATGACGAAAAATTCCGACATGCAGTAGTCAATGGGCTCGCCCGCCTCGGGATAGTCGTTTACCATAGCAAAGCCCGCCAGCCTGCCGTCCGCTTTCAGGAAGAAGGCCCAGCGGCCGTCTTCCGTCCAATAATTGTCCAGGTAGCTGTAGCCATAAAGCCCTAAATCGTTTATATCTGTGCCGTCATACTGGGAGAATTCATAATTATATTTCTCCAAAAGGTTCCGGAGAATCTCCTTCTGGTCTACTGTGACCGCTTCCAGTGTAAATTCCATAGTCCCTCTCCTTCCTTAAAAATCGCAAAAGTTTTTGAGGATTTTTAAGGGACTTTTTTCAAAAAGTCCCTTAAAGCAGGGTTTGGGGCGGCAGCCCCAACTACTCCACACCCTCCCGCAAGGCGTTCTGGCTTTGGGCGGTGAGGTAGGCGTTAATAAAGCCATCCAAGTCACCGTCCATAACGGCGTTTACGTTGCCGGTCTCAAAGCTGGTGCGGTGGTCCTTCACCATAGTGTAGGGCATAAAGACATAAGATCGTATCTGGCTGCCCCAGGTAATCTCCTTCTGCTCGCCCTTAATGTCGCTGATCTTTTCCAGGTTTTCCCGCTCTTTGATCTCCACCAGCTTGGAAATAAGCATCTTCATAGCCACGTCCCGGTTCTGGTACTGGCTGCGCTCCACCTGGCAAGAGACCACAATGCCCGTAGGGATGTGGATAAGCCGCACCGCCGAAGAGGTCTTGTTGACCTTCTGCCCCCCCGCGCCGGAAGCCCGGTAAACTTCCATCTTAATATCATCGGGGTTGATCTCCACCGAGTTGTCCTCCTCAATCTCCGGCATAACCTCCAAAGACGAGAAAGACGTATGGCGGCGGCCCGCAGCGTCAAAGGGGGACACGCGCACCAGGCGGTGGACGCCCGCCTCGCTTTTCAAATAGCCATAAGCGTTTTCGCCTTCCACCAAAATGGACGCGCTTTTCAAGCCCGCCTCGTCCCCGTCCAGGTAGTCCAGGGTGGTGACCTTATAGCCCTTGCGCTCGGCCCAGCGGGTGTACATGCGGAAGAGCATTTCCGCCCAGTCCTGGGCCTCTGTGCCGCCGGAGCCCGCGTGGAAGGTCAGAATGGCGTTGTTGCCGTCATACTCCCCTGTAAGCAGGGTAGACAGGCGCATGGTGGCAATCTCTTCCTTTATGGCCTCAATCTCCGCCTGGGCCTCGTCCACCAAAGACAGGTCTTCGGCCTCGTCTCCCATCTCAATAAGGGCCAGGCAGTCTTCCAGGCGGGCCGCCAGCTTCTGGTAGCCTTCGTCCCGGCCCTTTAAGGCCGCCATGCGCTGGGTGACCTTCTGGGCCTCCTGCATGTTGTCCCAAAAGCCGGGCTCGGCGGACTTATGCTCCAGCATCTCCACCTCTTCCCGCAGCTTTTCCAGGCCCAGGGACCCTTCCAGCCCTTTAAGCGCCTCCTGCTGTTCAGAGACCGCGCGCTTACATTCTTCAAATTGCAGCATATCGTTCCCTCCTAAAATGGGGTAGGTTTTCTGTCCCGGCCCTGCCCGGGGCGGGCTATACTCTGCTTATCATAGCAAATCCCGAGGGAATTGTAAACAGCAATCTCCCAGCAGGCTGTGTTTTTTACGTGATTTTGCAAACAATTTATTAACAGAATGAAAATTAAACCCGATTGCATTGCGCTTTTAGGAAGAATCGTGTACAATAGGTTTCAAGTGAAAGCGTCCGGCTGAAGGCCTGCGTAAAATCTCAAAAAAGGAATGGCTTTGCAAATGCTAGATCATACCGGTATAAAATGCCCTGTATGCGGCGACGCCTTTACGGCGGAGGACGATATCGTGGTATGCCCCCAGTGCGGGGCCCCCTACCACCGGGCCTGCTACCAGCAGGAAGGCAAGTGCATCTTTGACGACCTGCACAAAGAGGGCAAAGAGTGGGCCCCCCCGCCGCCCCCTGCCCCAGAGCCCGGGGACGTTACGGCGGAGATTAAGGACCAGGAGTGCCCTGTGTGCGGCACCCTGAACGCCCACAGCGCCCTTTTCTGCAACCGCTGCGGCACGTCTCTGCTGGGCGCGGGGCGCGGGGAGCAAAAGCCCCCCCAGGCCCCCCCGCCGCCGTTTACAGCGCCGCCTACGGCCCGCAACGCTTATGGCGGCGTGGTGCCCCCCTTTGCCTTTGACCCTATGGGCGGCGTAAGCCCGGCCGACATGCTGGAAAAGGGCGTAAGCTTTGGGGACGCCTCGAAATTTGTCAAGCAGAACACCACGTATTATATGCCGGTGTTCCGCTATATGAAGCAGACCGGGCGCAACAAGTTCAATTTCTCCGCCTTCCTCTTTTCCGGCGCCTGGATGCTCTACCGCAAGCAGTACAAGGCCGGGGCCCTGGTAACGGCGCTGATGTTCTGCCTGTACCTGGCGTACCTGTTTGTCACGCTTTTTGTGGCCGCGCCCCTGTTAACCGAGCTGGCCGGCCAGGTGGGCCTGGACATCACAAAGGGCTTTTCCCCCTCAAACGAGCAGATGCTGGCCCTTACCCAGCTGATTTCCAAAGACCCGTTCTTATATTTTGAAATGTGCCTGCCCCTTTTGTGCCTGCTGGCTATGCTGGTGGTCATGATCGTAGTGGGGGTGCGGGGCAACAAGATGTATATGCGCCACTGTGTGCGGTGCGTGCGGGAGATCCGCCAGGAGCCCGGGGCAGGGGGCGGCGCGGCCTTGACGCTGGAGGAAAAGGGCGGGGTGAACACGGCCATTGCGGTGTGCATGTTTGTGTGCTATTTCCTGCTGATCAACGTGGTGCCCCTGCTGCTGTAGCCGGGGCTTTATGGGATAAATTTCACCAAAAAGGAGCGATACCCCTGTGAAAAAGATACGTAAGGCCGTCATACCCGCCGCTGGGCTGGGTACCCGGGTGCTGCCCGCCACCAAGGCCATGCCCAAAGAGATGCTGCCTATTGTGGACAAGCCCGCCATCCAGTATATTGTAGAGGAGGCCGCGGCTTCGGGGATCGAGGATATCCTCATCATCACCAACCGGGGCAAGGGGCTGCTGGAAGACCATTTTGACCGGGCCCCAGAGCTGGAAGAACGCCTGACCGGCAACCCGGAAAAAGAAGCCATGCTGGAACAGGTAGTGGCGCTTTCCAAGCTGGCCAACATTTATTACGTGCGCCAAAAGGAGACAAAGGGCCTGGGCCACGCTGTCAACTGCGCCCGCAGCTTTGTGCAGGGCGAGCCCTTTGCCGTGCTGTACGGCGACGACGTGATTCTTGGCAAAGACCCGGCCTGCGGCCAGCTGATGCGGGCCTATGAGGAATTCGGCTTGGGCGTGGTAGGCGTAAAGGAAGTGAGCCCAGAGGCCATACGGAAATATTCCTCTTTAAAGGTAGAGGCGCTGCGGGGCAACTACTTCCGGTGCAGCGACATGGTGGAAAAGCCTGCCCCTGGGGAGGAATTTTCTTTATACTCCATTTTGGGGCGGTGCGTGCTGCCGCCGGAAATCTTTGATATTTTGGACAAGACCCCCCCGGGGGCAGGCGGGGAAATCCAGCTGACCGACGCCATGCGCACCCTGGCCCGGCGCGACGGCATGACCGCGGTAGATTTTACCGGCACCCGCTACGACATGGGCAGCAAGCTGGGCATTATGCAGGCCAGCGTAGAGGTGGCTTTGGCCCACCCGGAGATTGGGGAAGACTTCCGGGCCTATCTGCGGGGGCTGGCTGATAGCCTGTAAGATTACCACAAAATAAAAAAAGGGAGGCTTCCGGCACAAAACCGGGGGCCTCCCTTTTGGCTAAAGCGGGGCGGACAGGAACCCTTTTATAATCTCCTCCTCGGCCTGGGCTTGGGTAAGGCCCAGGGTGCGCAGCTTGTAAATCTGCTGGCTGGCAATGCGGCCGATGGCCGCCTCGTGGACCAAGGCGGCATCCGGGTGGCTGGCGCAAAGGGCGGGGGCGGCGTCTACCTGGGCATGGCCGGTTATCAGGGCGTCGCAGGCAGAGCGCCCGGCGCAGGGGGCGCTGCCGGTGATTTGGGAACGGTAGCTTTGGCGGGACTCCCCCCGGGCTACCGAGCGGGACACCAAATCAACAGACGCCCCTCGCCCCTTTAGCAGCACAGTAAAGGCCGAGCGGGCCTGCTGCGCCCCGTCCGTCAGAAGGCTTTCCCGCACGGTCAGCCGGGCCCCGGCCGCCAGCACGGCCTGGGTGGTGCGCCGTGCCCGGTCAATCCCCCCCAGCTGGGCTACGTCCATTTCCATCTGGGCCCCCTCCTCCAGTTGAAGGTGGGCTTCGGGCCCCATAGAGCGCAGGGCCGCCCCCCCATCCCCCAGGTGCTTCTCCAGGTACCGGATTTTCGCCCCCGCCCCCAAGAAAAACCGGTGGATGCCGCTGTGGCTGGCCGGCGGGCCGTCGCCTGTGTGCAGGCCGCAGCCCGCCAAAATGGTAGCCTGGGCCCCAGGGCTTATAAAAAAGTCGTTGTAGGCCAGGTCATCTAAGCCGCCCGTTGTAACGCAGGCGGGCACAGCCACCACTTCACCCTGGCTTCCCGGCAAAATATGGATATCCAGGCCCGGCAAATCTTTTTTAGGGGTAATCTGCACAAAGGCAGTAGAGCAAGCCTCCACACAGCAGCCATCTTCCCGCAGGCTGTACGCGCCGGTAAAACGGCCCTTCCAGTTTGCCAGGGTTTTTAAAAATTTTTCCGTGACAGGGTTCATAACAGGGACTAAGCCTCCCCTCCGCCCCGGGGCAGGGGGCCGTGGTTCTCCGCCGTTAAGCTCGGCAAAATCCGGGCCGGCGGACCCTGCCCTACGATCCGCCCCCCAGCCAGCACAATAATTTCATCAGCAGCTTCCAACAGCCTGGCCTGATGAGAGATAAGCAGCATCCCTTTGTCCCGGCACTCCCGCAAGGTATGGAAAACATCCAGCAGCCCCGCCAAACTCCACAGGTCTAAGCCTGCCTCGGGCTCGTCAAAGAGGAGAAGCCTGCCCGGGCGGGCCAGCACCGTGGCAATCTCCACCCGCTTCCGCTCGCCGCCAGACAAAGAGCCGTCGGCAGGGCGGTCTTTATATTCCTCCCACGCCAGCCCCACTTGGCTCAGAAGGGCGCACCGCTGCCCTTCGTCCAGCGCCTCCCCCGCCGCCAGCTCCAACAGCCGGCCTATGGTAAGGCCCTTAAAACCCACCGGCTGCTGAAAGGCCAGGCACACCCCCTTCTGGGCCCGCTGGGTCACGTCCAGAGGGGTGATGTCTTCCCCGTCCAGGAGGATGCGGCCGCTTTGGGGCGGCAGAAGCCCTGCCACCAGCTTGAAGAGGGTAGTTTTGCCGCTGCCGTTGGGGCCGGTCAGGACGGTAAGGCGGCCTTTTTTTATGGCCAGGTTGATGCCGCGGAGGACCGGGGTATTATCCGGCGCGGCCCAGTAGATGTTTTGCAGGTTTAGCATGGGTTTGCCCCCTTGTTTAGACCTTGGAGGCTTTGCCTCCAAACCTCCACCACCCTTTTTGGGAAAAGGGTGGATCTAAAAACCACGTTAGTCCTGGGGGACGCGCAGGGCGCGCATGGCGTTGAGGATGGCCAGCACCGCCACCCCCACGTCGGCAAAGACGGCTTCCCACATATTGGAGAGGCCCATGGCGCTCAGCAGAAGCACCAGGCCTTTGATGGCCAGGGCAAAGATGATGTTCTGCCGCACAATGGCCAGGGTACGCCGGGCAATGAACATGGCTTTGGCGATTTTGGAGGGCTTATCGTCCATAAGGACAATGTCCGCGGCCTCAATAGCGGCGTCAGACCCCAGCCCCCCCATGGCGATGCCGATGTCCGCGCGGGACAGCACCGGCGCGTCGTTGATGCCGTCGCCCACAAAGGCCAACGTGGTTTTGGGCTGCTTCTGTTGAAGAAGAGCTTCTACCTTTTCTACTTTTTCGGCAGGCAGCAGCTGGGTGTAGACGGCATCCAGCCCCAGGGCTTGGGCTGTGCTTTCGCCTACCTCCCGGCGGTCGCCGGTGAGCATAACCGTCTGCTTGACCCCCGCCGCTTTCAAGTCGCGGATGGCCTGGGCCGCATCCTCCTTGGGCTGGTCGGCGATGACCAGATAACCGGCATAAGCGCCGTCAACCGCCACATGGACGGCCGTACCGGCCTGCTGGCAGGGGGCGCAGGCTATGCCCAGCTCTTCCATGAATTTCTGGTTGCCCGCGCATACGGCCCTGCCGTCCACCTGGGCACGCACGCCCCGGCCCGGTATCTCCTCTGCGCCGGCAGCCCGGCCCGGCTGGGGCTCTTGCCCCCAGGCCTCTTTTAGAGAGCGGGAGATGGGGTGGCTGGAATAGCTCTCCGCCAGGGCGGCCATTTCCAGCAGCTCTGTTTCGGTGCGGCCCTGGGGGTAGATGCCCGCCACCCGGAAGACCCCTTGGGTAAGGGTGCCGGTCTTATCAAAAACCATAGTCTCAGCCTTAGCCAAGGCTTCCAGGTAATTGGCCCCCTTCACCAGTATGCCTTGACGGGAGGCCCCGCCGATGCCGCCGAAGAAGCTTAGGGGTACCGAGATCACCAGAGCGCAGGGGCAGGAAACCACCAGGAAGATCAAGGCCCGCTGGACCCAATCTGCCCAGCCGCCGCCCAGCAAAAGGGGCGGCAGCACCGCCAGGGCCAAAGCGCTGCACACCACCAACGGGGTGTAGTACCGGGCAAATTTGGTGATGAAGTTTTCAGCCCGGGCCTTTTTGCTGCTGGAATTTTCCACCAGGTCCAGGATTTTCGACACCGTAGATTCCTCAAAGGGCTTTGACACCTTCACCCGAAGCAGGCCGCTGATATTCACGCACCCGCTGGTGACGGCATCCCCCTCCCCCACCTCCCGGGGCAGCGATTCACCGGTAAGGGCCGCTGTGTCCAGGGACGAGGCGCCCTCGGCCACAGTCCCGTCCAAGGGGATACGCTCGCCGGGCCTTATGACGATTTCATCGCCTATGGCTATGTCCTCCGGGTCAACCTGTTCCAGCACGCCGTCACGCTCCACGTTGGCGTAGTCGGGGCGGATGTCCATAAGGTCGGCAATCGATTTGCGGGACTTGCCCACGGCATAGCTCTGGAAAAGCTCGCCCACCTGATAGAAGAGCATGACAAACACGGCTTCGGGGTATTCGCCATGGCCGAAAAAACCGGTGCAGAAAGCGCCCACAGTAGCCAGGGCCATTAAGAAGTTTTCATCAAACACCTGCCCGTGGCCAATGTTGACAATGGCCCGCCACAGCACATCCCAGCCAATGGTGAAATAGGCCGGCAGGAACAAAAGGAACCGCCAGGGGCCTTCATAGGGCACAAGCACCGCCGCTATAAGCAGTACCCCGCTTACCAGTATACGCAGAAGCATCTTTTTTTGTTTCCCGGTCATGTCTATCTTCCTTTCTTATTCCGGCTTCCCAGCTGTCAGCGGACGATTTGGCAGCCGGGCTCTACCTTTTTGCAGGCTTTGACAATCTGGTCCATAATCTCCTCAAACCGGCTGTCCTCCGCCTCTACCGTAAGGCGCTGGGCCATAAAGCTCACCGTGGCCTCCTGTACGCCGTCGATTTTGCGGATAGCGTTTTCCATTTTTGCGGCGCAGTTGGCGCAGTCCAGGTCTACCATTTTAAACTTTTTCTTCATGTGGGTACCCTCCAAAAGATGAAATTTATTCGGTCACGTGCTCCATGCCCTGGCCCAAAATAACCCGGACGTGGCCGTCGGAAAGGGAGTAAAACACGGTCTTCCCCTCCCGGCGGTATTTTACCAGCTTGCTTTTTTTCAGCACCTGCAGCTGGTGGGAAATCGCGGACTGGGTCATGCCCAGAAGCTGGGCCAGGTCGCACACGCACATTTCCGCTTCGAACAGCACATACAGGATGCGGATGCGGGTGGAGTCCCCGAAAACCTTAAAAAGCTCGGCCAGGTCAAAAAGCTCTTCCTCCGGGGGCATGGCCTCCATGACCTGGTCCACCACCTCCTGGTGTACAGACAGGTATTCACAGCTGGGGGCGGCTTGGCGCTCCATATTCCATCATCCTTTCATATGAGCATTTGTTCATATGTATTATACACAAACACCGGCAGATTGTCAAGCGATCTGCCGGCTTTTTGCAGTTTTTTTCTTTTCCCGATGGCCCAGCCCCGCCCTTAAGGCTTGTCGAAGGAGGGGTTGAAGGCGTAGAAGTTCTTGGAGTCCAGCTTGTCGGTTAGAATCCGGAGGCCTTCGCCGAAGCGCTGGAAATGGACGATCTCCCGTTCCCGCAGGAACTTGATGGGGTCGCGCACGTCCGGGTCGTCGGCAAAGCGGAGGATGTTGTCGTAGCCCAAGCGTGCCTTTTGTTCGGCGCTTAAATCCTCGTTTAGATCGGCAATGGTGTCGCCGGTTACAGCAAAGGTAGACGCGCTAAAGGGCGTGCCAGAGGCCGCCACCGGATATACGCCGGTGGTGTGGTCTACAAAGTAGGCGTCAAAGCCGGCCTCCTGTATCTGCTGGGGGGTTAGGTTGCGTGTGAGCTGGTAGACAATGGTGCCCACCATTTCTAGGTGGCTGAGTTCTTCAGTGCCAATATCCGTCAAAATCGCCCGAAGCTCAGGGTAAGGCATAGAGTACCGTTGGCTAAGGTAGCGCAAAGAGGCGCCAATCTCACCATGAGGCCCGCCATAATGTAATAGGTGACAAGACGGCTATCCCCCTTTATAGGCATTTGAGAGCCCAAATTCCTGCATGCCAACAAAACCCACCTAAAACCCCCATACAATAACCCCACCAAAAGCAAAACCCCTCCCCTTCCCCAGCACCAGCTAAAACCCGGTACACCAGAAAAAAGGAGGGATCCCCCTACCATCCCCGCCAAAAAGCGTTGGGAGTCCAGAGGGGGCCACCCCCTCTGGCGAGGGTTTGGGGCGCGGAGCTCCAAGACCTTGCCGAAGGCTCACGCCTTGTCCTTGCGCTGCAGCAGGACCGCGCCGATAATAATCGCGCCCTTAAAAGCCGCGCTGAGATACGGGTCCACGCCAATCAAGTTCAGCAGGTTGTTCATCACCGCCACAATCAGCGTGCCGAACACCGTGCCCACAATGGACCCCCTGCCGCCGGACATGCTGGTGCCGCCCACAATAACCGCCGCAATGGCGTCCATCTCAAAGCCCGAGCCCGCGCTTGCATAGTCCATAGACCCAATGCGGGAGGTCTGGATAATCGCGGCAATAGCCACCAAAAAACCTGTCAAAGCATACACCCGGCGCTTGACCTTGCGCACGTTCACGCCGGAAAGCCGGGTGGTGCGCTCATTAGAGCCAATGGCAAATACATACCGCCCAAAGGTGGTCTGCCTGGAAATAAAATACATAGCCCCCGCCAAAACAGCCCAGTAAAGAATGGGCATCAGCTGCTGACCGCCTATGCCCAGCCGGGCAATGCCCTTATACGTCTCCGGCAAAGTAGGGCTTTGCATCTTCATGCAGTATTGGGTGACGCTGCGCAGAATCTGCATAGCGCCCAGGGTAGCAATAAACGGGGGCATGCGCCCATAAGAAATCAGCAAGCCATTGCCTTCGCCCAAAAGCCCGCCAAACAGCATGGCCAGCACCAGGGCAATCAAAATCGCCGGCACCCCTGTCAATCCCATAGCTTTCAGCCAGCCATTGGCGCCCGTGTCCAGCAGCATCATGGTAAAAGCGCCCACCGCCACATACACTGAGCCCACCGACAAATCAATACCCCCGGAAATAATCACAAAGGTCATGCCCAGGGCAATAATGCCAATGGCCGCGTTGTTGCGCAGCAGCGATATCCAGTTAAACAGCCAGTTCTGGAACCAATCCCCAAAGCTGGCGAAGCTGGAGTTCATGGTCAAGGCCAGCGTCTGCACAACCACCATCACAATCAACGCTACGCCCGTGCTAAATAAGGGGTTTGTACGCCACGCCAGCTGGAACCTTGCCAGCAAGCCGGTCTTGTTTTTCTCTGCGTTACCCACAGTTTTCCACCCTTTCTCTCATTTCTCCGCCTGTGGCCAGGCGCATAATCTCCTGGTCGGTCATTTCCTCCCCCACAAGCTCGCCCTGCACCCGGCCGTGGTACAGCACCACCGCCCGGTCGCACAGGCGTATAACCTCCTGGGCCTCGCTGGAAAGCACCACCACCGCCACGCCCTGGTTGGCCAGCTCTAAAATCGTATCGTAAATATCCTCCTTGGCGCCCACGTCCACGCCCTGGGTGGGGTTGTCAAAAATCAATACCTTAGGCCCGGCGTTCAGCCACTTGGCCAGCACCACCTTCTGCTGGTTGCCGCCGGAAAGGCTGCCAATGCCGTCCTTCTCGCTGTCCATTTTGATTTTCAGCCCCGCCGCCTGCTGGAAGAAAGCCTCCCGAACCTTATCCCAGGCAATGACCCCCCAGCGCGCCTGCCGCGGCCAGGTGACAATAGACCCGTTCTCCAAAATGTCCATGTCCTTAATAATGCCGTTTTCCTTCCGGTCCCGGGGCACATAGCCAATGCCCAGGGCCAAAGCCTGCTGGGTGCTATGCACCTGTACAGGCTGTCCCTGCCAGTACAGCTGCCCTTGATACCGCCCCCCGCTGCCAAACACCGCCTGGAACAATTCGCTGCGCCCATCGCCCAAAAGGCCCGTAAAGCCCAGCACCTCCCCGGCCCGCAGGGAAAAGCTCACATCCTGGAACCGATCCTGGCTGAGATGCTCAGCCCGCAGCACTTCCTCCCCCAGCTCCCGTTCCTGCCTCAAGGACTCGGTGCGTACCTGGTGCCCCACCATATGGGTGGCCAGCTCATCCACGGTCACGCCCTCCACAGGGCCCTGGGCCACCATAGCCCCGTCCCGCAGCACGGTGTACCGGGTGCACACAGCCAGCACCTCCTTCAGCTTGTGGGAGATAAACACGATCCCCACCCCCTGCTTCTGCAAGGTGCGCATCATGTCAAACACCCGCTCAATCTCCGGGTCCGTCAGCGACGTAGTGGGCTCGTCCATAATAATAATCGAAGCCCTCATCAAAAGCGCCCGGGCAATCTCCACAATCTGCTTGTAAGAGGCGTCCAGGTCCCGCACCATCACCGTAGGGTCAAGGTCCACGTCCATGCGCCCAAAAACGTCCCGGCACTGGGCAATCATAGCCGGGGCGTCCAAAAAGCCGCCCTTGCGCTTGATCTCCCGGCCAATGAACATATTCTCAAAGATAGCCAGGTCGTTCACCAGGTTCAGCTCCTGGTGGATAAAGGCAATGCCCGCGTCCAAAGATTTAGCCGGGGTCGAAAACTGCACCTCCTGCCCGTCCAGCACAATGGAGCCCGCGTCCGCCGGCAGTACGCCCCCCAAAATGTTCATCAGGGTCGATTTCCCCGCGCCGTTCTCCCCCAGCAGGGCGCACACCTCCCCGCCCTTCAGGCTAAAGCTAATATCTTTCAGAACGTCGTTTGCCCCGAAGGATTTATAAATATTGCGCATTTCCAGCGTCATGGTCCTATCCTCCGCTTCATTTTGGAAAAAGGCTATGACGAGTACGCCATAGCCTTCCCATTACCAAATATTCTCGTCCTATCCGCCGCTAAAAATTAGTAGGGAGAGGTCTCGTCCAGGAACTCCGAGCAGTTGTCGCGGTCAACAACGGTGGTGGGGATAATCTTTTCCTTGTCCACAGCCTCACCTTTCAGCAGGGACACAGCCATATCCACGGCGTCCATAACCATGTTGGGGCTGTACAGGGCAGACTGGATCCAGATCTCCTCGTTCTCGGGCATCATGTTAAAGTACTCCTGGCACCCGCCGCCGCCGGTAACGACCTTAATGTCGGTGCGGTCGGTAGCCTCTGAAATGGCCTGCAGAACGCCAATAGAGGTCTCATCGTCCATAGAGAACACCGCGTCGATCTGGGGGTTTGCCTGCAGGATGTCCGCGAAGTCCTTCAAGCCGGCCTCACGGGTAAACTGGGTAGAGTAGGTGAGCAGCTCCATATCCGGGGCAATCTCCTTCATCTTCTCTTCAAAGCCCTTCTTGCGCAGCTCTGAAACCGAACCAGAGGAGGGGACTTCCAGCACAACGACCTTGCCGGTGGTGCCGACCTTGTCCACAATATACTGGGCGCTCTGGGTGCCCATGTCCTCGTTGTCGCCGGCCACGTGGTACACGCCTTCCACATCGATGACGATGTCGAAGTTCACAACCGGGATGCCATCGTCAATCAGGCCCTTAATGGGGTCTTCCATGCCTTCCCACTGGGGGAACGCCACAACCGCCTGCACGCCCCAGGTCTTCAGCTCGTCGATCTGGTTGGTCATTTCCTCGGCGTTGCTGCTGGTCAGCAGCTTGTACTCAACGGTATCGCTGAGCTCCTTGCAGCGGGCCTCGGCGTAGTAAGCCACGCCAGCCACCCAGCCATGGGTAACAGCAGGGGCCAAAATACCGATCTTCATCTTCTCGCCGGAAGCTGTGCTCACAGGCTCGTCGGCCGTAGAAGCGTCATCCGCCTTAGAGGCGGCACTGCTGGCCGGGGTGCTGCTGCTGGCCGGGGTGCTGGAGCTGCTGTCGCCGCAGGCGGCAAAGCAGGTGCACAGCAGGGCCATGGCCAATACCAGTGCTAATACTTTTTTCATGGTTGTTTCCTCCTAAAATCTGAAACAAGTAATACATAGTGTAACAGCTGGTGTAACCCAGCTGCCTCTAACGTAGGGTATTATAACAGACCCCTTTGGAATTTTCAAGGGAAATAACGCTTTTGCTTCCATTTTGTAACCTTTTTGTTGAGAAATCCCCCCTCTACCGATTGCAGAGCCCCACTGTCCGTGCTATAATATATATAGTATATCCGCAAGCCTATCCCCGTCGTTTGGCGGTCACCGTCTGCAAACGCACCCGTATCACCGCCACGCTTTCCGTCTGGGCCGGGGTAAAGGCAAAATCCCTGCCGGTCTGGTGCCGCATAAGCACGGCAAGGCCGTGGGCCTTTTCTTCCTGGCTTTCCAAAATTTCCGCCTTGCCCTCGCCGATTACACTGGCAAAGTTGCAGCCATAGGCGCAGGGGTTGTCCCCGGCCTCAATAGGGACGTACTCGCAGTCCACCTCCACGCACACCGCGGGCCGCCTTTCCATAATAGCCAGCTTGCGCCCTTCCTTGGCGCTGTGCATGTACAGGGTAAACCCATCCCCTTCCTCTTCCACGCCAAAAGAAAGCGGCACCACATAAGGCCGCGGCCCGTCGGCCATCCCCAGGCGGCACACCCGGCATTTCTGCAAAATCGACAAGATCTCCCCCTTGTCCGTAACCTCCCGGTCCTTCCTTCTCATATCCGTCCCTGCCTTTCTGCTGATTCGCCTATTTTTGCATACGTGCCATCCTGCAAAGCCCCCGTCAAGGGCAAAACAAGCCCGACTTATAGCCTAGTATACCTTCCCCCACCCCCCTTGTCAACCCCGGCCCCCTCAAGGAAATGTCCAACCGGGAGAGTTAAAAAGTGTGTCAAGCAAAAGTTTCGTCCACCTTTTCAAAGGTGGTGGGGTCTTTAGGGGCAACGCCCCTAAACCGCCGGAGGCACAAACAACCCCCTGTATTTTTCCCAAAAGAGGTGTATATCTTATGCCAACCATTAAATGGGCAGGCCTAAAAGACATAGACGCCGCCTTTCCCGAGCAGCCCCTCCCCTATGGCGCCAAGCCCCTGCGCTGCCCAGACCCCTTTTCTGCCGCCAGCCTCCCCTACGGCCTTATCCCCCTGGCGGCCTGCTTCCTGGCCCTGTTCCTCAAAGCCTACCGCCTGGGCCGTTTCCCCATGCAGGTAGATATGCTTTTTGTAGGCATCCTCCTGGGCCTGCTGCTCATCCCTGTCCACGAGTACCTCCACGGCCTGTGCTATCCCAAAGGCGCCACCGTGTACATCGGGCTCATCCCCAAAAAGATGGCGGCTTTCGCCGTGTGCCACACCCCCATCTCCTGGCGCCGCTTTATGGTCATGAGCCTCCTGCCCGCCGTGCTGGGCCTAATCCCCCTGCTGGTCTTCCTGCTGTCCCCCGGCAGCTGGGGGCATGTTATGGGCCTGTGCTGGTCTATGGCCGTCATGGGCCTGCTCTCCCCCATGCCCGACTACATGAACGCCTCCTGTGTCCGCCGCCAGGTCCCCAAAGGCGCCACCCTGCAAACCACCAACACCGGCTTCTACTGGTATATGTGAGGTTTTTTATGTCGGATTTCAACCAGCGCGTCTATGAAATCGTGAGCCGCATCCCCCCGGGCCGGCTGTGCACCTACGGGCAGATCGCCCTTATGGCCGGCAGCCCCCGGGCTTCCCGCATCGTAGGGGCCGCCATGCTCCACGCGCCCCCGGGCCTGCCCTGCCACCGGGTGGTCTACCGGGACGGCTCCCTCTGCTGCGGCCAGGCCTTTGGCGGCCAAGCCATCCAGCGCCAAATGCTGGAAGCCGAAGGCATCACCTTCCTGCCCGACGGCCGCGCCGACCTAAAACGCCACCTCTGGCTGGGCGAAGAATAACCACAAAGGGAGAGGCCCGCGCCCCTCCCTTTCCTATTGCCCAATTCCGCCAGCAGTTCCTTTTCCCGCCCCGCCAGAGCTTCCCCCTATTTTTCCGCTTTCAAAAACACCCCCCTGCCTTTCCTATAAGCCTCCACTTTCCTAAAGCCAGCCTGCTCAAAAAACGCCTTCAATTCCTTTTGGCTATATACCTTCACATCCCCGCTTTTAGAAAAAGGGAAACACAGCCTATTGGCTAAAAACCTAACCGCCGCACCAAAATTAGGGTCCGCCACATACGCCGCCCCGCCCTTTCTCAATACCCTCTTGCATTCCCGCACAAATCCCCACGGGTCGGCAAAATGGTGGAACGCGCAGCATACGGTTATCACATCTACGCTTTCCTCCCCCCATGCAAGCGGGCAGCAGGGCATGGCCTCAAACTTCATATGGGGGCAGCGCCTCTTTGCCTCCTGGACCATATTTTCCGCAATATCAACCCCGTTGCCCTGTATGTCCGCCCTGCCCGCCAATTCCCTTAGCAAAGCCCCATTTCCACAGGCCACATCCAGCACAACGTCCCCTTCCCGCAAAAGGATCGTATCCGCCAGTTCCCGAATATGGAACCGGGTATACCGCCCTTCCCTAGACCCCTCATATCCCGCCGCGATCTTATTATAGGCCGCCCTGGACGCTTCCGTTTTCTTATCCATGTGCCCTCCTGTCCCGTTTCATCCGCCAAAAAATAAAAAGGCCCCACAGAGCTTGTCCATGGGGCCCTTTCTCATTCCATTTTAAAGGCTGCGCCTGATAAGCCCAGCTTAGATAGAAGCAAAGTACTTAATGGTGCGCACCATCTGGCTGGTGTAGCTGTTCTCGTTGTCATACCAGGACACGACCTGTACCTGATACAGCCCGTCGCCGATCTCGGTAACCATGGTCTGGGTAGCGTCGAACAAAGAGCCATAGGTGATGCCGATGATATCGGAAGAAACCAGGGGCTCTTCGGTGTAGCCGAAGGAATCGGAAGAAGCGGCCTTCATGGCGGCGTTGATGCCGTCAACCGTCACGTTCTCGCCCTTCACAACGGCAACCAGCAGGGTGGTAGAGCCGGTGGGTACGGGTACACGCTGGGCAGAGCCGATCAGCTTGCCGTTCAGCTCGGGGATAACCAGGCCGATAGCCTTAGCGGCACCGGTGCTGTTGGGGACGATGTTCACAGCAGCAGCGCGGGCGCGGCGCAGGTCGCCCTTGCGATGGGGGCCGTCCAGGACCATCTGGTCGCCGGTAAAGGCGTGCACAGTGGTCATAATGCCGCTCTGGATGGGGGCATACTTGTTCAGGGTGTCGGCCATGGGGGCCAGGCAGTTGGTGGTGCAGGAAGCGGCGGAGATGATCTTGTCCTCAGCGGTCAAGGTCTTCTCGTTAACCGAGTAAACAATGGTCTTCAGGTCGCTGCCAGCGGGGGCGGAGATAACGACCTTCTTGGCGCCGGCATCAATGTGGGCCTGGCTCTTAGCCAAAGAGCAGTAGAAGCCGGTGCACTCCAGCACAACGTCTACACCGATCTCGCCCCAGGGCAGGTCCTTAGCGTCCTTCTCGGCATAGATCTTGATGGTCTTGCCGTCCACCGTAATGGAGTCCTCGCCAGCCTCGACCTTGTCGCACAGGGCATAGCGGCCCTGGGCAGAGTCGTACTTCAGCAGATGGGCCAGCATCTTGGGGCTGGTCAGGTCGTTGATAGCCACGACCTCATACCCTTCGGCGCCGAACATCTGGCGGAAAGCCAGGCGGCCGATACGGCCAAAACCATTGATAGCAACTTTAACAGACATTGGTAAAACCTCCTGAAATTGGTATAGGGTTTTGTATACCACTATTTTAATGCATTTTCCACAAGAATACAAGAGCCAATCTCCAAAAACCTCGTAAAATTTTTGTGATTTTTTTCTCACACTCTTACAAAAACCAGCCCCCCGGCGCAGCCAGCACGCCAGGGGGCCAAAAAAACCGCCATATGCCGCAGTTTACAGCCAAAACCGCCACAAAATGCAGCCCACGCCCTTACTCCACTTTCGAGATATCCACCCCGAAATATTTCTCCGAAAGCTCTGACAAAACGCCCTCCTGGGCCAATTCCCCCAATGCCTTGTCAATAGCTTCCCGCAGGGACTTGGTCTCCTCCCCCTTGCGCATGGGTATAGCCACCTGTACCGCGTCGTCGCTGAGCACCGCAATCTTGATCTGGGCGTCCGGGTGGCTCTTCATGTAGTCATAGTAGGCCACCTCGTCGTTAAGCGTGGCGTCAATGCGCCCGGCCAGCAGCAGTTCAAAGGTCTGGTTCAGGTCGTCCACCGCGGTGACCTCCGCCCCATGGGCCTCGGCAATCTTGGCGTAGGTGCTGGTGATGGTATTGGCCGTGGTCTTGCCCTCCAAATCGTCCATAGACTGGATGTCCTCATTATCGCTTTTCACAATCACAGCCGTGCGGTTGGCCGCGTAAGGCGCACTGAAATCGTACTTCTCCCTGCGTTCCTCGTCCACGCTCACGCCGTTTACCATAATGTCATACCGCCCCGAGTCAATACCCGCCAGCAGCCCGTCCCATTCGCCTTCAATGAAGTTCACCTCCACCCCCAGCTTTTCCGCGATTTTCTGGGCCACCTCCACGTCATAGCCCACCAGGTTGTCGTCCTCATCGTGGAAAGTCCAGGGGGCCCAGGTGCCCTCCATAGCCACGGTGATCTCGCCCTTGCCCTGTATCTGGGCCAGCAGGTCGCCACCCTCTTCCCCAGAAGCCGCCGCCCCCGAAGACGCCGTAGAGGCGTCCCCGCCCCCGCAGGCCGCCAAAGCCAGCGTCAAACACAGTGCCAGTACCAGCGCCAAAAACCTCTTATGCATAATCTTTTTTCTCCCTTCAAAATAATCAAAAGCAAAAACGTCAAAACCAGCCGATCCCCGCACAACGCCAGCCGGCCGCCCCTATTCCTGGGCGATCAGCCGCAGAAAATCCCGTGTGCGCTGGGACTTGGGCCTCTCAAAAAATTCCTTCGAGGGCGCTTCCTCTACCACGGCCCCGTCCTCCATAAACACCACCCGGTTCGAGACGTTTCGGGCAAAGCCCATCTCATGGGTGACCACCAGCATGGTCATGCCCTCTTCGGCCAGCTGGCGCATGACCGCCAGCACCTCCCCGGTAAGCTCCGGGTCCAGGGCCGAGGTAGGCTCGTCAAAGTAAAGGATCTCCGGCCCCAAGGCCAGTGCCCGGGCAATGGCCACCCGCTGCTGCTGCCCCCCGGAAAGCTGGCTGGGGTAATAATCGTACCGGTCCGAAAGCCCCACCTTGTCCAAGGCCCTCCGGCCCGCCTCTTCCGCCTGGGCCTTGGGGACTTTCCGCGCCACCACCAGCCCTTCGGTAACATTCTGCAAAGCCGTCTTGTTCAAAAACAGGTTGTAATTCTGGAACACAAAGGCCGTCTTCTGCCGTATGGCCGCAATCTCCTTTTTGCCCGCTTTTTGCAGGTCATATTCCTTGCCGTCAAACACCAGCAGCCCGGCCTGGGCCCGCTCCAAAAAATTCATGCACCGCAGCAGGGTCGTTTTCCCCGACCCGCTGGGCCCCAGCACCGCCACCACGTCCCCCGGCTCCACACGCAGGTCCACGCCCTTCAGCACCTCGGCGCCCCCAAAAGACTTACGGACCCCCTTTACCTCCACCATCTTGCCCAAGGCCTCCTTTTCGGGTAAATCACATGCGCATCCTTAGCGGTGTACGCGCCCAGCTTCCGTTCGCCCACCTTCTGCAGCTTGGTCAGCACCGTAGAGAACAGCAGGTAAACCAGCCCGGCCTCCATATAAAGAGCCAAAGGCTCATAAGTACGGGCAATAATGCGCTGGGTAGACATCAGCATCTCCGTCACCGTAATGGTAGACGCCAAAGACGTATCCTTCATCATGGCAATCAAAGAGTTTGCCAAAGACGGGAACGCCGTGCGCATAGCCTGGGGCAGCACAATGCGCCGCATGGTCTGCAAATAAGACATGCCCACGCAGTACCCGGCCTCCAGCTGGCCCGGCGGCACCGCTTCCAGCGCCGCCCTCACAATCTCCGCGCAGTAGGCACCTTCGTTCAAAGAGAACACCAGCACCGCCGCCGGAAAGGGGTCGATAATCACCCCCAGGCCCGGCAGCCCGTAAAACACCACGTACAGCTGCAAAAGCAGGGGCGTCCCCCTAAACACCCAAATATGGAACCGGGACAGCTGCTTAAGCACCGGCACATGGGCAAACTGCACCAGCGCCATAAAGACCGCCAGTATCATAGCGAAAAAAAAGGCGATAGCCGTCAAGGGCAGGGTCATGGTCAGGCCCGGCACCAGAATTTTTGTGAAAGAATCCGTCAAGATCCCCCACAGCCGTTCACTCATACCTTGTTTCCCCTTCCTGCGCCCCACCGGGGCAAAACTTAACCCCCTTAGGGGCGGGATAAAGTATACCATATTTGTCCAGTTTGTGCAAGGGGTTTCCTTACCCTTAAACCCAACTTTAATTGTGAATCTTCCACCCCCGCAAAACTTGTCCCAAAACAAGGTTGACTTTCCCCCCGCGCCCGGCTATAATACCCCCAGAGCCTGCGGCCTATTTTAAACAAAAAATACCCGGGCCGCAAAAGGAGGGCTTACATATGGATAAAATCCGGATCGGCATTATTGGCACCGGCGGCATTTCCAACTCCCACGTCCGCGCCTACAAGAAGATGGAAGACGTAGAAATCGTAGCAGGCGCCGACATCATCCCCGGCAAAGCCCGGGAAGCCCTGGACCGCTGGGAATTCCCAGAAGCCCAGGCCTTTGAAAGCGCCCAGGAGATGCTGGAAAAGGTAGAGCTGGACGCCGTCAGCGTCTGCACCTACAACTCCACCCACGCCGAGTGCGCCATAGCCGCCCTGAAAGCCGGCTGCCACGTGCTGCTGGAAAAGCCCATGACCGTCACCCTGGAGGACGCCCAAGAGCTGCGCCGGGTAGAAAAAGCCACCGGCAAAATCCTCACCATCGGCTTCCAGCCCCGGTATGACGAGCGCATGCAGCGCATAAAAGAAGTGGTGCAAAGCGGCAAGCTGGGCCAGGTCTACTACGTGCAGACCGGCGGCGGCCGCCGCCGGGGCATCCCCGGCCGCACCTTCATCGAAAAGCGCTATGCCGGCGTAGGGGCCCTGGCCGACATCGGCTGCTATTCCCTGGACATGTGCCTGAACGCCCTGGGGTACCCCAAGCCCCTTACCGTCTCCGCCGTCAGCTACGACTTCTTCGGCAAAAACCCCAAGTACACCCCGCCCGAAGACGCCGCCCGCTTCTCTGTTGACGACTTCTGCGGCGCGTTCATCCGCCTGGAAGGGGGCATCACCCTGGACTTCCGCATGTCCTGGGCCATGCATATGGACACCACTGGCAATACCCTTTTCCTAGGTACCGACGCCGGCCTCAAGGTAGAGCCCGCCAACCCCGAATCCCTCTGGGGCGGCGCATGGGACGGCAGCTGCGGCGATGTTACCCTCTTCCACGACGAATTTGGCACCCCCACCCATACCCCCATCCCCCTGCCCTCGCCCAAGGGTGATAAGACCGACTGCTTCTACCTCAAGTGCCGTTCCTTTGTAGACGCGGTAAAGGAGGGCGGTACCGCGCCCATCCCCACCAGCCAGATCATCTACAACCAGGCTATTATCGACGGTATCATCCGTTCCTGCGAGTGCGGCCACGAAGTGGAAATCCACGTAGAAGATATCTAAACCATCCTGAAAAGAAATACCCGGCCAGGTAAAGGCCGGGTATTTCTTTTTTACAGCAACCCCACGCAAAGCAAAAATCGCGGTCCAGGGGCCAAACGTTCGCAAAGCGAACGTTTGGCCCCTGGCGGGTTCGAGGGGGTGAGCGTCTGCCATGTGGCAAAACGTATCGCTTCACGAAACGTTTACAAGCTGCGAACCGACCGAGTCGGCAGACGAGACTCAGCGCCCTAAGCAGGGGTTGGGGCAAAGCCCCAAGGCCCTGCCGTAGGGGGTGCCCTTCGCCCCCGGAGGCTCTAAAAGGCGTGAGCCGGGGTTTGGGGCGCAGCCCCAAGGTCTTTTCCCAAATCCCTCACAAAAAAGCGCCCAACCCATCCCAGGCCAGGCGCTTCCACTATCCACATTTACGTCCGATACAAAATCCCCACCATATTCGGCCCGGTGTTAATGCCAATAATGCACCCCACCTCATACTCCGCCAGCGGCGGTATGTCCATCGCCTTCTGGCAGGCCTTTTTCAGCTTGGCAAAGGCTTTCATGTTGTTGCCATGCACCAGGGTGTAGTTGGTGCCGGGACGGCGCTCCTGCATGCAGCGCTCTAACAGCATGGCAATGGCCTTGTCCTCCCCCCTGGCTTTCGAAAGGATTTTCGCCTCCCCATCCTCAAAGGTAATCAAAGGCTTCAGCCCCAGGGCGTCCCCCACAAAAGCCGCCGCCGGCGAAATGCGCCCCGACTTCTTCACGCACTTCAAATCCAGCGGGATAAACATAGGCCGGGCGTGCTTCAGGTAATCGTTTATGTGCGCAATGACTTCCTCCACAGAAGCCCCCTTCCCCGCCAGCTGGGCCCCTTCCACCACAGCCGTGCCGTAAGACATGCTGTAGGTCTTCGAGTCGATCAAATGGATCGCAAAGCCCTCCTTAGCCTCCGGGTGCTCCTCAAAGAACATATCCCGCGAAAGCACCGCCGCCTGGTACGTGCCCGAGCCCTTGGAGTTTATCGTCACATGCACCTGGTGGGTAAAACCCGCCTTCCAGGTCTCCTCAAACAGCGCCAGGTAAGCCGCCGTGGCCACCTGGGCCGAGGTAGGCAGCTTAGGCGATTCTTCCAGGATTTTATAAAACTCGCTGGGGCTTATGTCCACGCCGTCCCGGTATTCCCGCCCTTCTGTTAAGATGGTCAGCGGCAGCACGCTTATATCCAGCTCTTTGCAAAATTTTCCGGGGATATCCGCCGTAGAATCCGTCGAGAGTTTTATTTTATCCATAGGTTCCCCCATCCTTTCTGAACAGCAATTGTAAATAAGTATATCGTCAATCGCTCTAAAAATCAAGGGGCCCAGCGAAAAAAGCCCCGCCTGCTTTTTGGCAGGCGCAGGCTTTTTCCGGGAATGCCTTGGGGCTTCGCCCCAGACCCCCTGACGGTTTTATGGCCTTCGGCAAGGCCGTCTCCGACGGGCAGGGGTTTACCCCTGCACCCCACTTAAGGGGCCCGCCCCTTAAGAATCCCGCGCTTCGCTTCCCGCGTAAGGGCCGGGTGCTGTGGGGCAGGGCGCTGGCTCGCGTTTATTTTTATTCTGCGCTTATTCGACTTTCGGCAGCTTTGCCAGGCTTTCGGCCAGCTCCTCGTCTGTGGGGATATAGTCCGTCATCTGCCCATCGTTATATTTGGCGTAGGCGTACATATCAAAGTACCCTGTACCGGTCAGGCCGAATACGATGGTCTTTTCTTCCCCTGTTTCTTTGCACTTGATAGCCTCATCCATCGCCGCCCGTATGGCATGGCTGGACTCCGGCGCAGGCAGCGTACCTTCCACCCGGGCAAAGAACTGCGCCGCCTCAAACACGGCGGTCTGTTCTACCGCCACGGCCTCCAGCAGCCCATCGTCATACAGCTGCGAAAGCACCGAACTCATCCCGTGGTACCGCAGCCCCCCCGCGTGGTTGGCCGACGGCATAAACCCAGACCCCAGCGTGTACATCTTAGAAAGCGGGCACACCATCCCCGTGTCGCAGTAGTCATAGGCGTACTTGCCCCGGGTAAAGGACGGGCACGACGCCGGCTCCACCGCGATAAAGCGGTAATCGGCCTTGCCCTGTATCTTCTCCCCCATAAACGGCGAGATCAGCCCGCCCAGGTTAGAGCCGCCCCCAGCGCACCCAATGATAATATCCGGCTTAATGCCGTACTTATCCAGCGCGGCCTTGGTCTCCAACCCGATAATAGACTGGTGCAGCAATACCTGGTTCAGCACCGACCCCAGCACATACCGATACCCCGGTGTCGAGGTAGCCACCTCTACCGCCTCCGAGATCGCGCACCCCAGGCTGCCCCCGGTGCCCGGGTGCTCCTGTAAGATTTTCCGGCCCACTGCCGTGTTCTCCGAGGGCGACGGTGTCACCCCCGCCCCATAGGTCCGCATGACCTCCCGCCTAAAGGGCTTCTGCTCGTAAGAGACCTTCACCATGTACACCTTGCAGTCCAGGTCAAAATACGAGCACGCCATAGAAAGCGCCGTGCCCCACTGGCCCGCGCCGGTCTCGGTGGTCACACCCTTCAGGCCCTGCTTTTTGGCGTAGTAGGCCTGGGCTATAGCCGAGTTCAGCTTGTGGGACCCCGAGGTGTTGTTGCCCTCAAACTTATAGTAGATTTTCGCCGGCGTCCCCAGCGCTTTTTCCAAAAAGTACGCCCGCACCAGCGGCGACGGCCGGTACATCCTGTAAAACTGCCGTATTTCCTCTGGTATCTCGAAAAAACGGGTGTCTGTGTCCAGCTCCTGCCTTACCAGGTCGTCGCAGAAAACCGGCGCCAGCTCCTCAAAGGTCATGGGTTTTAAGGTTCCGGGGTTCAGCAGCGGGGCGGGCTTATTTTTCATATCGGCCCGCAGGTTGTACCAGGCCTTGGGCATCTCGCTTTCATCCAGAAAAATTTTGTAAGGGATTTTCGTTTCCATTTCCATCTTCCTTTCCAGGCAAAGTTTATTAAAACCGCGCGTATTTCCCGCAGGTTTTTGCACAAAAGCCACACATACAGCGCCCCACAAAACAAAAAGCGCATCCGTCCTAATCCTTAGGACAAATGCGCTGCATCTGCGGTACCACCTAAATTCGCCCTAAAAAGGGCGCGCCTCTTTCGCGTACTTCCATACGCTAGCCCCTGTAACGGTGGGCATCCGTCCTCCCTAACGCTTCCGCCTCGGCCGGCCCTCACAGGTCCATTCCCTTTTTTGTGCGCTGCCCGCTTCCACCTGCCGGGGCTCTCTGTTAACGCAGCCAACGAAAAGGTACTACTCCTGCTCATCGGTTTTGCAAGTTTTCTTTATTTATCCTGCATTATAGCATAATTGGCCCCAAAATGTCAACCCTTTTTTCCAGGCAGAACCCTTCTAAAAAGCCGCTTTTTCTTCCAAAATCGGCAACTTTCTGTCATTTCGTAAACAATTTGTAACCTCTGCGCCCTTTTGTAACCAAAGTGTTACCCTTCGCCCGGTTTTCCCCGCTCTCTGCCCCTAAAATTTTTGCAGGGCGCACCCGCAAAGCTTGGCTTCCCAGCCAAAGGGCAGGACCATACAGGCGGTTATGGGCGACGTCTGCCGCCTGGCAAAGCGGGCTTTTATAGCTGCAATAACCCCGCATCCAGCATTTCCTGGGCGGCCAGCAGCATGCCCAGCTGGCCGCTGTGGTAATTGAGCCCCCCCTGCATCCAGGCGGCGTAGGGCTCCCGCAGGGGCGCGTCGGCAGAAAGCTCGATAGACGACCCCAGGGTAAAGGCCCCGGCCGCCATAATCACCTGGCTGTCATAGCCGGGCATACCGCTGGGCTCGGGGATGACAAAAGAGTCTACCGGCGCGCCCTTCTGTACGCCCCGGCAAAAGGCTATAAGCTTCTCCGGGTCCCCCAGCTCAACCACCTGGATGATATCGGCCCTGGCTTCCTCCGGCGCGGGCGTGACCTTAAATCCCAGCAGGGAAAAAAGCGCCGCCGCAAAAGCCGCCGTCTTTAGGGCCTCGCCGGCCACGTGGGGGGCGTGGAATGCGCCCATGAACAGCTCGCGGCTGTGGCCTAAGGTACAACCGATCTCACGGCCGGTGCCCGGGGTGGTCAAGCGGTAGGCGCACAGCTCGATCAAATCGTGCCGCCCGGCAATATACCCGCCTGTAGGGGCAATGCCGCCGCCGGGGTTCTTGATCAGCGACCCGGCCATGATGTCGGCCCCTGCCTCTGTGGGCTCCTGCTTCTCTACAAACTCCCCGTAGCAGTTGTCTACCATGACAATGCACCCCGGGGCCTTCCGCTTGGCTATCTGGGCGATGCGCCCGATCTCCGCCACCGAAAGGGACGGCCGCAGGCTGTACCCCCGGGACCGCTGGATGTACACCATCTTATACGCCGGGGTGATTTTCTCCTCCATAGCGGCGTAGTCCGGGGCTCCGTTGGGCAGCAGCTCCAGCTGCTCATAGCCGATGCCGTACTCCTTCATGCACCCGGGCCCCTCCCGGCCCGGCAGGCCAATGACCCCCTGGATGGTGTCGTAAGGCGTGCCGGTCACGCACAGCATCTTGTCACCCGGCCGCAAAAGCCCGAACAGGGCCACGGTAAGGGTATGGGTGCCGCTGACAAAATTCCAACGCACCAAAGCGTCCTCTGCCCCCAGGGCGTAGGCGTAGACCTGGTCCAGCACGTCCCGGCCCTGGTCCCCATAGCCGTAGCCGGTGCTGCCAAACAGGTGCCGTTCGCTTACCCCTGCCCGGCTGAAGGCCGCCAGCATCTTCTGCTGGTTGTACCGCTGGTTTTCCTCAATTTTGCCAAAGCCGGCCCGCGCCAGCTCCTCGGCCCTGTGGGAAAGGGCCAGCAGCTTTTCGTCTATTTTAAAGTAGGGTACCATGCGCGTCCTCCTTTAGCTTGGTGTACACCCAGTCGTCCTCGTGGGTATAATGGTGCTTGCGATAGAAGGGGGCGTTTTTGTCCTCTTCCCGGAATATGTACAGGGTTTTGCCGGGCAGGCAGGCTTCTGCCCCTTGCAGCAGGCGGCTGCCGATGCCCTGGCCCCGCAGGCGCCCGTCTACGGCCAGGGCCGAAAGCACCGCCCCCCGCACACTGACAGAGGACGCCACCGCGCAGCCCACCAGGGTCTTGTCCCGGTACTCGGTAAGGGCCAGGGCCGTGCCACGGCGCAGCTTCAGGGACAGGTCCAGGTAAAAGGGCTCAAACTCCCCGGCCATGCCGCAGGCTTCCAGCAGGCCGTGGATCTCCCGTATGGGGGCTTCGCCTGGGGGCGGCGGCAAGGGGGCGGCGCTGGGCAGGTCTTTTTTCAACACCTCCCCCTGCATGGTGGGGGCAAGCCCCAAAGCCTTTGCTGCGGCGGCGGGGGCCATGACAGCCTCTGGCCCTACGGCCAAAAGGAACTGCCTGGCCTCGGCCGCGTCCTGGGGCACCCCGGAAAGGATCAGCTGGCCGTCCATCAGGCAGTAGGCGCAGGGGGACTTATCCTCCAGCCAGAAGCAGGCAAAGCCCTTGTCAAAGCCGTAAGAGCGGACAAAAGCCGCCATTTTGCACCCAAAGGCCGATTCTTCGCTGAGCTGGTACAGCCGGCGCTTTTGCTGGTCGGTTTCTACAAATTGGATCATGGTGCCCCTCCCTGCCCACAGAAAAGCGCCCCGCAAAGCCGCGGGGCACTAAGGGTCACGTACACATGGGCCCCTTTAGGGCCGTTTTACCATGCGGGCTTCGCTTATTTGGTAAAGTACATGACCGCGTTTACCACAATGACAAACGCGAAAAAGCCAATAGCAATAAACTTTGTCCACCGGGACAAAAAGGCGTCTACGCTGCGGGCCTTGTGCTTGGCCAGGAAGGTGTCGGCCGCGCCGGTGACCACGCCAACGTTTTTCTGGTTGCCCTCTTGCAGAAGCACCACCAGGATGATGGCCACGGCAAACAGCAGCAGCACAATGCCGAAGATGATCTCTACTACGCTCATTTGGTTCTCCCCCTATCGGTATTATGGCCCGGCCCCCACAAGATATGGCCTCTTTTGGCGGGGGGCCGGGTGGTTGTCACAAAATAGCATAAGTTATCATACCATAGTCCCCGGGGATTTGCAAGCCGGCAGGCAGTTTTTTTAGAAAATTTTTTTGGGCGGGTATAATCCCTGGCGCCCCGGGCAGGATAGTAGCATGCGGCTGGCAGCGTTTGCGTGCCGGTAAAAGAAGGGTCGTCCAACAGGACCGGAGCCCCCAGGGGCTTTCGAGGAACCCCGATTTTGCGGGCTCCGGCCGCTTGCCCCCTGCCTGTTGGGCCCACAGGCGGGGGGCTGATTTTTTTGCCTGCCGCGGCAAAGGGCGGGGCTTCATGGGCCCCGCCCCTCTTTTTTACCCGGCTATAAGCTTGTGGTTTTCCAGGCGCACCACCACGTCCGCCTGGGCGGAAAACTCCAGGGAGTGGGTGACGGCAATGACGCACTTGCCGTCCTCGTGGGCCAGCTCTTTAAATATGGCCACAATGCCTTTGGCTGTGTCGGCGTCCAGGTTGCCGGTGGGCTCGTCGGCCAGCAGGATGTCAGCGTCGGTGGCCAGGGCCCGGGCAATGGCTACCCGCTGCTGCTCGCCGCCGGAAAGCTTGTTGATGCCCCGGCGCATCTGGTCCGGGGTAAGGCCCATGCGGCCCAGCAGGCTTTGAGCCCGGCCTTTTTTGTCGGGGATGGGGTTTTTGGTGATCTCCATGGCGGCCATGACGTTTTGCAGGGGCGTCAGGTACGGCAGCAGGTTGTAGGCCTGGAACACGATGGCAATGTTCCGGTTGCGGTATTTGGTGTACCCGATCTGCTTGATATCCTGCCCTTTATAGTACACGTTCCCGCTGCGGGGGGACTCTAAAGCGCCGGCCAGGGTAAGGGTGGTGGTCTTGCCTGAGCCCGAGGGGCCTACGATGGTATACAGCTTGCCGGGCTCGAAGCGGCAGGCCGCTTGGTCCAGGATGTCGATGCGGGAATTGCCGCTTTCATAGTAATAGGTGATGTCCTTAAATTCTAAGATGGTTTCCATAGCTATACCTCCGCCAGATTTTATTCGATTGCCATCATCAGCTTCTTGGGCTTGAAGCGCAGGATCTTATAGGCTGTCACACAGGAAGCCAGCATAGCCAGGCCTATGCCGCACAGGTACACGGCCCCTATGGCCCAGCCTTCTATGCTCACTTGGATCCCCCGGGCCGTGGCCCCCAGCATATCCGCGGCGTACACGGCGGCCCAGCCGCTGAGCAGGGCTCCGACCGTAACGCCCAGCAGCACCGGCACCAGGGTCTCGATGCCCAGCTGCAAAATGACCTTCCCCCGGCCCTCGCCCATGGACAGCAGCACGCCGATTTCAAACTCCCGGCTGCTTAGGGAGATCATCACCAGGGCGGTCAGCAGAATGGCCCCCAGGGCAATGGCCGCCCAGAACACCAGGGACGCCACAGCCACGATGCTGTCCATGGAAAGGGCGATCTTCCGGTACTCGCCGTCCAGGGCGATCATGCCGAACCGGTCACGGTCCGGCAGGGCCATGGCCTCTATGTCGGAAAGGAAGGAGGGGATTTCCGCCGGGTCGTGTATGACGAACTCGCCGCCCTGCAGGGCGCTGGTGCCGCTTATGGCCGCTACGGTTTCCAGGTCTACAAAAATGGTGTTGGCCGGATAGCCGGCCGGGTCGCCGTAGCGGTATTGGCCGCTGCCGCCGTCAAACATGCCGATGACTGTAAGCTCGATTTCTTCCTCTGTGTCCTGGGAGGCGGCAATGTATACGGTGTCGCCCACCTGGATCTCCTTCATGCCCGCGGTGCATATGTAGGAGCTGATGACCGCGTAGCCCTTATCCCCTGGCTTGGGCCGCCGGCCCTGGGTGATGCGGTATTCGGACCGCAGCGCGGGGTGCACCAGGTTGCTGCCCAGCAGGGTGATGTTGTGGGGCATTTCCGGCGCGTTTTCGTCCCAGGATTTCATGGGCCACAGGGTCTTTCTGGCGTTGGCCTTGACAGCGCTTTTGAAGACCCCCTGCTGCACCGCCGGGTGGGCGGCTATTTTTTCGGCGCTTTCCAGGGTGAGGCCCGGGGCGCCCTCTTCGCTGGGCTTGGTGTCGATAAGCACGGTGCCCCCGATTTCGATGCCGGTCTGCCGGGCGGTGCTGATAGACGCCTGGCGCACACACAGGCCGGACAGGATAAGGGTGAAGAGGATGGTGAAAATCAAGAACAGAAGCAAGGTGTTGCGTTTGTAATAGCGGATGGCGCAAAGCGCCCGTTTGAAAAAGCTCATCCCATTCCCTCCTTAATTCCTGCGGGTCATGATCTTGGCGGGGCTTAGCCGCAGCAAGAAGACCATCTGGATGGTTACCGTAAGGAGCAGCATGCCAAAGGCAAGGACAAAGTACCCCCAGGCCAGGGTGGTGTCCAGGGTGAACTGCATTTGCACCGGCGAGGCCACGTTGGCCGCGCTGCGGATGGTCATGCTGTTTTCTACGGTTACGGCGTTGCCGGACATCTGGTTTTCCAGGAAGTCCCGCTTGTCCTGCTCGTAGGCGGCGTTTACCTGGTTGGCGCGGCTTTCCAGCAGGCTGTTGCCCAGGGCGCCGGCCAGGGGCGTGCCGGCCCCAAAGCCGATGGCCGCCGCCAGCACCAGGGGCAGGGCCTGCTCGATAAACATTTGGGCGCATACCTTCAGCTTGGATTCGCCCATGGACAGCAGCACGCCTACCTCGCGCTTGCGGGCCCGCACATTGAAGATGCACACCAGCAGCAGCGCCACAAAGGCCCCGGCCAAAAGCCCAATGCCCATAAACAGGGACAGGCTGCTGAGGCTTTCCATGGGCATGGCCACCATGTCGTACCAGTCCCGGTCAATGGAAAGGGTGAACCAGGGGTTTAGGGAATAAGCGCCCCAGGCGAGCTGCATAAAGCCGGCGTCTACTACGTCCGGGTCGTCGGAGCCAAAGGTTTTTTCGTCGATCATTTCTTCCAGGCTGGTGCCCACGGGCTGGCCGGTTTTGGGGTTGATCTCCACAATGCGGAAGGTGTCGTAGGCGTAGTCTACAAATTCCTGCACGTTTTCCGGCTCGTCGATGTAGACAGTGGCCCGGTTGGTGTCGGGGGTCCAGAGGAGGGTCTCGCCGTTATACAGGTCGTACATATAATCGATGACCGCCTGGTAGGGCATGAACACCATGTTCTGGGCCTTGGCCTTGTAGCCGATGTCCCCTAAGAGGTCCTTTTCCGGGGGGTCGAAAAGGCCGATGACTTCCAGCTCGATAGGCTTGTCTTTGTAGAAGGTGGCCATGGACTTAATGGTGCTGCTGAACTCGAAGGGGATCTTATCCCCCACCTGGATGCCGCTTGCCTGGGCCACGGCTTTTGACAGGAGTACGTAGGGCTTATCCTCTTCCTCGCTTTTAAAGTGCCGGCCTTCTACCAGGCTGTAGCCTTCGTTGGCAAAGGCGTCGTAATACTCCGAATCGGATATGGCTGTGATGCGGAAGCCATCGGGTACGAGCTCGCCGTCCAGGCTGCGGAAGGTAAGCATATTGAGGTCCGAGAGGCGCTGGGCGTTTTCTTCCTCGCTAAGCCTGCCGTCGTAGATGTCGTATTCCAGGTAATCGCTGCCGTTTTCGTCCTCCACGGTTTTCAGCTCGTAGCGGAACTCATAGCCTGTGTCGTTGTGCTTTTTGGTACTGTACATCATGCTCATGACATCATTGGCCCAAGAACCCAGGGCTTCGGCGTAGCCGCCGTCAAAGGACTGTACCCTCTCCATGTAGCGCTTGTAAAGGTCCTCCTCGTGCTGGGTGAGGCCCGCGGGCACAAGGCCCGGGGACTCCATGTCCACGTAGGTCATGACGATGTTGTAGCGCTCTACGTGGGGGCCGTTGGTGAAACGGTCGGCGTAGGTGTAGTCCATGTTAAAATAGCTGGTCGAACCCAGGCCGTTAAGGGTGGGCCCGGTAAGCGTGACGGCGTTTGCCACGGCTTTTTGGGTGACTTCTACCTGGTAGCTGGTGCCGGCGTAGATCATAAAGGATGTAAGCGTTACCGCCAGGATGGCGGAAAACACCAGCAGCACCAGGATGTTGCGGAATTTGTGGCGCCAGAGGCTCCACCCGGCTCTTTTCAAAAACATACCGCACTCTCCTTTTTAATCGTTTTTCCTCCCCACTAAAATAAGCTTATCGCCGCCTTTCCCTGGTGGAATCAACAAAGGCCATGGTTCCGGGTATGGCAATACCCTATGGGCCCCGGCGGCCTCCTGGCCGGACCTGTTATATATAAGACGGGCTGGGGGGCGGTTTGGTTAGGCGGTTTTGAAAAATTTTTTAAAAAATTTTTTTGGGGGCGTCACAAAGCTTTCACACAGGGCTCACAAAACCTTCGGCCCGCCTTTAGGAAGCCCTAAATTTGGGCGGGTATAATGGGCCCGCATCAACAAGGAAAGGGGCGTGACGCCATGGGTTTCCGCCATGAGTGGAAGCATATCCTTACCACGGCCGGGCTTATTGCCCTGCGCACCCGGCTGGGCGCTGTACTGGAAACCGACCCCCATGCCGCAGGGGGGCGCTATACCATACGCAGCCTGTATTTTGACACCCCCGGGGACAAGGCCCTGCGGGAAAAGCTGGACGGCGTGGACCGGCGGGAGAAGTTCCGCCTGCGGTACTATAACGGGGACACCGGGCTGGTACTGCTGGAAAAGAAAAGCAAGGTAAACGGCCTGTGCCAGAAAGAACAGCAGGCCCTTACCCTCCAGGATGTACAGGCTTTGCTTGGGGGCGAATGGGCAGGTCTGCCGGAGGGCGGGGGGCCGCTTTTGGGAGAATTGGGCCGGAAAATGCGCATACAGGGGCTGGGGCCCAAGACCCTGGTGGACTACACCCGGGAACCGTTTATCTATGGCCCGGGCAACGTGCGGGTCACCCTGGACTATGGGCTGCGCACGGGCCTCTCCCCCGCCGCTTTTTTAGAGCCGGGGTGCCCCACGGTGCCGGTGCCGGGCGCGCCGGTGGTTCTGGAGGTCAAGTGGGACGCTTACCTGCCGGCCCTGATACGGGACCTGGTGCAGACGCCGGGGGCGCGCAGCGGCTCTTTTTCAAAGTACGCGGCCTGCCGGGTGGTTGGGTAAAAATAATTTTAGGGATAGGAGAAACTTTTTATGACTTTTCAGGACATTTTTAAATCCAGCTTTTTAGAGAACGTGCAGGGGGTCTCCCTGCTGGACATGGCTTTAGCTTTGGCGCTGGCCTTTGGCATTGGGCTGTTTATCTTTTTGGTGTACAAAAAGACCTTTTCCGGGGTGATGTATTCCTCGTCCTTTGGCGTTACCCTGGTGGCCCTTACGATGATTACCACCCTGGTGATCCTGGCGGTGACCTCCAACGTGGTGCTGTCCTTGGGCATGGTGGGCGCGCTGTCCATTGTGCGGTTCCGCACGGCTATTAAGGAGCCTTTGGACATTGCGTTCCTGTTCTGGGCCATTGCGGCGGGCATTGTGCTGGCGGCGGGGCTTATCCCCCTGGCGGTGTTTGGCAGCGTGGCCGTGGGGGTAGTGCTGCTGGTATTTGTAAACAGAAAGCCCCACCTGAACCCTTATATGGTGGTGCTGCGCTGCGACGGGCCGGGGAGCGAATCGGCGGCTACCAGCTTTTTGCAGGGGCAGGTGCAGCGCATGGTGGTGAAAAGCAAGGCCGCCCAGCCCGGCAGCGTGGAGCTGGATGTGGAAGTCCGCCTGCGGGGGGACGACACGGGCTTTGTCAACGCCCTGGCCCAGATACCGGGGGTCACAAGCGCGGTACTGGTAAGCTATAACGGCGAATATATGGGCTAAGGGGGCGCGTATGGCGGCGCATAAGAAGATAGACCGGGTGTGCGGCATCGTGCTGGCGGTATGCCTGGTGCTTACGGTGCTCTTTATGGGCGGGGATGGGCTGGGGCTGCAGAGGGCTTCGGCGGCGCCCGGGTATGAGGGGCGGTTGTTCGACACGGGGCGGGTGCACACCATTGACATTGTTATGGACGGCTGGGAAGAGTTTATCGAGGGCTGCGAAGACGAGGAGTATGTTTTGTGCTCGGTGGTGATAGACGGCGAGGCCCAGAGGAATGTGGGCATACGGGCTAAGGGGAACACCTCGCTGACGCAGGTGGCCCAGTATGGCAATGGGCGCTACAGCTTTAAGATCGAGTTTGACCACTATGACAGCGGCCAGAGCTATTATGGGCTGGATAAGCTGAGCCTGAATAATCTGATACAGGACAACACCTGCATGAAGGACTACCTGGTGTACCAGATGATGGGAGCCTTCGGCGTGCCCGCCCCCTTGTGCTCGTATGCGTATATAACTGTAAACGGCCAGGATTGGGGGCTGTACCTGGCTGTGGAGGGCGTGGAGGAGGCTTTTTTGCAGCGGAATTTTGGCAAGGATTATGGCGAGCTCTATAAGCCCGACAACATGGACATGGGCGGCGGCCGGGGCAATGGCGGCGGGTTTGACATGGACAATTGGCGGGAGGCCCGGGGGGATGAGGAGCCCATGGGGGAGTTGCCTGAGGGAATGCAGCCGCCTGATGGGGGCGGGGAACCCTCGGGGGAGTTGCCTGAGGGGATGCAGCCGCCTGATGGGGGCGGGGATTTTCCGGGGGGCGGGCCCGGCGGGATGGCGGCGGAGGATGTTTGTTTAGTCTACACGGATGACGACGTGGACAGCTACCCGAACATTTTTGACAACGCCAAGACCGATGTGACGGACGCGGACAAAGCACGGCTGGTTGACGCCCTGAAACGGCTGAATGAGGGCGGCGGCATGGAGGGTACGGTATTTACCGAAGAGGTGATGCGGTACTTTGTGGTGCACAACTTTGTCTGCAATTTTGACAGCTACACCGGGTCTATGGTACACAATTATTACCTTTATGAAGAGGGCGGGCAGATGCTTATGGTGCCCTGGGATTACAACCTGGCCTTTGGGGGCTTTATGGGGGCGGAAGGGGCAAAAGAGCTGGTGAATTACCCCATTGACACCCCGGTCTCGGGGGGCACGGCAGAGGAGCGGCCTATGCTGGGATGGGTCTTTGGGGAGGAAGGTTATACCCAGCAGTACCATGGGCTTTTTGAAGAGTTCCTTACGCTGTTCTTTACCGAGGGGGAGTGCGGGGAGATTATTAGCAGGGCGCGGGAGCTGATTGCGCCTTATGTGGAGAAGGACCCCACAAAGTTCTGCACCTATGAGGAATTTGAGGCGGGGGCTGACGCTTTGGCGGATTTCTGCGGGCTGCGGGCGGAAAGCATACGCGGGCAGCTGGCGGGCACGGTGCCTGCCACCCAGGAGGGGCAGGCGGAAAACCCGGAGGCTCTGGTGGACGCGGGGGATTTGGAGATAAGCGACATGGGCGGCATGGGTATGGCCGGCGGGAAAGGCATGGGCGGCATGGGGCCCGGCGGGGGCCGGGAAAGCCGGGATGGCAGCGGGGCCCTGGAAGAACCGCCGGACGCTATGGAGGCGCCGGAAAGCCGGCAGCCGCCGGATCAGGCACGGCAGGCGGGGCAAGGGGCGCCTGCCGGGGGCTGGCCCCTGGTGGGGGTGAGCGCCGCTGTGCTGGCTGTGGGGGCCGGCGTGGTGTGGGGCTACCGGAAAAAGGCTTAGGCCCGGTTTGGGGCTTGGGCGCTGGGGGGCGAATCCACAAAAAAAGAATGGGCAAGGCCCGCCTGTACCCCGCAGGCGGGCCTTGCTGTGTTGGTTTTTTAAGGGGCCGCGGCCAGCTGCTCTTCCCGCTGCTGGCTTTCGTACAGCTCTTTGAATCGCCCGCCCAGGGCCATGAGCTGGGGGAAGGTACCTTCTTCTACGATGCGCCCCCCTTCCATCACCAGGATGCGGCTGGCGTTTTCGATGGTGCTTAGGCGGTGGGCTACGGTGACGGTGGTGGTGCGGGCCGATATGCGGTCGATGCAGCGCTGCACCTCTTTTTCAGCGGCTGGGTCCAGGGAGGCGGTGGCTTCGTCTAACAGGAGGATGGGGGCGTTTTTCAGGATGGCCCGGGCCAGGGCTATGCGCTGCCGCTGGCCGCCGGAAAGGCGGCCCCCCTGCTCCCCGGCCTGGGCCCCGTAGCCGCCGGGCAGGGACAGGATAAAGTTATGGATGTCGGCCATTTGGGCGGCGCGGGCAACCTCTTCTTCCGTGGCATCTGGGCGGCCCAGGGCGATGTTTTCCCGGATGGTGCCGTCAAAGAGGGTGGATTCCTGGGGGACGTAGGCAAAGAGGCCGCGGATGGCGGAAAGGGACAGGCCGGTGCGGCCAAAGTAGGCGATCTCCCCGGAGGTGGGCTGGTAGAAGCCCTGCAGCAGCTTTACAAGGGTGGATTTGCCCCCGCCGGAGCCGCCCACTACGGCAAGGCGCTCGCCGGGGTGCAGGGTAAGGGTAAGGCCCCGTATGGCGGGGGAGCCGGGGCCGTAGGAGAAGCTTACCTGGCGCAGCTGGACGGCGGGGCCCTGGGGGGCGTCCGCCGGGGCGCTGCCGGCCCCCAGGTCTTCCAGGGGGCGGTCCAGCAGGTCCCGCACCCGCTCCATGGAAACCAGGTTGGACTGGTACAGGAGCAGGAAGGTGCTGAGCCGGTAGACGGCGTCGCCCATGAGGCCCATAAGCGTGGCGTTAAAGGCAGCCTGGCCTAAGGTCTGGCCGTCCTTTGCCAGCAGGATGCCCAGGATGAAGCCCACGGCCTGGGCGGACTGGGCGAAGAAATCTACCGCGCCGTAGGTAAGGCCGATGATGTTCTGGTATTTTATGCGCTTGGCCCGGATGCTGCCGCATATGGCCTGGTAGCGCCGGGAGAGCTCTTGGCCCATGACAAACACCCGGACGACGGGCATGGCCCGAAGGGCCTCTACCAGAAAGGAAGTGGAACGGGCTACCTCTTCTTTGGCTATGGCTTCCTGGCCTTTGGCGCGGGGGTTCAGGTACAGGGACAGGGACAGGTTGACGCAGCCGTACAGCACCCCGGCCAGGGCAATGCGCCAGTCCCGCAAAAGCAGCAGCACAAGGGCCGCCGGGAACACCACCGCAAACCGCAGCAGCTGCACCAGGGAAAAGCCCCCCAGGGCGTTGCCGCAGTGGGCACAGTCGCTGCCCAGGCGGGTGAGGTAGTCGCCGGTTTTGAGGTCGCCCAAGCTTTTGCCGGGCATGTGGACAATGTGGCGGAACACGGCTTTGCGCAGGTTGGAGCCGGCAAGCTCGGCGCAGGTGGCCCGCAGGTACGCGCCGTACACCACCGGGGGCGACAGCAGCAGGAACAGCCCCAGCATGGCCAGCAGCGTGCCGAAGATGTTGTCTTTGCGGGCGCCGGTGACGATGTCCAGGAGCGTCTGGTTTACATAGGGCATGGCAAAGAGGAGGGCGAACTCGCAGCCGCTTAGCAGCAGGCCCAGCAGGTATTTGCCCCGGGCGGGGCCCAGGGCCTGGAAGCACCCCCAAAAGAGCTTGACAGCCGGTGTCTTTTTCATGGCCCCACCTCCAGGCCCTGCAGGCGGCACATTTCATAGTAGCGGCCCCGCTGGCTTAGGAGGGCCTGGGGGCTGCCCTCTTCGGCTACACGGCCTTTTTCCAGCACATAGATGTAGTCGGCCCCCTGCACGGTGGAAAGCCGGTGGGCGATGATGACAGCCGAGCGGCCTTCCAGCAGGCGGTCCAGGGCCTGCTGCACTTCACGCTCGGTTTGCATATCCAGGGCGGAGGTAGGTTCGTCCAGCAGCACCAGGGGGGCCTGCTTTACCATGGCCCGGGCTATGCACAGCCGCTGCTTCTGCCCGCCGGAAAGGTTTTGGCCCCCTTCGCCGATGGGGTGGTCCATGCCTTCGGGGAAGGTGCAGACAAAGTCCCACAGGCGCACGCTGCGCAGGGCGGCCTCGCACTGGGCCCGGGTGGCCCCGGGGCGGCCCAGGGCCACGTTGTCATAAAAGCTGCCCCCAAAAAGGCAGGGGTCCTGGGTGACCAGGGAGATGTGGGCCCGCAGCTTTTCCGGGGCCCACTCCTCGGCCTGGGCCCCAAAGAGGGTAAGGCTGCCGGAAAGGGGCAGGTGCAGGCGGCAGATCAGCTTTATGAGGGTGGATTTGCCGCAGCCGCTGGCCCCCACCACGGCCACCTTTTTCCCGGCGGGTATGGACAGGGTCAAGCCGTCCAGCACGGGGCGGCCGCCTAAGCTGTAGGCAAAGCCCAGGTTTTGGGCGGCGCAGGGGGCGGGGGCCCCGCCGATGGGCTGGCAGACGGGGCCGGTGGGCTCGTCGGGGATGTCCAGGACCTCGTAATAGCGCTGGGCGCTGGCAGAGGCGTTGCGGATGCTTTTGAACATGTAGTCGGACTGGCTGAGGCAGTCGGTTATATAGCCGCTGAGGGCCACGAAGCTGACAAAGCCCCCCACCGTAAGCCGCCCCGAGGACACCAGCCAGGAGCCCAGCAGGAAGAGGCTCATGGTTTGGGCCACGGTGGCGATATATTTGACGGCTGTCATTTTCATGCCCAGCTTTTCGGAGCGCACCTTTTGGCTGTAGGCTTCGTCGGCAGCTTTGTTGAAGCGCTGGCACAGGGCTTCTTCAGCGGCAAAGGCTTTTACGGTAAGGGCCCCGGAGACCGCGCCGGCGGCGGTGCTCATGGCGGCGCCGGTGTGGTCCATGGAGCGCTTGCCCTGCTCTTGTATGGGCCGGCTGATGGCCCCCACCACCCACAGGGACACCGGCAGGAGGATGAGGTAGGCAATGGAAAGCTGCCAGGAAATGAAGATGCAGGCGGTAAGGCTGAAGACGCCGGAAAAGAGGACCCGGGAAAAATTGCTGATGTGCCCGGCGGAAAAGTTGCTGAGGAAATCGATATCGCCCCCCAGGCGGGCGGCTACGTCGCCGGTGCGGAAGCCCTGTTCCAGATCGGGGAGGCTGGCCCGGCACAGCTTTTGAAAGGCCCGGACCCGCACGCCCAGGAACATGTCCTCGGTTATGCGGCCGATGATGCGGTAATGCAGGGCGGTGCGGGCGCAGTCCAGCAGGATGAAAAAGGCCATCATGCCGGCGGCGGTGAGCATTTCTTGGGTGAGGCCTGCCACGCCGTAGTCTAGGGAGCGGCCCCAGTAGGCGGCGGAAAGCATTTTCAGCATGCCTGAGCACAGGGACAGGCCTACGATCAGCACAATGCCCGGCAGGTATTTGCGGTTGTCGATATAAAAGCGCAGCAGGGCCCCTGTTTTCATAGGTTTGCCTCCCGGGGGGGCAGCAGGGGCAGGTCTTTAATGGCTTTGCCGCCCTTTTCCAGCCATAGCTGCACAAGCTGGTGGTTGGGCCATTTTTGTTTCAGGTACTCTTTATTTTTCAGCCAGCCGGCGCGGAAATCCGGGTCGTTGTGCAGGCGGTCATAGCTGCGGACTTTGGCCGGGTAGTGGAGGGCTTTGGCGTCGCGGGCCAGCACGAAGAGGGCCCCTTTGCTGTGGGCTTGGATGCCGAAGTCGTTATCCTCGCAGCCCCAGGTGCAGAAGAAGTCGTCAAAATAGACGCCCTCTTCCCGCATAAAGCTGGTGGGCACGGAGAAATGCAGGCTCCAAAGCTCCATCCAGGGGGCGGGCCAGCGGGAAAGGTCGTCGCCGCACTGGGCGTAGTCCCGCTCGCGGCCGTCTACCATATGGCGCTGGGCCATGAGGTCGGCGGCTTCGTCGGGGGTGTGGGTATCAATGATCTGCCGCATTTCGTCCAGGTCGGAGACGATGTCGTTGCCGTAGATGTAGCCCAGGGCCACCAGCTTGGGGCCGTGCTGCTGGTAAAGGCGCCAGTGCTCCTGCAGGCAGCCGGTGGTGAGGATGACGCCGCTGTCCAAGAACAGGCACAGCTGGCCCTGGGCGGCACGGATGCCCATGTTGCGGGCTGTGCCGGGGCGGAAGCCTTTGTCCTCCTGCCAGAAATAGCGGATGGTGAGCTTATCCCCATACTCTTCGGCTGCGGCCTTCATGCCGAGGGAAGAGCCGTCGTCGCAGACGAGCACTTCCAGGTCGTTTAGGGGGAAGTCGGCGTTTGCGATGGAGCGGAGGGTTAGGCGCAGCTCTTTGGGGTTGTTGTAGACGGGGATGATGATGGAAATCTTTTTCATCCGGGACATCCTTTCTTTATAATATTGGCGGGCTGTGTCAAAATAATTGCCGATGTGGTCGGGGATGGGGTCTTGGAGCTGGCGGCGGATGCGGTCTTGCAGGCCTGGCTTGGGGATGCCGGTGGACAGGAAATAGGCGGCCATGGCCTTGTAGCGCTCCCGCAGCCAGGGGATGTGGGGGTCCTGGGGGTCGATCTCCTGGATGGTCTGGCGGATCATATTGGCGCAGGCGGTTATGTAGTGGAGGCAGCCTAGCTTTGCCAGGAAGTAACAGCCCTGGCTGTAGGAATATTCTATGCGGTCCCGGATGGCGTCCAGGATATCGTAGCGGGCGTAGGTAAAGCGGCGCTTCATGATGCTGGCGGGGTTGGTAAAATAGTGGTAAAGGGGCAGCCCCACGCAGGCCACCCGCTGGGCGCGGCTTATGATGCGGTGCATGGTGGCTTCGTCCTCGTGGATTTTCCCTATGGGGAAGGGGATGCCTGAAAGGAGCCCGCGCCGGTAGAGCTTTGCCGCCAGCATGCAGCGCAGGGGGGAAAACGCCCCTAGATATGCGGCCATGCAGGGGGTCTTGCCGCTGTAGACCTGTATGTCCGGGCTGCTGCAGTCCACGGGGGGCAGGGCGTTTTCTTGGGTGCGCTCCATTTTACACTGGACCATAATCGGCGCCTTTTTGCTGGGCGGTGCGGACAAGCACCTCTATGGTTTGGGGGTCCAGGTAGTCGTCGGAGTCCAGGAAAAAGCAGTATTCGCCCTGGGCGCGCTCTACCAGCCTTTGGCGGGAATGGGAGACGCCCTGGTGCGGGGAGAGCTCTAAGGACATGGGGACGGCGGCCTGCTGGAGATAGGGCTGGGCGGCCGCCACGCTTTGGTCTGTTGAGCCGTCGTCTACCATCAGGACTTCCAGGGGCCGGTAGGTCTGGGCCAAGAGGGAATCCAGGCACCGGGGCAGATAGGCTTCTACCTGGTATACGGGGATCAGGACGGAAACAAGCGGGTTCATACAAAATCATCCTCCTTTTGACCCAGTATACCATCTTGAAAGGGATTTACAAGGGGGTTTGCATGAGTGGTCGAAAATCGCGCAGTTTTGGTCGGGGGTGCAAAAAGCCTCCCCAAAACAGGGAGGCTTTTTGCTGGTTACAGCAGCACCACGGTGTGGAAGAGGCCGGCCCCTTCCTCGTAATACTGCCGCAGGGAACCGCCGTGCTTTTGTACGACGGCTTTTACGCTTTTCAGGCCCAGGCCGTGCTGCCCCCGCTGGGCCTTGCGGGTTAAGAACCCCCCGGCGCCGTCGCTTTCCGGGGGGTGCGCGCAGGTGTTTACCAGGGTGACCAGCAGGGAGCCCCCGGGGCGGGCGCCGGCGGAAAGCTCGATATAGGCGGTGGGGGCGCCGGCGGCGGCTTCTATGGCGTTTTCTAAAAGGTTGCCGAAAAGGGCGGTGATGTCTGCCTGCTCTAAAAAATCGGCCGCGCCCTCCCGCACGTCGGCGGCAAAGGCGATGCCCTGGCTTTGGCAAACCTCCTGGCAGCGGCAGAGGACGACGTCCAGCAGGTGGTTGCCGCAGATGCGGGCCTTGCGCCGCAGGGCCGGGGAATCTTCCAGCTGGGCTACATAGCGGGCGATGGCCTGGCTGTCCCCTTCTGCGGCCAGGTCGCGGATGGCGGACAGGTGCTTGCGGATATCGTGGATAAGCACCCGCTGGCGGTCGTACTGCTCTTCCAGGGCGGCGTAGTAGTCGGCTTCGGTACGGCGCTTTTGGCGCAGGAGCTGGTGGTCCAGGTCCCGGTGGTTGAGCTCTTGGTTGATGTGGTAGCCCAGGAAGATCAGCAGGTTGTCTACTGCCAGCACCAGCACCCCGGCCAGCAGCACCGACCCCAGGGTAAGGGGCAGCCCCACCACGGCCACGCTGTAGCCCATAGTGAACAGCATGAACAGGGTACACAGGGAAAAGCCTGTGAGCATGGCGGCGGCTGGGGCGGCATCCTGGAAAAAGCGGCCGGTTTTTGCCAGGCGGGCGCACAGGCGGGAGTAGCCCTTATACAACAGCCAGCCGCACAGGGCCAGGCCTAAAAAGCCCAGGGCCAGGGAAAATGTCTCTTTCATCAGCGCATGGCCTCCACGTAGAGCATGTAGGTGTTTTTAAAGTCTTTGTACCGGCGGCGGGTCAAATAGGCGGTGTAGGGGGCGCCGTCTGGGCCGCAGAGGGTGATGAGGGCGGAGGTGAAGCGGCGCACGTATTTCATGTTGACAAGGTAGCTGCGGTGGGGCTTATAAAAGCTGCCTACGGGCAGCAGGGCCTTTTCCCAATGGCCCATGGGCTGGGCGGCGTGGTAGAGGCCGTCTACCGCCTGCACGGCTGAATGGCGGCCCTCACTTTCTACCATGACGATTTCGTCGGCACGGCGGGTCACCGCGCCCTGGGCGGTCTCGATGAGCACGGGGCGGGTATCCATGGCCAGCTGGCAGAGGGCTTCTTTCAGGTTGCGGAAAAGGCGGGCCTTGTCGATGGGCTTGGAAAGGTAGCGGAAGACGTGGAAGCGCATGGCGTCGTCTAAGTAGTCGGGGTAGGAGGTGACGATGAAAATCTTCATGTAGGGGTTTTGGGCCATGAGCCGGGCGCCTACGTCGATGCCGGTTAGGCCGGGCATTTCCACGTCCAGGAAGGCCAGGCTGGCGGGCTCTGGGCCGGGGGCCGCCTCTGCCTCTAGAAGCCTATGGCCGTCTGGGTAAAAGCACAGCTGGGGCTGGGGCAGGGCGTTTGTTTCGAAATATTCCAGCAGGCAGGCTTCCAGCTGGGACAGGATGCTTTTGTCGTCGTCGCAGGCTAAGATGCGCATAAAAATCCCCCCTGGCCTATTAGTGTAGCACAGGCAAGGGGGGAAGTCAAACAGGGTTAGGGGCGGGCTAGCGGCAGATGATGCCCTGCACGCGCAGGTGGTAGGGCATCTGCGTATAGGGCACCATGAAGAGCTTCCAGTTCAGGCCCACCCGTTTGCAGAACTGGTACTCCAGGTCTGGGTCGCAGGTGTAGTGGACGCCGTTTTCGGTGATCTCGCACCAGCCGTGGTACACCCAGCCCTGGAAGGAGGCTTTGAACCACCCGGAATAGGCCCGGGGCTGGTATTACCTCTGCACACAATAGAAGGAATACCCGGCTATCTTTTCCTGTTATTTTCAGAAATAACAGCCAAGGGTGTTGGCGCGGTAGCCGTAGTTTTCGCCGATATATTCCATAGGTTATGCGAAGGCTCTGCACCGGCGTGTTGCTGTCTTTGAAACGGGATTTGGCGATGCCGCGCAGCTGGGCGTCCAGCTCGCCGTCGCCGGAGGTATGGCGGCCGTCTTGGGGAAAGCGCGGCATGCCTACGTCGCGGCCCGGGGCATAGAGGCCGTTTTCGTCTACGTTAATAGATCCCGCCGCCATAGTGCTGGGGGCCTGTGCCCCGCTGGGATGCCGGCACGGTGCAGCTTTCCCAGGACTCACCGGTTTCGCCCATGGGGGCAGGGGGCCGCGCGGCTTCCATGATCGAAATGCATTTCTGCAAAAGCCCGCCAGGCCGCTGGCAGGCTTTTTTTATGGCTCTGCCCCCGTTACCCGCAAAAATAGACGAAAAAATCCTGTAGGAACAAGAAGTTTTTTCGCGGGGGGCGGGGGCCGCGCGGCCTTGACATCGGGGGGGAATAGCGCTATAATTCTGCATGGTATATAAATATGTATGCGCAGCCTGGGCGGGCGGCTGCCCCGGCTGCGGTATAGACTACGCAGAAAGGAAGTGCGCAATGGGTAAACATAAGAAGGCTCTCATCGTGTGCGCCGCGGCGGTTTTGCTTTTGCTGGCGGCGTCTTTGCTGGTGGGCTCCCATGGCCGGCCGGAGACTGTGCAGGAAGCTATGCGGGACGCGGTGCTGCACGCGGAGAACCGAATATCCCTATTTGGCGTAAAATCGGTAAACCCCGGGCTTATCTCGGCTTTTGTGGTCACGGGCATCCTTTTGGTGCTGGCGTCCTTAATCCGCGTTTTCGCCATACCAAACTTCAAGTTCGTCCCCGGCCGGTTCCAGCTGGCCATCGAAGAGGCCGTGGGCCTTTTTGACAACATGGCAAAGTCCAACAGCCCCCACCGCCATGGGTTCTTAGGGGCCTATATTTTCGGGGCTGGGGCCTACATTTTCTTTGGCACGCTTTTCGAGCTTATCGGCATGCAGGGCACGACCACCCGGGGCCATGCCATCGCGCTGCCTGCCCCCCTCTCCGACGTAAACGCCGCTATCGCCTTGGGGGTGCTGTCTTATCTGGTCATCCTTTCCGGGGGCATTGCCGGAAACGGCTTTGGGGGCATTGGCAAAACGCTTAAGGAGTTCTCCCTGCCGATTTCCATGAGCTTCCGCCTGTTTGGCGCTTTGCTCAGCGGCCTGCTGGTGACCGAGCTGGTTTACTATTACCTGGTTCTGAGCTTTGTGCTGCCGGTGATTGTGGCGGTGCTGTTTACGTTGATCCACGCGCTGGTGCAGACTTACGTGCTCACCATGCTGACCGCCCTGTATTACGGGGAGGTTTCGGAGCCCGCCCACAAGGCTAAGAAGGGGAAGGCCCAGGAAGCTTGAGGTTTTTAAAGCAAAAAGGACTGTTTTTGAGAAAAATTGGAGGTATTAACATGAAAAACCTGTTCCGCCACAAAAGGACCATCTGCACGGTATTGCTTATGATGCTGTTTATGTTTGCCATTGGCATGCCCGCTATGGCTGCCGAAGCCCCTGAGGCCGGCGAGGCCGCAGCGGACGGCAGCGTGGGCGCCAAGTCTATTGCCGCCGCTATTGCCGTGGGCCTGGCCGCCGCCGGCGGCGCGGTGGGCATGGGCCTGGCTGTGGGCAAGTCTACCGAGGGTATTTCCCGCCAGCCGGAAGCGGACGGCAAGATCCGCACCGCCCTTATGCTGGGCCTGGTATTTATTGAGACGGCCATCATTTATGCCCTGCTGGTGGTCATCCTCATTATCTTCGTGCTGTAAAGGCAGGTGGCTGACGTGTCGAATATCCCACTGAATATCGATTGGCAGCAGATTTTGCTGCACTGGATGAATTTGGCTATTTTGGTTGGCGGGCTTTATTTCCTGCTGTTTAAGCCGGTCACCCAGTTTATGGAGAAGCGCAAGGCCCATTACCAGGAATTGGAGGACCAGGCCGCCGGGAAGCTGAAGGAGGCCGAGGACATTAAGGCCCAGTACCAGCAGAAGCTGGACGGGGCCGAGGAGGAAATGCACGAGGCCAGGGCCAAGGTGCAGCAGGCGGTGGAGAAATCTACCCAGGAGCAGCTGGCCGAGGCCAAGAAGCAGGCCGCGCAGATTGTGGCACAGGCCCGGGCCGAGGCTGAGCACAGCAAGGATAAGGTGATGAAGGAAGCCCAGCGGGAGCTGAAGAAGCTGGCCACCGAGGCGGCGGAGAAGATCGCCTTTCAATCGGATGTGGATCCTTTCGACCAGTTCTTGAATCTGGCAGAAGGAGGCAAGGGAAATGAGAGCCGATAGAGGCCATTTGAAGGCTGTCTTATGCAGCGCCAAGCAGCCCAGCCCGGAACAGCTGAAGCGCTTTACGCAGTTCCTTACGGAGAAATACAAGCGCAAGGTGCCCATTACCTGGGCCCGGGACGACGCTTTGCAGACGGGCTTCCGGCTGCAGGTGGGGTCGGATATTTATGACTGGACGCCCCATGGGCGGCTGCGCCAGTTCCAGGATTACCTGCGGGCTTTGCGGCCCGGGCAGGAGGAGCTTTTGCCCCTGATGCGGGAGGCTGTACAGGAGTGGGACCCCTCGGTCTCCCCGGAGGAGATTGGCGAGGTGCTTACGGTGGGCAGCGAGATCTGCACCGTGGGCGGGCTGGAGCACGCCCAGTATGGGGAGATCCTGCTTTTTGATTCCGGCGTAAAGGGCATGGTGCAGGACCTGCGGGAGAACGATTTGAGCTGCATCCTTTTTGGGGACAGCCAGGAGATCAAGGCCGGCAGCATGGTGCGCCGCACCGGCAAGACCGCCGCCATGCGCGTAGGCGACGGCTTTTTGGGTCGGGTGGTGGACGCCCTGGGCATACCGGTAGACGGGAAAGGGCACATTGAGGCGGAGACCCACTTCCCCATCGAGTCCCCGGCGCCGGGCATTTTGGAGCGCCAGCCTGTGAACACCCCTATGGAAACCGGGCTTTTGGCTATTGACTCCATGTTCCCCATTGGCCGGGGCCAGCGCGAGCTGATCATTGGCGACCGCCAGACCGGCAAGACTGCTATTGCCCTGGACACCATCCTGAACCAGAAGGGCAAGAACGTGGTGTGCATTTACGTGGCCATTGGCCAGAAGACCAGCTCCATTGCCCAGATGGTGGAGAACCTTTCCCGCCGGGGGGCTATGGAGTACACCACGGTGGTAAGCGCCCCGGCGGGGGCTTCGGCGGCGCTGCAGTACATTGCCCCTTATGCCGGGTGCGCTTTGGGCGAATACTTTATGCGCCAGGGACGGGACGTGCTGATCGTTTACGACGACCTTTCCAAGCACGCCATTGCTTACCGGGCTTTGAGCCTTTTGTTGGAGCGTTCGCCGGGCCGCGAGGCTTACCCGGGCGACGTGTTCTACCTGCACTCCCGGCTTTTGGAGCGGTCGGCCCATCTGTCTGACGAGCTGGGCGGCGGCAGCATGACGGCCCTGCCTATTGTGGAGACCCAGGCGGGGGACGTGTCGGCTTACATCCCCACCAACATTATTTCGATTACGGACGGGCAGATCTTCCTGGAAAGCGATTTGTTCTTTGCGGGCCAGCGGCCGGCGGTGAACGTGGGCTTGTCTGTGTCCCGCGTGGGCGGCGACGCCCAGACCAAGGCTATGAAGTCGGCGGCGGGGACTATCCGCCTGGATTTGGCCCAGTACCGGGAGATGGAAGTGTTTACCCAGTTTTCCAGCGATTTGGACGACGCCACCAAGCGCCAGCTGAATTATGGCCAGGGGCTTATGCGGCTTTTGCGGCAGCCCCAGTACGCGCCCTTCTCCCAGCACCAGCAGGTGATTATTCTGGTGGCGGCTATGGGCCATGTCTTTGGGGAAGTGGCCTTGGACGACATTGACGATTTCCGGGACGCCCTGATTGCTTATATTGAGGAAGAGGCCCCGGACATCTGCCGCCGGGCCGACCAGACCGGCCAGCTGTTTGAGGACGACCGGGAGGAGATTGTGGCCCTGGCTAAAGAGTGCCTGGGGAAATTCCGGGAAAGGAAGCGTGGTAACTGACTATGCCCGGTACTAAGGAGATAAAATCCCATATAGAAAGCGTGCGGGAGACCCGGAAGATCACCAACGCCATGTACCTGATCGCCTCTACCAAGCTGCGCCGGGCCCGCATGGAGCTGGACAACACCCGGCCTTATTTTGAGGCCCTGCAGGGGGAGATCAAGCGGATTTTCCGCACGGCAAAGGACGTGGACAGCCACTACTTTTACCCGCCGGACGGCTCGCCCCTTTTGGAAGGGACCTATGGGTGTTTGGTGATTACGGCGGACAAGGGGCTGGCCGGGTCTTACAACCAGAACGCCATACGGGAGGCCCAGAGGCTTTTGGAGGAGCACCCGGACACCAAGCTGTTTGTGGTGGGGGAATATGGCCGGCGCTTTTTTACCCAGCGCCGGGTGCCCATTGAGCACAGCTTTTTGTATACGGCCCAGAACCCCACCATGCAGCGGGCCAGGGAAATCAGCGCCTTGCTGCTGGACGGCTTTGACCGGGGGGAACTGAAAAAAATTTTTATTGTCTATACGGATATGGAAAGCAGCGTTAGCTTTACGGCCCACTGTGACCGGCTGCTGCCCTTCCACCGCACCACGTTTGTGGACACCGCCCAGAAGGAGAAGACCGTGCGGGAGCCCTTTGAGTTTTTGCCCGACGCGCGCACGGTGCTCAACAGCATTATGCAAAGCTATGTGTCCGGCTTTATTTACAGCGCCCTGATCGACAGCTTTTGCTGCGAGCAGGACGCCCGCATGACCGCCATGGACAGCGCCAACCAAAACGCCGAAAAGCTTATGGGCGAGCTGTCTTTGCAGTATAACCGGGTCCGGCAGTCGGCAATCACCCAGGAGATCACGGAGATTTCCGCCGGGGCCAAGGCCCAGCGTCAAAAGAAGGGAAGGTGAGGGATTTGGAAAAAGGCATTATTGTTCAGGTATCCGGTCCCGTTGTGGATGTGGAGATACAGGGCGGGCTGCCCCGCCTGCGGGAACAGCTTACCGTGGAAAAGGACGGCGTGGTGCGGGTGATGGAAGTAGCCCAGCACATGGACAAGAACCGGGTTCGGTGCATCATGCTGTCCGCCAGTGAGGGCCTGCAGAGGGGCCTGGCTGTAGACGTGCCGGGGCACACCATACAGGTGCCGGTGGGCACGGCCACTTTGGGCCGCATGTTCAACGTCCTGGGCCAGCCTATCGACGGCGGCGGGCCCTTGCCCGAGGGTACGCCGGTGCAGAGCATTTACCGGGACCCGCCCTCTTTTGAGGAGCAGAGCCCGGCGGTGGAGATTTTGGAGACGGGCATTAAGGTCATTGACTTGTTGGAGCCCTACCCCCGTGGGGGCAAGATCGGCCTGTTTGGCGGCGCGGGCGTGGGCAAGACCGTGCTGATACAGGAGCTGATACACAACGTGGCTATGGAGCACGGCGGCTACTCGATTTTTACCGGCGTGGGCGAACGCAGCCGCGAGGGCAACGACCTGTGGCGGGAGATGCGGGAAAGCGGCGTTTCGGACAAGACGGCCCTGGTTTTCGGGCAGATGAACGAATCGCCGGGCGTGCGTATGCGGGTGGCGCTTTCGGGCCTTACTATGGCCGAGCACTTCCGCGACAAGGAGCACAAGGACGTGCTGCTGTTTATTGACAATATTTTCCGCTTTGTGCAGGCGGGCAGCGAGGTTTCCACTTTGCTGGGGCGTATGCCCTCGGCGGTGGGCTACCAGCCTACTTTGGCAAACGAAATGGGCGAACTGCAGGAGCGCATTACTTCTACGAAGGAGGGGTCGGTTACCTCGGTGCAGGCGGTTTACGTGCCGGCCGACGACTTGACCGACCCGGCTACGGCCACCACCTTTGCCCACCTGGACGCTACTACGGTTTTGAGCCGTAAGATTTCGGAGCAGGGCATTTACCCGGCGGTGGACCCCCTGGCCTCTTCCTCCCGTATTTTGGAGGCGGACGTGGTGGGCAAGGAGCATTACCGCATTGCCCGCAAATGCCAGGAGATTTTGGAGAAGTATAACGAATTGCAGGACATTATTGCGATTTTGGGCATGGATGAGCTTAGCGAGGAGGACCAGAGGATCGTGGCGCGGGCCCGGCGGCTGCAGCGGTTCTTTGCCCAGCCTACCCATGTGGCGGAAAAGTTTACGGGCATGCCCGGCGTGTACGTGCCTTTGAAGGACACGCTGGAAAGCTTTGGCAAGCTGGTAGACGGCGAATTGGACCAGTACCCGGAAGCCGCCTTCTACAACGTGGGCACCTGGCGGGATGTGGTGGAAAAGGCCCGGAAGATGGAAGCGGGTGAGCTGTAATGGCGGATTTCCAAGTGCACATACTGGCCGCTGACAAGACCTTTTACGAGGGGCCCTGCGAGAGCTTGACCATTTCTACCTCGGACGGCGAACAGTGCATACTGGCCCACCACAGCAGCATGATCGCCGCGGTGCTGCCCGGTACCATGCGCTACCGCGTGCCCGGCGGGCCCACCCAGACAGCGGCGGTCTCCCCGGGCATGGTGAAGGTGGAGAACAACGAAGTGCTGGTTTTGGTGGACTCGGCTGAGCGGCCGGAGGAGATCGACGCGGCCCGGGCCCGCCGGGAGGCGGACGAGGCTATGGAGGCTATCCTCCAGCAGCGCAGCCGGCAGGAGTACCAGGTGGCACAGGCTACCCTGGCCCGGGCGCTGAACCGGCTGCGGGTCAAGTCTACAGTTAGCCGGCTGGACCATTAAGGATAAAAAAAGAGCACGGCCTTTGCCGCTACGGGCGGCGGGGCGGTGCTCTTTTTATGGGGATTGGATGCGGAGCTTTCCCAGGAAATCGGTGAAATACGGGGGCAGGGGGGCTTCAAATTCCAGGTACTCGCCGGTGCTGGGGTGCTGGAAGCCGATTTTCCCGGCGTGCAGGCACTGGCCGGAAAGGGAGGTGATCACTTTTTTGGGGCCGTACACCGGGTCGCCGGCTACGGGGTGGCCCAGGCTTGCCATGTGCACCCGGATTTGGTGGGTGCGGCCGGTTTCCAGGCGCAGGCGCAGGTAGGTGAAGCCGGGCAGGCGTTCTTCTACAAAGTAGTGGGTGACCGCCTGGCGGGCGGTGGGGGAATCCAGCAGGACGGCCATTTTCTTGCGGTCGGTTTTGTGGCGGCCCAGGGGCTTGTTTACGGTGCCGGCGTCTTCTTTTATGGGGCCGTAGACAATGGCCCGGTACTCCCGGGTAAAGGTGTGGGCCTGGATCTGCTGGGCCAGGCCCTGGTGGGCTTTGTCGTTTTTGGCTACGATTAAAAGGCCGCTGGTGTCTTTATCGATGCGGTGGACAATGCCCGGCCGCAGCACGCCGTTTATGCCGGACAGGCTTTGGCCGCAATGGAAAAGCAGGGCGTTCACCAGGGTGCCGGTCTCGTTGCCGGGGGCCGGGTGCACCACCATGCCTTTGGGTTTGTGGACAACCAACAAATCCCCGTCCTCGTAGACGATGGACAGGGGGATGTTTTCGGCTTGGGCGGCCAGGGGCTTGGGGTCTGGCAGGGTGACGGTGAGCTGGGCCCCCACCGGCAGCTTGGCGTTTTTGGCGGCTTTTCGGCCCCCGGCTTCTACCAGGCCTTGGGCGATCAAGTTTTGCACGGCTGAACGGGTAAGGTCTGGCAGGGCATTGGCCAGCAGCTTATCCAGGCGTTGGCCCTCCTGCCCCACTGTGAGGGTAATGGTAGAGGCCATGCTATTCCTCCCCGGTGGCCTTTAGGGCCGCTTTTTCCCGCCGGGCTTCCAGGATATAGTGCAGGGCAAAGCACACCACGCCGATGGTGACGCAGCAATCGGCCACATTGAAGACGTAGGGGAAAAACAGCACGTGGATAAAGTCCACCACAAAGCCGTAGTGGAAGCGGTCCCACAGGTTGCCCAGCCCCCCGGCCAGCAGCAGCATGCAGGTAAGGTAGCTGAAAACAGTATGGTTTTTATAGAGGAACAGGGCCGCCACGATCGCCCCGCTGACTAGAAGCGTACAGGCCACCACCAGCCAGATCATGCCTGCAAAAAAGCCCATAGCCGCCGCGTAGTTTTCCACGTAGCAGAACTCCAGCAGCCCCGGTATCACCGGCACCGGCAGGCCCCCTTGACGGTTAGCTTCTACGGCCAGCGCTTTCGTCCACTGGTCCGCCCCGATCAGCGCCGCGGCCCCTACGAGCACGGCCCACAGCCACATCCACCTTTTTTCCTTCACGATTGCCCCTTTCTGCCACGGGATGGCCTCCGGCGGGCAGGGGCCCCGCCCCTGCACCCCGCCAAAGGGCCGGGGCCCTTTGGAATCCCGCGCTTCGCTTTTTTGGGCAGAGGGGCTGCGTTTGGGGGGCGGTCCCTCTGCCGGTTTTTTATGGCTTCTTGATTTTACTGCTTTCTAGCTTTTTACTTTATTTATTTTTTAGCGCTTGCGCTTGCGGGACTCCCGGGGGTCCAGCTCTACGTCGTCGCCAAACTGGATGTTGCTGAAATGGCTGCTCTTTTCACGGCGCAGGGTCTCGGGGATGTTGCTGTAGGTTTTGATGCCTACGTCCGACAGGTCGCCATAGTCCCCTTCTGGCACCGAGGGCTGCAGCTGCTCCTGCACATAGCTGACCCGGTCCTCAAGGCCTGGTTCTTCCACGGCCTGCTGGCGGCGTTGGCGTTCCGCTTCCCGCTGTTGCTCGATTTGGCGCTGGCGCTCCGCTTCCCGCTGCTGCTCGATTTGGCGCTGGCGCTCGGCTTCCCGCTGCTGCTCGATTTGGCGCTGGCGCTCCGCCTCCCGCTGCTGCTCGATTTGGCGCTGGCGCTCCGCCTCCCGCTGCTGCTCAATCTCCCGCTGGCGCTGGATCTGCCTTTGGCGCTCGGCTTCACGCTCTTCTTCCATTTGGCGCTTCTGCTGGGCCTGGCGCTCCTCTAAAAGCTTTTGCTCCCTTTCGATATCTGTGGCCGACTCCTCTGCGGGCCGGCTTTCGTCTTTGGCCCGGAAGGAGGGGATGTGGTCGATGCACTCCAGGTGCTTTTTGTACATTTCTAAAAGGGACACCCGGAAGGTGGACACCTGCCGCTTGATCTCTTCCAGCTCCGACTTTTTGGCCTCGGCCTGGGTGGCGTACTCACCGGCCATTTTGGCGGCTTCGGTTTTGGCTTCGTCTAGGATCTTCTGGGCTTCGTCCTTGGCGTCGGCCAGCATAATGGCCGATTTGTCCTTGGCCTGCTGCACCTCTTGCTTGCCCATGCGCTGGGCGCTGATTATGGCCTCTTTGATACCGTCCTCGTCCTCCCGGTAGGATTCGATCTTTTGCGCCAAAATGGAAAGCTTTTTTTGCAGGTCGGCGTTTTTGGCGGCCAAGTCTTCCGCCTTGGCCTGCAGGGCGGCATTTTTCTGTGCCAGCTCCTGCAGCTGCGACTGGGCGGCGTCCCGCTCTTTTTCCAGCTGCTCAAAGGACGCGGCCACCTCATCGATGAAATTGTCCACGTCCTCCGGCTTATAGCCGGAAAAGCCGGCCTTGCCAAAGCTTACCTCGTTTATTTCCTTTACCGTCAGCATTGGTTCGGTATCCCCCTTATTGATATTTCCTGCCTTGCACCGAAAGCCGGCCTTTTTGGGTCTTTGGCCCCAACCGGTCCAGGATGAACTTGCCCTGGCCCCGTATGGAAAGGGTGTCCCCCGCTTCTACCCGGGCCGATGGGCTCAGTGTTTCCTTATGGTTTAGCTGCACCAGGCCTGCCTGCACCATAGCGCTGGCTTTCTCCCGGCTGGTGCGGGCCATAACGGCCGTTAGGCAGTCTAGGCGGCTGGACGCCGCCACGCCTTTGATTTCCAGGAAGGTAGGGCCCCCGGGCAGCGGCTCTTCTGCGCCCAGGGCCGTTTTTACCCCTATGCGGCCTATTTTCTTTAGATTGTCGGCAAAGTAGGCCGCCATTTCTTCCTTGACAAAAGCCACGCTGCGCCCCTCGCCAACCAGGATGTCCCCGATTACGCTGCGCTCTACCCCCAGGGCCAGCATGGCCCCCAGGAAATCCCGGTGGCCGGGCTTGTCCTCGGGGCGGTAGGTGAAGGTTACCGCCCCTATGGGGAAAGCGCTGGGGTCTGGGTCCTGGTAGTCTGGGAAGAGGCCCAGCATGGCCCGCTGGGCCCCAGGGAAGCCGCCCCAGAACAGGGGCGCCGCCTCGCGCCGGTAGGTGAGGGCCTCTTTTAGCGTGGCTTGCTGGCTTTCGTCTAAAAACCCTAAAAAGGCCGGGCGGCCCCGGGCCTTGCGCAGCCCGTCTTCCAGCTTGCGCAGCAGCAGTTCGTCTTTTCCCCCTGCCATGGCTTAAAAATAGAGGCCGCTGCTTTCCAGCTCGTCCAGGACCTCGTCGCCGGAGATTTCAACATCATAGGGCGTGACGATGAACGTGCGGGTGGCGACTTTTTGTATTTTACCGTTGTTGGCATAGGCCACGCCGCTTAAAAAGTCTACAATGCGGCGGGCCACGTCCTTCTCTGTCTTTTCCAGATTCAGCAGCACCGTGTGCCGGCGCAAAAGCTCGTCGGCGATCTCTTTGGCCTCTTCCCCAAAGGACACGGGCTGGAACACCACCACCTGGGGCCGGCTTTTCTGGGTGCTGCGGATATCTACCAGGTTTGTGCTGCCGCCCCGCCCGGTGGACCAGGAGGAACGGGAGGTGAAGGTGTCAAAGCCATAGTCTACGCCGCTGCGCCGGGGCTCTTCATAGTTCCCGGCTGGGACATCCTCCTCTTCCTCTTCTTCGTAGTAGTTCTCGTCGTAATCGTATTCGTCGTCCGGCGGGTTCCACATCCGCTGCAGCTTTTCTCTCAGTCCTGCCATTTTTTCGTCTTGACCTCCCGGTGCTTACTTCTCCCAAGCCTATTGCCGTGCCCCAAACAGGGACGAGCCCACCCGCACCATGGTGGCCCCGCACTGGATGGCCAAAGGGAAGTCCGAAGACATCCCCATGGAAAGGCTGTGCATATTACCATTATCCGATTTTTTCGCCGCTATGTCAACATAATATTTGTGCATATCCAAAAAATACCGGGATAATACAGATTTGTTGTCGCAAACCGGCGGTACGGCCATGAGCCCTTCGACCCGGATGCCGGGCAGGGTGCGGACCTCTTCTACAAATTCCAGGAGGGCGTCGGGGTCTACGCCGCCCTTTTGGGGCTCGCGGCCAATGTTTACCTGCACCAGCACCCCGGTGGTAAGGCCCGCCGCTGTGCTTTGGCGGGAGATTTCCCCGGCAAGCCGCTGGCTGTCTACCGACTGGATGCAGCTTACCTTGCCGATTAAGGGCTTTACCTTGTTGGTTTGCAGCCGGCCTATGAATTGCAGGTCGCAGCCTGCTTTATTTAGGGCACCGTATTTTTCCAGAAGCTCCTGCACCCGGTTCTCCCCCAGGCAGGCGAGGCCCTGGGAGATGGCATAGTTGACCAGCTCTACCGGCACGGTTTTGGTGGCCGCCAGGAGCGTCACCTCGTTGGGGTCCCGCCCGGCCTTTTGGGCTGCCTGGGCGATCTCTTCCCGGACCCGCTTGTAGTTTTCGTCAAAGGCCGCCATGGCCTGGGGCGTTATGTTCCCTTCCATTTTTGAGTACCTTCCCTTCTTTTTGCTGGCGCTACTGCACGACCTTGCCGTCGTACAGGTCGGTGCCGCTTACGACTACCTCGTCGTAAAGCTGCACGGTTTGGCTGGTGACCATGCTTTCCCGTTCGGCGTCGGTTAAGTTGGTGCGGCACACGGCGTAGCCGTTCACCTCTTTTTCGGTGAACACCTGTACAAACCGCAGCCGCCCCGCGTACTGCACGTAGACGCCCTTGACGTTTTCCTTTACCTTTGTCACGGGGTTGCCGTCTTCGTCGGTGGTGGTATATTCTACATCTTCAAAGCGCAGGGCTTTTTCGTTGACCAGCACGCCTTCGTAGGTGTCGACGGTGATGTGCACCGTTTCGTTGCGCACCGCCGCCAGGTCGGCGTCCAGGTAGCCGCACTCAAAGACAACCGCCGTTGCCCCGGCGTTTGCGTCCCGGTTTTTGGCCAGGATACGGGCCGGTATGGTCTCGGCGCTGGCAAAGGGGATGTCCAGGGTGACCTGGGTGATGTTTTCAAACTTCACCATTTCGTCGTCGGGTATGACGCACACCAGCTTCCAGGCAAAGTCGGAACAGATTTTGCCAATGGCCCCGGAGGGCACGGCGGCGGGCTTGGCTTCCTCTAAAAGCGCTTTGGCTTCGGTGACGGTAAGGTTTTTGGCCTGGTTGGGGTCCAGCACGTTTTCAAAGCCGTCTACACTGTCAATAAAAAAGCCGGCCTGGGGGGCGGTAATGTGGCCTGTGGCCTGGGCCCCCCGGGCCTCCAGGGTGTCCAGCTGGTCTTCCAGGTCTTCTATGCGCTGGGCATAGTCTTCGGCGCTTTCCTCCCCGGCAATGACCTGCTTGCGGCTTAGGGCGTTGCGCAGGGTGTCTTTCAGGCTGGCGGCCTCTGGGAAGTTATGGGCCCGCACCTCTTGGGAGATGTCGACCAGGGCGTTGTAGATTTGGGTGCCGATGACAGAGGGGTTGGACACGAAAAGGTCGGAGGGCTTGGAAAGCTTTTTCAGGTTGTCGATCTCCCGGCGCAGGGAGTCGGCCATGTTCTGGGCCGCGGCGTCGTTTTCGCTTGGGAAGACATCGGCCACCACGCCCCCCTGGGACACCCGGGTGCCGCTGGCCACCCGGTAGCTGAGCACCCCGCCGTACTGGCCGTCTAAGACGGTTTCGTCCCGGATGGCAAAGCCTTTGGCCTGCAGGGTATCGGCAATGCGGCCCCGGATGGCGGTCTCGGTGGTGATGCCGTTTTGAGTGAACTCCGTGGCCTGGCGGTTTACCAGGTTGAAGCCGATATACAAAAGGATCAGCACCGCAATGGCCACGGCCGCCATAGAACGCACTTTTGACTGGTTCATCCCTGGTCCCCCTTCCCTTCCCCGCCTGCAAGCCAGGCCCGCGCCATAGCGGCCCCTTGGTCCAGGGCCTGGGCGGGGGTGAGGCCGTCCAGGCAGAGGAAATGGGCGTCTGGCTCGCGGGAAAACCAAGTGAGCTGGCGCTTGGCATAGCGGCGGCTTTCCTGTTTGATTTTTTCTACGGCTTCTTCCAGGGTGGTTTCCCCTTGGAAATAGGGGAACAGCTCTTTATACCCAATGGCCTGGGCCGCTGTAGGCGGCGTGCCTGCGCGCTGGCAATGGCGGTAGAAGCCTTCGGCCTCTTGCAGCAGGCCTTCTTCCAGCATGAGGTCTACCCTTTTGTTGATGCGCCCGTAAAGCAGCTGGCGGTCGGCAAAGGTGGGGCAGAGCATAAAAGGGCGGTAAGGCGCTTCTGCCTGCCGGGAACGCGCCGCCTGCTGGGAAAAGGGCCCGCCGGTAAGCAGGCAGACTTCCAGGGCCCGCACCACCCGCTTTACGTTGTGGGGGTGTATGGCCCCGGCGCCCTGGGGGTCCAGGGCTTGCAGGCGGGCGTAAAGGGCCTGGGGGCCCTGTTCCTCTGCCTGGGCGAAAAGCTGGGCACGCAGGGCTTCATCTTTTGCGCCTTCGTCAAAGGCAAACCCCCGCAAAAGGGACCGGGCATAAAGCCCTGTGCCCCCTACCAAAACCGGCAGGCGGCCCCGGGCGGTGATTTCCCCGATGGTCTTGGCGGCTAAGGAAACGTAGTCAGAAGCGCTGAAGGGCTCGTCTACGCCCAAAAAGCCGATGAGGTGGTGGGGGGCTTGGGAGAGCTCCTGGGGGGTGGGCTGGGCGGTGCCGATGGGCAGGCCTTTATAGATCTGCATGGAGTCGCAGGAGACCACCTCGCCCCCCAGGCGCTGGGCCAGGCCGATGCCCAGGGCCGTCTTGCCGGTGGCGGTTGGGCCTAATATGGCCAGGACAAGGGGTTTTTTCACGGGGGCGTCCTCCTTTCAAATGGCGTTGCCGGGAAAATCAGGCCCGGCCAAACTGCTTTTCGATCTCCCGCCTGGGCAGCAGGATATACACCGGCCGGCCATGGGGGCAGTAGCGCACCTGGGGGTTTTGCTCCAGCTGGCGGCACAGGGCTATAAGCTCTTCCGGATGGGTGGTGTCCCCGGCCTTCATGGCGGCGCGGCAGGCTACATTATGGTATACCCAATCCAGGTGGGCGGTAGTCAAGTCGGTTTTATGGGCGCACAGGTGGCCTGCTGTTTCCATGACAGCCTGGGCGGCGTCGGCGCCGTCCAGCAGCAGGGGCGCGGCCCGGACCAGCACGGTGCCGGGGCCAAAGTCCTCTACCACAAAGCCCGCCTTTTCCAGCTCGCCTAAGTGGGCCAGCACCGCGGAATATTCCTCCTGGTCCAGCTGCACCGGCACAGGGGCAAGCAGGGCCTGGGCCGCGCCCCCCAGCTCTTGGGCCTTTAGCTTTTCGTAGAGAAGGCGCTCGTGGGCGGCGTGCTTGTCGATGAGCATGAGCTCACGGGGGCTGTACTCTACCAGGATGTAGGTGCCAAAGGCTTCGCCGATGATTTTGCCGTGGAAGCCGTCCCCTTTGCCGGAAAGGGAAAGGAAGGGGGGGATTTCCGGCTGGGGCGCTGGGGCGGGGGGCTGGGGCGCTGGGGCGGGGGGCTGGGGCGCTGGGGCGGGGGGCTGGGGGGTGGCTTCCGCCTTATGGGACGGCTGCTTTTGGGGAGCCGGCGGGGCCTCGACCACATGGAGGGCGGGGCGCTGCTTTAGGGGGGCGGGCTGGGGGCGGTTCTCCATGGCGTCGTCCAGCAGGTGGAGCATGTCCCGGTCAAAGGGCTGGGGATGCAGGGCCGGGGCTCCGCTGTCCCGCAGGGAAAGGCGGGGGATGCTGATTTCCGGTTCCGCCTCTTCCGGGGGCGGGCTGGCCATGGTGAGCTGCGGGGCCTTTTCCGGCGGGGGGGCCGTAGGCAGGATGGGCTTATGCCCTATGAGGCCCATGGTTTTGGGCGAATCCCCCCGCTGCAGGGCGGACTTGACCCCGTGGTACACGGCGTCAAAGACCGGGCGCTCGTTGACAAAGCGCACCTCCATTTTCGAGGGGTGGACGTTTACGTCTACGGCCTCGGGCGGGAGATGCAGGTGCAGGGCGCAGGCCGGGAACTTGCCTGCCATAACGGCGCCCTTGCAGGCTTCCTCTAAGGCGGCGCAGGCGGTGCGGCTGCGGACGGTGCGGCCGTTTAAGAAAAAATTCTGCATGGAGCGGTTGGCCCGGCTGCCGGAGGGCTTGCTGACAAAGCCCTCTACCCGGATGCCCCCCAGGGTGTAGTCTACGGGAAGGAGGGTCTGGAAGAATTCGCGGCCATAGACCGCGTACAAGGCCGAGGCCAGCTGGCCGTCGCCGGGGGTATGCAGCACCTCTTTGCCGTCCCGCACCAGGCGCAGGGACACCTCGGGGTGGGACAGGGCGATTTTATCCAGGATGCCGGCTACGGCATTGCCCTCGGTCACGTCCTTCTTTAAAAATTTCATGCGGGCGGGGGTATTGAAAAACAGGTCCCGCACCACAATGGTGGTGCCCTGGGGGCAGCCGGCCTCTTCCTGGGCGGGGGGCTCGTCCCCTGCGCAGGTGTAGCGCAGGCCGGTTTCCTGGCCGGCGGTCTTGGTGAGCATCTCCACCCGGCCTACCGCGGAAATGGCCGCTAATGCCTCGCCCCGGAAGCCCAGGGTGCCGATGGCGTCCAAGTCCCCCTGGGTTACGATTTTGCTGGTGGCATGGCGCAAAAAGGCCGTGGGCACCTCCTGGGGGTCGATGCCGCAGCCGTTGTCTGTCACCCGCATATAGGGCGCGCCGCCCCGGCGTATCTCCACCGTCACCACGGTAGAGCCCGCGTCCACGGCGTTTTCCACCAGCTCTTTGATTACCGAAGAGGGCCGCTCTACCACCTCCCCGGCGGCAATGAGCTCGGCCACCTGCTTTTCCAACACCTGTATCCGGGGCATGCCCCCACCTGCCTTCCTATCCGCAAATCCTGTAAAACTACCCGGTGATTTTCCGGTACAGCCGCGCGGGGCCCTCTTCCCCGTCCCCCTGGGCCATGCAGAAAAACTCCCAGCCATAGCGCTCGTAAAAGCGGTCGTGGTCTGTTAAAAGGTAGAGGGTGCGCACGCCCAAGGCGGCCATGTCCTGGCAGACGGTTTCCAGCAGGGCCCCGGCGATGCCTTTGCCCCGGTGGGCCTCTTCGGTGTAGACGGCGCAGGCGTTGGGGGCCAGGTCCTTCCGGTCGTGGAAGTCGTTTTCAATGACGCCCAGCCCGCCCAGGATTGCCCCGCCTTCCAGGGCTACATACCACTGGGGCACTGGGGCGCCGCCTTTTACGCAGGCTTCCAGGCTCTCCCGGTAGGCGGCTTCGTCTATGCCCCACTTTTCATGGAACCACCGGGCGGCTTCGTCCAGCCAGGCCGGCGCTTCCCTTAGTTTTACAATCGTGTACATAATTTTACTCCTGATTTACCGTAATCCCCTTACAGCCCGGGTAGCCCAAAAGGTGGGGATATTGTGCTCATGGAGCACCCCTTCCCCGTTGGTATCCTCATACACGTGGGTGAGCGTGAAGCCTGCTTCCAGCTGGCCGCCGATCTGCTCTTCTAAGGTGTGGGAAAACTGCATGCCGCCGTTTTCCGCTTCCAGCTGGGCCCGCTGGCCCGCATTGGCTACGGGGTCAAAGGGGAAGGTGCACAGCTGGTCCCGCTTGTTTTCGTCGGCAAACAGGAAGTTTATCCCGTTGTCAAGGCCCGAAAGCAGCACCCCGCCAGGGGCTAAAACACGGAAGCACTCCTTGAAAATGGGCTTTACCTCCCGCACATAGCAGTTGGAGACCGGGTGGAAGATCAGGTCAAATTCGCCGTCTGCAAAGGGCAGGGGCTCTGTCATGTCGCCCCGGATGGCGCGGATGGGGTAGCCCTCCCGCTGGGCTACCCTGTGCTCGGCCTCGATCTGCTTGGGGGAGTAGTCCAGCACCGTGCAGTCTGCCCCCAGGGCGGCGAAGATGGGCATCTGCTGGCCCCCGCCGCTGGCAAGGCCCAGCACCTTTTTACCCTTTAGGTCCCCAAACCAAGCGTGGGGCACCGGCTTTGTGGGGGTGAGGAGCACGCCCCATTTGCCTTGCTGCGCATTTACATAATCTTCGTGGGTGATGGGCCTCCCCCACTCCCAGCCTTCCTCTACCCAGCTGTCAATGGTGCGGGCGTTTATGTCTTGATAATTTTCCATTTTGTCCTCCTGTTTAAGGCTCAGCCCAGCATTTTCCGCAGCTCGAAAAGGGTATTCATGCACTGGATGGGCGTCATGGCGTTTACGTCCAGGCCGCGCAGCCTGCCCAGCACCCGGTTTTCCGGGGAATCCATGGTTAGCTGCACGGGCTCTTCCTGGGGGGGCGGGGTTTTCCCGGCTTTGGGGGCGGCGGGGGCGCTGCCGCTTTCCAGCTCGGCCAGGACCTCTTTGGCCCGCTTGAGCACCTTTTCCGGCACCCCGGCCAGCTTGGCCACCTCAATCCCAAAGCTGTCGTCCGCCCCGCCGGGGATGATGCGCCGCAAAAAGGTGATGTCGTCCCCGTGCTTTTTCACGGCTACGTTCAGGTTCCGCACCCCGGGCAGGCTGTCTTCCAGGGAGGTCAGCTCGTGGTAGTGGGTGGCGAAAAGGGTCTTGGCCCCTACGTGTTTTTTGTCGTGTACATATTCCAGCACGGCCCGGGCGATGCTCATGCCGTCAAAGGTGGAGGTGCCCCGGCCGATCTCGTCAAAAATCACCAGGGAATGGGGGCCGGCGCTTTTCAGGATTTCCGCCACTTCTGTCATTTCCAGCATAAAGGTGGACTGCCCGGCCGACAGGTCGTCAGAGGCCCCTACCCGGGTGTAGATGCCGTCGATGATCCCTACCTCGGCCCGCTGGGCGGGCACAAAGCAGCCGGTTTGGGCCATAATGGCGATAAGGGCCGCCTGCCGCATATAGGTAGACTTGCCCGCCATGTTGGGCCCGGTAATAATCTGCACCCGGCTGCCGGACATGTCCATGTCGATATCGTTGGGCACAAAGGGGGCGTCTTTTAAGAGGGCCTCTACCACCGGGTGGCGGCTGTCTTTCAGGTGGAGCTTGCCGCTTAGGTTCACCACCGGGCGGGTGTAGTCGTTCTGCACCGACACCAGGGCAAAGGAACACAGCACGTCCAGCACGGCCACCGCCCGGGCCGCAGACTGGATGCGGGGCAGGGCTGAGGCCGCGTACTGCCGCACCTGCTCAAAAAGCCGGGATTCCATGGCCACCGCCCGGCCGCTTGCCCCTACGATGCGGTCTTCCAGGGTTTTCAGCTCTGGGGTGATAAAGCGCTCGCCGTTTGCCAGGGTCTGCTTACGGATGTAGTCGGCGGGCACCTGGCTTTTATAGGAATTGGACACCTCTATGTAATACCCAAAGACTTTGTTGTAGCCTGTTTTCAGCTTGGGTATGCCGGTGCGCTCCCGCTCACGGGCTTCCAGGCTGGCAATGAGCCCCTTGCCGCCGTCCCGGTCCTGCCGGACCTCGTCCAGCCCGGGGTCGTAGCCGGGGCGTATCATGCCGCCCTCCCGGGTGGAGAAGGGGGGCTCGTCTACAAAGGCCCGGTCGATCAGGTCGGGGATGTCCTCCAAACCCTCGATCTGGGTGTCTAACGTCTTGAAAAGGGTGGCCTGGCACGGGGCCAGCAGCGCTTTCAGCCCCGGCAGGCGGGCAATGGCCGCCCCCAGGGACCGCAGCTCCCGGGCGTTGGCCGAGCCGTAGACTACCCGGCTTATAATGCGTTCCAGGTCAAAGATGCCGGTAAGCTGCTCTACCAGGGAATCCAGTAAGGGTGGGCTTTGCACCAGCTCTTCTACGGCGTTTTGCCGCAGGGTGATTTTGGCGGGGCTTAACAGGGGCTGGTTCAGCCAAGAGCGGATCAAGCGTTTGCCCATGGCGGTCTTGGTGCGGTCCAGCACCCACAGAAGGGAGCCCTTCCGCTCCTTGCCCCGCATGGTCTCGGTGATCTCCAGGTTCCGCCGGGCGTCCAGCCCCAGGGCCATGTAGGATTCGTCCTCTAACAGCTCCAGGGTGGTCATGCGCTCCCGGCCCCGCATCTGGGTCTGGCCCAGGTACTGGAACAGCGCCCACAAAGCCAGCACCGCCAGGGGCTTGCCTTTTAGGCCCAGCTCCGGCAGGGTTTTGCCCCCCAGCTGGGCGCATACGCCCCGCCGGGCCGCTTCCTCATCTGCATAGAAGGTGCTGTCCAGGGGTTCCAGGGCCGCGCCGGTGCGCTCGCGCAGAAAACCTTCCAGCTCAGTAAAAGAAGCGGCCTGGGGGTCCAGCAGGATTTCCCGGGGGGAGTAGCGGCTCAGGGCGTTCATGGCGGCGTGGGCCAGGTCGGCGTCTTTAGCCAGGTTTACCTGGGTGGCCAGCAGCTGGCCCGTAGACACATCCCCCAGGCACAGGCCCAGGCCCTCTTCCCCGCGGCACAGGGAACAGATGAAGTTATTGCGGGACTCATCCAGCATACTGCTTTCCAGCACCGTGCCCGGGGTGACCACCCGCACGATCTCCCGCTTTACCAGGCCTTTTACCTCCTTGGGGTCTTCCATCTGCTCGCAGATGGCCACCTTATAGCCCTTTTCCACCAGCCGGGCAATGTAGCCCTCGGCGCTGTGGTAGGGCACCCCGCACATGGGGGCCTTGTCCTCGCCGCCGCAGGCCCGGCTGGTTAACACCAATTCCAGCTCTTGGGACACCGTAACCGCGTCGCTGAAAAACATTTCATAAAAGTCCCCAAGGCGAAAGAAAAGTATCGTGTTAGGATACTTTTGCTTCGTCTCAAAATATTGCTGCATCATGGGTGAGTAATTCGTCACGCCCCCACGCCCCTTCCTGCCTCCGGCGGCTTAAGAAACTTTTTTGGAAAAAAAGTTTCTTAAGGATCTTCAAAAAACTTCTCCCGTCCCTGCGTGGGCTGGGGGCCGGCGTTTTGGGCACGGTCCCTTTCTGCCTGCGCTTTTTTGGGGATTTTTTATATCCTTTTGCTTTTTTGCGTCCTCTTATTTTTAGTGGCAGCTGCCGCCGCAGGCGGAACAGTCCCCGCCGCAGGAGGCTTCGTACTCGCAGGTGGCCGGGTCCTCGCCGTCGGCGCACAGGCCGATGATGCCCGTAATGCGCTGCAGCAGGGCGTCAAACTCTACCTTGGAGTCGTTGTATTTCTGCATGTTCTCGTTTTCCATAATCAGCGCGTAGGCCGCCCGGAATTCCTCGTTTAAGCGCTTTAGGGTCTCTTCGTTGCGGTCATCCTTTTGGGCCTCGTTGTTGATGGCCATGCGCTTCAGGTTAAATTCCCCAATGGCCTGCTGCAAGCCCTGGTCCTCGTCGCACGCCTGCTGGGCTGCGCGCATGGTGATATAGCAGCTTTCCTCCTGCAGCTTTTTGCCCAGCTCCCGGGTGATTTCAATGATATCCATGTTTTGTGTCCTCCCTGTGAATTTTTTGTTTTTGTTTTATTTCCCGGTTTCAAAGCCGGTCTTGCGGTTGTATTTGATCCGGTTCAGCTCTTCTTTTTCCGCTATGGTCCTTTCAAGGTCAATGCCATAACAATTGGCAAGGGCTATGGCGTAGTAGATGACGTCCCAGACCTCTTCGTCTATTGTGCCCTTCACTGTCTCCCCTTCCGCCCTTACCTGTTTTTTCCGGATGGCTACTGCCAGCTCCCCAAACTCTTCGGACAGTTTTAAAAAATATTCTTTTTTCAGCTCGGGGTTGAAGTCTTTGGCTTTGATATACTCCTGCAGGTATTTAACTGTTGTGTTCCCCACCATATTGTACCACCCCTCTCTATTCTGCAAACCAAGCCGCGGCTTTTTCCCGCAGCAGCGCCTTGTGGGGGCCTATGTCCTTTTTATCTTCGATTTGGCAGAAATACAGCCCTTCTGCGTAGGCTACGCCCATGTGCCCGCACCAGTGCTCGATGGTTTGGAGTATGTGCTCGCACTCCACGGGCCGTGTGCCGGTGCGCAGGGCAATGCCGTAGCACCTTTTGCCCGCCGCTAGGCGGGGGGCCTCTGGGTCGGGGTTGGTGTCGCTGTAGGCGGTGCAGCGGTCTATGAAGGATTTGCACACCCCCGGCACGTCCGCCCAGTAGGAGGGCGCGGCCAGCACCAGCACGTCGGCCTGCCCCAGCTTATGGAGCAGGGGCTCCATGCCGTCTTTTATCACGCAGGCCCGGGTCTGGTAGCAGGCTTTGCACCCTTTGCAGTAGCCGATTTCCCAGTCGCCCAGGCACACCAGCTCTGTGCTTGCGCCCTTTGGCGCGGCCTCCTGCATGGTCTTTAAGATTTCTTGGGTGGCGCCGTAGTTTTTCGGGCTCATGTTCATAAGCAGAATCCGCATGTCTATCCTCCCTTTATTCTTCCCGGCTGATTACCGGTTGCCCTTTATCGTCCAGCAGCGGGGTGATGCTCATAGGCCCCATGCCCACCACGCACAGGTAGTGGACCCCGGTCTCCGCGTCCATTAGGATGCGCAGGTCGCCCCCCGCGTAGCCTTCCCTGTGTACTTCTACAAAGCGTTTCGGTTGTCCAAACACTGGCCGCCCTCCTTTTTATGCCTTGATCTCCACGCCCCGCAGGGCCCAGCCCCTGGCCTCGGTGACTTCTACCTGGGCAAAGCCCCCCACCTTCTCCGGGCCCCCGGGGAAGTCTACCGTTAGGCTGCCGGGGGTGCGGCCTTGCAGCAGGCCGGTTTTTTCGTTTCGGCTCTCGACCAGCACCCGCTGGCGGCTGCCCACCAGCTTTTGGCAGTTGCGGGCGGCGATTTCCTCCTGCACCCGCAAAAGCTCTGCGAACCACTCCGTCTTCTCCTTGTGGCTTATGGGGTCGGGCATACCGGCGGCTTTGGTGCCAGCCCGGGGGGAGTAGATAAACGTAAACAGGTTGACAAACTCCACCTCCCGGATAAGGCTTAGGGTGTCCTGGAACTCCTGATAGGTCTCGCCGGGGAAGCCCACGATCACATCGGACGTAAAGGTAATGTCCGGCATCAGCCGCCGGGCGGCCTGGATCAGCGACAGGTATTTCTCCCGGGTGTACCGGCGGTTCATCTCCGAAAGCACCCGGTCATTGCCAGACTGGAAGGGCAGGTGGATGTGGCGGGGGATATGGCGGCTTTCCGCCATCACCTGGAAAAGCTCTTCCGACGCGTCCTTGGGGTGGGAGGTCATAAAGCGGATGCGGTAGTCCCCGGGGATCTTGTCCAGGTCCCGCAAAAGGCCCGCGAAATTTGTGGGGGAAGAAAGCCCCTTGCCGTAGGAGTTCACGTTCTGGCCCAGCAGGGTGATTTCCTTGTACCCCGCCTCTACCAGCCCCTGGCACTCGGCCAGCACCGCCCCGGGCTCCCGGCTTTTTTCGCGGCCCCGCACATAGGGCACAATGCAGTAGGAGCAGAAATTGTCGCAGCCATACATGGCCGTAACCCAAGCGCGGCTTTTGCCGTCCCGGCGTATGGGCAGGCCCTCTAAGCGGGCTTCCTCCTGGCAGCCCTGCAAAAAGGCCCGTTTCGACTGGGTAAGCACGTCCAGCATCAGCTCTGGCAGCCGGTGTATGGCCCCGGTGCCAAAGACCATATCCACAAAGGGGAAGCTTTTGCGCAGCCTGTCCGCCGCCTGGGCCTGCTCGGTCATGCAGCCGCACACGGCTATGACCATGTCCGGCCGGCGCCGTTTCTGGTTTTTCAGGGCCCCTACGTTGCCAAAGACCCGGTCCTCCGCGTGCTCCCGCACGGCGCAGGTGTTAAACAGCACAAAGCTGGCATCCTCGGGGCTTTCCGTAAAGCCAAAGCCCATCTGCTCTAAAAGGCCTTTGATCTTTTCCCCGTCCGCCACGTTCTGCTGGCAGCCGTAGGTGCGCACAAAGGCCAGGGGCCTTTCGCCCCACCTGTCCCGGACGGCCTGCCCCGCCTGCCCCAAGGGGCCGGCCAAAGTCTGGTCCACACGCTCACGCTCCTTTGCGCAATTTTAGCTATTGTAGCATACTTTGTGGAAAACTGCAAGTTTTACAGCTCGACTTCCACGCCCCCTACGTCCCGCACAGACAGCACGTGGCAGGCCCCGGGGCCAAAGACCTTCTCCATGCCCGCCCGGTATGTAGGAAGCAGATCCAGGGGCACATAGGCCTGCATGGTGCCCGCAAAGCCGCCGCCGTGCACCCGGCTGGCGCCCTTGCCCCCCAAAAGCCGCTGGGACACCGCCAGGGCCAAGGTGATGCCCTGCTGGGCCGGGGCCGAGCTGGCGAACACGTTTTGCAGCCGCATCAGCGAGGAAGCCCCGGACCGGCGCACCATGCCCAGGAAGTCTTCGAAGCGGCCTTCCTCTAGGGCTTTGGCCTCTTCGGCGGCCAGGCGGTCGTCGTCAAAGAAATGCATGGCCCGCAGGATGGCCCGGTCTCCGGCGGCGGCGCGCAGGGGCTGCAGGTTTTCGTAGAACTCCCCTTCGTCCACGTCCCGCAGGAACGCCTTGCCAAAGTAGGCGGCCACCTTTTTCATCTCCGCGGGTATGGCCGCGTACTCCTCGGTCAAGTCGGCGTGGTTGCCGCCGGTATCTACTACGCACAAGGCGTAGCCGTGGGCGGAAAGGTCCAGCTGCCGCCGCTGGATGACCGGGTTTTCCGGGTCGTGGAAATCCATGGCCGTCACCCCGCCCATGGAGCTTGCCATCTGGTCCAGAAGGCCGCAGGGCTTGCCAAAGTATACGTTTTCCGCGTACTGGGCAATCATGGCGGCGGCAACGGGGTCGATTTTGCCCCCGTTAAAGAGGCCGCTGACGATGGTGACCACCAAAATCTCAAAGGCCGCCGAGCTGGAAAGCCCCGAGCCCTTGAGCACCTTTGTCTTGGTAAAGCAGTCAAAGCCGCCGATTTCATAGCCCAGCGCCTTACACCGGGCGCATATGCCCCGTATCAGGGACCGGGAGCCGTAGTCCTCCGGGTTCGGCTCTAAAGAAGAAAGGTCCAGCTGGTCTACCCGTTCGTACTCCACGGACTTTAACCGGATGGTGTCCGTGCCGTTGGGCTTTGCCAGGCCCACAATGTCCAGGTTGATAGACGCCGCCACCACCCGGCCGTGGTTGTGGTCGGTGTGGTTGCCGCCAATCTCCGTGCGGCCGGGGGCGCTGAAAAACCGGGCCCCGCCCGTATCGCCGAAAAAGGACTTAAAGCCTTCCTGGATTTCCTCGTAGCGGGCCTTTTCCTGCCCCCAGGCCCCGCCGTACAACAAATGCTGCGCGCTTGCTTTCATGTTTTTTCCGCCTTTCTTTTTTCATCCGCCCAAGCCCCGGCCTACTGGCCCAGCATGGCCAAAAGCTCTTCTTCAGTCAGGGTGGGCACCCCCAGGCTCAGGGCCTTTTCCAGCTTTGAGCCCGCTTCCTCCCCAGCCACCACGTAGCTGGTTTTTTTCGACACCGAGCCGGTCACCCGCCCCCCGTGCCGCTGGATCAAGGCCGTGGCCTCTTTGCGGGAAAGGGTGGGCAGGGTGCCGGTAAGCACAAAGGTGCCGCCCGCAAGGGCGTCCCCGGCCTGCTGGGGCTTTTGGGCTTCCAGGTTCAGGCCCAGGGCCTGGAAGCGCCCCAGCAGCTGGCGGGTGCTTTCGTGGGAGAAGAACTCCACTACCGCCCGGGCCTTGACCGGGCCGAAGCCGTCAATGGCGCTGAGCTCTTCTTCCGTGGCCTCTAAAATCGCCCCCATGGACGGGGCGTACCCGCAAAGCAGCTGGGCGTTTTTCACGCCGATGTTGTGGATGCCCAAAGCGAAGATGAGCCGGTACAGGTCGTTGTGCTTGGATTTTTCCAGGGCTGCCAGCAGGTTTTCCGCGCTCTTTTCCCCAAAGCGCTCCAGGGCCTCCAGCTGGCCGGCCTCTAAGGTGTACAGGTCTGCCGGCGAGGACACCAGGTCCCCGTTTACCAGCTGCTCCAGCAGGGCCGGGCCCAGGCCGTCGATATCCATGGCGTCCCGGCTGGCAAAGTGGATGAGGTTGCGCAGCAGCTGGGCCGGGCACTGGGGGTTTACGCAGCGCACCGCGGCCTCCCCTTCCTCCCGGGCCACCTTTTCCCCGCAGGAGGGGCATGTGCCCGGCAGCTGGAAGGTCTGGCCCCCGGGGGGGCTTTCTACCACCGAGACCACCTCGGGGATAATCTCGCCGGCCTTGCGCATGCGCACCCGGGAACCGATGCAGATGCCTTTTTCGTTGATAAAGTCCTGGTTGTGCAGGGTGGCCCGGCTTACGGTGGTGCCGGCCAGGGTCACCGGCTCAAAGACCCCGGTGGGGGTCAGCACCCCGGTGCGGCCCACCTTGACTTCAATATCCGTCAGGGTGGTCTCCTTTTCCTCCGGCGGGTACTTAAAGGCCTCGGCCCACCGAGGGAACCGGGCGGTGCTGCCCAGCTCTTCCCGCTGGGCAAAGCTGTTTACCTTCACCACAGCCCCGTCTATGGGGAAGGGCAGCTCCCCCCGGCGTCCCCCCAGGTCCCGTATAAAGCCCAGGGCCTCTTCGATGTCCCGGGAAACATGGTACAGGGGCGGCACCGGGAAGCCCAGGGCCTTTAGCCTTTCCAGGGAGGCGCTGTGGCTGGTGAATACCTCACCCCGGGCGATTTGGACATTGAACACGAAAATGGACAGCCCCCGGCCCGCGGTCACCCGGGGGTCCTTCTGCCGCAGGGAGCCCGCCGCCGCGTTGCGGGGGTTTTTAAAGAGCTTCTCCCCCAAAAGCTCCTGGCGCTGGCAGAGCTTTTCAAAGTCCTGGTCGGACAGGTACACTTCCCCCCGCACCTCTAAAAAGGGCAGGGGCTCTGCCAGGCGCTTGGGGATGGTGGGGATGGTGCGCAGGTTTTCCGTCACATCCTCGCCGGTCACGCCGTCGCCCCGGGTAGAGCCCCGGGTGAACACGCCGTCCACGTATTCCAGGGCCACTGAAAGGCCGTCGAACTTGGGCTCTGCCACGTACTCCGGGCCCTCTACCGTCTCCCGCACCCGGCGGTCGAAATCCCGCAGCTCCTCTTCCGAGAAAACGTCGTGCAGGCTGCCCATGGGCGCCCCGTGCACCACCGGCGCAAAGGTGTTGTACACCGCGCCCCCCACCTGGTTGGTGGGGGAATCCTCGGTAATGAGCTCCGGGAACTGGGCTTCCAGGTCCTCCAGCCGCCTAAAAAGGGCGTCGTAGGCAAAGTCGCTGATCTCCGGGGCGTCCTCGGTGTAATATTTCCGGCCGTGGTAGCGGATCTGCTCCCGCAGGGCCGCGATCTCCTTTTCCGCTGTATTCCTATCCATAGCTTTTCCCTTTTCCTGTCTCTTCTGGATTTTTCCTTCTAACCGCCGCGCCCTACCGCCACCTGGGGCACCGGGCCCACCACCAGGGTCTCCGCCAGCACCGTAGAGGTGCTTTCCTCTACATAGGCGGAAAACCGCCGGGACTGGGAGTAGACCCGGGCCTCTACCGTAAGGGTCACCCGGTGCAGGCTTTGGTTTAGGCCGGCTGTGGTAAACTCTGTGTCAAAGCGCAGGTCGGCGCAGCCCTCAAAGGCCATACGCACCGGTATGCCTGGCCCCCGGCCGTTTAACAGGGCTATGCCCGTCAAGCTGCCCAAGGGCACCTGGGCCCCGGCCCGGCCGTTTAAAGCCCGGGCCAGGCGGCCCTGTATGCCGGTCTTCAGGGCGTTCAGGGCCTGGGTGTCCGCAAAGGCGGCGGTCACCCGGCCGTCGGCGTCCCGCTCGGCCTGTATGTAGGGGCCTTCGTTTTCCGCCAGCTCTTCTTCTACCGCTTTTGTCAGGCACTCCTGCACATAGCCCCGGGCCACCTCCTGGGTAAGCTCTGGCGACAGCGAGCCCAGCCCCTGCTCGCACCCCAGCAGCACCAGGCTGCCCACAAGCAGGATAACCAGCGCCCCTCGGCAGAACCCGCGCCGGCCTGCCGGGGGCTTTGGGAACCTCCTTCTCATATGCCACCTCCACAAAAAGGCTTCCCGCTATAGTATGCGGTCAGATGCTTTTTGTGCGGCGGCGGGGCCGGGCGGGCCCTTTGGGGGCTTTAGTCCGCCTTCTCCCCGCTTTGCAGGCGCTTCATAAAGGCGGCGTTTGCCTCGTAATAGGCCAGCACCTCTTCGTCGGCCTTTATCGCCCCGCTGGGGGCCCGCAGGGACACCCGCAGGTTTTCGCACAGGCCTAAAAAGACCTGGGGGTCCCACAGGTTCAGCCGTTCCGGGTCTGGCTGGAAGGAGGTGAGGGCCTTACAGTCTGTCCAGGGGATGGAAGCGTTTTTAAAGTCCCGGGCCCCGGCGGGCATAGGGCTGCCGTCGTTATACTGGAATACCCCGTCCAGGGCTTCGCCGGCCTCCTCAAAGGAGGCGTCGTCGTGGAGGAAGAGCATGCACTCGCCGGTAAGCAGCGCCACTTCCAGGTCCTGGAAAGCATCGGCGCGCTGGGCCTGGTCGGTGGTGCCGGGCACAAAGGCAAAGGCCTGCACCTGCACCCGCACCCGGCCGTCGCCATTGCGGTCGTCGGCATAGGCGCCAAGCAGCCCTTCCAGCTGCTTGCGGCCCGCCTCTGGCATAGAGTAGGACGTGGCCAGGGCCACGATATAGTCGGGCCCGGTCTGCAGCACCAGGGTGTACAGCAGGCTGCCCACCACCAGGACCAGCGCCAAAAAGCCCAGCAAATACTGCTTGTTGCGGTTTAGCCACTGGGTGCGCCGCTTTTTGGGGGTGTCGGGGCTGTCGTCCTTGATGTAGCGCTGGGGGTCGTCCAGGTTCAGGTATTCTTCGGGGAGACTTACCTCGTTAAAATCTTGGTTGGGTCCTTTTTCCATAATCTTGCCGCCGCGCCTTTCTTTTTCTGATTTATTGGGCCGCCTTGTCAATAGCCTGCTTTAAATCCGCCAAAATATCCCCCGGGTTTTCAATGCCTACCGAAAGGCGGATCAGGTCGGCAGGCACGCCGGCCTCCTGCAATTGCTGCTCGGAAAGCTGCCGGTGGGTGGTGCTGGCCGGGTGCAGCACGCAGGTGCGCAGGTCCGCTACATGGGTGACGACCGAGGCCATTTCCAGGCTGTCCATAAACTTCCGGGCCGCTTCCCGCCCGCCTTTCATGCCAAAGGCCACCACGCCGCTGGAACCACGGGGCAGGTACTTCTGGGCTAGGGCGTGGTACGGGCTGCTGGGCAGGCCCGGGTAGTTGACCCAGGAAATGCGGGGGTCGTTTTCCAGATACCCGGCTACTTTCTGGGCGTTTTCACAGTGGCGTTCCATGCGCAGGGCCAGGGTTTCCAGGCCCAGGTTCAAAAGGAAGGCGTTCATGGGGGCGGCCTGGGCGCCCAAGTCCCGCATTAAGTGGCAGCGGGCCTTGGCGATATAGGCCGCCGGGCCGAACTGCTGGGTGTAGACCACCCCGTGGTAGGATTCGTCCGGCTGGGTAAGGGCCGGGAACTTGCCGTTGTCCCAGTTGAATTTCCCGGAATCCACAATAACGCCCCCCACCTGTACGGCGTGGCCGTCCAGGTACTTGGTGGTGGAGTGCACCACAATGTCGGCCCCAAACTCGATGGGCCGGCAGTTGATGGGCGTGGGGAAGGTGTTGTCCACAATCAGCGGCACGCCCTGGCCGTGGGCGGCCTGGGCAAAGGTTTCCAGGTCTGTCACCACCAGGGAAGGGTTTGACAGGGTCTCGGCAAAGACGCAGCGGGTGTTTTCCCGCATGGCGGCCCGCAGCTCTTCCAGGGTGCTGGTGGGGGGCACAAAGGTGACCTCTATGCCCATTTCCTTCAGGGTCTTATAAAATAAGTTGAAGGTGCCCCCGTAGATGGCGCTGGAACACACCATGTGCTGCCCGGCTGTGCAGATGTTCAGCACCGACATCAAAGACGCCGCCTGGCCGGAGGAGGTGCACATGGCCCCCACGCCCCCTTCCAGGGCCGCGATCTTTTTCTCTACCGCGTCGATAGTGGGGTTGCCCAGGCGGGTGTAAAAGAAGCCCTCGGCCTGCAGGTCAAAAAGGTCGCCCATTTCCTGGGAGCTTTCATACGTATAGGTGGTGCTTTGGACAATGGGCAGCACACGGGGCTGGCCGTTTTTGGGGGTGTAGCCCGCGTGGATGCACAGGGTATCGCGCTCGTAATTTTTCATGGGGTGTTCTTCCTTTCTTTTTCCTTATATTGTTTTTGCTTTCAGCCCAGGCCCAAAAGGGACTTCAGCCCGTTGGCGGCCGCGTCGGCGGCAAACACCGCCAAGACCACCAGCAGGATAAACCCTATGGCAGAGACCGCCTGCACCACGATGCGCTTGCGCCGGGGCATGTCCTCAAACTCTTCCTCTGGGGCCCGGTCCGCTTCCAGCTCCTGGTACAGCGCCGCCGAAAGCCCGCGGGCGGCGGGCAGGTCCTTAAAGGGCACATACAGCTCCTTGTCCGTGGGCATGACCTCGCTGTCGTAAAGGGGCGAGGGCCGGCCCTTGCCGTAAGGCTCTACCTGGCAGTCGATGCCGTTTTCCCTCAAAAGCCCTTCCAAACGGCCGGCGGTGTACAGGTCGGCCCGCTGCAGGTAGACATAGTCCTCCTCCAGCACCCTGCGCAGCTTGTTGCTTTTACAATTGGGGCAGCGGTGCTCGTAGTCCTCGCAGGCCGACCGGCACCTTTTGCAGTATTGCATGTGCTTGTCCCCCTTTCTGGTATCTTACTAATGATAAACCAAATGGGCCGGTTTGTAAATGGTTTTCTTTGCAGGCCGGCCCGGCCCCCCCGAAAAACCAAAAGCCCCCAGCCTGGGACCTTTTGCCAGGTCCAGGGCTGGGGGCCTTCCCGCGCCGTGCCCTCAGCGAAAGACCGGCTGCAGCTGCCTGCCTTTCAGGGCGCTTTCAATGGTCTGGCCCAGCAGGGAGAAATCGGCCACCAGGGAAAAGGGCTTTTTCACGGGGTCGTCCTGGCCCATGGGCACAAAGTAGACGTTCTTCGTATTGAGCAGCCGGGCCGCGTTCTGCCCCGACGCCCCCAGGGCGTCGTTGCTGGCCAGGCACAGCACCACCGGCAAGCCAATGCGCAGGGCGGACTTTACCGCCATGGTCACCGGCGTGTCCGTAATGCCCAGGGCCAGCTTGGAGAGGGTGTTCCCGGTGCAGGGGCACACGGCCAGCACGTCCACCAGGCCCTTGGGGCCAATGGGCTCGGCCTGGGGGATGGTGTGCACCACGGGCCGCCCGCTGATGGCCTGGGCTTTTTCAATAAAGCTTTTGGCCGTGCCGAAGCGGGTATCGGTCTCGTAGGTGTTGCGGCTCATAATGGGCAGGATCTCATACTGGCCCGAAAGCCCCTCCATCTGCTCAATGGCTTTTGATAATGTGCAGAACGAGCCGCACATGGCAAAACCCACAGTTATCATAATGCTTTACCAGCTTCCTTTCCATAAGGTTCTCCTTGATCCCGGCGCAGGGCGCCGCCCGGGGGCTGGGGGCAAAGCGGCATAGAATCCCCCGGCCCTGGGCGCGTGCCCTACCCCTCTTCCAGAATATGGCAGACGGCCTCCTTGATCAGCTCCCCCGCCGCCTGGGGCGACGCCCTGCCGGGCAGGGAGGGCTCTTGCCGCACCGTAAGGCCTAAGCGCCCGGCGGCGCCCAGGTCGATGCCGCCGGGGGCGGAGGCCAGCTCGATAAGCAGGCAGTCCCGGCTTTGCTTGGAAAGGGCCGGGGCTGCCAGCACCAAATGGGGCACGGTGTTAAAGATGAACCGGTACCCCCCGCCGATCCCCCCATAGCCCACGGGGCCGCAGCCCAGGGCCTTTATGGCGGTAAGGTCCCGGGGCTTGCGGGCGGCGCAGTCTACCTGGGCCCCCATGCCCCGCAGCATGACGCACAGGGCCTTGCCGATGCGCCCAAAGCCCGTCACCAGGCACCGCCCGCCGTTTATAGACCCCGGGTGCCCGGCAATGGCCGCCCCAATGGCCCCCTCGGCCGTGAGGACGGCGTTGCCTACCAGCAGCTCTTCCCGCTGGTAATAGTCCTTAAAATCCACCTGCCCCCAGCCGGCGGCGCTGGCCAAAAGCGGGCCGGCCATGCCGCCCAGCACCCGCTTGCCCACAAAATGGGCGGCAAAGCCCTCGTCCAGCGGCACGGGCCCGGCGGCTAGGGGCGCGTACAGGGTCTTCCCGTCCCGGCTGGCCGGCAGCGGCAGCACGACCACGTCTGCCTGGGCGCACAGTGTTTCAAGCGGCACGGGCCCTGGCAGGCCCTCCGCTTTTTCCAGGCAGCTGGTCAACACCGGGCAGCCGTCTGCCGCTATAGCCCGGGCCAGGTATACCTGGCGCTCATCGCCGCCCACCACCCCAAAGGTGTGGCAGGCGCTGTTTTTCCCTTGTCCGTCCATGTGGTTTGCACCCCTTCCTCCCCATGGCCCGCCCTTGCAAACAGGCCGGGCACTCTCATACTATGACGGCCAGGGGGATTTGGTGCCCCTTGGCCAACTTTTCCATATCAGCGCGCAAAAGCGGAGGGATATCCGTTAGAACGCCGAAATTTTCTTTTTTGTAGAAAAGACCTTCCTTTTTTCTCCCTGTCCGCTATAATAGGGGGAGCTTTTCGAACAAACCCTCCCCCCGCCCTACGGGGGGCCGCTGCCTCAGGCAGCAAGGAGGATACCCCTATGTTCCAGTTGAGATGGGTGTGGGCGCGGCTGGCCGGCAGCCGGAAGCGCTATGTTTTCGCCCTGTTCTCCGCCGCCCTGCTGGCCGTTATGGCCCTGGGAAATTCCCTGATCTCCGCCAACATTATGGACACCGTCTTCAAGCCCCTGCAGCAGTCCGGTGAAACCGCCCCGGGATCCATGCAGCGCTTGGGGATGCTGGTGGCGGTGCTCATCGGCTTTACCCTTGTGCGCACCGGGTTCGGCTACTTTACCAACATGAGCTATGAGAGCATCTCCCAAAAGCTCATCTACGAGCTGCGCCGGGACCTGTACCAGAACATGCAGGAGCAGGACCAGGCCTTTTACAGCGCCTACCGCACCGGCGACCTGATGACCCGCCTGACCGGCGACATGGACATGATCCGACACGCGGTGTGCTTTACGGTGCGGCAGCTGATCCACTGCATTGTGCTGTTTACCACCACGGCCGTCACCTTCCTGGCCGCGGACTGGCTGCTGGCCCTGTCCATGCTGGCGGTCACCCCCTTCATTTTCCTGCTTACCTTCCTGTTCTCCCGCCGGGTGCACCCCTTGTATGTAGAGCTGCGGGAGAAGCTCTCCCAGCTGAACACCGCCGCCCAGGAAAACATCTCCGGCAACCGGGTGGTGCGGGCCTTTGCCCGGGAGGGCTACGAGACCGCCCGGTTCGATGAAAAGAACCAGGCCTATAAGGAGGCCAACAAGACCGCCTCCCTTTTGTGGCTGAAATTCAGCCCTTATGTGGAGACCCTGTCCCAGTCCCTTTCCATTGCGGTGCTGCTGGTGGGGGGCATCTTCCTGATTAACGGGCGCATCTCCATTGGCACCTTTACCATGTTCAACGGCCTTACCTGGACCCTCAGCGAGCCCATGCGCAGCCTGGGCATGCACTTAAACGACTTGCAGCGGTTCTTTGCCAGCGCCGGCAAGATCATTGAGCTGTACTACTCCAAGTCCACCATTGTCTCCCGTCCCGACGCCGTAAAGCCCCAGGGCCGCGTGCAGGGGCAGGTGGAGTTCCAGGACGTAAGCCTTAAGCTCCACGGCGCCCAGGTGCTCTCCCACATCGACCTGAAGGTAGAGCCCGGGGAGACGGTGGCCATTATGGGCCCCACCGGCGCGGGCAAGACCTCCCTGGTGGGGCTCATCCCCCGCTTTGCCGACGCCACCGGCGGCCAGGTGCTTTTGGACGGCGTGCCCATACGCCGGTATGATGTAAAGTCCCTGCGGTCCTCCATCGGCATGGCTACACAGGACGTGTTCCTCTTCTCCGACACCGTAGACGGCAACATTGCCTACGGGGACAGCTCGATGTCCGAAGAAGAGGCCAAGCGCTTTGCCCTTATGGCCGACGTGGCCGGCTTTGCCGAAAAGCTGCCCCAAGGCTTTGACACCGTTATAGGCGAGCGGGGCACCGGCCTTTCCGGCGGGCAGAAGCAGCGCATTGCCCTGGCCCGGGCCCTGGCGGTAAAGCCCTCGGTGCTTATACTGGACGACACCACCAGCGCCGTAGACCTGGAAACCGAAAAGTACATCCAGGGGCAGCTGGCGTCCCTGCCCTTCCCCTGCACCAAGATCATTGTGGCCCAGCGCATCTCTACCACCAAGCGGGCCGACAAGGTGGTGGTGCTGGAAAACGGCCGGGTCACGGCCGTGGGCACCCACGAAGAGCTCTCCCAAAAGCCCGGCTATTACCGGGAAGTCTTCCTGCTGCAAAACGGCGGGGACAGCAGCGAAAGGGAGGTGGTTTAAATGGCGCGCAACCGCTTTGACGTGGACGAAAACCTGGAGACCCCGTTTAGTATAAAGCACCTGCTGCGGGCCGGCACCTACATTGGCCGGCACAAAAAGAAAATGGTGCTGTCCCTGCTGTACTCGGCCCTTTCCGCCGCGGCGGCCCTTTTGGGGCCCCTGTTGGTGCAGCGGGGCATCAACGTCTCGGTGCCCAACCGGGATTATGGGGAGCTGGCGCTGCTCTCTTTGGGCATGCTGGCGGCCATTATCGTCTCGGTGCTGTTTGCCAAGGCCCGCAGCCAGTATATGATTGCCGTGGGCCAGGAGATCATTTACGACATCCGCAAGGACCTGTTTGCCCACCTGCAAAAGCTGCCCTTCCAGTTTTACGACGACCGGCCCCACGGGAAAATTCTGACCCGGGTCATCAACTACATCAACAGCGTGTCTGACGCGCTGTCCAACGGCATTATCAACTTTGTGCTGGAAATCTTCAACCTGGTGCTCATTGCCATTTTCATGCTTATCTGCGATGTGCGGCTGTCCCTGGTGGTGATGGCGGGCGTGCCCCTGCTGCTTATTGTGATCTTCCTGGTAAAGCCCGCCCAGCGCCGGGCCTGGCAGGATGTTTCCAACAAAAGCTCCAACCTGAACGCCTACCTGCATGAGAGCCTGGACGGTATGAAGATCACCCAGGCCTTTACCCGCGAAGAGGAAAACGCCGGCATTTACGACCGGCTGAACACCAACTACCGCCGGTCCTGGATGCGGGCCCAGTACACCTCCCAGCTGATCTGGGTGTCGGTGGACAACATCTCTACCTGGGTGGTGGGGGCCATGTACTTGGTGGGCCTGGCCTTTTTGGGGCCCGCCATGCAGATCGGCACCATTATCGCCCTGTCCTCTTACGCCTGGCGGTTCTGGCAGCCCATGCTGAACCTTTCAAACCTTTACAACACCTTTATCAATGCCGTGGCCTACCTGGAACGCATTTTTGAGATGATGGACGAACCCGTCACCGTAGACGACGCCCCCGGCGCCACGGAGCTGCCGCCTATAAAAGGGCGGGTGGAGTTCCAGGACGTGACCTTCTCTTACGACGGCACGGTAAACGTGCTGGAGCATTTTAACCTCCAGGTAAGCCCTGGGGAATCCGTTGCCCTGGTGGGGCCCACCGGCGCGGGCAAGACCACGGTGGTAAACCTTTTGTCCCGTTTCTATAATATAAACGGGGGCCAGGTGCTTTTGGACGGCACGGACATTGCCGGGGTGACCCTGCACTCCCTGCGCAGCCAGATGGGCATTATGCTGCAGGACAGCTTTATTTTCTCCGGCACTATTATGGACAACATCCGCTATGGCCGGCTGGACGCCACGGACGAAGAGGTCATTGCCGCTGCCAAGACGGTCTGCGCCCACGAGTTTATCAGCCAGATGGAGGACGGCTACGACACCCAGGTAAACGAGCGGGGCTCACGGCTGAGCCAGGGCCAGAGGCAGCTGGTGGCCTTTGCCCGCACCCTGCTTTCAGACCCTAAGATCTTAGTGCTGGACGAGGCCACCTCTTCCATCGACGCCAAAACCGAAAAGCTGGTGCAGCAGGGCCTGCAGGCGCTGCTGCAGGGCCGCACCTCCTTTATCATTGCCCACCGGCTTTCTACTATCAAGAACTGCGACCGCATCCTTTACATTGCCGACAAGGGCATTGCCGAGATGGGCACCCATGAAGAGCTTTTGGAAAAGCAGGGCAAATACTACCACCTGTACACCGCCCAGATTGAGGATTGAGGCTTTTTTGAAATTTTTTAAAAAAATTTGGAAAACCGTGCACGGATTTGCCTTCTCCAAACGTATTTATGGCAGAACCGGTAAAACGGTGGGAAAAATATTTAGGAGGAATTTGTCATGAAGAAAGTATTAGCAGGTATCGTTTCCGCCGCATTGGTGATCAGCGTGGCGTCTACCAGCGCTTTGGCCGGTGGCCATCACGCTTGGGCCATAGACCGTATTACCAGCGGTATCTCTATGGGCCGCACATGCCACGGCTTTGGCGGCTGGGTAGATACCAACGGCGACGGCGTATGCGACAACTACGACCCCTCCCTGTGCCCCGGCAACGGCCAGGGCTGGAACAATGGCGGCTGCTGGGGTAACGGCGGCCAGGGCAATGGCTGGGGCAACGGCGGCCACCACGGCGGCGGCCACCACGGCGGGCACTGCTAAACCTGACCCCTATGCGCAGCGAGCAGGAAACAGCCCGGGCCATAGAGCTGCACGCCGACACGGTGCGCAGGCTCTGCCTGATCCACCTGAAAAACCAGGCTGATTCCGAGGACGTCTTTCAAAATGTGTTTTTGAAGTACGCCCTCAGCTCTGCTGTGTTTGAAAATGAGGAACATGAGAAGGCATGGTTTATCCGCGTGACCATCAACGCCTGCCGGGACCTGCTGCGCAGCTTCTTCCGGTCCCGCACGGTGCCTTTGGATGACCTGATCGACCTGCCCGCCCAGGCCCCCCCGGACACCCGGGAGGTGCTGGATGCGGTGCTGGCCCTGCCCGAAAAATACCGGGACCCAGTGTACCTGCATTACTATGAGGGGTACACGGCCCCGGATATCGGGCGCATCCTACATAAAAATGCAAACACGGTGTATTCGCTGCTGGCCCGGGCAAAAAAACTGCTGCGGGAAAGCCTGGGAGGTGACGGAGATGCATGACAGGCTGCACAACGCTTTTTCGGCCCTGCGGGCGGAAGAGGACCTGAAGTCGAAAACCCTGGACGCCGTTGCCCGGCGGGCCGGGCGGCAGAGGGCGCGCCGCCGCCGTATGCGGGCCCTGGCCTGCGCCGCGGCGTGCCTGCTGCTGGTTTTGGGGCTGGGCGGGGGGCTGTTCTTTACCCCGGTGTCGGCTATCAGCCTGGACATCAACCCTTCGGTCATGCTTACGGTCAACCGCTTTGACCGGGTCATTGGCATTGAGGGCTACAACGACGGCGGCCGGGAGCTGGCCCGCAGCACCCCGGTGCTCTTTGCCGATTACTCCCAGGCCCTAACCGCTTTGCTGGCCAGCGCCGCCGTGCAGGACTGCTTGGAGCGCGGGGAGGCCCTGTCTATCTTCGTGGCCTGCGACGACGAGCAGCGCAGCCAGGAAATCCTGGCCAACGTGGAGTCCTGCGCGGGCGGGGGGCGCAACGTCCACTGCCAGTCGGGGGGCTGGGCCGAGGGCTCTGCCGCCCGGGAAGCCGGGCTCTCCTGCGGGAAGTACCGGGCGTTTTTAGAGCTGCAGGCCCTGGACCCGGACGCCACCCCGGAAGACGTGCAGGGGCTTACCATGCGGGAGATACGGGAGAAGATCGCGGCCCTTTCGGGCGAGCCCGCCCCCACCCCCGGGCAGGGCCACGGAAAAGGCCATGGGGCACACCACGGCGGGCAGGGGTGCTCTTAAAACAAGGGAATCTACTTTGCAAAAAGGGCGGCCCGGCTGGGGCGGCCTTTTTTGTTGCAGCAGGGGGGCTTGGGGCCGGCGGCGGCCCCTCCCCTATTTTTTTTAAAATGGTTGCAAAGGGCGGCGTTATCGTGTATAATGAATCGGAATAATTGGGAAACCCTTATTTTTTCAAAGGAGGGCTGCTATTGGATGACACAAAAACCCGGATCCTTATGGCTGCTATAAGGGCTGTGCGCCTGTATGGCCTGGAGGGCGCGCGGATCCAGAACATAAGCGAGCTGGCAGGCCTGTCCCCTGGGGCGCTGTACCGGTACTTTGACAGCAAAGACCAGCTGATGGAAGAGTGCTTCATCCTGGTGGACAAGCAGGCCGCCGCTATTTTTGACGGCATACGGCTGAACCCCTTGACCATGCTGAGAGACCCCATGGGCGCGGTGAAGACCTTGTGGCAGCCTTACTTCCGCTTTTGGCTGGCCAGGCCGGACGAGACGGTTTTCTACCATCGGTTCCGGGACAGCGCCGCTTTCCCGGAGTTTTACGAGCAGCGGGATTTGAATTATTTTTCCGCCTTTGCGGATATAGTACGGCTGTTTTTGCGGCTGTTCCCCAAGCTGGATAAGATTAAGTACGACATGCTATGGCTGCATGTGCTCACCACCACAGTGATGTACGCCAAGTACGTAGTGGAAGGGTATCTGCCGGACAACGAGGAAACCGAAGAGACGGTTTTCCAGTTTTTAACGGTGGGGCTTAGCGGGTATTTGCTGCCGGAACAGCCGGAAAGGAAGAAAAAGCGGGCGGGCCACGGGAATCCATAGATAATAGGGAAACGCACTTACTGGGTAAGGAGCCGTTTTCCGATATGAAAAAAATAAACATTTATTTTATAGACTGTTCTCTCTGCCTCACCTGCGCCAAGCGGCGCTTTATTTTTGATACAGGGTAAACGAATGTTTCCTTTATCGGGTTTTGAGGCAGGCAGAAGAGCCTGTAAGAAGCGGGGCCAGCCCAATTTGCTGGGGTGGCTTTGCCGGTAGGAATGCAGGATGGGGTGCGTCATCTTGCAAAACCGCCGGTTACAGAATTGTTACAGCCCGCGTTTTTGGGCTATTTTTTGGCCAGAAATGGGCACTTTCTGCTGTTTTGTAAACGGTTTGACATCTTTGTAATCTTTTTGTCATTTTTGGGCCCCTTAGCTTTGCTGGTACGCCCTGGCCATGCCGGGGCTTATCATAACGAATCCCCCAACAGAAAGGAGGGTATGGAATGAAAAAGATGTTGAAGCCCCTGTCCATCCTACAGCTGGTGGTGGGCGTGCTGGCCGTCATTGTGGGCATTATGTCCCTGGTGCTGGCAAACGCCCTGGAGGGCGCGGCAGGCCAGGCGCCTGTGGGCACCGCTTTGGCCGCTATGCGGGTGTCTACGGTGCTGGGCCTTTGCGCTGGGGTGTTTGACCTGGGCTGCGGGTTCACCGGCCTGAAAGGCGCCGGCGGTAGCCGGAAGATGCTCTCTGTGGCTGTAACCCTGGGCTGGATCGGCCTGGCGGCCGCGGCAGCTTCTGGGGTAATGATGCTGTTTGGCGACTTTACCCTGGACCGGGCTGTTACGGCGGTATGCTCGGCTGTTGTGCCTGTCCTTTTCCTGCTGGCGGCTATAGATGCCCGCAAGGTACGGTAAAGGGGAAAAATCAGGCAAAGGCCAGCCCAGGATTGACGGGGCCGGCCTTTGCCGGGAAAACCAGGAGGGATGCCATATGAAATTGCGGATGCGGTCTAAGACGGCCAGCCTGCACCGGAGAGCCTGGGTTATGGGAGCCTCTGCCCCCACGCAGGAGGGCTGAGGCCTTCATGGAAAATGAAAAAGGAAAGGTTAGGAGTTTTATGAATAGGAAACGGATATGGGCCCTGGCCGCCTTGCTTTTCGCCGGGCTGCCCGGTGGAAAGCCTGCTGGGTACATACGTTGAGGTAAGCTACCGGGATAGGACCGAGGACGGCTTTTTAATTGCCGTGGCAATACAGTAAGGGCCTGCCCAGCAGGCTTTAGCAAGGGGCTTTCCTGATTCTGGGGGGCCTTTTGCTTTGCCGGTTTTTTAGAGGCCGCGAAAGGGAGGAAAACCACCGCAAGCTTGCAAAAAGCTATTGCCAAGCGCACCCCAATGGTGTATAATCAGAATAAAGCGGTATAGGGTGCCGCCCCTTTTGCAAGCGCCATTTTTCTCTGGCAGGAAGCCTTGCGGAAAGGATAAGGAAGTATTCATTTATCCCCCCGCCGGGCGGCACGAGAAAGCGTTTTGGACTAATATAAGGAGTGTAGACATGGAAAAGATCCTGATAGTAGATGACAGCATCTTGCAGGCGTCAAAGCTAAAGTCTATTTTGGAGGAGGAATACGATATCACGGTCGCCCATTCGCCGGAGGCGGGGCTGAACCTGGCCAGGGAAGGGCACTTTTCCCTGATCCTGCTGGACGTGGTCATGCCGGGCATGGATGGGTTTACCCTGCTGAAAAAGCTGCAGGAGGAGATTATTACCCAGAACGTGCCGGTGATCCTGATTACCAGCCTGGCAGACGTGCAGAATGAGCAGACCGGCCTTATTTTGGGGGCGGTAGACTACATCATCAAGCCCTTTAACCCCTTGATTGTCAAGGCCAGGGTCAACACCCATGTGAAGCTTTACAGCTACCGCAAGCAGATCGAGTACCAGTCTATGACCGACCAGCTGACAGGCGTGGCCAACCGGCGGCAGTATGACCTGCACAGCGCCCAGAAATGGAAGGAATGCCTGCGGCTGAAGCTGCCCTTTTCGGTGTGCATGTTTGATATTGACCGGTTTAAGTTGTATAACGACACCTTTGGGCACCCGGCTGGGGACAAGGTGATAGCTTCGGTGGCGAAGTGCGTGTCTTCCCATCTGCGGCGCAGCACGGACTTTTTTGCCCGGTATGGGGGCGAGGAATTTGTGGCGCTGCTGGTAGGCGATGGGTCGGACAAGTCTTTTAACCACTTTAAGGCCGTGCGCCAGGCAGTGGAAGATTTACATATCCCCCATGACCCCTCTGTGGCCCCGTGGGTAACGGTAAGCGTCGGCGGCGTAACGGTGGTGCCCAATGAGGACCTGCATTATGACTCGGTGCTGAAAATGGCGGACACCATGCTATACGACGCGAAAAAGGAGGGCCGCAACCGGGTGGTGTGGGTAACGGAAAACATGAAACAGCTGCGGGAGAAATAAGCCCGTGCTGCCTATATAGGGAGGGAACCTGTGAAACTATTCAATCTGTTTGGGAAAAAGGCGGCGCCGGAGCCGGTACAGGCTGAGGCCCCGCCCCAGGAACCAGACCTGGGGCCCTATGCCGGGATGCGGGTGGAGGTCTCCACCCTGGACGGGCGGTTCCTTTTTATTGCCATGCTGGAGGCCCCCCGGAAGGATGGGGCTGAGCTGCGGCTGTACTCAAAGCCGCCGATTGCGCCGGAAGAGCCTATACAGGCCCAAATACGGGGCTACAACGACCAGGAGCGCAAGGCCGTCTATTTGAAGGGCGCTATTATGCCTATATCGGAGAAGATATGGGATGTGACGGAAATGGTCGTGGAACAGATTAAAAACGACCGGGCCTTTTTCCGGCTGGCTACGGATTTGGAAGCTACCTTGACTTCCTTTGGCTCCTTTAACGGGGGGGAAAAGCCGGCGAGGCTTTTGAACGTCAGCGTAGGCGGGGCCGGGGTGCGGTGCAGGGAGGAATACCAGGAGGGGGACAAGCTGCTGCTGAAAACCCGCCTGCTGGAAGACGTGCCGGAGTCGGTGTTGTACTGCCAGGTGCTGCGCATTATTAAAAAAGAGGACGGGCAATTTGACTATGGCTTCAAATTTTTGGGGATGACAAACGAGGACCAGGACAAGATCACCCAGCAGATTTTTACGGCCCAGCGGCAGCAGCGGGGCCGGGGCTGATAGGCGTTGCCCCGGTTGCAGGGTTGAGAAGAAGAGGACGGCCAGGTGGGGGGCTCCCATCTGGCCGTATTTTTTGGCAAAGCAAAAGCAGGGCCTGCCCAACGTGGGGCAGGCCCTGCCGGTTATGCGGTTTTAGGGATGGGGGTTATCCTTACTCCGCCATCTTCTTGAGCTTTTCGTACTTCTCGGCAGCGTACTTCTCGGCGTTGGCGAACAGGGTTTCGGCGCGCTCCGGGAAGGAACGGGTCAAGCTGTTGTAGCGCACTTCGCCCATGATGAAGTCGCGGTAGGAAGCGGAAGGCTCTTTGCTGTCCAGCTGGAAGGGGTTCTCCCCGGCGTCGGCCCGGCGGGGGTCGAAGCGGAAGTTGTGCCAGTAGCCAGCGGCCACAGCCTTCTTCTCTTCCACCATGGAGACGCCCATGCCGCCCTTGATACCATGGTTGATACAGGGGGCGTAAGCCAGGATGATGGAGGGGCCGTTGTAGCTTTCGGCCTCGGAGAAAGCCTTGATGCACTGGTTCATGTCGGCGCCCATGGCAACCTGGGCCACATAGACGTAGCCGTAGCTCATGGCGATGGCAGCCAGGTCCTTCTTCTTCTGGGCCTTGCCGGTGGCAGCGAACTGGGCCACGGAGCCGCAGGGGGTGGACTTGGAGGCCTGCCCGCCGGTGTTGGAGTACACCTCGGTATCGAACACCAGGATGTTGATGTTCTCGCCGGAAGCCAGGGCATGGTCAACGCCGCCGAAGCCGATGTCATAGGCCCAGCCGTCGCCGCCCAAAATCCACATGGACTTCTTGGCAAGGTAATCCTTATCCTTCAAAATCTCCAGGGCCAGGGTGCAGGCTTCGCAGGCACAGTACTTCTCGCCAGCGGCCTTGCGGGTCTTAGCCAGTTCCAGCATCTTGTCGGCTTCTTCCTTGCTGCCGAACACCTCAGCTGCCTTGGGAGAGCCGCAGAACTCAATGTTCTCGTCCACGGTCATCACGCCGTTCTCCAGGGCCTTGATATAAGCCTCGGCGGCAGGGCCGTTGGACTTGCTGTCCCACATGGTGTCCATCCAGGCCTTGGCGGCTTCTTTGATCTCGGGTACGCAGTATTCAATGGCGCACAGCTTCTCGGTAAGCTCCTTGAGGCGGCCGCGCACGGCGTTCTGGGCCAGGGTCATGCCCAGGCCGAACTCGGCGTTGTCTTCGAACAGGGAGTTTTCCCAAGCGGGGCCGTGGCCCTTCTTGTTGACGGTGTAGGGAGTGGCAGGCGCGGAACCGCCCCAGATGGAGGAACAGCCGGTAGCGTTGGCGATGAACATCTTGTCGCCGAACAGCTGGGTGGCCAGCTTCGCATAGGGGGTCTCGCCGCAGCCGCCGCAAGCGCCGGAGAACTCCAGCAGGGGCTGCTTGAACTGGCTGCCCTTGACGCTGGTCTCCTTGAACTTCTCGGCAACCGCTTCCTTAACAGGCAGGTCGATGGCATAGTTGAACACCGCCTGCTGGGGGCGCTGGGAGTCGATGGGGGCCATCTGCAGGGCCTTGGTCTTGGCGGGGCAGGTAGTTACGCAGCTGCCGCAGCCGGTGCAGTCCAGGGTAGAGATGACCATGGCAAAGTTCATGCCGGGCACGCCGGTCATGGGCTTGCTCAGGACGCCTTCGGGGGCGTTCTTCAATTCCTCATCGGTCATAGCGATGGGGCGGATAACCGCATGGGGGCAAACATAAGAGCACTGGTTGCACTGGATGCAGTTCTCGGGGATCCACTGGGGTACGTCTACAGCCACGCCGCGCTTCTCATAAGCAGCGGTGCCCTGGGGGCTGGTGCCGTCGGCGTACTTCTCGAAGGTGGAAACGGGCAGGTCCTTGCCGTGGAAGGAGTTGACGGGGAACACAACATTGTTCACGTAGTCAACCAGCTCGGGACGGCCGCCGGTGGCAACCTTCTTCTGGCTGTCATCTACAGCGTCCTTCCAGGAAGCAGGCACGTCTACCTTCACATAGCCAGTGGCGCCCCGATCGATAGCGTCGTGGTTCATCTTGACGACAGCCTCGCCCTTGCGGCCGTAAGACTTCTGGGCGGCGTCCTTCATATACTGGATGGCATCCTCAGCGGGGATAATCTTGGCAATGGAGAAGAAAGCGGACTGGAGCACCGTGTTGGTGCGGGTGCCCAGGCCCAGCTCTTTGCCGATGGCAAAGGCGTCGATGGTGTAGAAGTTGATCTCATTGTCAGCGATGAACTTCTTCACCTTGCCGGGCAGGCGGTCGTTAAGCTCTTCGGCGTTCCAGGCGCAGTTGAGAAGGAAGCTGCCGCCCTTCTTCAAATCCTGCACCATGTCGTAGGTCTCCAGGTAGGCAGGGTTGGAGCAGGCCACAAAGTCCGCCTTGGAAATGTAGTAGGTGGACTTGATGGGCGTATGGCCGAAGCGCAGGTGGGAAATGGTCAAGCCGCCGGACTTCTTGGAGTCATAGTCAAAGTAGCCCTGGGCATACATGTCGGTGTGGTCGCCGATGATCTTGATGGAGTTCTTGTTGGCGCCTACGGTGCCGTCGGAGCCCAGGCCCCAGAACTTGCAGCTGGTGGTGCCGGCGGGGGCGGTATCCGGGTCTTCCTTGACTTCCAGGGACAGGTGGGTCACATCGTCCACAATGCCGATGGTGAAGCGCTTCTTGGGCTGGGCAGCCTCCATGTTGCGGTACACGGCGATGATGTCGCTGGGCTTGGTGTCCTTGCTGCCCAGGCCGTAGCGGCCGGAGAGAACGGGGCAGGCGCCGAAGGGGGTGCCGTTGATGGCGGCCAGCACGTCCAGATACAGGGGCTCGCCGATGGAGCCGGGCTCCTTGGTGCGGTCCAGCACGGAGATGGTCTTGACGGTCTCCGGCAGCACGTCCAGCAGGTACTTGGCCACAAAGGGGCGGTACAGGTGGACTTTTACCAGGCCTACCTTCTCGCCGGCGGCCAGCATATAGTCGATGACTTCCTCGATGGTCTCGCAGGCAGAGCCCATAGCGATGATGACCTTGTCGGCATCGGGGGCGCCGTAGTAATTGAAGGGCTTGTAGTTTGTGCCGATCTTCTCGTTGACCTTGTCCATGTAGTCCACGACCACCTGGGGCACGGCGTCATAATACTTGTTGCAAGCCTCGCGGGCCTGGAAGAAGATGTCGCCGTTCTGGGCCTGGCCGCGCAGCACGGGGTGCTCGGGGTTCAGGGCGTTGCGGCGGAAGCTATCTACGGCTTCCCAGTCCAGCATCTCGCCCAGGTCTTCATAGTCCCAGGTCTCGATCTTCTGTACTTCGTGGGAGGTACGGAAGCCGTCGAAGAAATGGAGGAAAGGCACCTTGCCCTTAATGGCGGACAGATGGGCCACAGCGCCCAGGTCCATGACTTCCTGGGGGGAGTTGGCGCACAGCATGGCATAGCCGGTCTGGCGGCAGGCATACACGTCGGAGTGGTCGCCGAAGATGTTCAGGGCGTGGGTGGCCACGGTACGGGCCGAAACGTGGATGACGCTGGGCAGCAGCTCGCCGGCGATTTTGTACATGTTGGGGATCATCAGCAGCAGGCCCTGGGATGCGGTGTAGGTGGTGGTCAGCGCCCCGGCGGCCAAAGAGCCGTGGACTGCGCCGGCGGCGCCGGCCTCGGACTGCATTTCAGTCACCCGTACTTCCCGGCCGAACAGGTTCTTCCGCCCGGCGGCGGCGTACTTGTCGGTCTCGTCTGCCATCACGGAAGAGGGCGTGATGGGGTAGATGGCCGCAACGTCGGTAAACGCATAGGAAACATGCGCGGCGGCGTTGTTGCCATCCATGGTTTTCATTTTTCTTGCCATAATAACGATTTCCTCCTTTTAGGATGATCGGAACTGCTTGGGCGGGCACAACGGGCGCGGCAAAGCACCAGGACATGCCCGTGTTGTTTTATTCTACCATTTTTTTCGGGGCATGTAAAGGCAAAAAACAGCCTTTTGTGAAAATTTTTCGCACTCCTGAAGGTCTTGGGGCCCGGTCTCGTCTGCCGGCTCGGTCGGCTGCTGGACGCGTGCCACTGGCACGCAGCAGCCCCGCTGGACTCCCACGCTTCGCTTCTTTTGGGCGTTTGCTGTAATGGGGGGCGGGGTGGTTAATCGTTGTGGCTGTCGGTGGGTTCCCGTCTTTGTTTTTCCAGCATTTCTAGGAGATTCCGCACTTGTTCTTCCCGGGCTTCCTTGAGCTTGTCTGGCAGAAAGGCTACGTATAGGCAGCCGAATAGGCCAAAGAATATACAGATGATTAGGCCGATTGTGTGGATTTTTCCCCGGGCATAGCCTTTCCACTCCATGGACATGTGCATGTGTATGGCAACCAGGGTGTGGAGTAGTATGAGCGCGGTCACGGACGATGCAAGGAACAGGGGGACGTTGACTTTTATGACCATTTCTTTTGCCGCCTTTTTTCAAAATATGGGTCCATACTTTTTATTTTAGTACAATTCGTGCTAAAAATCAATAGTACATTTTGTGGTACGCATACTATTTGTGTTATCAGCCGCTACATAAAAGGAGCGTCACCATGTATCAAAGGATTCGAGACCTACGCGAAGATATGGATTTGAAGCAGCAGACCCTGGCACGTTATCTGCATTGCACACAGACCTGCTATTCCCACTACGAGTTGGGTTATCATGATATCCCTACGGATGTGCTTATCAAGCTTAGCCAGTTTTACGACACCAGCGTGGACTATCTGCTGGGGCTGACAGATGAGATGAAGCCTTACCCTCGGCGGAAACGCCCGCTGGGCGATTGACAAAAGCCCTCTCCCCTATTATACTACTGTATACATGAGAATAAAATGAGGAGGCTCCATTATGCAAAACCCTATCGTCACCTTTGAGACCACCCAGGGTACTATCAAGGCTGAGCTGTACCCGGACCTTGCGCCCAACACGGTGAACAATTTTATTTCCCTGATTCAAAAGGGCTTTTATGACGGCACGATCTTCCACCGGGTCATCCCGGGCTTTATGATCCAGGGCGGCGACCCGGAGGGCACCGGCATGGGCGGGCCGGGGTACTCTATTAAGGGGGAATTTTCTTCGAACGGCGTGAAGAATGATTTGGCCCATACGGCTGGCGTCCTGTCGATGGCGCGGGCCACTATGCCGGACAGCGCGGGGTCCCAGTTCTTTATTATGGTGGACGACGCGCCTTATCTGGATGGGCAGTACGCGGCCTTTGGCAAAGTCACCGAGGGCATGGAGGCGGCGCTGGCTATTGTCTCGGCCCCGCGGGACCGGGCGGACCGGCCCCACGAGGACCAGGTGATGGAGAAGGTCACGGTGGAGACCTTTGGTGTGGAATACCCGGAGCCTGAAACTTTATAATTTCTTGAGCCCTGCCCCGCTTGCGGAGCGGGGCTTATTTTTTTGCGCAGGGCTCTAAAAACGACACGTTTGGGCCTATCGGCCCTCTTATAATAACAGGTGGACGGGGGTGGGGCTGTGACTGTTTACGCGGACGTGTTCGTGATCGTCAACCTGTACATAGACTTTTTCCTGCTGTGGTGCGTGCGCCGGTTCCTGCGGCTGCAGGCTAAGGGGTGGCGGCTGGTGGCCGGGGGGTTATGCGGGGCGCTGTGCGGGCTGGTAAGCCTCTTCCCTATGGCGGGGTGGGCTTCGCTGCTGGCTGGGGGGGCGGTAGCGCTGGCTGCCTCGGCCGCGGCTTTTTGCCCTTTGGGGTGGCGGCAGCTGGCGCGGGCGTGGTTATGCCTGTGGATTTTCTCCTTTTTACTGGCTGGGGTGTTTTTGTTCCTGACCCGCTTTTTGGCCCCGGCCCGGGTGGCGGTGGTGGGGCATGCTGTGTACTTTGATTTGTCGCTGCCCCTGCTGTTTCTGTTCACCTGCCTGGCTTATGGGGTGTTTTGGGCCTTCCAGCGGCTTTTCCCCCGGGGGACTTCGCCCCTGCGCCTGTGCACCCTGCGGATAGAAAACCAAGGGGCCGCTGTGGAGCTGCCCGCCCGGGCCGACACGGGCAACGATCTGCGTGAGCCTTTTTCTGGCCTGCCTGTGGTGGTATGCGAAGCCCACGCCTTGAAAAACACCGCCCCGGACGGGGCCCTGGATTTCCTGGCTGACGGCACGGCCCCGGCTGGGCCCTCCCCTATGCTGCGGCTGGTGCCCTTCTCGACTGTGGGGGCCGGGGGGCTGATGCCGGCTTTCCGGGCGGATAAAGTCACCCTGAAGGAAAGCGGCCAGGTGCTGGACTGCTATGTAGCCCTTAGCAGCCGGCCCCTTTCCAGCGGGCAGTTTGCCGCGCTTTTTAACCCCCATGCCTTTGAGGGGTAGGCGGGGAGCTTCCGTCTATACATTTTACAAACCGGAGGTAATTCGTTATGTTTGATTCTTTTTTCTCTGCTGTCCGCCGTTGGCTGGGTAAAGTCTGGCTGGGAGGGGCACCCCAATACCTGCACTACATCAACGGCCCTGACACCCTGCCCCCACCGCTGACCAAAGCCCAGGAAGCCCAAGTGCTGGAACAGGTGCGCCAGGGGCTGCCGGGGGCACGGGAGCCCTTGATCACCCACAACCTGCGGCTGGTGGTGTACATAGCCAAAAAATTTGAGAGCCCGGGGGCTGGGGTGGAGGATTTGATCTCTATTGGCACCATAGGGCTTATTAAGGCGGTGAACACCTTCCGGGTGGAAAAAAACATCAAGCTGGCCACGTATGCCTCCCGGTGCATCGAAAACGAAATTTTGATGTACCTGCGGAAAAGCTCCCAGCTGCGCAACGAAATCTCCATTGACGACCCGCTGAACGTGGATTGGGACGGCAACGAGCTGCTTCTCTCCGACCTGCTGGGCAGCGACCCGGACGCGGTAAACCGGGGCGTGGAACAGGAAGCCGAACGGGAGCTGCTGCTTTCTGCCGTAAGCCGCCTGCCTGAGCGCGAAAAAACCATTATGCAGCTGCGGTTCGGGCTGGACTCGAAAAAGGAGCACACCCAAAAGGAGGTCGCCGACGAACTGGGTATTTCCCAATCCTACATATCCAGGCTGGAAAAGCGCATCATCACCCGCCTGCGCCGTGACCTGGAAAAAGCCAGCTGACCCAAGGACGGTTTTTTTGAAGGGGTCCAGGGGGGACTTTTTTATCAAAAAAAGTCCCCCCTGGCCGCCGGAGGCAGAACAAAAGCCCCCAGCCTGGGAAGACTGGGGGCCAAGGGCTGATAGAAGGGGGAATCAGCCCCGCTTCTTAAACGCGAAAAGGGATTGCAGAAGGGACTGGGGGCGCTCGCCGGCGCACAAATCCTCTTGGATATACGCCACAGGCTGGATGCCCGTTTGGACCACCAAGCGGCTTGGATTACGGCGGAGCATGGGGAATTCGCTTTTGGGGATGTTCATACGGTTTTCAACGAAATTATACATAACCAAACCTTCCTCTCCTTATAGACGCCCCCAGGCTTTGGGGGCTTTTGCTGTTGTAAGCGGTTGGGAGGGGTTTCTTCCTCCCGGTTTTCTTGCCCATATTATAGCATATGCGTTCAAGATTTTCAACATCTTTGTGCCATTTTTACAAAATAATTTTTTCAACATGGGAAATTTCATTTTTTCTGCTGCCTTGCTGGTTTTATGGGGAAAGGGGTGCGCGGGGTGCAAAACGCCTTTGTGAAAGTTGCAGATATTGCACTGCTTTAGCAGCGCAACAGGACAAAATGTCCGGGGTGGGGATACAGGAAAGGCGCAGCCTGCTTGGGCAGGCCGCGCCTTGAAGGGGGGTTATTTTTTCCTGGGGAATTCTTTTTTGGCACGGAGGATGGCGTCCAGCACGCGGTGGGCGGCGTCCTCTTTGCTTAGGAGGGGCAGGGGCTCTTCCCCGGCCTGGGTGATGAGGGTGAGGACGTTGGTTTCACCCCCAAAGCCCGCGCCCGCTTGCCGCAGGCTGTTGGCACAGACCATGTCTATACCCTTTTTTGTAAGCTTTTGGCGGCTGTTCTCCACCAGGTTTTCGGTCTCCATGCTAAATCCGCAGAGGAACTGCCCGGGCTGGCGGTTCTGGCCCAGCCAGCCTAAAATATCGTCGGTACGCTCTAAGGGCAGGGACAGGGGGCCCGCGCCCTTTTTCATCTTTTCGGGGCTGGCTTCCGCGGGGCGGTAATCGGCTACGGCCGCGGTTTTTATGAAGATATCCTGCCCGGCGGCCCGGGATTTGACGGCTTCAAACATCTCCAGGGCGCTTACTACATGCACGGTTTCTACGTAGGCTGGGGGGGGCAAATCCACAGGGCCGGAAACCAGGGTGACCTGGGCCCCGCGGGCCGCTGCGGCCCGGGCGATGGCGTAGCCCATTCTGCCGGTGGAGTGGTTGGTGAGGAAGCGCACGGGGTCCAGGGCCTCTTGGGTGGGGCCGGCGGTGACCAGCACGTTTACGCCCTTTAAGTCCTTTTCGTGGCGGATGGCGTGGTCAACGGCTTCTAACAGGGCTTCGGGCTCGGGCATTTTGCCCTTGCCGGTGGCGCCGCAGGCCAGGCGGCCTGTGGCGGGCTCGATGATTTCCCAGCCGTAGCGGCGCAGGGTATTGAGGTTTTCTTGGGTAACGGGGTTTTCGTACATGCGGGTATTCATGGCCGGGGCTATGAGCTTAGGGCAGTCGCAGGCCAGGATGGTGGTGGAGAGCATGTCGTCGGCCAGGCCGTGGGCTGCTTTGGCGATGATATTGGCCGTGGCCGGGGCCACAATAAGCAGGCTGGCTTTGTCGGCCAGGGCCACGTGCTCCACATGGCTTTGGAAATTGCGGTCGAAGGTATCGACCATGGCACGGTTGTGGGTGAGGGATTCGAAGGTGTGGGGCCCAATAAATTCGGTGGCGTTTTTGGTGAGCACCACCTCTACGTTGTACCCCCGCTGGGTAAGCTTTGAGGCCAGCGCCGCCGCTTTATAGCAGGCTATGCCCCCGGTTACGCCTAATACCACTGTTTTCTTTTCCATGGTCGGTCCCTCCTGTTTTGGGTTTATTCGTTTAGCCAGATATATGCCCGGTCTTGCAGTTTTTTAGCGCACTGCTCGGGGGTGGTGAGGTTGTGGGTGTAATATTCTTCCAGGTATTCGTCTACATTTACGCCATAGTTTTTGCCGTTTATCAGCGGCAAAGAGAGGCATTCTTCCAGCTTTTCCGCCCCTGCGGCCGCGTCGTAGCTTTCCATGGCGTAGCCTGCCTGCAGCACGGTGTAGAAGAGCTCTTTTTTCCCTTTCCCGTCTTCCAGCAGGGCCACCAGGTTTTTCCGGTTTACAGGGATGTAGCCGGTGAAATAGAAGCCGGGTTCAAATAGAAGCTCTTCCCGCTCCTGCATGCAAAAGGCTATGAATTTCCACGCCAGCCTGGGGTCTTTTATGCTGGAAGGCACGGCGAAATCTTCTTTTGAGAAAACCCCCAGCTTCCCGTCTGAGGTGACGGCTGGGTACGGCCCTGCCAGGCCGTTCAGGGGCTCGCTGGCATAGGCCAGGTCTGGCAGGCCTATGCCGGACAGCACCGCGACGCTGGGCACCCCTTTGTCTACAATATCGGATCTGGCGGTATCTGCGGGGTCAAAGAGGTTTTTGCCTGCGGCCCAGCTTTGCATGGCCAGGTCTGCGATGCCTACCTCGGTGGAAATGGCGCGGCTGATCTCGTTGAGCTCGGCGTTCTTTTCTGTAATGGCCCCGGTGCGGGTTAGGTAGTCTATAAACCCTGGGGACTGGAAGGACGCGGTACGGGTCTCCCAGTCTATGTAGGCCGGCTTTTCCAGGGCAAAAAGCTGCTCGTGCATCTCCCCGCCGGCCAGGACATCCAGGTCTTTTTGGAGGGCAAGGCCTTGCTGGTGCCAGTCCAGCAGGGCCTGCCAATCTACCTCTTTTATCCCATCCAGGTCGACTTTTAGGGCTTCCATCAGGTTGCGGTTCAGGTACAGGCCTTCCAAGCTAAAGGAGATGGGCACGGCGGTCAGCTTCCCGTTTACGGAGACCGCGTCGAAGACCTGGGTGAAATAGTCCTGGGGGTCTACGGTGGGGTCGTTGTCAAAATAGGGGCGCATGTCCATCAGCACGCCGCTTTCGGAAAGCTCGTAGAGGTTCATCCGGGATGAGGGGAAGAAAAGGAGGTAGTCTGCTTCGCCGCTTACCATCTCCATGCGCACTTCGGTGCTGAACGCTTCGTAGGCTTCGTTGACCTGGGCGCGGCCTGAGGCGCTTTCGGTATAGTATTCCACGTTTATCGTCACGTCCGGGTGCAGCGCCATAAATTCCGCCGCAAAGGATTCCAGCTGTGTAGGCAGGCTCTCTGAGGGGGCGATGCAGTCCCGGATGGTGAGTTCCCCGCTGAGGTCTGTGTCGCTTAGGTCTGGGATGTCTGGCGCGGGGGGCGGTTGGCTTTCGGGCTGTGTTTGGGAGGAGGGGGCGGTTTTGGGGCTTTCGTCTGGGTGGGCGGCCTGCTGGGGGTGGGCGCAGGCGGGCAGGTTTAGCAGCAGGCACAGGGCCAGGCACACAGCGGTGGTTTTCCTTTTTTTCATACAAATTGCCTCCCTAAAATGATTTTGGTACACGGTACCAATACATAGACGGTTGGGAGGCAATTTTGGTTAGGGGTTTTTCGGGAAAATTTTTATTTTTTTCTTATTTTTTCTTTGCGTTGTTTTCTTTAACTGGGGCGGTACATTTTGGCCAGGCCGCCTTCGCTGGTTTCCCGGTACTTGCTGAACAGGTCCCGGCCGGTCTCGTACATAGTCTTTACCACCACGTCGAAGGAGATTTTGCGGGTGTAGGTTAGGAAGTTTGCCAGGCTTAGGGCGTTGATGGCACGCATGGCCGCTACGGCGTTGCGCTCGATGCAGGGGATTTGCACCAGGCCGCCGATGGGGTCGCAGGTAAGGCCCAGGTGGTGCTCCATGGCTACCTCGGCGGCGTACTCGATCTGGTCCAGGTCCATATGGTACAGCTCGGCCAGCCCGGCGGCGGCCATGCTGCACGCGCTGCCGATTTCCGCCTGGCACCCGCACTCGGCGCCGCTGATAGAGGCGTTGGTTTTAATGACGTTGCCAACCACACCCGCCGCTGCCAGGCCTTTGAGCATGGCCCGGTCGGAAAAGCCCATTTCCTCCTGCTTATACACCAGCACCGCGGGCAGCACCCCGCAGGCCCCGCAGGTGGGGGCTGTGACGATGGTGCCGCCTCCGGCGTTTTCCTCGCTGACCGCAAAGGCGTAGGCACACACCTTGCGGTTTTCACGGGTCTGCTTGCTTTCGTCCATGTGGCGCTGGCGGTTTAGGTACATGGCCTTGCGCTGCACGCCCAGGCCGCCTTTTAGCTCCCCGTCTTTGCGGATGCCCCGGTAGACGGCCTCTTTCATGACCTCCCATACTTCGGAAAGGTAGGCCCAGATTTCCGGGCCTTCGCACTCCTCCACGTACTGCCACAAAAACATATCCTTTTCCCGGCAATAATCCTTAATGCCCCCAAAGCTGCGGATGGGGTACACCTGGGGCGGGTCGGCGGCGGGCTGGCCTTCTATGGTGACCTTGCCGCCCCCTACGCTGAACACCCGCCACTTGCCCAGGGGCTTGCCTTCCTTTAGGGCTACAAGGTCCATGGTGTTTGGGTGGGGCAGGCCGGACGTTTCTTTGTCAAAGACCACCTGGGCCGGCAGCGGGGCCAGGGCCTCGATTACCGCTGTGTCGGTCAAATGGCCCTTGCCTGTTTTGGCAAGGGAGCCGTACAGCGTCACCTGGAACCTGTCTGCCTGGGGGAACGCCTCTTGAAACATTTGGGCCGCGTGCCCCGGCCCCATGGTGTGCGAGCTGGAGGGCCCGCGGCCGATCCTGTATAGCTCTCGCAATGATTCCATAATTTCATGCTCCTCAAAAGAATTTCTGTGGGTATTATTTCTGAAAGGAATAATGGGAAAGATTTGCCGTATGTTCCCCTATTTCCTGCTATTTTGTTCAGAAGTAATAATATTGTGGCGCAGGATGCTTATTGGGCTGGGCTTTTAAGACCTTAGGGGCCTTGCCCCTAACACCCCGCTGACGCTTTTTGGAGCCTCCGGGTGCAAAGGGCGCACCCTGCGGCAAGGTCGTGGGGCTTTGGTCTCGCCTGCCGGCTCGGTCGGTTCGCAGCTTGTCTGCCGCAGGCAGACGCTCACCCCCCACCCCACTTAGGGCGCCGCCCTAAGAACCCGCCAAAGGGCCAGGGGTCTCGCCTGCCGGCTCGGTCGGTTGCTGGACGCAAACGGTTCGCGCAGCGAAACGTTTTGCCACCGGCACGCAGCAACCCCTCTGGACTCCCGTTTCTCTGGCGGTCTATGAGGGGCGGCTGCTAATTTTTCAGGCTCTGCAGGGGGGCGGGGATTCTGCCGCCGCGGTCAATAAATTCACGGGGCGACGCCGGGTTTACCGCCATGATGGGCCCCATGCCCAAAAGGCCCCCAAAGTCCAGCTCTTCCCCAGCCTGTTTGCCTACGGCCGGGATTACCCGCACGGCGGTTGTTTTCGAATTGACCATGCCAATAGCGGCTTCATCTGCAATGATGCCGGAAATGATCTCTGGGCTTACATCCCCGGGGATACAGATCATATCAAGCCCTACCGAGCACACCGCCGTCATGGCTTCCAGCTTATTGAGCGTTAAGCAGCCGCTGCGGGCCGCCTCGATCATCCCCGCGTCCTCGGTTACCGGGATGAAGGCCCCCGACAGCCCCCCTACGCTGGACGAGGCCATGACGCCGCCTTTTTTTACTGCGTCGTTTAAGAGGGCCAGCGCCGCTGTGGTGCCGTGGGCCCCGCACTGCTCCAGGCCCATGGCCTCCAGGATATAGGCCACGCTGTCGCCAATGGCCGGGGTGGGGGCCAGGGACAGGTCTACAATGCCAAAGGGCACGCAAAGCCGCCGCGAGGCTTCCTGGGCCACCAGCTGGCCCATGCGGGTGATTTTAAAGGCCGTCCGCTTGATGAGCTCGGCAATGGCGGTTAAGTCCTTGCCCTGCCCCTCTTTTTTCAAGACGGCCCGCACTACCCCCGGCCCGGATACCCCTACGTTGATTACACAGTCTGGCTCCCCTGGGCCATGGAACGCCCCGGCCATGAAGGGGTTGTCCTCTGGCGCGTTGCAGAACACCACCAGCTTGGCGGCGCCTATGCACTCCCGGTCTGCGGTGAGCTGGGCCACCTCTTTAACTACCCGGCCCATTTTCTTTACGGCGTCCATATTAATGCCCGCCTTGGTGGTGCCCACGTTTACCGAAGAGCACACCAGCTCGGTTTCGGAAAGGGCCTGGGGGATGCTTTCGATCAGGGCGTAGTCCCCGGGGCCAAAGCCCTTGTGCACCAGGGCCGAGTAGCCCCCGATGAAGTTGACGCCTACGGTCCGGGCGGCGTTGTCCAGGGCCCTGGCAAAGCGCACCGGCGACATGCTGGGGCAGGCCCCGGCCACCATGGCAATGGGCGTTACGGAAATGCGCTTGTTGATAATGGGTATGCCGTACTGGCGGCTGATGTCCTCGCCGGTGCGCACCAGCTTTTCGGCGTAGCGGCAGATTTTATCGTAGATTTGCACCGCCGCCTTTTCCCCATCTGGGTGGATGCAGTCTAAAAGCGAGATGCCCATGGTAATGGTGCGCACGTCCAGGTCTTCGTTGTCGATCATGTTTATGGTTTCTAAAATTTCGCTTGTGTTCAAATAAATTCCCCCTTTGCCCGTAAATGGCGTTTCTATTTTGTTTTGGATTTGCCCGCTCCCCACGGCTTCTCCATCACGGCCCAGCAAAGCACGTCGCCCTGCCCTTCTGCTTCCGTCAGGAAATCAACTACTCTGTACCCCCGCTTCCAATACATGGCCTGGGCGGGCAGGGAAGCCTCTACCCGGATTTTCCCGTAAGCCTCCCCTACCGCTTTTTCGGCAAAATCCAGCAGCATGCTGCCGTATCCCTTGCCCTGGCACCCCGGCAATACATAAAGCCGCGTTATTTCCCCTTCATGGAGCGTCACCGTTCCCACAGCCCGCCCTTTCTGAACTGTCAGAAGGTAGACCCGCCCGGCCTCTATGTCTTCCAGAATTGTTTCATCCCTGTGCCAATCCAGGAAGAAATCTACCGAGCCTTGTGGGTAATAGTGCGGGTATATGGCCGCTATGGTACTGCGGGTAACATCGCCTACAGCCTGCAAATCCGCCGGGGATGCTTTTCGCACCTCCATACGCGCCCCGTTAGATTTTGTGCATGGAGTTGAAGATGTCCTCGTGCATAATGTGGATTTTCAAGTCCATCTCCTCCCCCAGCTTGTCGAAAATATCCGCCAGGTCTGCCACCCGCACGGTGGCTTTGGTAATGTCTACCAGCATCACCATGACAAATAGGTCCTGCAGGACCGACTGGGTGACTTCCAGCACGTTGACGCCCTTTTCCGCGCACAGGGCCGACACCTTTGCCAGAATCCCCACCATATCTTTGCCTATGACCGTGATGACTGCTTTTTCTGTTTTTTCCATGTTCCTCCGTCCTTTCTTTTCCGGGTTGCGCGGGCCGCCGCTACAGCTGGCAGGCGCCCATGGCCCGCAGGTTTTGCAGGCTGGCGTCCAGGCAGTCAAAGGGGCTGCCCTGGCAGGTGTCCTGCTCTACCAGCAGGTGCTGGGTGCCGCCTTGGGCCGCTATGGTGTCCAGGGTTTTTTTCCAGGGCAGGTTGCCCTCCCCCACGGGGGCCATAATGGGCTGCATGCCTTCTACGGCCATGTCTTTCAAGTGTACGCAGGGGATGCGGCCTTTTAATTTTTCCAGCCAGGCGCACACATCCGCCCCGCCCATCTGCACCCAATAGGTGTCCAGGGTAAAGCCCAGCTCTTCTGGCGCGAAGGCTTCCATGAGCCTTTCCATGACCAGCTTGCCGCCGAATTTCTGGAATTCCAGGTTGTGGTTGTGGTACATGAAGAGCTTGCCGGCGGCAGCTATCTTTTTGGCAGGCTCTTTATAATCCTCTATAAAACGGTGGAACCACTCGGGGTGGCGGTACTTTTCGGGCATCATGCCCATGCCGATGTACGGGCAGCCCAGGATGTCGTGCTCCCGGATGACGGCCTCGGTGTCCCGCAGGATGCGCAGGGGGTCTGTATGGGTGAGCACAATGGGCAGGCCGTGCTTGTCGCACAGGGCCCGCACGGTCTCGGGGGGCATGGGGCCGATGGCGGAAACCTGCACGGTCTCATAGCCCATTTTGGCCACCTGGGACAAGGTGTAGTCCAGGTCCTCGGGGGTTTGGGTATACGTGCGCAGGGTAAAGAGCTGGGCTCCTATTTTCATACGTTTTTCCTCCTTTGGGGTTTTATGCCAGGGCCTTGGCCGCTTTTTATGTTACGGTAAAGGCCGTCCATTCTACGTGGTTATATTCCATGACTTCCTTGGATTTTACCATCCCCAGCTTTTCGTAAAAGGGGACGGCCCGACCGTTGGGCAGGGTGTACATGAGGATGTCCTTTTCGCCCCCGGCTTCTTCCAGGGCGGCCCGCACCAGCCGCCTGCCCAGGCCCTGGCCGGTACAGCCGCGGGCCACGCCAAGGTCGGTGAGGAACAGCCAGTAGGCAAAGTCCGTTATGCCGAAGCATACGCCTGCCAGCACCCCTTCCCCGTCCCGGGCGGTAAGGCTGATGGGGGCGTTTCGCACCAGGCGGGCAATGCGTTCCTCGAAACGCTCTTGGGGGTATTGGGAGCCTAAGTCTGTGGTTTTGAGGAAGGCTATGTAGTCTTCCGGCGTAAGGCGTTCGCTTTGGATGGTGTAAGGCATGGGGGCTCCTTTCTGGGGATTTGGGCGGGAGGGGGCTCTCAAGTGGTTGCTAGAACACATTATAACCCTAAAACCCCGCCGGAGTTCCCGGTACCCCTGCGCAGCAGGGGGCGAGCGCTTCGCGCGAGAGGGATACTCCCAAGTGTTCGCTAGAACACATTATAGCATGGTGGAGGGCTTGCCGTCAAACGGAATAAAGCGTATTGCCCATTGGACGGTTTTGGGGTATAATCAAAGAAAAAGCAAAGGAGGCTGGCTGCATGCCGCGTATTTTTGTGATCGTACTGGATTCCCTGGGGGTTGGCGCTATGGCCGACGCCCAGGCCTACGGTGACGGGGGGGCCAACACCCTGGCCCATATCAGCGGGGCCGCGGGGCCACTGGCCATACCGAACCTGCTGGGGCTGGGGTTAGGAGCCCTGTGCCCCCTGCCCGGCACCCCGGTACCGGAGGCTTTTACCGGGCGGGTCACCCGCATGCATGAAAGCAGCGCCGGCAAGGACACCATGACCGGCCACTGGGAAATGATGGGGCTGCGCACTGCCGAGCCTTTCCAGACCTTTACCGAGACGGGATTCCCCCAGGCGCTTTTGGACGAATTGTCCCGGCGCACGGGGCGGGGTGTTATTGGCAACAAGGCGGCCAGCGGTACGGCTATTTTGGATGAGCTGGCCCCCCGGCAGCTGGAGACAGGGGAACTGATTGTATACACCTCGGCGGATTCGGTCCTGCAGATTTGCGGCAGCGAAGAGGCCATGGGCCTGGAAGAGCTGTACCGCTGCTGCGAGATCGCCCGGGGGCTTACCCTGGATGGGCCCTGGCGGGTGGGGCGGGTCATTGCCCGGCCTTATGTGGGGCGGGCCCCTGGGGCTTTTAAACGCACCCACAACCGCCGGGACTACGCGGTGCCGCCTCCGGGCCCTACTGCGCTGGACGCCTTGAAGGGGGCGGGGTACGATGTGATCGGCGTGGGGAAAATAAGCGACATTTTTGCCGGGCAGGGGCTTACGGAATCTTACCATTCGGAAAGCAGCGTGCACGGCATGCAGCAGGCCGTGGAGGTCGCGGGGCGGGATTTTAACGGCCTGTGCTTTGTCAACCTGGTGGACTTTGACGCCCTGTGGGGCCACCGCCGGGACCCTGTGGGCTATGCCCGGGAGTTGGAACGCTTTGATGAGGGGTTGGGGCGCCTGCTGCCCCTTATGCGGGAAGGGGACCGGCTTTTTATCACCGCCGACCACGGCAACGACCCTACCCACACCGGCACCGACCACACCCGGGAAATGGTGCCGCTTTTGGCTTACGCCCTGGGGTGGGGCTCTGCCTGCCTGCCGGACCGCCCTGCTTTTGCGGACCTGGGGGCTACGGTCTGCCGGGCTTTCTCCGTACCTTACCCTGAAAACTGCATAGGCCAGCCCATTCCTGAGCTGGCCTGAAACGGGGCGCGGGTTTATGCTGGAGTCTGTTTTAAAACCGGAGGAATGCCGGGGTTTTTGTCTAAAATGGAACGGATTCACGGAAAAAACCGCGGGAAAGGCTGTGTGGCCTTCCGAGGATTTTTGACGCAGGAGCCGTCCATTTTAGACGTAAAGACGGCGTTGCGGAATTTGAAAACAGACTCTAGCCCCTTTGGAATTCTGTCATGTTTACCCAGTAGCGCATGGGCATGTGGCCCCGGCGCAGCTTGGGGTTTTCCCGGCCCTCTACTGCTGCGGCGTCGTAGTAAATGCGCCATAGGGCCTGGCAGCGCTTTTCCATGTCGGTCTTTTCCGGGAACTGGATGTGGTCGGCCTGGAAAAACTGGTGGGCCCCGCCTTTGCGGTGGAGGAAGCCCATTTGATGAGTCTTTTCGTAGATCATAAAGTCTTCGGTATTGAGGCGGCTGCAAAAGTGGTGGACGATCAGCGGCAATATGGTGTTGTTGGGGGTGATGACAGCCCCCAAAAAGCCGCCGAAGTCTGTAAAGCGCAGAAACTCTACGTGGTAGTGGGCCTCGTTTTTCAGGTACAGCAGGGCTTTGTCCAGGGCGTGTACGTCTTCGTTGGTGGAAAGGCGCGCTACCCGGGGGCCCATCTTATAGCCCAAAAGGATGAAACGCAGCAGCCGAAGCTCCTTTTCCTCCATGCAGGTAAGGAAGCCCCGCTGCACCATGTCCCAGGCTTCTGGGGAAATGCGGCTGGTGATGGAGCGTTCCAGCCGCTTGGCCAGCTGCCAGTCGGTTTCCACCTCTTTTATGGGGAACAGCGTGGCCTGGGGGTCGTCCCAGGCGCCGATGCCGGCTGGGACGGCCTTATCAAAAAAGCTTTGCGCCACGCAGCACAAAAAGCCCTGTAAGCTGCCGTCGTACCGGTAGACCAGGTTTGCGGCCATGCTGGCGCCTCCTTTCCCGCTTGGTTCTGCTGGCCGGCGTCCGTCTGGGGCGCCGGCCTTTTTGCGCCTTTAGATCTGCCCGGTAAGGCACTGTACCTTGTCTTTGGGCGTGGGGGTGAACAGGGAAAGCTGCTCTAAGGCGGGCAGGGCCTCCCCTTGCCAGGACTGCAGGGCCCCGCCGTTTTGGGCAAAGCCCCTTTCCCGTATGGCCCCGGCGATTACCGCCGGGTTGTCCATGGGCAGGGGGGAAATGCTTTTGCCCTGGCAGGTAATGAAATAGCGGGCCCGCTTTAGGACTACCCCCAGCTTTTTCAGGCCTTCAAAGTCCAGCTTGGCCCAGCGGCGGGCTGAACGGATGCGCATGGCGCTTTTTACCCCGATGCCCGGCACCCGCAGCAGCATTTCATAGGGGGCGCGGTTTACCTCGATGGGGAACTGGCTGATATGGTGTACGGCCCAGTTGCACTTGGGGTCCAGCAGGGGGTCAAAGTCTGGGTGCTCGTCGTCTAAGATCTCCCCGGCCTGGAAGCCGTAGAAGCGCAGGAGCCAGTCGGCCTGGTAAAGCCGGTGCTCCCGCAGAAGGGGCGGCGGCGTGGTGGGGGCGGGCAGGTTGCGGTGCTCTACCACCGGCATATAGGCGGAAAAGAACACCCGCTTTAAGCTGTATTTTTTATAGAGCCCTTCTGTCAGGTTCAAAATCTGCCGGTCGCTTTCCGGCGTGGCCCCAATGATCATTTGGGTAGACTGCCCTGCCGGGACGAACCGGGGGGCGGCCTTGTAGCGCACAAGGTCTGTGGCGTTTTCCCGTATGCCGTCCCGGATCTGGCCCATGGGGGCCAGGATCTTTTCCTTGCTTTTCTGGGGGGCCAGCAGGGTCAGGCTTTTTTGCGAGGGCAGCTCGATGTTTACGCTCATGCGGTCGGCGTAGAAGCCGAGCTTTTCTGTTAGGGCCGGGTCGGCCCCAGGTATGGCCTTCACATGGACATAGCCCCAGAACTTCTCCTTTTCCCGCAGCATACGCAGGGTTTTTAACATCAGTTCGCAGGTATAGTCGGGGTTTTTTACCACGGCTGAGCTTAGGAACAGGCCCTCGATATAGTTGCGGCGGTAAAACTCGATGGTCAGGCGGCAGAGCTCTTCGGGGGTGAAGCTGGCCCGGGGGGTGTCCTGGCTGCGGCGGTTGACACAGTAGGAACAGTCAAAGGCGCAGTCGTTGCTTAAAAGCACTTTTAGGAGGGAGATGCACCGGCCGTCTGCCGCGAAGCTGTGGCAGATGCCGGCCTTTACCGCGCTGCCCAGGGCCCCGGGTATGGCGGGGCGGTCTACCCCGCTGGATGTGCAGGCTACGTCGTATTTGGCGGCGTCGGTGAGCACCTCCAGCTTTTCCATGATGTTCACGGTTTTTCCCCCTTTTGGCTTTTCTTTTCGGGCCCCGCAAGGCCCAGGGCCCGGCTTACGCTCTCTTTGCCGAAACGGCTGCGCAGGGCGTCTACGGCGGTTTCCAGCTTTTCCCGGCGCTCGGCGCCGTCCTCTTGGGAAAAGAAGCTTAGCTGCTGTTCACCGGCCCCTACCAGATGCCCGGCCCGCACGCCCAGCAGGCGGATGGCCCAGCGCTTGTTTTCCGCCCGGTACAGGGACAGGGCCGCTTGGTATAGGGACTGGGAATCGCACACGGGCGCGGGCAGGCGGCGCTGGCGCTGGTACTCTTCAAAATCGGCGCTGCGCACGGTGACCTGCACCTCCCCTGCCTTCAGGCCATGCCGGCGCAGGCGGGCGGCTACGGTCTCCGACAGGTCCAGCAGGGCCCGGCGCACCTCGGCTTCTGTGGTGATGTCATGGGGCAGGGTGGTGCTGCTGCCAATGGATTTCACCGGGGCCTCCTCCCCTATGGCGGCTACGGGGGAATTATCCAGGCCGTTGGCGTATTTCCACAGGGTATCGCCCATTTTGCCCAGCATCTGCCCCATGGCCTGGGGCGGCATGCGGGCAATGTCGCCAATGGTGTGCAGGCCGAATTTTTCCAGGGTCCTGGCGGTTTGGGGCCCTACAAACAGCAGGGCGGTGCAGGGCATTTCCCATATGACCTTTTCCATGGCTTCCCGGCCGAAGACTGTGACGGCGTCGGGCTTTTTATAGTCGCTGCCCAGCTTGGCAAAGACTTTATTGAAGGAGACGCCAATGGACACGGTGAGGCCCAGCTCCTCTTTTACCTGGCGGCGTATCTTGTGGGCGATCTCTTCCCCATCGCCGAAAAGGCTGCCGCTGCCATAGACGTCCAGCCAGCACTCGTCCAGGCTGAAGCTCTCTACGCGGTCGGTGTAGCGGCTGTAAATCTCTTTGGCAAGCTGGGAGTAGTGGGCGTACCAGGGGTGGTGGGGCGGCAGAATCTGCAGGCCCGGGCACTTGCGCTTGGCCTGCCAGATGGGCTCGGCTGTTTTGACGCCTTTCTCTTTGGCCAGCATGTTCTTGGCCAGGATGATGCCGTGGCGGCTTTTTTCGTCCCCGGCTACGGCCATGGGCACGTCTTTATACTGGGGGGCGAAAAGGCACTCTACGGAGGCGTAGAAGTTATTCATATCTACATGCAGGATGCCGTTTTCCATGAGAGCGCCCCCTTTGCCTGGCGGTGGTTTCCCTTATTATAAAACATACGTTCTAAAAATGCAAGGGGTTTTCCGAATTTTTGTTCTGATTTTTTCGGGGGATTTCGACGCTTTTGGAAGGGCTTTTGGGGAAATGGCTTTGTTTAAAGTGAGATAATTTCACTTTTGGGCTTTTCTCTGGAAAAGCCATTGCCTTTTATCTATAAGCATGTTATATAATTTTTATGAAAAATTTTGTTTATAGATTATTGGGTATTTACAAAAACCAATGGGAAGGGAGCACGGTACCATGAGGCGCCTGCTGGCCGGCCTGCTTTTGGCGCTGCTCCTGATGCCAGCCCCGCTGCGGGCTGTGGCGGCAGAGACGCCGTCTTTTTCTGTTGCCCTAAGCGCCTGTGAGGGCCGTGGGGGCAGCGCCTTTGACCTTACCCTGGACTACTCTGGGAGCCAGGGGCCCGTGGGTGCTTTTGCCTTTTGGGTGAGCTTTGACCCCGATGTTTTCACCTGCCAGCCGGTGCGCCTGGCAGGCGGGCTGCGGGAAAATTACACCACCGCCGTGACGCTGGAAGAGGGGAAGGCGGCTGTGGCTTACACCCAGAAAAGCACTGCTTTGGCTTACCGCGGGCCGGGTACGGCCCTTACATACCGCTTTTCAGTGCGGGAGGATGCGCCGGAGGGGCCTTGCGGCATACAGGTGCGCTTGGGCCAGGCTTTGTCGCCCCTGGGGGATGAGCTGTGCCCAGACATGGAACGGCTATTGCCTTATGAGGTGCTGGCCCCGGTTAGCCGCGAAGCGTCCCTGTACAGCCTTACCCCGGACCAGGGGCAGCTGGATCAGGATTTTTCGCCGGATCAGCTGTTTTATACGATGAGCGTGCCTTACTCGGTTAAATCCCTTACCTTTACGGCGGTGCCGGCACAGGGGGCTACCTGCCGGGTGAACCGCAAAAATCTGGGGGCTGGCGGCAGCGACACGGAATTTAAGATTACGGTGACGGCGGCGGACGGGAAGACCCAGCAGGTCTACGTGGTAAGTGTGCACCGTGAGGAGAAAGAGGCTTTGAGCGGCGACGCCTCTTTGCAGGAACTTGTGCCGGATATTGGGCAGCTGGATCAGGTTTTTTTGCCGGAGAGGCTTGCGTATACCATGTCTGTGCCTTATGGCACCAAAGAGCTGCACTTTACGGCTACCCCGGCGGAAGGGGCCGTGTGCCGGGTCAACCGCAAGACCTTGGAGGCGGCGGGGAGTGAGACGGGGTTCCAGATCACGGTGACGGCGGCGGACGGGAAGACCCGGCAGGTCTACCGGGTGGATGTATACCGGGAACTGCCGGACGCCCTGGAAAGCGATGCTTCCCTGCTGGACTTGCGGCCGGATGCGGGGGCTTTTGAGCAGGATTTTTCTGCGGAGCGCCTGCATTACACCATGCGTGTGCCTTATAGCACCACGGCTGTGACATTTACCGCTGTCCCTGCCCAGGGCGCGTCCTTCCGGGTGGACCGCAAGAATTTGGGGGCTGGCGGCAGCACGACCGGGTTTGCTATTACGGTGACGGCTGCGGACGGTAAGACTAAGCAGGTTTATCAGGTCGATGTATACCGGGAGGAAAAGGAGGCGGCCAGCGGGGACGCGTCGCTGCTGGCTTTGGTACCGGACACGGGGAGCTTGGATCAGGCTTTTTCACCTGGGCAGCTGGAATATACTATGAGCGTGCCTTTTTCGGTGAAATCCCTTACCTTTCAGACGGAGCCCGCGCCTGGGGCTACCTGCCGGGTAAACCGGAAAAACCTGGGGGCCGGGGGCAGCGACACGGAGTTTATTTTTACTGTAACCGCGGCGGACGGGAAAACCAAGCAGACCTACCGGGTAATGGTACATCGGGGCCAGGAGGTGCAGGGAAATACCTCCAGCAAGGCTGGGAACGCTGCCGCTGCGGTTAAGACGCCGGGCCCGGAAAAATCCCCAACAGCCAGCCCCAGCCCTAGAACCTCGAGCAGCCCCAAGCCTTCGAGCAGCCCTGTAGCTGGGGGCGTGCCTGTGCCCGTGGAGGTAGAGAGCGGGGCCCTGGGCGAAGCAGACGCGCCGCCCTTTGAACTGCCGGTGGAGGAACTGCCACCAGGCAAAGAGGCTTCGCGGGAGGAGACTTGGGTGTATGGGGTGTCTGCCGCTGTTTTGGGCGCGGCGGCGCTTCTTTCGGGGCCAGCGGCGAAATGGCTGGAGAAATGGCGCGCACTGCGGGACAGTAAATCGGACAGGCCGGACCACAAAGAACGGTAAAGGCAAAATGGAACGGCGTTTCAGCAAAGGGCAAGGGCTGAAACGCCGTTTTTACAGGGCAAATATTCCGTTGCATAGGGGGTGTGCCTCACTCGGCCAGGGCCCGGGTAAGCCAGGCGTCGGCAATGTCCAGGGCCAGGTACAGGCCGTCCTTTTCGCTGGTCTTGACGATCTGCTTCCGGCTGCGGATCTCCGGGTCTGTATACATCAGCTGCACTAGCACTTTGTCGGCGACTTCTAAATCGCCCACCTTTTTCTTGGACTTTACATCCATTTTAATCACGTATTTATCCCGCATGCTGCCATAGTAGATGGTATCGCCGCTGCGCACCAAAGGTTTCCCCTTATAGGTAGGGAAGGAAGGTTTCTTTCCGCTCAAATAATCACCGCTTTCTTTGGGAGTTGGGTTTATAACAGGCAAAACAAAAAGGGCTGGGCCGGGTCATTCGCCCAGGTAAGAGCGCACCATAGCCTTTAGAAGCTCGTCGCGGTCAATGCGGCGCACCAGGCTGCGGGCGTTGTTGTGGGTGGTGATATAGGTAGGGTCTTCTGACAGCAGGTAGCCCACGATCTGGCTGACAGGGTTGTAGCCCTTTTCTTTAAGGGCATCGTAGACCGTAAGCAAAATGCGCTTCATGTCCGCTTCCCGCACAGGGTCCAGGGAGAACGTAATAGTATGGTTTGCGAAATCCTCCGGCATAGAAAGCACCTCCAAATCAAAAGCTCTGTTCATACTTCTTTATATTGTACAGGATTTCCCGGCAATTTGCAAGCCCTATTTGCAGGTGGGGCGCGGCTTTCTTGCGCGGCCGGGCCGGCGGGGTGAGGCTGCGGGAAAAGGAAAAGGACCGGAAGACCCGGTCCTTTTCCTTCTTTTGGGGAGGAGTTGTATTGAAAAGTGCGGCTTAATGCCGCGTACCTTGTACTCAACTTTATGTGCTTATTATAATGTCTAATCCTGCGGATGTCAACGGTTTTGCAAAGAATCTGCGTTTTCCATTAAATCGCCCCCCTGCCCTTTCCCCCTTTTTATCCAACTGGCACAAAGAAACGGCCCGCAAAGCCGCCTAGAGACTGGGTTTTCTTGGGTTTTGCGGGGGGATGGGCGGGCTGGGCGGGGCGCTGTTTTCCCTTTTTCTTTTGTGTCGCGGCGGGGCTGGGGGTGCTTGCGAAGCCGGGGGGAATCTGGTATAATGCCAGGAAAGAACTTGTGGGAGGCGGAGTGGTGAAAAAGAACGATGTGATCGAGATGGATTTTACCGGCATGACGGCCCAGGGGTCGGCTTTGGGGCGGCACGAGGGCATGGCGGTTTTTGTGCCTTTGGGCGCGCCGGGGGAACGGGCGCGGGTACGGATTGTCAAGGTGGAAAAGCGGTTTTGCTATGGCAGGCTGGAAGAAATTTTGCGGCCTGCCCCCTGCCGGGTGGAGGCGGGATGCCCGGTTTTTGCCCAGTGCGGGGGGTGCTGCTACCGGCACATCACCTATGAAGAGGAACTGCGGGTAAAGCACCAGCGGGTGGTGGACGCTTTGGAGCGCATTGGGGGCTTTTTGGGGTTGGACGTGGCGCCGGTGCTGGGGGCTTCTTCCCGGGACGGCTACCGCAACAAGGCTTTGCTGCCTTTGGGGAAGGGGCCGGATGGGTCGCTGCAAATGGGGTTTTACGCGGTGAACTCCCACCGCATTGTGGACGGCGGGGGGTGCAGGCTGCATCCGCCGGAATTTAACCAGCTGATGGGGGCTTTCCGGGCTTGGGCGGCCCGGTGGGGCGACAGCGTCTACGATGAGGCCACCCATACGGGGAAAATGCGGCGGCTTTATCTGCGGCGCGGGACGAATACGGGGGAACTGATGGCTTGTGTAGTCGTAAATGGGCGGGGCCTGCGCCATGAGGGGGAATTGGTGGACGCCCTGCGGGCGGCTGTGCCCAGCCTTACCACGGTGCTGATAAACGTAAACCAGGATCGGACGAACGTGGCCTTGGGCCCTCAGCTGCGCACCCTTTGGGGCCCGGGATATATCCGGGACACCTTGTGCGGGCTGACTTTTGCGATTTCGCCCCTCTCCTTTTACCAGGTGAACCCGGCCCAGGCCCAGCGCTTGTATGAGACGGCCGCCCGGTTTGCCGCACCTACCGGCGGCGAAACGGTACTGGATTTGTACTGCGGTACGGGCACTATTGGGCTTTCTATGGCCCGCAGGGCCCGGGAGGTCATAGGGGTAGAGGTGGTCCCCCAGGCGGTGGAGGATGCTTGGGAAAACGCCCGGCGCAACGCAGTTGACAATGCGCGCTTCCTGTGCGCCGACGCCGGCCAGGCTGCGGAAAGCCTGGCCCGGGAAGGCGTGCGGCCGGATACCGTCATACTGGATCCGCCCCGCAAGGGCTGCACCCCTGGGCTGCTGCACACTTTGGCCAGCATGGGGCCGGAGCGGGTGGTGTATGTCTCCTGTGACCCGGCTACGCTGGCTAGGGATTTGAATGTTTTGGCTGGGCTGGGGTATGGGCTGGGGGCGGTGCAGCCGGTGGATATGTTCCCCGGGACAGCACATGTGGAGACGGTTGTCTTGCTTTCCAAGGGCGAGGTCGACTCAAAAAAGATTCGGGTTGAGTTCTCTTTGGAAGATATGGATATGTCCGAATTTCAGGATGGGGCAACATACACGCAGATAAAGGAGTATGTACTGGAACATAGTGGATTAAAGGTATCCAACCTATATATTTCGCAGATTAAACGGAAATGCGGGATTGAGGTAGGAAAGAATTACAATCTGCCGAAATCAGATGATTCCAGACAACCCCAGTGTCCGCCGGAAAAAGAGGAAGCAATCCGAGAAGCATTCAAATATTTTGGGATGATCTAACATCCCGCAAAATGGAGGTTTCTTATGGATAGATTGATTTCTTGTGAGTTTAATATGGATACCGCTTGTGTGGAATTGAAATTCTTTGATGGCAGTATGCTTGCTATTGATACGATTGCGGTGGAGAACGAAGTTGCCGACAATATGTATCAGCGTTCGGAGTTGGACTGGCTGATCTACAATAAGCCGTTGGAATATGCACAGCTTGTACTTGGTGGTAATTTGGAACAGTATATACATGGAACGCCGGAACATCAATTGATTGATTAAACTATATAAACATAACACAGTCCACTGGTTCAGATGATCAGTGGACTGTGTTTCATTGTTGCTTAATGAGTCATTTCCATAAATTGCTGATAAGTAAGAATATTGTCTTCACCTACCAAGGTTTTCAAAAAAGCTTTGAATGCGGCATCCATTGGCACAGTAATAAAAAAGAACAGCCGCTTCTTGGGTCTTGAGCAACAAACATAGAAAAGATTCCGGTTTCGTTCATACGATGCTTCTTTGCCTTTAGGAATAGTAGCATGACCCGTTATCATGGGTGCATAGGTTTCAAATTGGTACTGATTCCATCCCTTGCTGATAACAAAAACAACATTGTCGTATTCTTCGCCTTTTACGCCATGTTCCGTTGAAAATTGTGCGTCTGGATATAGAAAATCCCTAACAGCAATAAATTGTGCATAATCCAGCTGTAAAAACTGTTGAATTGTAGCTTCTGATGCATACATTGTTTCTGGAGCATCCTTATAAAGTCGGTACCATCCATCCACTTTAGGCGGAATGGGTATCAGTTGACTATGAATGATTATCTCCAAAACATCTATAACTTTTTGGGTGCGAACTTCTGTTAGCTGGTTATACAGCGTTTTCCATTTGGTTTTTTCAGATTTCATTGTAATTGGATATCGCTTTATTCCGAGCGTGTCAAAAAGCAACTGGGTGTTCGAAGTATCAAGCGCATGATATATCGGTTCTATCGTATCAGCAAAGAAAATAAGAAAAGGATCTTCCTTGTTGCGCAACCCATCATCCAGTATATCCAAAAGTTGCTCGTAACCTTGTTGGGAAGCAAGAACTTTGTGCGTAATCATCAGAACTTTAAGATTCTCGTCAGGGGGTGTATTCTGTTCAATTTTTGCTCTGATAGTGTTCAGTCTTGTCCTTAACTCGGCCGCAGGCAATTCATTTTTGAAATTGCGTTCTGTGCGACGAACTCCTGAATAATCATCACACGTAATCACTAAAACTTCACCGTCAAATCCATCAATGGCTGATTTTTGCGGCAACTCAGGGCGGATATCATTTAAAAGTTGAACAATCCTTGGCGCAGATCGGAAATTCGATCCCTTCTTTATTATCTCGATTTTTTCGTGTTCAATTTCCCCACAGGCTTTGTTTGACTGATAGATGGTTTGCCAGGCATCGCCGAAAAAGCCGAACTGAGGTCCAACACCTTTTGCTATAAAAAACTCAATAAAGCGATCAATAATCGGTTTATAGGAGTCTTGGTATTCATCAATCAGAATCAAAGGGTATTTATCCGCAAATACCCGGCGAAATTTAGCGTTATCAAGAAGCAGGCAGAAGAGCTTTAGAACGTCGTCATGATAAAGGTACTGAATTCCATTTTCCTTGTAACGATGTCCCAAAGTATATGCAACTTCGGTGACTTGATTAAAATCACCTTCGTCTGGCAGATAATCAGGATTTGTTGTGACAGCATCAATCAAGACGCTTTGATATTGTTTGATGGCATTCCATGCAAAAGAGTGGATTGTGGAAGGAATAATAAACGAGTCTTTTGCAAGCCGTTCTGCAATGACATCTACTGCTGCATTTGTATAGGTGATACAGACTACATTCTGTTTTTTTCGGCTGTAATCAGACCATTTATGTTCCTGTATCCACTCAATAGCTCGATTCAGAGAGTAAGTCTTGCCAGAACCCGCACCGGCTTCAACACGGAAACTGTGTCCAGACTTAAGTGTTTCGATAATCTGTGCATCAATCTTATCAGCTTCAGCTTTTGCAAGATCGTAATTTGCACCAATATACTCTCCACCCATGAACCGGCACCTCCTTACTCAAGAACTCTTTGGTCATTTAACCATTTTAATCCGGATTTTATGTAATCAGGAACGCAATAATCGGAATATTTGTAAATCAAATCGAGTGCAAAATCTGTTTTACTCTTACCCGTAAATTCAAGCTTCTTCTCGCTTATTCTATTACCTAAATTGTAATGCTTTCGATTGACATTGCGGATGGCTTCTTCCAAAGAATGTCCACATAATCCATTTTCAGTAGTTTGGAACTCGATATGGCATTTTTCTCTGGTTTTGTCATCTGCTGTCATAGCAATAATTTCCGAAAGGTCGATTTTTGAGGTATCATCCTCAGGAATCCCCTTATTTCTACGAATCCACCATTTAATTGTTTCGTTAGATGTCGTCTCGCCTTCGCTAACCACTACCGACTTTTTTACGGTCTTTCCGCCTCTTCCTTTTCGATCTGCTACAGAATCTAAGTCGGTAAGGATCAGGCATGGAACTCCTAAAAATTCAATAAACGGAATGAATTTATGTGCATAGGCCCCGCCGATTTCAATTAAAGCATAATACTGTGCAGATAAAGGATATTTACAAGAACCAAACACCCCAGCTGTTTCGCATTTCTCAATCATGTCGGGCAATAGCAACCGTTCAGAAGCACCTTCGACGAAAATGGCTTTATCCGCAAAAAACAAATCACATTTAGTCAAAGTTAAATACTTCCGGATAAAATCTACATTATCGGGGTTGGCCTGAGCAAAGGTGTTCAAATTCTTGTAAATCACACCGGCGATAGACTTTTGTGCATACCGAACTTTTGCAAACTCCATAGTATTAGCTATATGAGCGGAATGCGAGGTCAGAAAAGTTTGTATTTTGACAGTGGATAGATTGCTAAGAAACTTTTCCAAATATGCCGCAAAAGCGGTCTGCATTTGTGGATGCATATGTGATTCTGGCTCCTCAATAAAGAGCAACGGAACACACGCAACACCACGTTTCTTAATATCCTTGGCAAATGCAGCAAGGAGGAACTCCATTTTGATCAGATTTTTATAACCAAGGCCATTGTGGGAACTCGGCAAACTTTCGTTTGCTGTGCCGGATATATAAGATAGCTTGGTCTGATTCTTGATCTGATCGTCGATGCTGAGCTGCGTTGTAACCCCGAGCTTTAATTCCTCTATGTTGGGATAACCAAAGCCAATAGAATTGTTCACAACAGAACTTAGAATTTCATCACTCTGCTTTTGAACATCGTTATTGGCTTTTTCCACTATTGAGCGTAACCGTTTTATTTCTTCGGCAACATCTGGATCCAGTTCTGCTTCGCTCGTATCAAAGAATCCGGATATTAACGATCCAAGAGAACTTTTATGTGTGTCATCTTCACCAAGAACTCGTTCAGCAGGAATTGCATGGAATGGGAAAAGATCAAGTAATTCCTTGTGGCTTTTTACCTGTTTGTCGTCCTGGTTATTTGGGTTGATGGCATATACGGTTAATCCAAACAATTTACCAAAATTATCTGCAAGCACCTTGTGCGCTTCTTCACTCGGAGAGAAAATGCCATCCTTATAATAGCTGCTTTCCAATAGTGACCACAAGGTTTTTTCGTCGGTTTTTAGTCGATACTCTGCACGAATCAGCGCTGTTGTTGTATCCACATCGACATCGATAATGAAAGGTGACAAAGCCCCCAAATTATCATCCGGGTCATCTAACGAATAGTCTACTAGGAAGTCTATGGTGATAACTTTGATCTGCTTGCAAAGCTCCTCATAAGAGAGCTTTTTCTCCATAAACAGCGCAATTTTAGTGTAGAAATCGTCTCGCCTTAATAGTGGATAGTCGTCGAAAGATACCGTCTCTCCATCCAGCACATTTCCAATACAGGCAAAACAAGTTGTTTTGCCTGTATTGTTTCTACCCACAATTAAGGTTGTCTTGGGATCGACTTCCACCTCGGCATCAATAAGCAATCTATAATTTCTAATTCTAATTTTTGTTAATTGCATATATGCCTCCATTTTTTATCTGTAGTAATGCGGTTAATCGTTTGCAACTACAGGAGAAGTGTTTTCTTTTGAATCCAGATACGCCAAATACTGTTTATACTTCCTGAGCATTAGATTTTTGGTGTACTGCTCCATATATTTATAATCAGGAGCGCCATCATCGGTAATAGGAAGCATGATTCTCAAGTTCAGTAATCGTTCAGTGCCAAGTTTGCGGCTATAGCTAAATGCCTTGTTTTGCATTCCTATTACCTGTGTGATGAAAAGATTCACAAATTCAGACTCAGAGTACTTTAGCTGCATCCTACGACAATCATTCCCGTATAAGGCAGAATATTTATGATAAAACGCTTTTGCAACACTGGCACCATTTCGCACAACAGATATAGATCTTTCGGCTCTGGAATCATTTTCATTTCCTACAAAATAACCAATTCCGTTATTTGTGCCAACCGCTGTGATTAGCGGGGTTGATCCATCAGTGCGCTCTTGGGCATAAATATCGTGTCCAGAATAAACTTCAGCAATATCTTGAATTACAAATGTTCTCCATTCCTTCTCTGCGAGCGATGCAACTGCAGTAGTTTGACCTAATTCTGCTATTCTTGATGCTATGTATTCCCGGTAACGTTTCTGCATGATTGTGCGTTTTTTGTTTACATATTCTGACATATAAGCATAGTCGAGACCACCTTGTCCACTAACAGGCAACATATTTCTAAGCCGTTTTGCACGAGATAAAGAAATGGATCTTCCATGTCCAAATATAGCATGCTGTTTTGAAATGCTTGTAGTCATATAAAGCAAAGCATCTGGAGGAATATTTTCTTTGGGATGTAGTGCAGTAACATGTGTATCCAAAGCAAAATCCATAGGCTGATAATATGCTAATCCAGCTCCTCCATCACCGTCATTATTAAGGCAACCCCGCACAATTCCCCCACAAAAGCAAAGCTGACTGCCAAGTTCAGAACTGGTACTGAGTAAGCCA
>QZEE01000049.1 GCA_009917445.1 bacterium D16-76 | reverse complement strand
TGCGGCTCCTATGTACGTTTTCCCATCAGCCCTTGAAGCGGTAGGGCAGCTTGCGCCCGCCGCGCTGCTGGGTGTTATACTTTGCCCTGCAAAGTCGTGTGCCAGACGTTCCCTCTGGACTCCCTTAAAGCAGGGCTTACGCCCTGCCCATCCTGCGCCTTGCGGCTTCGGATGGAAGAATGTGCGGTGACAGGCGGCGGCTCCCGTGGGGGCATCCCAAAAACACCGTCACCACCGTCACCAACCGTCACCCTCTGGAAGATTACCCGCCGAAAGAAAGGAGGAATCCTGCCATGCCTTATGCAATCCTGCGTTTCCAGAAACGCAAGGCAGGCGGCGTTGCGGCTTGTGAACGCCACAACGAGCGTAAGAAAGAAGCCTATAAAAGCAACCCAGACATTGACGTGGGACGCTCCAAAGATAACTACCATCTTGTGAAGCCGCCCCGTTACACCTACAAGAAAGAGATAAACCGAATGGTAGCTGAAGCAGGATGCAGGATGAGGAAAGACAGCGTGATGATGGTGGAAACGCTCATCACCGCTTCGCCCGAATTTATGAACCAGTTACCGCCCGAAGAACAAATGTGCCACCGGGAAAACCTCTATCAGATTGACTTGCTGAACGGGAGCAAGAACCGAGTTACCGAGCGTGAGTATTGGGCGAAGCGGAAAGGACAAGCCGCACTGGATAAGGAGAACGCTTCCCAAGCCGCCACGGGAGAGCCGCCCAAACAGACCAAGTTTGAAACCGACAAGGAGAAGCTGCGGCGCACAATCCGAGCCGCCCTGTCCTCTGCCGTTTCCTTTGAGGATTTTTCCGGGAAGCTGCTACAACAAGGCGTGACCGTCAAGGAGAGCCGGGGGAGGTTATCGTATCTCACGCCGGACAGAACGAAGCCCATCACCGCCCGGAGATTAGGTGATGATTTTGACCGTGCCGCCGTACTGGAAGCACTCACCATAAACGCACAGAACGCCGCCAGAGCCGCCGAAACGCCCCTACCCAAGCAGGAATACCCCCGGAGCATAAAAGACCGCTTACAGCGTAACAAAGCCGCCATAAATGCACCGAAACAAGACGGCGTACAGCGCATGGTAGACATAGCCGCCAAGAAAGCCGAGGGCAAGGGGAAAGGCTACGAGAAATGGGCGACCTTGCACAACTTGAAGCAAATGGCGGCGACCATGAGCATTTACGAGGAATCCGGCTTTTCTTCCCCGGAAGAACTGGAAGCCGCCCTTGCCGCCGCCAGTACCGAACTGCATGAAACAACCGGGAAACTGAAAGCCGTGGAAAGCACTTTGCGGGAGAAAAAAGACTTGCAGAAACAGCTATTAGCCTACATCAAGACCAAGCCCGCCCGTGACGGATTGCGGGCGCAGAAAACGGAGAAAGCCCGGAGAGCCTACCGGGAACAGCACGAAAGCGAGTTTATCATTTCCGAATCTGCCGCCCGGTATTTCAAGGCACAGGGAATCCAAAAGCTGCCAGCGTCCAAAGCCCTACAAGCAGAGATTGAACAGCTTACAAGGGAGAAGAACACGCTTTACAACGAGTACCGGGAGAAGAAAGCAAGCGTCCGGGAATTGCAGACCGTAAAGGGCAATCTTGACAAAATATTGCGCCGTGAGCCGGAACGGGGAAAGGGGCGGGAAAATGAACGGTAAACGCCCCTACATGGACTACCCACAGTACAGAGCCGCCCGCCGCCTTGTGCATGAGTGCTGCAACTACGATAACGGCAACTGTATCTTGTTGGATAACGGCGAGCCTTGCGTATGCGTCCAGAGTATCAGCTATTCGCTTATATGCCGCTGGTTCATAGCCGCCGTGCTGCCGCTGGACGGGAAACTGGAAGCCGCCCTACTCCACCGCGCAGACAGGAAACGCTGTACCGAGTGCGGCGGGTATTTTCTCCCCAAGTCAAACCGGGGGAAATACTGCCCGGATTGCGCCGGACGCATGAAAAGAATCAAAGCCGCACAGCGCAAGCGGAAACAGAGGGATAAATGTCACGCTTTAGGATATTCCAAACCCCTGTAAATCAAGGCTTTTTTGACCGCCCCGGGCGGGTAGGCGATATTTATATCCTTTACCCCCAAAAACGGCGTTCTAAAGTAGTGGCTTGGCCTGACGGTCACAATTTCCGGCCTGACGGCATTACCCGGATGTTCAAGACCTTGCTGAAAAACAACGGCCTAGACCCCGCCATTCGTTTCCACGACTTACGCCACATGGCGGCTTCGGTACTTGCCAGCAGTGGGGAAGCCACCCCCAAGCAGATTCAAGAGTTCATGGGCCACGACGATATTTCCATCACTTATGGGGGTTACGTCCAGTCCGCAAAGGACAGCGGCAAGAAGACCTCGGCGGCTATGAGCAAGGCCCTTGCGGGCTTGATGGAAACCCCCGCAGCTTGTTCGGAAATTTGTTCTGAATTGCGGTTCGGTTAGGCTTTGGCAAAAGGAAAACCGCACTGTATAGGCCGTAAATGGCTCTACAATGCGGTCTTTTTGGTCCGAGTGGCGAGACTTGAACTCACGGCCTCTTGACCCCCAGTCAAGCGCGCTACCAACTGCGCCACACCCGGACAACGTATATTATTATAACGGATGTTGGCGGAAATTGCAAGGGCTTTTTTGCAATTTTTAAACTTTTTTTGCGGGCTGCCGGGCGGGGGGCCGGGGGCTGGGCGTTTAGAACAAAAGGTCATAATTTATGGGGGTATAGAAAAGGCGGCGCACCTCTTCTGGCTGGGTGGTCTGGCCCAGCACCCACATGAGCTTGGTCACGGTGGATTCCAGGGTCATATCGTAGGGCTCAAGAAGCTGGTAGCGCTCTTTTACCCGGTGGCCCACCTGGTAGATGGAAAGGTCGCTGCCCTCTTGGGGCACCTGGGTAGCCAAAACGATGGTCTTGCCCAGGGCCACCAGCCTTTCCAGCTGGCCCAGGTATGCGTCTGGTATGCCGCCTACGCCGTAGCTTTCGATGATAAGGCCGTCGCACAAATCCCCAGCGGCGGAAAAAGCCCCGGGGGGCAGGCCGGGTATCAGCTTAAGCAGCATGACGCGGGTGTTCAGTTTATGGGTAAACCGGGGGCCGCTGCCCCCGGCCCAGGGGATAAAGCGGACAATGCGCTGGTCCCGCACTTCGGCCAGGTCAGGGAAATTGATGCTGGAAAAAGCGTTATAGCTTTTGGTGCGGGTCTTGCGGGCCCGGGTGCCGGCAATAACATGGCCGCCAAAAACTATGCACACCCCGCTGTCGCCGGCGCTAGCAAAGCGCAGGCTGTCCAGCAGGTTTTGGCGGGCGTCGGTGTCCTCGCGGTCGATGGGGCGCTGGGCGCCGGTAAGCACAATAGGCTTGCGGGTGCCCTGGATGAGATAAGACAGGGCCGCGGCCGAATAAGCCAGGGTGTCGGTGCCGTGGCAGACCACAAAGCCGTCGTAAGCACTGTAATTTTTTTCTATTATGGCGGCCAGTTCCAGCCAGTGCTGGGGGCTGATGTTGGTGCTGTCCAGGTTCATGGGCTGCTGGGCGTCTACCTGGCAAAAGGCCTGGGCGTCGGGCACATGGCGCAGCAGCTGCTGGGGGGAGAGGGCGGGGGCCAGGCCGCCGTCGGTCTTAGTAGAGGCGATGGTGCCGCCGGTGGCAATGAGAAGGATTTTTTTCATAAGCAGTTCCTTTCCAAAACGAAGCGAAGCGTGGGATTCTTAAGGGTGCAAACCCTTAAGTGGGTTCTTAGGGCAAAGCCCTAAGCGGGGGTGGGCAGAGTCCACGAACTTGCCGCAGGGGGCGCCCTTTGCCCCCGGAGGCTCTAAAGGCGTGAGCCGGGGTTTGGGGTGTTAACCCCAAGGTCTTAAATCTATATGGAATATACCACAGGAAAGCCCCGCCAATACAGGCAGGGCTTTCTTCGTGGTGGCTTATAGGCCCTGGCACGGGTCTGGGGCCTGGCCGTTGTGGGCCTGCCACTGGCAGGGCAGCAGGGCCATGTGGGTAAACACAGCGGTAAAGGAGGAATCCTCTGGGCTGCAGGCATACAGGCCAAAGCGCACGGCCCCCACGGCCTTGTGGAGATGGCATACCCGCATCTGCTGGAAGCCCTGGCCGTCCTGGCTGCACTCGACACAGAAATCGTCCTCCCGGCGGCTGAGGCGGTACCACATAGACTTGACAGAAGCCGGTATCTCGGTGGTGGCCCAGTCTGACCAGCCGTTGTTGGTGACAACGCTGCCCAGGTGCTGGAAATTGCCGTCCTCATATTCTACCGAGGCTTTCAGCCAGTTTTCGCTGTCCAGGTAGACCACGACGCCGCATTGGTCAAAGCGGTGGCTGCTGGCGTCAAAGCCGGCTTTAACTACAAAGGAGAAAAACTCTTCCTCCGTTTCCATCTGCAGCACCGGGGCGTTGTCGTTGCGGAAATGGTAATAGGTCCTCTGCCAAAGGTCGGTGTGGGGCCGTGTAGTGACCTCAATACGGCCGGGGGCCATCGTGCAGGCGGCGGGCTCGCGGGTCCAGGTGAAACGGGAAAGGGGGAATTCCATATCCTCACCCCCTCAGCGCTACGCCCATTTGGGCCAGCTTTTGCAGGATGCCGTCCACCCAGGGCTGCACCTCTTCCATAGAAAGGGTCTTCTCCTGGGAAGAGAAAGCAAAGCGCAGGGTCAGGCTCTTAAGCCCCGGCTGCTCGAAGGAATCAATCAGGGAGACACCGGTAAGGCGGGAGGGGTCGATGGAAGCCCAAGCGGGCTCCATGGCGCTATAGGTCATGCCCTCGGGCACCTGCAAAGAAAGGTCGATGTCAATGCCGGGGAACTTCGAGGGCTCCTTATACACAATGTCCCCGGTGGGTATGCCGGCAAAGGCGTCCATGTCCAGCTGGGCGCAGGCTACGGCGGCTTTTTTGTCGATGCGCCCCAGCACCGCCGGGTGCAGGGTGCACAGCCAGCCCAGCTCCTGGCCCTGGCAGGTGGCAAGGGCGGTGTTGCGGGGGTGCTGCCAGCTGTGCAGGGGTTCCCCTTTAGCCAGGGTGAGCGGCACGCGCTTAACCTCCTGGCCCAAGGTGCGCAGGATGCCCGCCAGCTCAAAATAAAGCTCTTTTTCGCTGCGGGTGCGGCTGTACAGGGCAATGCCCAGCTTTTTGCGCTCTTTGCACAGGTTGTTTTCGTCCAGGCCCTCGCAGACCCGGCCGATTTCAAAAAGGCCGAAGCTGGCCCCAAAGGGCTTGTTCTCCAAAAGGAAGGAAAGCAGGGTGGGGCCCATGTTAGTGCGGATGACCTCGTGGTCGGGGGTCTGGGCATTGACCAGGCGGACGTTTTCCTCTACAGGTATCCCTAAAGCCTTGCACTTTTTCTGGTCGGCCCAAATGTAGGAGTGCACCTCGTGGAGATGGTACCGCTGGACCAGCAGGTCTTTGGCGAAGTTGTCGGCCTTGTTGCCGGGGCCCTTCTTTTTGGGGTAAAGGGGGCTTACGGTAGTAGAAATCTTAAAGTTATCATACCCATAAATGCGGGTGATCTCTTCAATAATGTCGGCCTTAATGGTCACGTCCTTTGTGGCCCGCCAGCTGGGCACCTGCACGGTAAAGGCATCGCCGGCCTGCTGGGCGCCAAAGCCCAGGGCCCGCAGGGTCTGTAAAATGCGGCTGTCGTCGATGTCAATGCCGGTGTAGCGGTCTACATAGGCCTTGTCAAAGGTAAGGCAGATTTCCGGATAGCGCCGCACGTACACGTCTGTCAAGCGGGAGGCCGCCTGGGCCTGGGGGTCGATATCCAGCAGCAGCTTCATAAAGCGGCCGATGGCGGGCACGGTCATTTCGGGGTCCAGGGTCTTTTCATAGCGCATAGAGGCGTCGGTGCGCAGCCCCAGCCGGGTAGCCGAGCGCCGCACGCTTACGCCGTCAAAGTTGGCAGACTCTAAAAGCAGGCTGTCCGTATCGTCCTCAATTTCCGATTCCAGCCCGCCCATGACGCCGGCCACGGCCACGGGCTTGCCCTGGCAGCAGATCATCAGGGTGTTTTCGTCCACAGTGCGCCGCACCCCGTCCAGGGTGGTAAAGGGCAGCGGGGCCGAAAAGCGCTTGACCTCCACCCTGTCCACCTTCGCGCAGTCAAAGGCGTGCATGGGCTGGCCCATTTCCAGCATCAGGTAGTTGGTAAGGTCGGCCAGCAGGTTAATAGCCCGGCTGCCGCAGTAAAACAGGCGGATGCGCATATCTACCGGGCTCACCTTTTTGGTGATGTTGCGCACCTTCAGGCCGGTGTAGCGGTAGCAAAGCTCCTTATCCTCCACGCTTATCTCAATGGGGTCCAAAGCGTCAAAGGCAGAAAGCTCCACCGTCTCCAGGGGCTTAAGCTCCCGCCCGGCCAGGGCGGCGAACTCCCGGGCAATGCCGTAGTGGCCCCATAGGTCGGGCCGGTTTGTCAAAGACTTGTTGTCTACCTCAAACACCAGGTCCTCAATGGCGAAAAGCTCGCAGATATTTTTGCCCACAGGCGTATCGGGGGGCAGCTCCATCAGGCCGGAGTGGTCGGCGGAAATGCCCAGCTCGTGTTCAGAGCAGCACATGCCGTGGCTGTCGCAGCCGGCCAGGCGGGCGCAGCCGATCTCCTGCCCCATGACCATGCCGCCCTCTTTGACAAAGGGGACCACAAGGCCCTCCCTCACGTTCGGCGCGCCGCAGACCACGTCGTAGACCTGGCCCCCGGCATCGACTTTCAGCAGGTGCAGCTTTTGGGAATTGGGGTGTTTTTCCATAGAGACGATCTTCCCGGCTACCACGTCCCGCAGGTTTTGGCCCATGTGGAAGATTTCCTCCACCTCAGCGGTAGACAGGGTGAAACGGCGGATAAGGGCCTCCAGGTCCAGGCCCGTAAGGTCGACGAAATCGCCGATCCAGTTCATGGATATCAGCATAGGTTTTACCTCCTTGTTTTTTGCCTCCGGCGGCTTAAGGGGCAAAGCCCCTTAAGAATCCCACGCTTCGCTTCCCGCGCGCCGGCCTTGTGGGGTGGGGACGGGGGCGGCACGCGTTGGGGGGTTATTCGTGGGTGAATTGGGACAGGGCCTTTAGGCTGCCGCTGTTTAGGTCCCGTATATCTTTTACGCCGTACTTCATCATGACAAGGCGGGTGAGCCCTAAGCCAAAGGCAAAGCCGGTGTATTCCTCGGGGTCAATGCCCCCGGCCTTGAGCACGTTGGGGTGGATCATACCGCAGGGGCACAGCTCTACCCAGCCGCCGCCCTTGCAGGTGGGGCAGCCCTCGCCGCCGCAGATCAGGCAGGAGATGTCCAGCTCAAAGCCGGGCTCTACAAAGGGGAAGAACCCGGGCCGCAGGCGGACCTGGATGTCCCTCTCGAAGACCTCGGAGAGCATGGTTTTCATAAAATAGATCAGGTTGGAGATGGAGATGTTTTTGTCAATCATCATGCCTTCCATTTGGAAGAAGGTGTTTTCATGGCTGGCGTCCAGGGCCTCGTTGCGGAAGCACCGGCCCGGGAAAATGGCCCGGAGCGGCGGGCCGTATTTGCGCATAATGGCGTTTTGGGCGGCAGAGGTATGGGTCTTTAACAGCTGGCCGTTTTCCAGGTAATAGGTGTCCTGCATGTCCCGGGCCGGGTGGTCCTTGGGGATATTGACGGCCTCGAAGCACTCGTAGTCGGTGACAATCTCTTTATAATCCTCAATGGTAAAGCCCATCGAGGCAAAAATCTCTTCCAGCTGGCGCTGCACAATGGTAATGGGGTGGTAAGAGCCCAGCTGCCCGCCGGTGGGCAGGGTAATGTCGTAGCTTTCAGCCGATTCCACCTGCCGCTGCTCTTCGGCCTGGCGTATGGCCTCTACCTGCTGGGAGAGCTTGTCCTCCACTGTCTTTTTCAGTTGGTTAATGTGCTGGCCCAGCTCTTTTTTCTGCTCGGCGCCCACTTCCTTCAGCCCCTTAAGTAGCTGGGTGACAGAGCCCTTTTTGCCCAAATAGGCTACCCGCAGCTTTTCCACCTGGTCGCTGCTGGCGGCCCCTTGCAGCTCCTGCTGGAACTGCTGGGCCAGGGCCTCGATTTTTTCCTTCATGTGCATCTTCCTTTCCGCGGCGCGCGAACCGGCCGCTGCCTATTTTAATCCCGTGGCCGGGGGAACAAAAAAGCCCCGCCCCACAGTCCCTTGGGGCGAGGCGTAAAGCCACGCGGTACCACCCAAATTCGGCAAAAAGCTGCCCTCTTTGTGCCGGCGGGTAACGGCGCCGTTTCCGTCGGGGCCTACCCACCCAAAAAAGGCTTCAGCCCCGCCGCTCAGAAAGGAACTTCGCTTTGCCGGCCCCGTGCCCACGCTTGCAGCCGGTGGCGCGGGCTCTCTGAACGGGCGGTGCAGAGCTACTTTCTTTCTTCTCAGCGTTTGCTATATCGCCCCCTATCATACCACAAACCCGCAGAACTTGCAAGGGCTTATTTCATAAAATGCACCCCACGGCGCGCCGCGGGAGGGGTCCAGGGGCCCACGGCCCTTGGCAGGGATTGGGACGGAGTCCCAAGGTCTTGCCGCAGGTGAGACACTCTGCGCCGGAGGCTCTATAGGCGTGAGCCGGGGTTTTAGGGGATGGCATCTAAAATCCTGCCCAGCAAAAAAGCCTGTACAAATGCCGCGGCGTTTGATACAATAAAATATAGCTATAACAGAAAACGGTAAAAGGAAGGTGTAAGCATATGAACACAAAAAAATGGGCCCTGGGGCTTTTTGCCCTGCTGCTGCCCCTTGCGCTGCTGGCTGGCTGCGGGGAGGACGGCGGGGACCTGTCCTCCTTTACGGCCCAGACCCTGGAAGGGGAGGCGTTTACCCAAGAGGACATCCAGGGGAAAGACTTGACGATCTTAAACTTTTGGGCTACGTACTGCGGCCCGTGCCTATCTGAAATGCCGGACCTGGCGGCCTATGAAGCCTCGCTGCCGGAAAACGTGCAGCTTATCACCATGTGCGCCGATGGGGCGGGGGACCCGGAAGGGGTAAAGGCCCTGCTGGAAAGCGTGGGCTTCCAGGGTGCCACGCTGATTGCCGGGGACGAGAGCTTTATGGCTTTGTGCCAATCGGTGCAGAGTATCCCCACCACCCTTTTTATAGACAGCCGCGGGGCTGTGCGGGGGAAGGCCATTGTGGGCACGCAAAAGGATTTAGCGGCCAGCTTCACCCAGGCGGCTAACGCCATACTGCGGGAAGACGGCAAGCCGGAGATCCCCCATGAAGGGGCCTAAGGGGGTTTGGGCCCTGCGGGCAGGCTTCCTTTTGGGGGGGCTGGCCCTTGTGGGGGTTGGGGCGGCCAGGGGGGAAGCCTGGGAAGTCATGGAAAAGGCGGTGAGGATATGCTTGGAGTGCATCGGCATAGGGTGAAGGGGGAAAGGAAGCGGCTGTCCCCCCGGCGGGCCTTGCAGCTGGGGGCCTGTGCGCTTTTTAACGGCTATGCCCTGGGCTTTGCCAAAGGGAAAATCTTTACCGGCCCCACCAAGGGCATCTGTGTGCCGGTGCTCAACTGCTACTCCTGCCCCGGGGCGCTGGGGGCCTGCCCCATAGGCGCTTTGCAGACGGCCATAGGGGGGCAGCGGGGGCATTTCCCCTTTTATGTGCTGGGGATGCTGGTGCTTTTTGGGGTGCTGCTGGGCCGGGGCGTATGCGGGCTGCTGTGCCCCTTTGGGCTGGTACAGGATTTGCTGCACAAAATCCCCAGCCCCAAAGCCACGGTGCCCCGGCGGCTAGATAAGCCCGCCCGTTCCCTGAAATACGTGGTGCTGGCCGTGCTGGTGATGGCGCTGCCGGCCCTGGCGTCGGGGGCGGCGCCGGTGCCGTATTTCTGCAAATACCTGTGTCCGGCCGGCACCTTAGAGGGCGGCATCCCCCTGCTTCTCTCCAACCCCTCGCTGCGGCAGGCGGCGGGGTGGCTCTTTGTGGGGAAGCTGCTGGTGCTGGCGCTGGTTCTAGCCCTTTGCGTGCCGGTTTACCGGCCTTTCTGCAAGTACCTGTGCCCCTTGGGGGCGTTTTACGCCCTTTTTAACCGTTTCAGCCTGTACCGGCTGCACCTGGATAAAGGGAAATGCACCGGCTGCAGCCAGTGCAGAGAAGCCTGCCCCATGGGGGTAGAGGTGCTGAAGGATGTCAACAGCGCCGAGTGCATACGCTGCGGCAAATGCCGGTCGGTGTGCCCCAGCGGGGCCATTTCACACAGCCTGGGGGCCGAGGGCCCGCCTGCCGGGAAAAAGGCAGGGCATGCCCCCCGTGCCCAAGGCAAGGGAGAATAAGGAGGTTTTTTCTATGAAAGGGATATACTTTCCCAGCTGCAATTTTACCAAAGCCAGCCCCGAGGCGGCGAAAAGGCTGCGGGCCTATTTAAAAGAGCGCATGCCTGTGGCGGGCTGCTGCCGGGTGGACGCCCTGGCCTACCCGGAGGACGGCACGGCCCTGTACTTCTGCCAGGCCTGCCGGGAGACCCTGGAAGCCCGGGCCCCGGGGAAATTCACCCTGCAGAACCTGTTTACTTACCTGATAGACGACCCCGCGTTCCCCTGGCCGGACTACAGCGGCCTTACCGCCACGGTGCAGGACTGTTGGCGGGACCGGGAACACCCGGAAATCTTTGCGGCGGTGCGGGCCGCCCTGGGCCGGATGGGGGTAAAGGTGGTGGAAATGGAGGAGAACCAAGAGAAGAGCGTCTATTGCGGCAACCTGCATTTCGAGCCCCGCACACCCCAGAACACCGCCCTGCTGGCCGGTTGGAGGGATACCCCCCTTTATGAGCTGCCCGAAGAGGTACAGGCCCAGCTGATGCGGGAACAGGCGGAAAAGCTGCCCTGCGGCCTGGCGGTCACCTATTGCAACCGGTGTACGGCGGGCCTTTTGCAGGGGGGCGCAAAGGCGGTGCACTTAATGGAGCTGGCTATGGGTACATACGACGCATAACCCGCCAAAAGGAAAGGGCCCGGGGATTCCCTCCCGCGGGCCCTTTCCTTTATTTCGCTGCCGTGGTTTACCAGCTGCCGGTGGTTACGGCCAGGGTGATTTCCTCTTCCAGCACCAGGTCGCCGGCGGCGTTATAGGCCCGCACGGTCACAGGCTTTGCCATGTCCAGATTCACATAGCTGTCCAGCATCATAATCATCCAGCCCTTGTGCCGGGTGTCCGGGTCTGCCAGGTCCCGGTCGTCGGCTTCGGGGGAGCCGTACTCCCAATAGACGTAGTCCTCGTACCAGTTGGGCTCGCCAGCCGTGGCGCTGTCCAGCACCGTGCCGTCCTGCAGCAGCTCCACCTGCAGCTCTTCATAGCCCCCTGCGGTGGCAATATACAGCATGGGCTTCTCCTGGCTCATGTGGAGTTTTTCCACCAGGTACCCTTCGGTTAAACTTTTTATGGCCTCGGCGCCGCAGGCATAGTCGCCTAAGGGCGCCTCCTTAATGTCTTCCGCAGAGCCGGCCCGGGCTGTGCCGGTTTGGAAATCCAGGACAAAAACCGCCTCGTGCTGGGAAGACCCGTTTTTGTCAAAGAGCGTCCATACCAGCTCACGGCTTTCACTCTCCCGCAGCCCGGCGTAGACCTCGATATTCCGCACCATACCGTCCTGCCTGGTATCAGAACAGCCGCCCAGGCCGCCTATGGAGATCCCGTCAGAGAAACAGGCCCAGCAGGCCGGGTTCACATAGCTTTCCGGGTACTCGGTGACGATGCACGTTACCGCAGGGCTGGCGGTGGCGGAAACCAGCCGCACCCCGTTCTGCTCCAAACCCCCGCCGTCTATGGTGCGGGTGGGCACGTCGGTCTTCTGGGCGGTAAAGCTCAGGGTGAAGGGCTTGCCCCCGTCCGCTACGGTTAAAAAGCCGTCAAACCCCAGCACCACGTCCAGGGTGTCGGCGCCCTGCATGTGGTCCGGCACCCGGAACCCCTTCTGCATGACATAGGCGCCCCCGCCCAGGTTGGTGAAATAGTAGTTGCTGATATCCACAAAGCCGTTCCCCAAGCCCGGGGAGCTGGGGTACCCGTCCTGGTCGCGGAGGACCTGGCTTTCCCCGTTCAGGATAAAGTCAAACCCAGGCCCCCAGCGCTCCAGCACGCCTTCACAGTCTTCGCCCAGCTGGAACTCGATGCCGGCGAACACAAAGGTGCCGTCATAATACACTTCCTTCAAGGTGGCCGAGCGGGGCCCAGTCAAGGGATTTGCCGCCGGTATAGCGGCCGTATGGCCCTCCTCGCCGGGCGGCACCTCCACAGAGCGCTCCGCCAGGATGGTCTTGGCAAACTGGATGTTTTTATTGGGCTTCATGCCCCTGTCGTTTATAGACTGGAAAATGCTGCCCACAAAAGGCAGGCCCTCCGCCCAGGCGGGGTTTACCTGGTTCACCCCCAGCAAAAGCCCCATAGCCAGCAGCAGGCTGGCCGCCGTGCACAAAGACCGCGCTAACCAGAACGGCATGCGCCGCCTTACCGGCAGGGCCTCCGGCAGCTGGCTGTAGACCCTGCGCAGGCGGGCGTCTACCAGCTCCATATCAGCGGGGCGGGGCCCCAGCTCCTTTTCTAAAAAGATGGTGGTTTCATTTGGCTTCACAAGTATCCCCCTCCCGTTCCAAATAAATCTTCTTCAGCCTCTGCCGCCCCCGGGACAGCCGGGCCTTTACCGCGCCTTCCTTCACGTCCAGCAGCCCGGCAATCTCCCTTACCTTAAAGCCGTCCAGGTAATACAGGCCCAGCACCAGCCGGTCGTTTTCCGACAGGGCCGCAAGGCTTTCCCGTATATCCAGGGCGTCGTCGCTGGGCTGGCCCTGGGGGCTGCCTGTTTCCGGCAGCTGGTCCAGGGGCACGTACCGGCGGCGCTGCCGCAGGATGTCGTAGCAGTTGGAAAGCAGTACCCGGGTAAGCCAGGTACGGAAGTATTTCGGCTGCCGCAGGCCGCACAGCTGGGAAAAGGCTTCCGCCACAGTCTCCGCTACGGCGTCGGCGGCGTCCTCCCGGTGGTTCAGCACCGCTGTGGCGGTGCGGGTCATGGAGAGCTTCTGCCCCTCCATCAGCTGTATAAAAGCGTCTTTACTGCCCGACTGGGCCAAACGCACCAGCTTTTCTATGGAAACAGCCAAGCTGCAACCCTCCTTTACAAATTTCCTGTGTAAAAGCCTTTACACTTATTAGGCGCAGCACCAGGGGGAAAGGTTACAGGCCCCGGGAAATTTTTTAAAGGGCAGGGAAATTACCCCTGGTGCTGCAAAAAGAACCGCAGCTTTTCCAGGGTGACGCTGGGCCGCCACCAGTCCCGGGCCTGCTTAAACTCTTCCTCAAAGGGGGTATACCATTGCCAGGTGATGTCAAACCCGCCGTCTTCCAGCTGCTGCCGGCCCAGCAGGTCCAGCTCGGCCTGGATCAAGGGCTCCGCCCCTGGGAACCGGAAGGGGGAATCCTCGAAAAAGAACCAGGAGGGGGTGGGCACGTACTCCACGCCGTACTTGGCGGTGTCCTGGCAGACGGTACCGGCCAGCAGCTCCCGTATAAGCCCCTGTGCCCTGCCTAAATCGACTACGTCCCCTATGCCGTAATGCTTCAAAAGGTTCCAGGCCAGCATATAGCACTTGGCCCCGTCTCCAGACTTTTCCCCCGGCTGCCCCAAATCCCGGAAAGCTTCGCTTACCAGCCCCCGCCAGGGCCCCGGGGCGCCCATACACACCAGGAAAGCCGCCAGGGAAACCGTAGGGTTCCAGCCGGATATGCCGTCGCCCTGTTTCTCCCACCACACCGCGTGGGGGGCGTCCTTATTGGTGTCGATGGCAAACAGCCAGCGCTGCTTTTCCGCGTCAAAGCCCTGGCCAGAGGTAAGGTAGCGCACCATAGCCTGGCACATGTCGCCGGCCTTGTCCAAGGCCCCGGCGGCAAAAAGCCGACTCATAGCGTCGTTCGTGGAAATCGGGCTTGAGTGGGGGTTCCAGTTGTCGGGTTCCAGGGCGTGGCCAAAGCCGCCGTCTGGGTTTTGGTAGGGCTTCAGGGCCTCTGCCAGCGCTTGTGCGGGGCCGTTTTCCAGATGGCAGCGGAACTCGGCCAGTTCCACCGCCCGGGCGTTTTGGCGTATGAAATCCTTTGCTTTTTGTACGTCCATATGTTTTTCCTCTCTTTCCCTGCGCGCCTTGGGGGGATTTCGGGCTTTGCCCCAAGCTTTTCAGCGACGCAGCCTATACCCCCATTATAAAAGAAGGAACACGACAACAGTTTGTCATGTTCCCTTTTTTAATTTTGCCCCAATTTCCCGCAGGGCATCCCGCACCTCCTGGGGGCCCAGCACTTGGGCGTCCCCGCGAAAGGCGAGAAGGAAGCCCACCGCGCTGTCCAAGTGGGAAAAGCCTATGGAAAACCGGCAGCGGCCGTCCGGCTCCTGGGTAAAGGAGTTTTCGCCGTATTCCTCTACCAGCAGCCATTTGTACCGGGCGGGCACAAGGGCTTCTACCTGGTAAGCGGCGGGGAAAAGCCTCCCGTCGGACAGGTCGGGGTAGGGGGCCTGCCTTTTTTCAAAGGGGACCCCTATAGCCAGGCCGGCCATGCGGTCCAGCTTAAAAAGGCGGTAATCCTCCCGGGCCTGGCACCAGCCCCACAGGTACCAGGCCCCCCACTGGTAAACAATATAGTAAGGCTCTACCTGCCGGCAGGATTCGCCGCTGGGGGCGTAATACCGGAAGGACACCGTTTGCCCGGCAGGTATAGCCTCTTGCAGCTTGTCGATTTTTTCGGAGAGGCTGCCTTTGTGCCAAGCCGCCAGGTCGATAAGCACGCAGCCCTCCCGAGCGGGCGGGTGGGGGCCGGCCAGTTTTTCCATCAGCTGGGCGTAGCGGGCCGAGGCGCTTACGCTGCCCAGGCTTTTCAGCCCGGCGGCAATGGCCTCCAGCTCTTTTGTGGTGAGGAGGGCCCGGTCTACCTTTGCCCCGGCCATTATGGACACCCCGCCCCCGGCCCCCTGGCTGGTGTGGATGGGTATGCCGGCCCGGCAAAGGGATTCGATGTCCCGGCTGATGGTGCGGCGGGAGACTTCAAAGGTTTCGGCCAGGTAGGGCATGGTCGCCTTGTCCCGCTGCAAGAGGATGGATAGGATGCCAATCAACCGGTCCAGCTTCATTTTTTGGCCCCCTTCCGTTTTGAGCTGAGTATAGCATGGGCGGGGGGGGAAAGTCAACGGCGGGCCAGGGCTTGGGAGTGCCCAACCGCGCGTTCTATGCCTCCGGCGGTTCAGGGGCTTTGCCCCTGAAAACCCCACAAACCCTTTTAAAAAAGGGTTTGATCCTAAAATTGATTTTACAAATTTATTGGGGGTTGTTTATAAACTCTGTGATTTGGACATTCCCGCAGGGCTTGGCGGGGAGCGTGATTGCGCCCCTTGCAGGTTCTTGGGGGTGAGCGTCTGCCATGTGGCAAAACGTATTGCTGCGCAAAACGTTTACAAGCTGCGAACCGACCGAGCCGGCAGACGAGACCAGGCGAGCCCCAGAGCCCCTGAGTAGGGTTTGGGACAAAGTCCCAAGGTCTGCCATATGGGTAGAATCCGTCACCACCAGCCGGCTGCTCACCAGGCCTTTCTCCACGCACTGACGCACCACTTCCTCGAATAACCGGCGGAATACCTTGCGAAAAG
>QZEE01000048.1 GCA_009917445.1 bacterium D16-76 | reverse complement strand
GGATTGCTGATGAAGCAGCGCCGCCGCCCCATCCCCCTGCACGTCATGGTGTCCGAGGAGGAGCAGGCCCTAATCCGTGAGCGCATGGCCGAGGCCGGTATTCGCAACATGGGGGCCTATATGCGGAAGATGGCGCTCAATGGGTATGTGCTCCACGTTGACCTTTCCCCTGTGCGGGAGCTCGTTTCCCTGCAAAGGCGCTGCTCCAATAATCTTAATCAGGTGGCGATCCAAGCCAACACCTACGGCGGGATTTACCCCGACGACATCAAGACGCTGCAAAAAGATTATGCTGACCTGTGGGAGCCCCTTTCCGACCTGCTGCAAAAGTTGGCCGGGATCGTGGGCTCCTGAACCTCGCCGGGGAGCGGTGCGCCGCTCCCCGGCTTTTTGTGCTTTGGGACATTTTGTCCCAAAGGTGGGTAGATTGTCAAAATTAGATGTGGTATAATTCATGGTAAACAGACAACAAATTAAAAGAAGTTGTTGTCTATTTAAGTATATGTTCAAAGGAGGTATTGGTTTTGAATATTCTTATTATTGGCAATGGATTTGATTTAGCTCATGATCTGCCCACAAAATATGAGCATTTTTTGAAATATGTAGACGCATTTAAGCGGTTTGCAGACATTTGTAAACAAGAGAGTATTAAGGCCGCCTGGGAAGTGGCAAACGAAGAAGATAAAAAATTCATACTACATTTTTCTAATCTATATGAACATGATAAAAAGATTTATGAGGAAATAGAAACCTTGCTCTCAAATAATGTTTGGATAGATTATTTCGGAGAAGTTTATAAAAGCCGATGTGCACTCGGAAAAGATGGATGGATTGATTTTGAAAGTGAAATCTCCAGGATAATACAAGCCCTTGACCAAGCAAGGTTTACTATTTTAGAAGAAATAAACCAAGGTCACAAGCGGGGAAAAATGACACAGCAACAACTAAACATTCTTTCTCCGATTTTTGGAAAACCAGGAATAAGCCGTGATAGCATAGAGTTTGATGAAAATGCAGTGGGATACAGGAAAGTACGATTTATAACAGATCTAAATAGACTTACACGGTGTTTGGAAATATATCTGCGTAATTATGTGGAGGAAATTACACCTAAAGTTAAATTACCCGATATTGATAAGTTGAATGTTCATTGTGTGCTAAGTTTTAACTACACTCATACATACAAAAAATTTTATGATACAGACAAAAGCAGTAAGATTAAATACGACTATATTCATGGGGAAACAAGAGCTGATAGTACTGTTGATGATTGTAATCTTATTCTTGGAATTGATGAGTATTTAGAAGGAACTGCCAAAAATAGAGACAACGAGTTTATTCAGTTTAAGAAATTTTATCAAAGAATTTACAAAAAAACTGGCTGCAAATATGTTGATTGGATAAATAGTATAGCACAATTTCCATCAGGCTATGGGAAGAATGGAGATGCCATACATAATGTTTATATCATGGGACATTCTTTGGACATAACTGACAAAGATATTCTTTCAAGTCTAATTAACATGAAAGGTACTAAAACAACGATTTTCTACCATAGTCAAGCAACGCTGGGAAACCAGATAAGTAATCTCGTTAAAGTTCTCGGCGAGGATGAGCTTATCGCCAAGGTACATGGAGAAAACGCAAGTATTGTTCTACAAAAACAGAAGGAACCAATTTCGATAGAGCATTGATTATAGACATTAAGTCAATATGCTACACGAAAGAATGACAGGACGTGATTTGCCGTCCTGTTATTTTTTGTTAAATAGGAGGTGAAATCCACGGCAACCACTTTTATCAAAGCCCATAAGCGGGCCGCGAAGCGGACGGCCCTGCAAAGTCTGAAGGATCGCTTTGACTACGGCCTGAACCCGGAGAAGCTGGGGGCCGTGTCTGCGTACCTCTGCGACCCCAAGACGGCCCATCTGGAATTTGTGCTTGTGAAGGGGCAGTATCAGGCGGCAGCCGGACGGTCTGCGGAGCATGGGGCGCTCTGCTATCAGATCCGGCAGGCGTTCCCCCAAGGGGAGATTACCCCGGAAGAGGCAAACAAAATCGGCTATGAAACGGCTATGCGCTGGGCAAAGGGGAAATATCAATTTTTTGTCTGTACGCACATCGACAAAGGCCATATTCACAACCACATCTATTACAATTCCACGGCTTACGATTGCTCTCGAAAATTCCGCAACTTCCTCGGCTCCACCTTTGCCCTGCGGCGGCTCTCTGACAGGGTATGTCTGGAGCATGACCTGTCCGTGATTTGAACCCCAAGCTGCACAGCAAAGGGCAATTTCTACACTATGGGCAATGGCTGGGCGCGGCCCGTAAACCGCCGTTCAAAGAACAGGTGCGGACGACCATTGACGAGGCCCTTGCCCAGCAGCCTGGCGACCTCGCATCCTTTCTCTCACTGATGGAAAAGGCCGGCGTTGAGGTACTCCACGGGCGGGGCGGCGTGATCTCGTTCCGGCTCCCCGGACAGGACAGGGCCACCCGCTGGCGGGGCTCCACGCTGGGCAGCGGCTACGGCCCGGAGGATGTGCAGGCCGTCATTGACGGCAGGGCCCCAGCCCGGCCTGCCTTGAAAGGCGGCGCTGGTGCGGCCCCCCCGGCAGCGGATCAATCTCGTTATTGATATTCAGCAGCGCATCGCCCAGGGCAAGGGCCCCGGTTATGAACATTGGGCCAAGCTCTACAACCTGAAGCAGATGGCCACCGCCCTGCAATATCTCCAAGAGAACGGCCTGACCGATTATGACGCGCTGGCGGAGAAAACGGAAACGGCGGTTGACCGGGCCCATGCTCTCGCCGGGGAGCTCCGGGCCGTGGAGGAGCAGCTTGCCCAAACTTCCGCGCTGATGGGGGCCGTGGTGGACTATGCCAAGACCCGGCCCGTGTTCGACGGCTACAAGGCAGCCCGGTACAGCAAAAAGTATCTGGCGGCGCATGAGGAGGAGCTTGATACCTACCGGGCGGCCAAGGCTTCCATCAATGAGCTTTTGGGCGGGGCCAAGCTGCCCAAAATGGAAAAGCTGAAACAGCAGCGCCGGGAACTGGCGGAGCAGAAGAAGGCCCTCTATGCTGCCTACCGGCAGGCCCAGCGGGATATGCGGGAGCTCGTCACCGTGAAGGGGAACGTGGATCATTTGCTCGGCGTGACCGGGGGGCGCGACGATAAGGACCAGGCGCGATAGCGGACTGTGACGCAGACAATCTTTGGGACACTTTGTCCCAAAGGCCGGGTTTGGGGAGGCTCCCCAACAAGCAGATTTTTGCGCCCCCTGCGGGTGCAAAAATCGCAAGTGTGCCCACACTTGCATTGCTTGCAGTTAGTGCGCGGCCCTGAAACGGACGCGAAAAAGGCCGGAGGCGTTCTCCCTACGCTCCCGACCTTTCGCGGGCCTTTCGGATGCCCTCTGCGGTGCTTATCTATGATATACCGTTTTGGGGAAAGTTGAAAATTGTGGAGAAAAATTAGCGGGCGGGATTGACAAATGGCTTGCCCTGATTTATAATTTACAGTATACATAATCTCTATTATACATAACGTGAATTACAAATGGAGGTAAGAATATGCCTGCAATCGCAAAAGTCACAAAAGAGATGATTATAAAAGCCGCTCTTGAAGTTGCAAGAGAACTGGGGGCAGAAAATATAACCGCCCGGACAGTTTCGCAAAAACTCGGCTGTTCAACGCAGCCCGTTTTATATCATTTTAAAACGATTGAAGATGTCCGAATTGCAGCACATAAGAAAGCAAGTGAATTTCATATTGACTATGTAACAAATTTAAGCGGCAAATATGAACGTCCTATGTTGGAAGTGGGTATGAGACATATTCAATTTGCCGTAAAAGAAAAAAATCTTTTTCGCTTTTTATTTCATTCAAACTATTATATCGGCGTTTCCCTTTCTGATTGGCTTACCGGAGAAAATTTTGGTTCTTTATTTCCTATTTTGAAGAAACAGGCAAAGGTAGACGAGCGACAGGCATATAGCATATTTTCTCAAATTTTTTTAGTAACGCATGGAATAGCCAGCCTGCTTGCCAACAATGCAATGGTTTATGATGAAGCATATTGTATAAACACATTGTCTAATGCCTATTTTGGAACAATGCACTTAATAACAGGAGGAAACTTATTATGAAAAAACAACACAAATATTTTTTCAATATGGAAGCAAGAAATAAGCATGAGTCAAATTGAAAATTGGATATTGTGCCCTGTCTGCGGAAGTAAAACGAGGTTACAGATACGGGCAGATACAGAACTGAAAAATTTTCCGCTTTACTGCCCGAAGTGCAGACAGGAAAGTTTGATTGACGTAAAGGATTTAAAGATAAAAGTGATTAAACGACTTAATACAAAAATGCAGAGTTGATTAACCAAAGCGACAAATTTAAAATTTGGAGGCGAGTTGGAAATGGTAACTCATCATAAAAATCCTGGTCTATATATTGCTGTAACATACATTGTTTTTTGGCTGGGTATATTACTGACAGGAGGGATATATTTATTATCCAAAAACGATATGGTCATGACTTTGGGCAGTATACTGCTATCGTGGGTGCCAACAATAGTCGTATTGATATTTTTTAATAAATTAGTGCCAAATGCGAATAGAAAAGATTGGATCAAAGAAGCGTTTGCTTCAAAAATCAAAATCGGCATGGTTGCCGCAGTAACATTGGCATTTGCATTATCCGTAGTTTTTACATACATTATAGTATTTAGTCACAGTGATGATGTATCAATTATAGACTTTAAATCGTTATCCATCAGTTCAATCGCATTCACTGTTTTTTATGGAATTATAACCGGAGCAACAGGCGAAGAAATTGGCTGGAGAGGTTATCTGCAAAGATATTTTGAAGAAAACAGCAATGGAAATATTATCAAGTCATCCTTAAAAGTTTCACTTGTATGGGCTTTTTGGCATACTCCATTATGGTTCGTATCTTCCGCAGGACAACCAGTGGATTATTTGCTAAATTATATCATTACCTTCATAATATTGAATATATGCACCTCAATCATTATTGCAATATGCTACAACTATTGCAGGAATTTGTTTATACCAATGTGGATACATTTTATTTCTAATTTATTTATGTCATTAGTGTTTCCCTACTTTACAAGTAATTCCAGTATGATGGAGGGTAAGTGTTGGCTGGTTCTATTCTATCTTTTAATCGCAATATCATTTGCTCTATGGGATAAAATGCGGCATAGAATAAAATGACAACTTTCAATTTGAAATTGATATTTTCAGTTATCGAGGAAGCAAAAAAATTTACCGGCCCGGAATATTTGCCGCTTCCTATGCGCCTGATGATGGGATTGATATACAAAACCCTTGCGAAAAAGATATTTCAGAAAATGGCGGCGGCATCGTTGGGGTGCAGAGTGCCACTTGATAAAAAAGTATGGGAGACAAATTCCAGTTACACAGAATGAAAAATTATCATTTATGGAGTCTAATGGTATGAAGTCAAGTAGGTGATGCAAGAAAATTTCAAGGGAAATAGGGGGCAAAAGGCTATGTTGGCGGTAAAAAGGCAACACCAACCCAAGCCCTGTCCCTGCAAATTTTTGAAACAGGGCCTATTACGTCAGAGCGGCAGGCATCGGCCTAACTCTCCGGCGGGATATACAGGCGGTTGTCCATCAGCAGCCGATAGATCAACCGAACCAGTTTTCTGGCAGTTAAAGCGAGTGCGCGTTTATGCTGGAACTGATTGACCTCTTTGAATTTGAGGTCATAGTAGCGCCGGAACTCAGAGTCGCATCTTCTCACGGAGTTGGCGGCTTCCAGCAGGTAGTAACGGAGATAGCGGTTACCGGACTTGATGAGCTTGCTGTGCTGTGCCTCGAAGTCGCCGGACTGATGCTGTGTCCAGACAAGACCGGCAAACTTGGCAACGGACGCCTGGGAGCTGAAGCGGTGGATATCGCCAATCTCGGCGATGATACCGGCGGAGTAGACCTTGCCGATACCGGGGATGGAGGTCAGCGTGTTGGGGATGATCTCAAACTGCTGCTCAATGGCCTTGTCCAAGACCTTGATCTGCTTCCCCAAAGCCCGCATGGTGGCGATAGAAACGGCCATCGCCTGATTGACTGAGTTATTCACAGTGATGGGCAGACGGTAGGAGTTTCTGGCGGCGGTCTGGATTGCTTTGGCCTTGGCCGCCGGGTCCGCGAAGTTACGCCCGGTTTCATCAATGAATTTGGTGAGTTCGTCCAGGTCGGCGTAGGCCAGCTCGTCCACCGTTTCAAACCGCTCCATCAAGGCGATGGTGGTGGCGCTGGAGTTGGCGATATCCTTGTCCTGGGCCATGCCGCAGCATTTTAGGAACAGGTAATTGGCGAAGTGCTGCTTCTCCCGTGTCAGGTTTTGTACGACATCAAATCTGGCCCTGGTGAGGGTTTGCAGGGATTTATAGCGATAGTCGTCCATGTAGACCTCCTTGCCGATCCTGCCGAAACGGAGATGGTCGGCGATTACAAAGGCGTCTACCCAATCGTTCTTGGGCAGGTCCGGGTAGGATTCCTTGAACTTCCTGACCTGCTTGGGGTTGAGTACATGGAGTTTCCTCTGATACCGGCCCAGCCGCCTGTCCTCGCGGAGCGCGTAGACCAGGCTGTCCCCGTAGATGGATGTGGCCTCCAGGCCGATCACCACATCGTTGAGCCCCATGGTCTCCATTGCCAACACGATCTTCTCTGACATCAGTTTAGCACCGCCCAGGTTGTTTTGCACGGAAAAACTGCTGTGCTTGCTGCCGTCTGGCTTCATCAGGTAGGTCACATTGTTCTTGCTGCTCACGTCAATGCCTACAAAAAGTGGGTTCATGATTTTCACCTCCCCCCGCGTGGAGATTTCAGGCCAGCAGGCTTTGAGATACCCATGATATCCGGAGCATCCGCAACCTCGCTTATCAGAATCATTCCGGGGCGGGCCAATGCGATAGCCCTCACTGCTGGAAGGGCGGCCCTGCTCCCGGTAAACAGCTAATGAGTTTGCAGCTAACTTCCGGTTCAGGGGAACGGACTCCATCTGAAGCAGCCTTTCAGCTCGACAAGGTAATTGAGAACTTGACCCTGCTGTCCTACAGCTATTGTATCACGGGCATCTCATAGCCTGTTGGCCAATTGGAGTGAACCATGCAGATTCACTTTAAATTCATCTGCAAATCTTATTATACGAGGTAATATATGAGATTAGATGGGTTAGGGTTATTGGTCAATGACATGCCACGGATGATTCGCTTTTATAGGGATGTGCTTGGGTTTGAGATTAAAGAAACGGAAGATACAGGAAATGTATATCTCGTAAAAGATGGAACCTTGTTTCTGCTATATGGACGGAAAGACTTTGAGAAGATGACAAATCATCAGTTTGATTATATCAAAGGATTAAATGGTCATTTTGAAATTGCGCTTTATGTTGATACCTTTGGAGAGGTTGATGCTTCGTTTAGGCGCACAGTGGAAAATGGTGCCACACCAGTGTTAGAACCCACAACGGAACCGTGGGGACAGCGAACCTGCTACATTGCTGACCCGGAAGGCAACTTGATTGAGATAGGCTCATGGAATAAGCCATACGAAGAAAAGGATTCATAAATTTATGGAGACAGGCATAAATTAAGGAAACAAAAAATATATCATTTGTCAAGACATATCTAAAGAGCCAGACGCACAGACGCAGAGCCGATAACACGCAGATTAGAAATGTGGTTATCGGCCCTTTTATTTGAAAGGGACACGGCAACCGCAAGGAGGTATTGCCGTGTTCTTCTATTCTATCTGGCCCCCTGATTTCTCAAAAAAAGTCAGTTCCCTGAACAGGTAGAAAACACCCAAGGGTGCGAAAATCGTCTAAATACAAATAATCCTGCAAATAAATATCGTTTCTCCTGCGCCCGTACAGTGTTCTGCTGTGCGGGCGCTTTCCTTTTGCCCTTTGAGACACTTTGTCCCAAAGCAGGCGGCCCCCGCTGCCGGGGCCCGCCTGCCCTCCGTTTTGATCTGCCTACCCCAAAAATCAAAACGGAGGATTTACATATGACAACCATCAACTTGAAAGAGTTTTTCTACTGGTATAAAGCGGACGTGTTCATCGAAGTTACCGAGGAAGTGGCGGAGGAGCTCAGGGCGGACAAGCGGTATGAGGCCACCCACCAGCGGCGCATGAAGCGCAACAAGGCCAACTACTCGCTGGACGCGGAGGACGGGATCGAAAACGCGGCCTGCGAGTTTGAGCCTTCCCCGGAGGTGAGTCTGGAGCTTATGGATCAGTACCGGCGCTTGTGCTGTGCGCTCAATCATCTGCCGGAGGCCCAAGGGCGGAGGATCGAGGCCGTCTACCTTTTGGGCATGACTACTCACGAGGTAGCTGTGGCCGACGGTGTGTCTGAGCGGGCGGTGCAGATCGCTCTTGAGCGCGGGCTGGCAAATATGAAAAAGTCTTTTTAATTTTTTTGCTTCGGATGTTTCGTTTTTTGCTTCAAACTTCCCTGGGTATATAGAAAGAAGTTTTTACTCCCTCCGCGCAAGAGCAGGCGGGCGGCTTCGAGCAGAAGCGGGGAGCCGGGCGGCGGGTGCGCGGTGACTTTTCCGAGGGGAGAACGAGCGAACAACACCAGCGCCGCAAATGGGCCGGGCCATCCTACGGCCACGATCCGTAGGTGGACAGGCTGGCCGCTGTCCCTCCGGGCCTGCCCCCTCTCCTGCGCGGGAGCGCCGCGTCCGTCAACCGCTGTCTTTCGACGGGCCAAACACAACAGGCGCGGCGCTCCCCATTTTTACATAGGAGGCGGACAACATGGGCTTTGACCCTGAACTGGCGGCGCTGCTCTCCCAACCGTGGAGCGAGGGAGCCTGCCGGGGCTACGTCATTTCCGCAATGGAGCGGTGCGGCTTCCAGCCCGCTGACATTGGCCGGGTGCTGGCGGAGCTCCGCGAGGTATTCGACTTCACTACCACCGAGGAGGCCCAAGCTATCTACGAGCGGAGCCCCTACTGACAACGAGACACATTGTCCCAAGGCGGGAAACAGGAAACGGGCGGCAGCAATGTCGTCCGTTTTCGTTTCCCCGCCGGGGATCGGCAGTACAAAAGAGGAGGCTTTTGTCATGCTGACGGCGCAGAAGTTAGATGAAATGCAGCGCGTGAACATCGGTGCTGTGGCGGCTGACACGCTGGCCGACGTGAGCGGCCTGCGTCTGGACAACACCCTTTCCCGCAAGGAGCGGCTGGCCCGTTTCCTGAACACGGCGGAAAACCCCTATTGCTTTTGCGTGGGCGGCGTGGGTGTGAAAATTGAGTTTGCCGAGGACGGCCCCGCACTCCAGGACGCGCTGGCGGGCTTCCTGATCCGGCAAAAAAGCGGGCTGTAACCTGACGGCTACGGCCCGCTTCTACTACGAGACAAAGTGTCCCAGGGCGGAGTCATCCTTGATGCACCGCCCGGACAGAGGTATAATATAGGTGTAATGTGATAGGGAAGGAGGATATATGTCACGGCAAAAAAATAGAGGGTATCAGGAGTTTTCCCCCTCTTATCTCACCCCTACCCGCACCGTCCGCCGCTGGAAAATGGCAAGTTACATCCGGCTCTCCAAGGAGGATTTGCAGAAAATCAAAAAGGGGCTGGATTGCAGCAACAGCGTCAAAAACCAGCGGGACATTCTCAATTACTTTTACCAATCCCACGTTGAGGAGTTTGAAAGCGTCACGGAATACGTTGACGACGGACACACGGGGACGGACACCGACAGGGAACAGTTTCAAGCGATGATGGCCGACATTATGAACCGCAAAATTAACTGCGTCGTGGTGAAAGACCTCTCCCGGCTGGCCTGCAATTACAGCGACGCCGGAAGCCTGATCGACAACCTGTTTGTGCAAATGGGCATCCGCTTTATCTCCCTCGCGGAGAATGTGGACAGCTTCCTCGACCCGGACAGCGTTTCCGACATTAAGGTGCCGATCACCAACGTCATGAATGACAATTACTGTTTTCAGACTTCCAAGAAGATCCGGCAGGTGTTCGACTACAAACGGCGCAGCGGCCAGTATATCGGCTCTATGGCTCCCTTTGGCTATGTAAAGGACAGCGAGGACAAGCACAAGCTGGTGGTCGATCCCGATGCCGCCGAAACGGTCAAGCTGATTTACTCCATGTTCCTGCAAGGCAGCTCCAAGCGGGCCGTGTCCCTCCACCTGAACGAACACGGCATACCCAGCCCCTCGGCCTACCGGCGCATGAAGGGTCTGCCTGTTTCCTCCGCTGTGGGGGACAACCCCATGTGGAGCGCCCGAATGATCCACGAAGTATTGACGAATGAAATCTATACCGGGGATTTGGTGCAGGGCCGCCACCGCGTCAAAAGCTACAAGGTGCATCAGATTGAGGCGGTGCCGGAGGAGGATTGGGTGCGAGTCCCCAACACCCACGAGGCAATTATAGTCCGTGAAATGTTCGATCAGGTACAGGGGCTTTTGAAACGGGACACACGCACATCCCCCAAGGGGCGGGAAGTCCACATGTTCAGCGGTTTTCTCCGCTGCGCCGACTGTGGCAAGGCCCTGACCCGGAGCTTGAGCGGCAAATATGTGTATTACGCCTGCTCCACCTATAAGAACCGCTCCCGGACGGCCTGCACCATGCACTCGATCAAGCACAACCGGCTGGAGGCCGCCGTCCTGTTCGCCATTCAGCAGCAGGTACATTTAGCGGTTTCCTATTCTGAAATTATCGCGCTTATCAATACGGCCCCGGTTAAGAAGTGCCAGTCAAAGCGGCTGGACGATCTGATCGCGGCCAAGGAGCGGGAATTGGCGAAAGTCACCCGCTACAAGCAAGGTCTGTATCAAGACTGGAAAGACGGCGAGATCACTCGTGAGGACTACCATAACATGAAAGCCGATTATGAGCGTCAGACGGCCACGCTGACCGCTGTACTGGAAAACCTGACGGCGGAGCGGGCGGAACTGGCAAACGGCGTGGATAACGAACATCCGGCGTTGGTAGCCTTTATGAAGTATCAGAATATCGACAAGCTGACCCGTGACATTCTTGTGGAACTCGTTGACCATATCAAGGTGTACGAGAATGGAAATATCAGCGTCCGCTTCAAGTTTGCCGATGAACTGCGAAAGATCGTCGAGTACATTGAACTCAACACCGAAGCTACCACCGCTTTGGCTGTCTGAGCCGTTCCTCTCCCATGCTGGCAGCTTGTTTTCCTAATAGGCGCTAATCATATGCTGATTGCAAGCAAAACAGGGTATCTTCCCTCTGTGCTGATAACTTTTGTGGCAAATATTGTTTCATCTACTATTGGCGCAGAAAAAGCATGGTTCTTTCTTAATCCATACGCTATTCCGGCCCGTGTAGTTTGCCCATTTTTCAAGATACGTCCTAACGGACTTCCCATTGAGGACGGTTCTCCGTTATTGGCTGTTGAGCACATTTTTCCCGCTCTTGCCATTAGCTTGGCATTAGCTGCTGCCTCCTTTTGGATTTGCTCTAAATTGCTTGGAAGTGGGGGAAAGTCCAATGGCTAACTATATCTGCTATTTGAAAAGTGATTTATACAAATTGTGTCATTCCTGTTTTTTCCTTCTGCACGCTATTTTTGCCGTATGCGGGGCGGCTATGATGTCACTGTATGCAGGCGTTTCCCAAAGCGATGACATCAATAAACTGGCTGCTTATTTTCAGATCATGGCCGTTGCTTTTCCCTTTGCAATCGGGGTTGTCTGCTATGTTGCAGCAGAACAGGAAGCAAAAGCAGGACATTTTCAAAATATATTGACACTTCCATACAGACAGAAAGCCGCTCTTTCCAAATTGACTATTTTGCTTGTGACTGGACTTTTGGCAACCGTATTGAGTAGTGTACTATTTGGTGCGCTATTTCCACTGGTTGGCGGCACAACTGAAATTCCTTCCGGATTTTATACAGTAATTCCACTTGTCCTTTGGGGCAGTAACATTTTGCTGTATGGTATTCATTTCGTATTAGCAATTCGATTTGGTAAAAATTTGGGAATAGGGATTGGCGTGTTCGGGAGCCTTTTGGTTGCGCTTCTCCAAACAGGATTAGGCACGGGGATCTGGTTTGTCATCCCTTATGGCTGGGGTATTCGTTTTTCTTCTTACGTTCTGGAAACGACCTTTGGCCTAATGCCGCCAGACAGAATAGGTATGGATTTTGGCATCATCTTTTGCATATTGTCAACTTGTGCTATAATAGGAATTGTAGTCCTCTGGTTTTCCAAATATAGCGGAAATCGGTCAGCCGATTGAGAGTGGAGGTAGAGCTGATGAATTGGTTGGGCAATATTATTTGGTTCTTGTGCTGCGGACTGTGGCAGGGAATTTCTTGGCTGGTTGCCGGTGTTTTATGGAGCATTACCATTGTCGGTATTCCGATTGGCCGTCAATGCTTTAAGTTTGCGTCACTTGCTTTCTTCCCTTTTGGAAAAGATGTGAATTATGGCGGCGGTGCTATGTCTGCGATTGCCAATATCTTGTGGCTGCTTATCAGCGGTATCCCTTTGGCGTTGGTGGCGCTGCTAAATGGGTTGCTTTTGTGTTGTACGATTATCGGTATTCCTTTCGGGGTACAGTGCTTCAAAATGGCAAAGCTGGCACTGATGCCTTTTGGCGCAACAGTAATGTAGATGTCCTTGGAGTGCAAATAGGGCCATGAAAAAGAGGTTATCTCAAGCGGGATATATAAACCAAGGCAGAGAGGTGAGATAATGGCGCATATATTGGTAGTGGATGATGATATAGCTATGCTCCAGCTTGTCAGGCGTGTTTTAGAAAAAGATCAGCATTTAGTTACACTGCAATCAAACGCCAAAGCAGTCACAGAAATGGATTTTTCAAAGTTTGGTTTGATTTTACTGGATGTTATGATGCCGGAAATTGATGGTTTTGACCTCTGTAATCAAATCCGTGACCGTGTAGATTGCCCAATCATTTTCCTTACTGCAAAAACGCAGGAAAGTGAAATTGTTCAGGGATTAGGACTTGGAGCAGATGACTATATAACTAAGCCGTTTGGGACAAACGAACTTAGAGCGCGGGTAAATGCTCACCTGCGGCGTGATATAAGAGAAAAGAAAAACAGCTTTTCAATATCCGGCGTCATTTTCCGCCTCAATGCGAAAGAAGTTGAAATCAACTCAAAAAAGGTTCCGTTGACAAAAAGTGAGTACGAAATATGCGAATATCTGGCGCGACATCATGGACAAACATTTACGCGGGAGCAAATCTATGAGGCGGTCTTTGGATTTGACGGAGAAAGTGATAGTTCTGTTATCTCTACTCACATTAAGAATATACGTGGGAAGTTAGCTGAATTTCACTTGTCAACGATTGAAACAATTTGGGGGGTTGGCTACAAATGGGTGTAAGAAAACTGCGTACTGTTTTTATGAAGTATGCGATATTTCTTGCGCTTGGTGTCTTTCTGGTTGCTTTTGTCAACATAGCCTTCTATCTATTTGGCGTTGAAGTTGGATTTATATACCCAATAAATAGAATGAGCGCAGAAATAGAAAATGCGAGGGGAAGTTTACAATCCACAGATCGGATTACAGAAAATGAAATACCACCTCTTTGTGAATATGCCCTTTTCACAAAAGACAGAAAGTATATTGGCGGTTCGCTCGATCTGGAAGAAACAGCTTCCGTTTGGAAAATGTGTATTGTGAACAATCAGACAAGCAGCAAGCCTTATCTGTATGCTGTGATAGACAGGACTGACGAAATACTGATTTTAAGGTATAGAATGACCGCCCAATTCAGCAATCCACTGCTGCATAGAATATTTCCTTCGGCAGATTGGGTGTTAATTGCTGTCATTATATTGGAAATCCTGCTTCTCTTGATTGTTTTGTCATATCTATTCGGGAAATACCTTGGGAACAAAATGGATAAATTGCTGACTGCTGTAAAGAAAATTGAGCAGCAGGATTTGAATTTTGAGGTTGAAAAAGCCATTTATATGAAATCGACTTAACTCTTGACGCACTCAATCACATGAAATTGGCACTAAAAAAATCGCTTACAGAACAATGGCAGGCTGACAAACTGCGACAAGAACAGATTTCTGCATTAGCCCATGATCTCAAGACACCGCTAACCATCATCCGAGGCGATACGGAATTGTTGTACGATACTGACTTAACAATAGAACAACAGGAATGTGCTGACTACATCACAGACAGCTATACGCAGATGCAAGTTTATGTTAAAACCCTGATAGACCTGTCTACGGCTTCAACAGGGTATCAGCTTAATAAAGAAATCTTTAATCTTCCTGATTATCTAAAGCAAGTGAAAGTATCAATAGATGCTTTGTGCAGGACAAAAGAAATTCATTTGCGAATGAGTACGTCCGACATCCCGATGCAACTAACCGCAGATAAGGTTTTGTTAGGACGTGCTATTCAAAATGTGGTAAATAATGCGTTGGACTATTCCCCTCAAGATGGAACACTTCATATAGATGTCTGCGGAAAAGACGATTTCGTTGAAATTTCAGTCACGGACGAGGGGGGAGGATTTTCTAACGAAGCGTTGCAACACGCACAAGAACAATTTTTTATGGACGACCAAAGCCGCAATTCAAAACTGCACTTTGGTATGGGCCTATATATTGCAAAATCCATTATGGAACAACACAATGGTGAACTTATATTAGAAAACTCTAAAAGCACAGGCGGCGCAAAAGTAATTTTGAAAATTCCATTTTGATAGGATGGGTGGCTTTTATAGCCACCCATTTTTTGCAAATCTTTATGAAATCTTCAAAAACTTCTCTTATTATATCTCTAAAGTAAATGATCTGCCCAGCGGCAGAAAAGAAAAAAACCGCTGCTGGGCAGGCCGATTTCCCATGCCTATATTTTGTTCCATGCGGCGGTTTTAAGAGATTTGCGTACAGGATGAAATTGGATGCTATGAAACACCAGGGAAAACGCAAGTGTATGACTTCTGTCCCAGTGGGACAGAAGTTGGGGCAAACATCCAGAGAAATGTTAGCTGCTAATTCGCCCGACAGCAATACGCAAATCCAACGCTACATCCGCTTGACCTACCTGTTCCCTCCCCTACTCCAAATGGTGGACGAGAATAAGCTGGTGCTGCGCCCTGCTGTGGAACTGTCCTACTTGCCCCAGGAGGAACAAGCCTTATTGCTGGAAGTAATGGGCAGATTGGGTGTTGTGCCTACCCTGGAACAAGCCTAGTGCCTAAAGACGTATAGCCAGGATGGGCAGCTAACCGCCGCTGTCATGGACGCTGTGCTGGCAGACAGGAAGCCTGCGGCGGTACAGGTTACGTTGAAAAAAGACAGGTTGAAGCAGTATTTCCCGCAAACCTACACACAAAAGCAGATGGAGGATGTTATTTTCTCCCTTTTGAAAGGTTGGAAATCCCAACAGGAAGGAGTGGGCGCAGGTGACGAAAATGAGTGAGAAAACCGCCGCTATAAAAGGCTCGCCTTTGGGCCAGGACTTGCTGGACGCCCTTTGCGCAAGGCAGCTTTTCGGCGCTTTGGATGTTTCCCAATCTATTATAACCCTGAAAGAGTATCTTGTCAAAGACCTTTCCCCCACTGATTTGAAATACCTCTACCCCGTCTACTTTGACGCGGCCCGTGTGCTGCTGGCAGAGTGCGCAGCCGAGTTTTTCCAAACTGGACGTATTTGTATCACGGCCCTTGACCCTGTGCGCATGAGGTATGCAGAGCATGAAATCAGGCAGATCACCATAACGCCGGAGGATATTTCCCGGCTTCTGCGGGTGCTGCGCCGGGTGAAAGAACCAGCACACGGATTGTGCCACAAGCATGGAGGGAATGGCTGGGCGGAACACATAGAAACGCTTTGTCAAACCCTTGCAAAATTACAATAGAATAGCACTATTTTGGCCCCGATTACTTCGTGTGATTGGGGCTTTCTTTATATCAAAAAACAGGAGTGATGAAGAATGTCAGAGCATAACAACGAAATTTGCAACTGCCCGGACTGCCCGTTTT
>QZEE01000047.1 GCA_009917445.1 bacterium D16-76 | reverse complement strand
GTGACCTGGGCCTGCAAAAACGGCACCGACTATTTCTGGGGGCACTATTTCTCCGATCCGCTTTTAGCTATTCCAGGTGTCCAGAATCCAGTTTGTAAAAGCGGTCCCGCACTTGGGCGGCAGGCAGTTCCTCACCGCCTATGCGAAGGGTGAGCCGGGTGGTGCATAGCACATCGACGATCAGCTCTGCCATCTCCTCTACGTCCTCCCGGTTGAATTGGCTGCACAGGCTCTCATAGCCAATAGCTTCATCCACTTCTCTCCGGCAATCCAATCTATCCATCCCATTCCCGGCAGGGAACCTGATGGAAGGATAGATGGGTCAGTATAGCTGAAATCAGTTTGATTTGATTTAATATAACTTGGTGCGGTTTTTCCGCACTCTGGGCTGCGGCTTGGCGAGATAATGGCTACCGAGGAGGACTGGTTTCACAGGAGGAAAGAACCCACCGAGGAAGAACTTCTGGAACAGGCGAAAGGCTGCATCGACGCATACTGCGATGCGGAGTTCGGGAGCGATGCCGAAGTGGACTATGCGGATTTGTCCAACGTCAAGATTGCCTTTAAAAATACCGAGGACGGCTTGCACGGGATACAGGCATCCGTCAACCTCTTGCAGTACCGTATGGAAACGTATGTGGACGGCGTTCTTGCAGAATATACGCAGTACAGCGACCTTGCCGACATTATCCAGAACGCACTTTCCAATCTGTATTACCATGATTTAGTGTCCTTGACGGAGGAACAGCTTTTGTCTCGCAAGGCGTTTCTCCGGGGTATTATCCTGGCGGGCATACTGCGGGGAGGCGTTCAGGGAATCCCTGGCCTTTTTAATGAAATACACCACGCCCAGGGGAATCCCCTCGTCCAGCATAGACTGGTAGTCTGGTTTCCGCCAGATATTGTCCTTTTTTACAAACTTGTCAGCCTCGCGGTCATTCATGGCGTCCAAATCGTCTGCAAGAAGCCCCCGGGCTTTCCATAAATCTTTTTTCGCGCCGCCGATTTTTTCACCGAAATCGTCATGCGGCGCGGAAAATCTCTGGTTTGTGCTATTCAAATCCTATCATCCTTCCTTGGCAATGACATAAAGAAAGCCCCAATCACAAAAGTAATTGGGGCCGAAACTTGTGCTGTTCTATTGTAATCTTATAAGGGCCTGGCAGAGCCTTTCCAAATGTTCAGCCCAGCCTTTCCCACCATGTTTGCGGTACAAATTGTGATTGGGTTCCTTCACCCGGCACAGCACACGCATGAGGCCGGAAATGTCCTCCTGCGTTATGATTATCTGCCTGATTTTATGCTCTGCATACCTCATGCGTAAGGGGTCAAGGGCTGTGATGCAAATGCGCCCGGTTTGGAAAAAATCAGCCACGCACTCCGCTATCAGTATGCGGGCCGCATCGAAGTAAACGGGGTAGAGGTACTTCAAATCTCCGGGGGAGAGGTCTTTGACAAGATACTCTTTCAGGGTTATAATAGACTTGGAAATGTCCAGTACACCATTGTGCTGCCTGTCCCACAAAGCATCCTGTAAATCCTGGCCCAAGGGCGAAGCCTTGATGCTGACGGTTTTTTCATTCATTTTCGTCACCTGCGCCCACTCCTTCCTGTTGGAATTTCCAGGCATCCAGCAAAGAAAAGATGACTTCTTCCATCTGCTTTTGCGAATAATCCTGCGGAAAATACTGCTTCAAGCGGTCTTTTTTCAGCGTGACTTGCACCGCCGCAGGCTTTTTGTGTGCCAGCACCACCTTCATTTTTGTTTCGGTTAACTGCCCGTTCTGGCTGTACATTTTTAGCTGCTGGGCCTGCTCCAAAGTGGGTACAGCCGTCAGCCTGTCCATTATGGCAAGCAGTAAGCCTTGTTCTGCCTGCGTCAGATAAGACAACTCCACAGCAGGCCGCAGCACCAGCTTGTTTTCGTCCACCATCTGGAGCAGGGGAGGGAGAAGGCAGGTCAGGCGGATATAACGGCGTATCTGGTCTTGACTTTCACCAACCTGTTCTCCTAAAATCTCGCGTGAAGTCTTTCCTCCATAATTCTGTGCCAGTGGCACAGAATTATTAAATGGCCTGCCAGCTTTGCGCTTCATGGCTTCCAGCTTCATCCGATAGGCAAACGCCTTTTCGCTGGGCAAAATTTTCTCCCGCTGGAGGTTGCTGTCCACCATAATCAAAACGGCTTCATCATCGTCCAACTCCCGCACAAACACGGGCATGGTGGTAAGCCCCGCCAGTTCACAGGCCCGTTTGCGTCTGTGCCCGGAAACCAGTTTATAACCGCCCTCCGGCCTGGGCCGCACGATGCCTGGTACCAAAACACCATGCTGGGCAACGCTCTCGGCCATTTCATGCATCTTCTCATCGTCCATGACATGGAAAGGGTGGCCATTGAAGGGATGCAGATCTGAAAGCAGGATTTCTTGAAAAGGTTCCTCTGTGGCCTGACTCTGGTTAACGCCAAACAAATCGTCCAGGCTGGCAAGCTGTATTTTTCCCGCGCTGCCCTTCATGACGCTACCTCCTCCGTGAACGCGCTGTAGGCGGCAGAAACTTTACCAGAAGGGTCGTGCAAATATATACTCTTTCCTTCAGCGCTGGTTTCGGCGGCGCGGATGGATTCGGGGATGATGGTGTCAAAGATGCGCAGTTTGTCTCCGTAACTCTCCCGCAACAGGGACACAATGTCCCTTGAATAAGAGGTGCGCATATTCGCCATGGTGATGAGGATACCGGAGACCTGCAGGCGGGGATTGAATTTGCGGCGCACAAGGCCGACGGTGGAGAGAAGCTGTTCGAGGCCCTTGATTGAAAGGTAGTGTGCCAACATTGGGATGATTACCTCATCGGCCGCAGTTAGTGCGTTAGCGGTCAGGGTGCCCAACGACGGGCAGCAGTCCAGCAGGATGTAGTCGTACTGGCCGCGCAGAGGCTCCAACAGTTCTCGCAGAACCGTCTCCCGGCCCATAACGCTTACCAGGTTCATTTCCACCACGGCAAGGTCGATGTTGGCGGGGATGAGGTCAACCCCTTCGTCTTGGTGCAGGATGTATCCGGCGGGGTCAAAGGGTTTTTGTTGGACGATCTCAGCCAGCGCGGTGGAGAGCGTGTTTTCCATCCGGTCGGGCTGGTGATAGCCCAGGCTGGCCGTCAATGAGCCTTGGGGGTCAACGTCCACCAGCAGGACGCGCTTGCCCTGTCGGGCCAGGCCAATGCCCAGATTTACAGTGGTAACGGTTTTGCCTACGCCGCCTTTTTGGTTGCAGATGGCAACAATTTTAGCTGTTTTACACATATTTTTATCCTTCTTTCTGACTGTTGAAAGTTTGTCGTTAATGGAAAGTCGTTGTTTTCCACCCCACTTTTATGAGCCGAATTTTGCCCGTTTTTTACTGGAAAAAGAATAAGGACAAACCCGAAACCCGTTGATATCACTGGGTTTTCCGATTTGTCCTTATTATACCGTAAGGGCATACGTTCGCATCTCGTGCCATGGAGCAAGGCATGGATGCCAAAACGCTTTCGGTTATCCTAGGCCACGCTTCTGTGTCTTTCACCATGGATACCTACACCCATGTGCTTAACAACCACAAGGTAGAGAGCATGGCTCTGATGGGTGAACTGTTCGACATGGGACAAGTACCCCAGCAGGAAATTTCTTATCCTGTCATTGCTACCCCATTGGTAAATGGCGAATATAGCTTTTCTGCCCCCAATTTTCCAGAAATCAGCTTTTCTGGTCCAGACCTCTACCAAGGCTTGCAGTATATGAAGGAGCATTTGCAAGAAGAGCTTTTAGTCAGCATTTGTCCTCCTGAACCTACGCCAGCCAATCAAATCATGCTGGATGCAGGCCAGCTTTTGCTGCAAATTCCTGTCTAAAGTATATCCCCTGTTGGAAATGAGTTGACAACGTTGGGGTCAAATTGGGGTCAAATCTCATATGCAAAGCCGTTAAAAACACAAAATATAGCCCAGAACGCTTGGTTCTGGGCTATATATGTGGTTGCGGGGGCAGGATTTGAACCTACGACCTTCGGGTTATGAGCTGTGGTGAACCGATCTTTCTAGCCATTTCTAGGCGTTTCTGCCCCTTTTTGCTCGATTTTCTGGCCAAAACCCGAAGGTCTGACCCTGTCCAGTCCACTGAGTTTTTCCGGTTCTGGGTCAGCTTATGGGTCAGACAGCGATCCCGGTTTCACGGACAGTATGGAAAAAGCCGCTGTCAGAATCGGCAGCAGTCAAAAGGACAGGCTCGATATCCGCATTGATTTTTCTGGAAAGCCTCCATAACAGAGCGACACTGTCCAAGTAGTCGCCTGGAATATCATCAACAATAACGGCAATATCAATATCGCTATTTTCTTTGGAAGTCCCTTTTGCCTGAGAGCCGTAAAGGACAACAGACTGAACCTTGAGTTCTTCACGGACCCCGTCAGCATACTTTTTTGCCAGCTTTAACACTTCGTTTTTATCCATGACAATAATTCCTCCGTTTTACGGATCAAATCTTCACACCGGGATTCGGTTAGGGAACGTAAGAGCTTTTCTTTATTGAGGGGATACCTTGCCTCCACATTTAGCGGGCTTAGAACATCCAAAAGCGAAAGCTGATCTTCGCACATTTCAGCGGAAATCTTCGACAGGTTGGCAAGGCGCACCAGGCTGTGGATATATGGCAATTCGCCGTCAGGTTCCCGATGGACAAAAACTGCCTTCAACCCCTTTTCAATCGTCTGGTGGCACATAAATCCCACATATAGAAAGCGTTTTGTTTGCAGCATCGCTTTTGCTGTTTGCAGGTCATAATCCGCGCAGTCCAGCCAATATGCTGTTTTTGCAAATTCATTCATTGAAAAGCCTCGCAAAGTCCAGTTTACTGCTCATAGTATACCACAAGGTATACGAAAAAGAAAGGTTTTTTTAAAGTCAAAATTTGCGCTGCATAAACAAAGAAAGCGCATATTCATTTTGCCACGCAGCTATCCAAAACATCTGAACCCCAATGTCACCTGTTCATATTCCTCTTTCAGCTTTTGCTTATACTCACCCAATGGGTAGTAAATCCGCGACCGCTCCCGGGCGGCCTCGGCGCCGGAGTAGTATATGGACACGTAACGTGGGTGGTATGGGCGATGCCAGCGCTAGTGCAGATGGACGGTTTGCATATCCGTTTCCCGGCCATACCTGGGACACTTACTCAGGTCACAACGGTATCGACATTTCATTTGCTAATTGCTACGGCGAGCCGGTCTATGCGGTGGCAGCTGGAACTGTCCCCTATACGCAGGATGGATACCTGCTAATGGTGTGGGCTTTATTTCCTGCTCCAATTCGGCAAATTCAGGCGAATCAAAAAAATCGATCAGCGTGATACCTAGACCATCGCAAATCTTCTTGATGGTCAAAATTTTCGGGTCCATGCTCTTTCCATACAAGATATTTTTGATGGAAGATGGCGGCAAGTCTAATAAAGTAGCAAGTTTATTGATGGTAATATTGTGTTTTGCGCAAAGTGATTGAATCCGATTGCAAATAGCTGTGATAGTATCTGTGATGGATAACTGCTCTACAAGCTGGAATTTATCGCACAGTCTAGGGGACAGCCTCAGATATTAATTTTTTCCACTTGACATTGACCTTGGGACATGGTTTATACTATAAGAAACTTAGGGCAACACTGCACAAAGACCGGCCTACTGCCTTTGCATACGATTTGCTTACATATTTTCCCTCGGAGCACACAGTTTTCGCTTACCAATTGTCAAATTGCCTACACTCAGCCTGTGCACTCTGACGAAATAATCTGAAGAGTTAATCGAAGATTAACTCTTGCGCAACTTCTCATTCACAATCTTTGTGCGGTATTGCCTTAATTTAGGAGAAGAAAATGATGAAAGTGCGTTTTGTTAAGAAAAAGTATACATATTGGGACTCCCTGAGATTTTCTATAATCAGTTCACCCGTGTGTACGGTATTGTATCTGATCCTGTCTCTTGCTGTTGCAATTCTGCCAACCTACCAGGTCATTGTTAATGCAAGATTTATTGATAATGCGCTGGGACTTATAGACGGCTCCGCAACAAAAAGGGCGGTATATATTTCACTGGCGATTGTTATCGGGATTATAGCATATCAATGGCTTGTTCAGCCCATAAAGGCATATCTTGCCAACAAAATCGAGATGGATATGAGGGTCAGTCTTAAGGGCGCATATGTTGAAAAATGTTCAAAGATTGCGTTTAAGTATGTTGAAAATACGGACAGTATGGATTTAATGAACCGTGTTGCCGACACAATGGAGCATAAGTTTATCGACGGCTTTACAAATGTAGTCAATCTGATATCGCTGTTTATGGCCATTGCGGGACTGCTTATTGTCCTTATTACACAGATTGCCTGGGTTGCACTGATTATTATAGCTGTTGCCATACCGCTTCTCTATCTTTCGTTCATAAGCGGAAAGGCAACCTATGAGGCCAATAAAGAGATTACCAAATATCAGAGAAGATACAAATATCTCACTACCGTAATGACGGGAAGAGAAAATGTTGATGAGAGAACGGTATTCGGATATAACGAAAAGCTGAACGACAAGTGGTTTGAGCAGTATGAGATTTCCAGAAAAATGGAAACAAGAACACGTGCCAAATGGTTTGTAAAGCTTAAATCCGGAAGTGTGATAACAGCATTTCTGTGTACCTTTATTGCAGCAATGCTTATCAGCCCTGTCGCAGCGGGAATTATTACAATCGGTATGTTCTTTTCACTGATAAATGCAACCTTTGAGCTTGTACACACCATGTCATGGTCACTCACAAGATTAATCGAGGCTGTATCCACACATATCGAATACCTTAAGGAGATTACAAAGTTTGCGGCATTTGAACAGTATGATAATGCGGACGCCGTGCCTGAAGGCGGTATAGAATTTAAGTCTTTGGAATTCAGGAATGTAACTTTCAAATATCCCGGTACGGAAACCTATATTCTTAAGGATATGAATATGAAGATAGAAGCCGGCAGGCATTATGCCTTCGTTGGAGCAAACGGAGCGGGAAAGAGTACTATTGCCAAACTTCTGACAGGCCTTTATCAGGATTATGAGGGCAGGATACTTATGAACGGAAGAGACCTTAGAGAATATACGGCAGCTCAGCTTAAAGCCTTTTATTCAGTTGTTTATCAGGACTTTGCAAGGTATTCCATTTCAATCTGGGATAATATCGCCATAGGATGCGTTGGCGGAGCGGATGATGAAACAATCAACAATGCCATAACTGCTCTTAAACTGGACTCGGTTATTGAAGGCCTTGAGGATGGTAAGGATACATTGCTGGGTAAGCTGGCACAAGAAGGCAAGGATCTTTCCGGCGGTGAATGGCAGAGAATCGCCCTTGCAAGATGCTTTGTAAGTGAAGCGCCGATTCGTGTACTGGATGAACCCACAGCCGCCTTGGACCCCGTTGCGGAAAGCAATCTTTATAGTGAATTTGCAAAGCTTTGTGAAGGGAGAACCACATTGTTCTTCAGTCACAGACTGGGCTCGGTTAAGCTGGCAGACTACATTTACGTAATTGATAAGGGACATGTAGAGGAACAGGGAACGCATAATGAGCTGATGGCTGCAAAGCAGCTTTACTATACGATGTATGACAGTCAGAGGATGTGGTATCAATGAGTGAAAAGAAAATAAGTCCCATTAAGATACTTAAGAGAATAACGCCTCTTGTATTTAAGACAACGCCTTTCTTTTTCGGATTGTTCATTGTAATTACAATACTCCATGGCTTGTCATGGGCAGTAAAGATTTTGTTTCTGCAGAAGTTTTATGATACTACCAGTGAAGTAATAAATACAGGCGGAAGCATAAAGACCATATACATTTTTCTTATTGTGTACGGCGTGGTTATTATTCTGGCAGAGCTTGTTAACGCACTTAACAATTTCCTGTATCTACCATTTAACCAGAAGGTTATTGGAAAATTGATGCAGAGGGTTCATCTTAAGATATCTAAAATTGGAGCCATCGAATATGAAAATGCGTCAACTCTGGACAGCATCAACAAGGCCGGGATGGGAATCAATCATATCTTCAACATGGTATTTTCATTTATCATGATGATGGCATTTTTCCTGCCCTATGTGCTGTTTATGGGAATATGGATTTTTACTATTAAGCCGATTCTGGCAATCGTAATTGTCATTTCCATGATGCCCTGTCTTCTGACAAAGCTTGTGCAGGTAAGTATGTACGCGAATCTTGAGGATGAGATTGCTCCGCTGAGAAGATCCTATGATTATTATGAGAGCACCATCTGCTCCAAGGAATATTTCAAGGAAACGAGAATTCTGGGCGTAACGAGCTATTTTAAGAAACTTTATTATGACACAATGGTTGTTTTGAATAAGAAAAGCCTTAAGGTGGCAAAGAGAGCCTGTCTGTTTGATCTTGCGGGAAAAGGAATAGGCCTTGCGGGTTATCTGGTTGTCCTTCTGCTTTTTGTGAAAGCATTGCTTACAGGTGATATTACGGCGGGTACATTTGCCGCCATATTCACGGCAATCGTAAAGATGCAGGAAATGGTCGGAGAAATGATTCATCTTGTGGGCGATATAGGTAAAAACAGCGGCTCAATCAACAATCTTCTTGATTTCATAGATATGCCCGAAACAGACGGTGAAACAAAGGTACATGATTTCTGTGAAAAGATTGAACTTAAGAATGTCTCCTTTACATATCCGGGAGCAAAAGAGGAATCCCTGACAGATGTTAATCTGACAATTAACAAGGGTGAAACCATTGCAATTGTGGGACATAACGGAGCCGGAAAATCAACTCTCGTGAGACTGATTACAGGTATATATCAGCCCACCGGTGGCAGTGTAACAATAGACGGTATACCCACAAAGGATATTAAGTCATCGAGCCTTTACGGACTTATGTCCGGTGTATTCCAGAAATTCCAGAAATATCAGATGACTCTTCGTGAAAATGTTAGGATTAGCAATCTTGATGCGGAAAGGGAAGACGGAACTCTGCTGGAAACCTTAAAGAAAGCAGATGTGGATATGGAATCACAGTTTTATCCCGACGGTTTGGAAACCATGCTTTCCCGTGAGTTTGACGGCGTCGACCTTTCAGGCGGACAGTGGCAGAGGGTATCTATTGCAAGAGGTATCAACAGAGACAGTAAGGTAATCGTCTTGGACGAGCCTACTGCAGCAATTGATCCCATTGAGGAGACAAAGATATATAAGAAGTTCAAAGAGATATCCGATGAAAGAACAACGGTGCTTGTAACTCACAGACTCGGAAGTGCCCGAATTGCAGACAGAATCGTTGTTATGGAAAACGGCCGTGTTGCAGAAATCGGAACCCATGATGAGCTGATTCATAAAAAAGGCGCATATTATGTTTTGTTCATGTCACAGGCACAGTGGTATGAAAATCAGAATGCTTAATAGGAACGTATAATATGAAGAAAACAGCTGTTTTTTCCCGGCAGGCTGCCCGCTATCATACCAGAAGCCTCACAAATTAATACATTAGAAGAATAGGCGCATAAATAATACTTAAAAGAGGAGGATTTTATGAAAAATGAACTCATGTTGATTGGTGAAATTGCAGACTTTTTTGGAATTTCAAGAAAGGCAATGCGTTTATATGAAAAGAAAGGTATTATTAAGCCGGTGAAAGTAGATACCACGAATGGATACCGCTACTATTCAGCAGAACAGGTTCAGCAGTTAAATGCACTGATAGAGTTAAAAGCACTAGGTTTTTCTCTTGATGAGATCAAGATGATCATTGATGGGAAAACATCGAAAACACCATTGCTTGAAATGCTTGAAAAGAAACGGCAGGCATGGCAGGAAGCAATAGATTCTGCGAAATACAAAGAAGAATGTCTGGATAACATTATTCGTAATTTGCAAGGTTCTCAAACCGCGGAAAAAATAACCGTAATGACAGAAGAAGAAAGAGCATGGCTGCTGGTAAAAATGGTATGTATTGAAGATGTCAAAGGACAGAAAGTTCTGAGCGAAGCATTGTGGGTGTAAGGCAATGTGTGTAGGGCTTTAGCACAACTTTACATTTAGCGCTTATATTACTTGTAAGAACGGCGATAGCAAAGCTAATGTTTATCTCGAATGCAGCGAGAGTCCAATTCAGAATGTGATTTACATTACTTTGCCGTTTGGGGTTCTATTGGCTGTGGGGGCTTTCTGTGATTATGGTTTATCATGGCTTGCGCATAGAGCCAATCGTGCTGTTGGGAAGGGAGGATGAATAGTCGGTACTTGTTTTAGAAACTTATAGCAGTGTCAAAATTTGCACTGCAAAACAAAGAAAAGCGGTTCACGATTCTGCCAGCCACTTCTTGAACTCCTCAAAAGTCATTTTGCCAGAGGCGCACTCATCGCGCTTGCCCTTCGCAGTGGCGCTCCAAGCGTAGAATGTGCCGGGGCTGATTTTCCCCGCCTTAATCCAGTTAAAGCGTTTCTTGTATTCCCGGCGGTACTCCTTGAACAGCTCATCTGAGTTTTTCTTTTCTGCCCAGCGTTTCCTCGCGCCGACTTCCCGGCAGGTGTAACCGTTTTCATCTACAGTGAGGTTGCAGAACTCCGCCGTGTTGCGCCGGGGGATAGCGAAGTATTTGCCGCAGTAGGAGCAGATGCGCATACGCTGTTCGCGCTTGACGCACTCGCGGATCGAGAACTCGACGAGGCTATAGATTGAGGTTGGGTGCAAAACTTCTGCAAAGGTTCCCTCGCCAGTTTGCTCATAGGTGGTGGAAATAGGCTGGAACTTGTAAGCATAAAGCGGTTGGTTTTTCTCCCTTTGGAGATAAGCTTTCAGCTTTTCCTTCACGGGTTTCTTCTTGCCGTCGTCGATATCCAGCACATCCTCAAACAGACGCATGATTTGTTTTTGGAGCGTGTCGATGTCACTAGGGATGTGCCGCAGCTGCTTGTGGGGCAGATGCTTCTGGATATCCTTGTCAGGGTGCTGCTCAATATAGCGGAACCGCGACTGCCAGTCAAGGCGCAGAAACTCGAAGTAGATGTGCTCCTTCGCCAGCTTTTTCAACGTGCTCATCACAACGGCCTGAGAATCGAAGTCGGATTTCTGATAAAAGTTCAGCAGAGCGGCATCCATTTTCTTAAACAGATCCTCCATCGGCCAGATGTCCAGATAGGTGAAACGCAAGAGGCTTTCCAGAAATGGGAAGTCTTTTTCTATTGTCCTTGGGCGTTCTAGCGTCAAATCCTTGTAGACGAAATACTCCCGGCTCTCCGCAAAGTAAGTGTAGAACTCATAAGCCGCCATGTTAACCGTTCTCCTTCACAAATTAAAAATATTTTTGAAATTGTCCTTGACAAATGAATTACCATGTGTTACCATAAGGCAGTTGGCAAATTAAACTTCCTGTAAAAGTAAGTCTACAACAGGAGAGCGGAAAAGTCAAGACATTTTTTAGGAGGTGCCAAGTGGTTCAATCCAAGTTCAAGAGTTATGACGAGCTGCCACTGTTTCTCAATGCGAAAACAGTGGCAGAAGTTTTGGGGATCTCGATGGCAGGGAGCTACGAATTGTTGCACCAGGAAGACTTCCCGGTGCTGAGAATCGGTTCTCGCTTGGTGGTTCCCAAGGAGAAATTTCTCTCGTGGATCGAGAGCCAGGCAGGAGGTGCACAGCGTGAATAATTTTCTAAGAGCATCATGTAGCGGAGCAAAGAACTTCTTTCCTCTGCCAAATGCAATTTTCAGTTTGGGATTGTCGGCTGGTGAACTGGCTGTCTATGCTTACCTCATGCACTGTGAGGACAGAAGGTCGCACCAGTGCTGGCCTAGTTACAAAACTATTTGCAGGGCTGTCGGAATGAGCGAGAACACGGTGAGGAAGTATGTGCGGGAACTGGAGTACAAAACGCTCATCCTTACGGAACATACAAAGTACGAATCTGAGAGTGGACAGGTTCGCAACGGCAATTTGATTTTTACGATTCTCCCCATCCAGGGAGCAATCAAGTACCACAACGAGTGCCAGTTATCGAGGTAGGCATTTGTGGCCCCTGTGAGGGCCGTGTCAGGCGGTTTGGGCTGGATACCGGGGAAGTAGCGATAACCGGCCTAAAACAGCCGTGTGGGGCATTTGTGGCGATTTGTGAGAGCAGTTTCGGCAGGAGACAGAAACCGCACCAAATATGCAGAGGGTTGCAAGTTTATCCGGCAAAACAGGGCGCAGGAAACGGTCAAAAAGACAAGCAGGTTAAAGCGCGGTGTCTACCGCGCAGGTGACATCGCCCGGCAGAGCCGGTCGGTAAGGAAAAATCAGGGATTACCGGCCTCTGAAATCAGGGGTCGGTCAGAAAGGAGAGCTTTTGAGCGAGAAAAAGCAAAAATATGCGTACTGGATGCGGCCGTCAATGGTCGAGGAGATAGAGGAAATGCTCTCGGCGGCTAATGCTACCTCGAAGGGTGACTTTATTTGCAAGGCGGTTGAGTTCTATATCGGGTATCTTCGACAGCAGAAAAACATCAATTACTTGGCTCCCATGTTGGCGGGAGCAATCAAGAGCGAGGTGCGTTCCCTCGGCAAAGATGTGTGCGAGATGCTGTTCAAGCTGGCGGTAGAGATGGGGATTATCAGTAACATCACTGCGGCGGTCAATGATATTCCAGAGGATACTTTTGAAACTTTGCGGCTCAATGTCGCCCAGGAGGTAGCGCGGACAAATGGGATTCTGACCTTCGAGGACGCTGACGAGTGGCAGAACGGGGGCGACTGATCACGGCGAAAATTATTGTCACCAGCAGGTATATGAGGAATTCTCCAAAGCGCTCGGCCACAAATCTGGTGAAGTACATGGGCACTCGCGAAAGCGTGGAGAGGGTGGCCCAGGGCATTGATAACTCACCCGCCACCGTTCGGCAGCAGAGGTTGGTGCAGGACATCATCAAGTTTGACCGGTCGGCTAAAGATTATGGCGAGTACCATGACTACGAAAGCTCTCCCACCAAGAGCAATGCCAGCGAGTTTATAGACGCCTTCATAGAGCGCAATGCTGACCGTATCGGTGAATTGGATAAGCTGGTCAGCTACATGGCAGAGCGCCCTGGAGTGGAAAAGCTGGGACCACATGGGCTATTCAGTCAGACCGATGACAAGATAGATTTGGATTCCGTTGCAGAGGAAGTAGGTCAGCACAAGGGTATCATATGGACACACGTCATCAGTTTGCACCGCGAGGATGCGGAGCGGTTAGGGTACAACAATGCTAAGGCGTGGCGGGAATTGGTAAGGCGCAACGTCACCGAGTTGGCTGAGGCTCAGAAAATCGACATCAGTAACCTGCAATGGTACGGAGCATTTCACAATACCGCGCACCATCCGCATATGCACCTGCTGGTCTATTCCAAGGATGCAAAGCAGGGGTGGCTGACGAAAAAAGGGATCGATGAACTGCGAAGTGCGCTGGGTAACGACATCTTTCGGCTGGAGCAGTACAAGCTGTTCACGATGGAAACAGGCCTTCGTGACCGGCTGAAGAAGGAGAGCCGAGAGAAAATTGAAAGGCTGCTTGCTAAAATTCGTGATTCATATGCGCCCACTTCCGAAACAGAAATGCTATTTTTGAAACTGGTTTCCCAGCTAAAGATCTGCAAGGGGCGCAAGCAGTATGGTTATCTGCCGAAAGATGTAAAGGATACCGTCAACAAAATTGTGGTGGAGCTTGGAAAGGACAGGGACATTGCAAGGCTCAATTCTGAGTGGAATAAGGTGAACCGAGAGAAGTTATCACTCTATCATGAAAAGAAAAAGCCCGATATTCCTCTGGAAGGTAACCCTGAGTTCCGTAGCATTAAGAACGTGATTGTTAGGAGTGCTGTGCTGGCTATGAGGATTATGGATGCAGAACACTCTCAAACTTATGATGTTGGGTCAGCGATGAAGTCGGTGGTCGGCGCGCTGTGTAAGATAATCTCCAAGAGTTATGATAAGAAAATTGCCCGGCTGAACACTCAGATTGACAGTAAACTCAGAAGTAAAATCGAGCAGAAGAAGGAGGCGCATGGGCTGAAAACGGAGCGTAGCGTCCGGCAGGATATAGATGATGAAAGTTATTCAATGAGGATGTAGGCCCTCAAAATTTGCGTTGCATAAACAAAGAAAAGGGTTTTGGACGAAACCAGAAAAAGTAAGAAAAATGTCAGTGGACATTGGCGGGGATTATGTGGTAATGTTGGTGTCAAGAAAGGGGGCCAAGATATGGCAAAACGCAGAGCAAATGGCGAGGGCAACATACGCAAGCGCAAGGACGGTCGCTGGGAGGGGCGCTATACGGCTGGTCGCGATCCCGAGTCCGGCAAGGTGATTTACAGGAACGTGCTGGGCAAAACCCAGGCGGAAGTCAAGGAAAAACTTGCCCGGGCCATCGAGGATAGCAAAGGTTTGGACGTGGTCAAAGCCGGTCAGTACACGGTGGGGCAGTGGATGGACGTATGGTATGAGAACTACGCCAAAATCAAAGTGCGCCCTTCATCGCACAAAACCTACAAGGGTTATATTGAAAATCACATCAAGCCAAGCATTGGCAAGATACCGCTCAGCAAGCTGACTACCCTGGAAGTGCAGGCACTTTACAGAAAGCTGCTGACCAGCGGTAGGGTGGAGCGTACAGAATCTCAACAGCAGCCCAAGGGCCTGAGTGCCAAAACGGTACGAAATATAAATCAAGTGATATCGTCAGCGATGGAACTTGCCAAAAGTCAAAAACTCATCTCCACCAATCCCACAGACGGTTGCGCTCTGCCAAAAGTTGAGCACCAAGAGATGAAAACGCTGACCGCCGACCAATTAGCCGCCTTCTTCCGCGAGGCCAAGAACAGCGGCGTGTTCGAGATGTACTACCTGGAGCTGGCAACAGGCTTGCGCCGTGGCGAACTGCTGGGCCTGAAGTGGGACGATATCAACCTGGACATAGGTGTTATCCAAGTGAAACGGCAGGTAGCCAGGATTGATGGGGAAGTGGTGGAGGCTCCGTTGAAAACGAAAAATTCCTACCGCACGCTGTCCATCGGAGCAGACGCGATAGAAATTCTTAGAGAGCAGAGGAGCAAAGTGGCTGGCGAGTATGTGTTTCCCTCGCCCAACGGCGGGCCAATTTCGCCGGACAGTGTCCTGCATATGCTACACCGGGTACTGGATAGAGCCGGATTGCCACCCTTGCGTTTTCATGATTTGAGGCACACGTTTTCAACGCTGGCACTCCAAAATGGAGTAGACATCAAAACGGTGTCGGGTATGCTGGGCCACTACAGCGCAGGGTTCACCCTGGACACCTACGCCCACGTCACCACCGCCGCACAGAAAGAAGCGGCCCGCACGATGGACAACTTACTATCCGGCAGTGTTTAGAAGTACCCGGTCGTTTCCCCGTATGGGTCAGCGCATGGGTCAGGTAAGGGAAACAAAGGGAAAATGCAAAATGAAATCCCCGGAAACCCTAGTGTTTCCGGGGATTTTTGGTTGCGGGGGCAGGATTTGAACCTGCGACCTTCGGGTTATGAGCCCGACGAGCTACCGAACTGCTCCACCCCGCGATATACCGCTTTTTTGATTGCTTAGCTATTATACCATGCCTATTCCAAAAAAGCAAGGGGTTTTTGAAAAAAATTTTTGACCGCTTGGAAAAAGAAAAGAGGGCGCGCCCAATAGGCTGGTAACGTAAGAAAACATTTTAAGCGAGGGTCGGCGTAGCGTCAAGCTGCGCCGATTTTCGCATTATTTTGGTCTTGGGCAGTTTGGGATTGCTCCCGCGCTCCCTCAAAATCAAACGCACCAATGAAATTATAGACGATTTCGATTTCCCGGATTTTCACCCGCTTCTGTTGTTCGTCGGTCGTGTAGGTGTCGGACACCCTGATCTGTTCCACGAACTCACGCAGGATAGTGGCGTCAAGCTGGGTCATGTCCGTGTACTTCTTCACCACGGAAATGAACTTCCTGACGTTGGTTTTCTTCTGCTCCTGCTGTTTCACTTCCCGTCCCAGGGTTTCCACGACGGCCTTTAACTGTTCCTGCTCCTGTTCATAGTCACGGGACAGCTTGATAAACCGATCATCGGACAGCTTGCCGGAAATGTTGTCCTCATAAATTCTCTTGAAGATCACATCCAGCTCCGCGATGCGTTTTTCGGACTGTGCCAGCGCCTTGTCACGCTCCCGCAGGTTCCGCAGTACGATTTCTTCCAGCACGACGCGGCGGATGGAGTGCGTCTTGCAAAGGGTACGATCTTTTCGATAGGTGGAGCAAATGTCAGGCAGGCGCGATCAACCGGAACTGCCCGGTCTGCGCCTTTACCATGACAAGCTGCACCGGCAAGGCGGCGGAACCGGAGGAGCCGCCTGCAGCGGAGCCGGAACCGGAGAAAAAGTCCGGCATGAATCCGGCTGTCCTGCTTTTGGTTGTGGCTCTGTTAGGCGGCGGGGGCGCGCTCTACTACTTCAAGTTTATGGTCAGCGACCACTATCGGTTACATACTGAAACGCCCGGAATACACAGGGCGCAAGGTATTAGTTACTCTATCTTTATTTAATTGCGTTGGATTTTCCGACGTCGGTTTTCCCGTTGTCGGGTTTTCCGACGACGG
>QZEE01000046.1 GCA_009917445.1 bacterium D16-76 | reverse complement strand
TGCGGCTCCTATGTACGTTTTCCCATCAGCCCTTGAAGCGGTAGGGCAGCTTGCGCCCGCCGCGCTGCTGGCTGTTATACTTTTCCAGAATGACGCGGGCAAAGCGGAGGGCGGCTTTATTGGTGGAGAAGTCCATCTTGCCGCGCCGGATGATTTCTTCCGGGTCAACCGCAGACAGCCGCTTGATAAAAGAACGGTCGTCCAGTTCGGTTTCATAGGTTTTCAGAAACAGCGCCATGCCGGAGAGCATAGACGCATGGAGGGAGATGGACGCGCCGTGCCATGTGCTGTCCAGTAATACCAGCAGGCGGGAAAAAGCCGCTCCGCCCAGCAGACGGTAGGCGTTGATGATTGCGCGGGTAGAGAGGATTTCATAAGCGTCACCGCTTTTCTTATCCAGCACCCACACAAAACCCGCCGCCTCCACCAGCCGCTTGATTTCCAGCACCTCGGCATCCGTGCCGGACTCCAGCAGGGCTTTTGTGGCATGGGAGAGCCGCAGCCGGCCTTTGGACTGATCCAGCTTGAAATACAGTTCGGCTTCCTGCTCGTAACTCAAACCGGTGTAAATCAGGCAGGGGACGGTTACATTGCCGCCGTCTGCCATCTTCCGCATGGCGGCGATCCGGTGCTGCCCGTCCACTACGTTAAATTTGCCGTCCCGGAAGCTGACTACCAGAGGGGTCAGCAGGCGGTCGTCCCACTTGGCGATCAGGCGGTCAACGTCCTCCGGCTCCACGGGCCGCTGGTAGGGCAGGCCGGAAGTAAGCTGGTTGCTGGATAAGTCGCGCTGTACGCCGGGGTTCGCATACTGTGTTTCTGTTAAAAGGTTCTGCTGTTCCGTGCGCTCCGTACCGGGCGGACGGCGTTTTTTTCGATAACTGCTCATACATTTATTGTCCTTTCCATTTGATTTAATAAGTCCGCCATTGCGGAAGAAATGCTTTCAAAACGCTGCCGGACAAACTCAAACTGCACTTTGGAGATGTGGGGGAACACGATAGTACAAAAGGGGTCGTGATACCACGCGAAGCCTTTATGAAAGGTCTGCACAAAGCCGTCAATGTCTGCCAGGAGCGTATCCGGCGTGTAGCTGCAATCCTTGTCGGGATTTTTCAGGTCGGCTATGGATTCCTCCAGGGTGTCATAGTGCTTGTCGCCCAGCGAATAGGGGACAGTGGGCGGCGCTTCCATGACCGGCTCAGAGGGGTGTTCCGGCTCCTGCGCCGGTTTGGTCTGCCTGGGAGGTGCCAATGGCTGAATTTTATCTTCTGGTTTGATTTCCTCAGCCGCCTGCTGTATAATTCCGTGTCCCCGCTGTTCAGCCTCCTGCATCGGTTCAGGTTGTCTGTAAAGTTCTGCCGGCTGAAATTCATCAACAGACTTAATTTTTCCGGCGGCCAATTCATCTGCTGCCTGTCCTTGATATTCCGGTTTTAGACGGGATAATTTCAAGGCGTTCTGCTTTGTGATTTTGCTTCCCGACTTCTGGATAATATCTTTTGCTTCTTCTGTCAGGTTTTTTGCGGTTTGAATTTGCCGCCTGACGGTACTTGGGGCAACTCCTATGGCGGCGCGCTGACGCTGGCGGTGACGCTTCCCGAATGGGAGAGCCAGTGGCGTCCGATGCTGGAAGTCAGGCACACGGGTGAAGCGGAAGTGTTTTTAGACGGGGAGATGTTAGGCCGTATGGAGGCATGGGACGGGAAAACGCTGGGCAATGCCGTCTTTATGCTGCCGAATGACTGTGCGGGAAAAACGGTGACATTGGAAACAGCAAAAGAAGCAGAGGAGCCGCTCCCGCTTTTGTTCCTTACGGACAGCGGCGTAACGAGAGAAACTGAGCGGGCTTATACGGCGAAAAGCACACTCCCTGCAGCCGTTTTTGCCGTGGTGTCGCTGCTTGTCCTTGGGCTGTTTTTCTTTGGGCTGACAGAGGGACACTGTGACTGGCCGGTTCTGCTGCTTGGTTTTGCGGCGCTGACCCAGGCATTTTATTTCCATGCACAAAGCCGGGGCGGGTATATCCTTCCCCCGGAAATTTATGGGCTGTGGCTTTGCCTGTCCAGGGCGGCGCTGTTCGCCCTCCCGCCGCTCTTTCTGCTGCTGCATATGAAAAAATGGCGGAAGCTGTTCCTGCCTTTTGCCATTCTGCCGGGGCTGGCTTATTTTGTAGTCGCGGGGTTTCAGACGGTGGTTCCTGCGTTCTCCATGGTCGGCTCCCGGATGGGGGAAGTGTTCTATTTGACTGTGGCGGCGCTTGTGGTGTGCGCCGTACTGGAATACCGGGATGAAAACCAGGTATTCCGCCTGTTCCTGCCGGGGCTTTTGTTATCCGCCGCCGGAATCGGTGCGGCGAGCCTGCTGTCGGGGCTGTGCGGCGGCGGGCTGCTACCCTATATGCAGTGGCTCGTTTCAGAAATCACCTGGCATCAGCCAGACCTCCCGCTGTACTGGTGGAGCGCCTTTGTGTTATTGCTTTGTTTTCTGGTGAGCATACTGTCCCAGCTTCGCTTTTTGGCGGCGCGGGAAACACAGATGCAGGTGCTGGCCGCGCGGGAAAGCATGGCCCAGGAACAGCTTGCGGTGGTTCAGGAGAGCGATGAATCACTCCGCAGGATGCGGCATGAAACTGTAAATCATTACACCGTCATGCAGAAACTGTCCCAGGCTGGGGCATGGGACAGGCTGGAAACATATCTGGACGGCCTGCTGTCGGATGTGGAGGCGGTTCCTGCTATGGTATACGTTGCACATCCGGCCATCAACGCAGTCCTGACCACGATCCTGGCCCGCGCACAGAAGCAGGGGATTAAAGTGGAGCATGAGGTGAGCGCGCCGGAAACGCTGCCGTTTCCAGATACAGAGCTTTGCACTGTTTTGATGAACCTGCTGCAAAATGCCCTGGATGCCAACGCCCTTGCACCCGCAGGGGCGGAAAAATGGCTCCGGGTCAGCATACACATCCGGGGAGCGCATTTATACATCGGCGTGGAGAATCCACGGTTCGGCCCGGTAAAATATGATGAAAAAACCGGCCTGTGCCGCACGACAAAGGCAGACAGGACGGTTCACGGTTATGGCCTGAAAGCAGTGCAGGCCGTGGCACAGAAATATCAGAGCGAGCTGCTGCTGGAATTTCCTTCTGGAATGTTTTCTGCCGCCACAGCTTTGCAGATGCCGGAAGAATGACGGGGCTTTTGTAAAACCGGATCATGGGATAAAAATAAGAAACCAGCCCTTTTGCAAAACCGGTAAGGGATGATTTCTTATTTGATGAAAGCGATATACTGTCTTTTGACTTCTTTCTGCCGGGAGCGGCTGACGGGAAGCTCCCTGCCGTCATCCAGCGTGAGGGCGCTGTCCGTCAGACGGTAAACGTGTTCCAGGTTCACAAGGATGCTGAAATGGATGCGGCAGAACCGTTTCCCATTCAGGCGTGGAAGCAGGTCGGAAAAATTCTGGTTGATGTATAAAACCTTTCCCCCTTGCAGGTGGACGGCGGATTTATGGCTGGCGGCTTCTGCATAGAGAATGTTCCGGGCATCCACTGTCTGCCAGTATCCATCCGCCATGAGTTTGATCTGTTCCGGGTGGTAATTTTCCTCCAAGTCCCGCCCGATTACCCTTGCCAGCCTTTCCTGGTCTACCGGTTTGAGCAGGTAGTGGAGCGGGCGGGTGTCAAAGCAGTCGAAAACATAATCCCGGTAAGCAGTGATATAGATAATGGAGCAGTCCGCGTCTATTTCCCGCAGATGCGCGGCAAGGGAAAGTCCATTGTCATTTTCCAGTTTAATGTCCAGCAGGAGCAGGTGAAAAGCGGATGGCTGTTTTTCCATCTGTGCAAGCAAAGGCACAGGGGAGGAAAAACAATGGACGGAATAATCAATATCGCGTTTCAGGCCCCTGTCCTCCAGGATTTGGCAGAGCATGGCTTCATTCTGCTCTGCGGCGTGTGGTTCATCATCGCAGATGGCAACCCGGTACATAGGCATTCCCCCTTTTCATACAAGGGGTATTATAGCACACCGTTTTTCTAACGTCAAAGTATCATTGCGTGGAGAGCAGGGGAAAGCGAAAAAGCCGACAGTATTTGAAATTTCCGATAACGTAGGCAAGCAATGAGCCGGAATATCCTTTTGGGATATTCTGGCTCGCTTGTTGGGGTTCCCCCAAGCCCCAGGCGTCCGCCTGCGCGTCCGGCCGAACACGCCTATCGGCGTGGCTTTGCGCTCCCTGGGGTCGCTTCCTCCTGCACATCCATGCAGGAACAAAAAAATGGCTGTTGAAAAAAATGAGAAAAACCAACACTTGTACTTATGATGAGAAAAGTGTTATAATAAAACCGTAATTCAAACAATACAAAAGTACAAGTAATACGAATTACAATCAATAAGCAATTATAAAATCGATGTTCACGAGCTGAAAACAAAAGTGAAAATCGGGAACTGAAATATATTGTGTCATGTTTTTGTAGATAATGGGTACTCGTGGTAGAATCAGCCCTCATAATTTTTTATGTACTATTAAAAAGGGCACAAGTAGCATATTTCAATGAATATTAATGGTGAATCTGTTTATTACAATAGTTCATATTACTAATTTATATCTAACAAGATGATTTGTCAAATTTACCTATATACAAAATAAGCAAACATATCCAAAGTATCAAATGGTTCAAACATGAGAAAAATCTGGATTCGAAATGACTTCTCGAAAAGGAGCTAATAATATGCTAATCAAGAAAAGATTAAAGGAAATCTCTATTGCTGTAATTGGTGATTACTTTCTAGACCAATTTCTTTATGTAGACATGAATAAAACAAGTGAATCTCTCTATGTAAATGGTCCAGCATATTATGTTAATGGTATTAAAAAAAGCGCAGGGGCTGCTGGAACAATAGCTAAAAACTTAGCTAATCTTGGGGTTGGACATATTTATGCCGTCGGATTTGTTGGAAATGACGGTAATGGAATTGAACTAAGAAACGCAATGATTGAACTTGGTATTGATTGCAGTGGACTTATTACAACTGATATTCGTATTACACCAACATACACTATAATACTTCATCAAAATGGTTCGTCACAACATGAAATCTGTGAATATGATTACTTAAATAATAAAGTAACGCCCTTAGAATTGCAGAAACAAATTTCAGATGTCATAAACAAACTATCATATGAAAATAATTTGGACGCAATAATTGCCCTCGACCAACTTGATACAGAAGACTGTGGAGTTATTACTGCATTAGTTTCTGAAACATTATCATATATTGCTAATGAGAAACTGGTTTATTTTGATTCCAGAAAGCACGTCGGAAGAATAAAAAATGCAATTATTAAATGTAATTATAGAGAATTTATAGGATCTGCTTTATATGATAATTCAATAGCATTTAAAGAATCATGTAAAAAGGCAAGTAAAAAAACGGGGCAAATTCTTATTGTGACTAAAGATGAAGATGGTGCGTTTATAGCATCGGATGGAGATTTGTTACATATTCCGGCGAAAAAAATAAAGCAACCTATAGATTCTCGTGGTGCTGGAGATGCTTTCACCAGTGGATTTATTACAGCATTTTGTTGCGAGATTCCTCTTTATATTGCTGGTCTAATTGGAGCAACAACGGCATCGATGTGCGTAACCCAAATTGGTACAACAGGATGTATGTTATTTGACGATGTAGTGGATAACTTTGAAAGGTGGTATATTCATGACAATCTCGGACATTTCCCAGAAATTGCGCATAGATAATAAACAGATTCTTATGACTAAAGGGAATAAGTATCTATTAATTAGACCTATTGGGATTGGAAAAAATAATATTGTATACTACGCATTGGGAACGGAAGGCTTACAAAAAGGAAATTTTTTTGCAATTAAGATACAATACAATTTAGAAGGAAAACGGGTAAAGAGATTTTTCCGTGAAGTCTCTTTTTTGCGTCAACATCAACATCCATATATAGTAAAATATTACGATGAGGGATATTATAAAATAGAAGATAAAATATATCCTTTTGTCGTGATTTCATGCTTACCATATACATTAGAAGATTATATTACCAAATTTGAAGTGAGTTTTGAGAAAAAACTATGCTTTGCGTGCCAAATGGCATCTGTTCTATGCTGGCTGAAAAATCAAAATACACTCCATCGTGATATAAAACCACTTAATATCCTTACGGATAAAGAAAATGTGTTTTTGGGTGATTTTGGATTGATAAAAAATTTAAATAAAGAGCAACTGCTAATGTCTGAATGGGATGATGGTGAAACAGAAGATATTCTAAACGCATCAGACACGATGCCAAGGTTTTATCGTACACCCGAACTTGTTCAATTTGCTAAGAAAGAGGACATTCTTCACATAGAGTCTGATACTTTTCAAATGGGGCTTGTTTATTGCAGTTTGTTTACAGGAAAAAATCCGCTACAGCCCTCAGAAACGAAACTGGATGATTTAAAGATTTGTATTTCTGAAATTGATGAATTTCATGTTGATTATATGATATTAAAAAGAATCAACAGCCTAATTGAACGAATGTTAGATAAGGATTATAATATGCGAATAACTCCAGAATGTGTCCTGCAAGAAATTGTATCGATATATAGTGCTTATTTTATGTAATTTTCCAATGCCCTCTCATTCGTGGAATAGCTTTGTCACCTTTTCCTTGTTGCAGTTTAGCGTGGCCGTAGCTTTCTCTTGGGTGAAGTAGAAGAACACGCACCCGTTATCGTCCAGATAGTCCTATGCGGTCAAGCAGTAGGCCGGGGTCTACTACACTTTTACTTCCAGCGATACGCCTTTGTAGCGGCGGTCGGTCAATAGGATTTTGGGGATACGGTAGAAGCTGTACTGGTCGGCTTCATTCCCGTAGTAGTAATTTAGATTCAAAGTTTCCGGCATTTTGAAAGCCTCCTGTCTAAATGAAAATGCCCCGGCGATCTGCGTCACCGGAGCAAAGTTATCTATAACAAAAAAGCCGCACAGTAGCTGGTTGTTCGTCAGTTACTGTGCGGCTTGTGGTTTCGATATTCGGTTTTTCGCGGTGTGTGCAAGAATAGGCCATCTTTTCTACATATTTTGTCGGAGTTTTGACAGATAATCTGGCATTTTTCCTGCTTTTCTCGGCGTTTTCCTCTACGTCTATTCGTCTGGTCGTCAGATGATGGACGGACTTTGCGGACACATATCAAAGCGGAGGCACCTGTCAGGGTGTCTCCGCTTTTTCAAGGAAGGATGTAAGAAGTTACTTTGTGTCGGTGGGGTATCTGATTCAATGCCTATTGCCGTCCGCAAAATGCCAGCTAAAAATTTTGTAAAAAGTCACGGGAAAATAAAGGTTCCGTTTTGGGCCTTGAAAGTTGTAGTAGGGAGTTGAGGGATATTCCCTCAATGCTCCTTGACAACTGGACACGCATTCGTCAAGTACATCAGTTCCGATGTGCGAAAGCATGAGCCACAGCAGAAGGGTACGCCATGACCCCCGCCCTACCGGGCCGAGCGAGAATACCCCCTGCAAGTGTCGGTTTGCCCCCGGCATGGCGATGACAGTCGGAATGACAATGGTACTCCCGCCCAGCCACAGCTTCACACAATGGGGGCGGCTCTGTCAGAACGGCAGTTGGGGTGAAACTCCCGTGAGGTGGTGCGGCACACCGCCGCTTGACGACTTCCCTTTGCGGGCCGGGGTGTCGGGGACAAATGGGCTTGCGGATACATAGTCATACTCCCGATTTTGGCAGGGATTTTGCTACGTTCATCTCCTCGATAAACTGGAATTTGAATAGCAAAAGTTACCTCTTTGCCTTGCAAATATATTCGTCTTTTTTCAATAACGCAAAGATTATTTTGCCATTGAATAATGCTGTAATAGTCATAAAAATATCTGCCATTGGTATAAACAAAAATGCAGGAACCATAATGCGTGTATAACGATTCTTTGTTTGATGAAGTTTTCTTACGCTTGCAGACAATCGTGCTATACAATAAAGCACGCCGCAGTTAAAGAACAGATATATCCCTATATTTTCTACAAGCGGCAACCATGTAGAAAATGTGATTTCAGTCCCCGATATGTACTTAATAATATTTATTGCAATCAGTACCGCAAATGCGACAGGGTAATAAACCGCAAGACAATGGAACATCTCGCCACCGCCAATACCAACGCCGCCACCCCATACAAGACCTGCCCGCCTACACCAGCACTCATACATCCTCAAATGGGATTTGTTATGACTGCCCTCGATAAAGCCGTTGTTTGATATTGCATATACCCCAAAATGACAGCCGTTTTCTATACAAAATTTCTCGGCAAGTTGCAAAAATTCCAAAACATGAGAAGGTATACCATCCACATATAAAGGCGCAGCCAATATGAGAGCGTCAATATCTTTTAGATATTGCATAATTTTAGGGTATTCGCTTTTCATGCGTAGCGAAGCGTACTGAATGTTGCAGCCTGTCAGAAGCAGTCCGACCATTCTGCCAAGAAATTTTGAAGTGCTGCTTCTCTTTTTGGGACTTCCGTTCAATATCAAAACTTTCATAGTTTGATTACTCCTATATCCTCGAAACGCTCTACAAAAATGATTTTATGTGTGTCAGCCTCCATATTGACAGCATGACAAGCCACATATTCTACGGCGGTTTCCTTTTCAAATTCACTGCATTCACCATAAAAATACACGGTCAAGTTCCGTCTTATTTTATAGCGGTTAGCATGATAAGTTTTCCCATTGCGGAACGTAAGGAATGGAAGACAATCGGATATACCCCTGTCAAGAAAGCGCTTGACTTCGACACTATAGCCGCCATAGCAAATTTTACTGATGATTACTACATTTTCGCTATTTCCAACCGCAGCACCGCTATGCTGAAATGCGTCAGCATACACACAATATCCAGCATTTTTTGTCCAACACTTAAAGCAGCCCTGGCAAGGTGCCGCTTTCACTTTCGTATTGATTACTTCCAAATCGTCACCCAGATTCTGAAAAAAATATTCCCCCAAATCATGTATCACAACATTCATAACATTTCCTCATTCCTTGTCCTCATAAATTGAGATTTGTCGGTTAGTTTTACTATCGTCATTATACCAGCACCCTCCAAAAATTTCAACATACTTTTGGCGGCAAAGGAAGGATGTAAGAAGTCACATTATATCGCTGCGTACATAGGGCCGGGTAACTCCCAGCCCTATTTTTATGCCATAATCAAACCAATGGAAGGAGCGGTCACATGACAGAAATCGAAATCACAAAGGCCAGCGAGGTCAAGGTACGGGAGATCGAATGGCTGTGGTATCCCTACATCCCCTTTGGCAAGATCACGGTGGTGCAGGGGGACGCCGGGGACGGCAAAAGCACCTTTGTCCTCAACCTCGCCGCCATGCTGAGCCAGGGCCAGCCCATGCCCTTCACGGACGGCACAGGCCAGCCCCCCATCAACATCATCTACCAATCCAGCGAGGACGACGCCGATGATACCATCGTCCCCCGGTTCATCAGCGCCGGGGGCGACCCGGAGCGCCTGCTGTTCATCAGCGAGAAGGAGCGGTATCTCTCCTTTTCCGATGAACGGCTGATACAAGCCGTCAGGCAGACGGGCGCAAGGCTTGTCGTCCTCGACCCCCTCTCCGCTTACATCGGGGAGGAAACAGGTATCAACGCCGCCAACGAGGTGCGGCGGCAGTTCCGCCCTCTCATCGAGATCGCCAGGGAACAGCGGTGCGCCGTCCTCATCGTCCACCACATGAATAAGGCTATCGGGCAGAAGGCCATCAACCGGGCCGTCGGCTCCGTGGACATCGTGGGCGCTGCCCGGAGCGTCCTGCTGGTGGCTCGGACAGACCGGGAACACCCGGACGAGCGTATCATGGCCCAGGTGAAGTGTAACGTGGGGCCTACCGGCAGCGCCATCGTCTTTTCAGTAGGTGGCGGCGCTGTCCAGTGGCTTGAGGAAACCGCCAGGACAGCGGATGAAGTGCTGGGCAACGTGTTCGCCAACCTGGGCCGGCCTGACACCCAAATGCGGCAGGCCAAGGAGGTAATAAGTCAGCTTCTCTCGGACGGGCCGAAGCCCCAGCGGGAGGTCATGGAGAAGCTGAGGGCGGCGGGCGTTGGGGAGAGTACGGCGAAAAAGGTGAAGCAGCTTTTGGGCGTCCGCTCTGTCAAGGCCGGGGCTGTGTGGCTATGGTCGATGCCGGATGGGGACGGTCTATGAAGTCGTGCGGAAGGGAGTCCAGAGGGAAGCCCTCTGGCCCACCACCTTGCTTGCAAGGTGTAGTGGGTTACACAACACTTGCGCCTGCGGCGGCGGTTGTGCTGCGAGCCGGGGCGAGTGGCACAACTATCGCCAGATACCGCTATGTTTTGAGAGCGGGAGCGAACAAAGCATGGCGGTATCTTTTTGCGGGCGCAAATGTTGTGTACCTGACCCCGCCGGTCTTGAACACGTTCGTTCCAAATACAGACGGAGGGATGGGAGATACCGCCCGCTTCTACGGGACAATGTGACTTCTTACATCCTTCCTCAAAGGAGGTCGCTATGGCGAATTACGCAATCATGCGGATAGAAAAACGGAAGCTGCCCTCGGTTGGCCGTATCAACAAGCACCACGAACGGCAGAAAGAGGAATACAAGAGCAACCCCGACATCGACCAGGAGCGCACCGGCCTGAATTACCACATCGTCCAGCCCCCAGGCCCCTACCAGGAAGCGGCGCTGGCCCGTATCGAACAGGCCGGGGCACGGCGGCGCAAGGACAGCGTGGTCTTGCAGGACTGCTTTGTGGGTGGCACTCCTGACTGGCTGAAGGCAAAGAGCCAGGAGGAACAGCGTGCGTATTTCAGCCACGCCTACCAATTCTTTGAGGACAATTTTGGAAAAGAGAATATCATCTCCGCCGTGGTGCATATGGACGAGGCTACTCCCCATATGCACCTTTGCTTTGTCCCCATCACCGCCAAGGGCCGCTTGTCCTCCAAGGACGTGATCGGCGGGCCGCAGGGCCTTGTGAAATGGCAGGACAGGTTCTACGAGCATATGTGCCAGCGGTATCCAGACCTGTCCCGTGGCTTGCCCAAAAAGCTGACCCACCGCAAGCACGTCCCGCCCTATATGTTCAAACTGACGGCGGAGCTATACAAGCATTATGACGAGATTTGTCAGGCTATCAACAGTATCGGCGTTCTGAACAGCGGCAGGAAAAAGGAGGAAGCCATCGCCCTTCTCGGCAGGTATGCCCCGGAAATGACCCAGCTAAAGGCCCAGGTCGCCAGCACGGACAAGCAGATCGCAGACCTGGAACGGGAGTTGGCCTATGTGACGGAGGGCAGGGCCACGGCATGGCGGGCCAACCAGGACTACAAACAGGAGTTGGAGGAAACCAACTACAAGCTGTATCAACTGAACCGGGAGCAGAAAAAGCTGGAGGGCATTATCTCCCAAATTCCCCCGGAGTTGCTGGCCCAGTTGACGAAAACTGAGCGGGACGCCCGTAAAAATCAGGAAAGAGGGAAAAATAGATGAACATTCAAGAAATCAAGGTGTCGGAGTGCGCCGCCTTTCGGGACAACCCCTTTCAGGTCAGGGACGACGAGGGGATGGAGCTGCTTGTCCAGAGTATCAGGGAGTTTGGCGTCATGACGCCCGTTGTGGTGCGCCCGGTCAAGGAGGGCGGCTATGAGATCGTCAGCGGGCACCGCAGGATACACGCTTGCCGGAGGGCGGGGATTGAGGAAATCCCCGCCCTTGTCCGTGATATGGAGCATGACAGCGCCGTGATCTTCATGGTGGATTCCAACATCCAGCGGGAGGGCCTTTTGCCCTCTGAAAAGGCGTTCGCCTACAAGATGAAGGTGGAAGCTCTGCGGCACCAGGGGAAAAGGTCTGTCCAACCTGGACAGAAGTCGTCAAGGGGCGCTGTGGCGGAGAACGCCGGGGAGAGCGAGACACAGGTGCAGCGGTATATCCGCCTGACCAATCTGGAAAAGCCCCTCCTGTCCCTGGTGGACGAGGGCAGGATCGCCTTTACCCCCGCCGTGGAGTTGTCCTATCTGAACCAGCAGGAACAGCTTGATTTGCTGGAAACCATTGAGAGCGAGGACTGTACCCCCTCCTTGTCCCAGGCCATCCGTATGCGGAAGCTGAGTGAAGCGGGCCAGCTTGATATGGACGGTATCTTCCACATCATGTCGGAGGTCAAGGGCAATCAAAAGGAGTACATCAAACTGTCCAGTGATAAGGTCGGGAAGTACCTGGGCAAGCTGCGTACCCCCCAGCAGAAGGAGGACTTCATTTTGAAGGCCCTGGCCTTTTACGCACGCCACCTGGAGCGCCAGCGTTCCAGCCGGGACGGGAGGTGAGGGGCATGGCGAAGCAGACCGCCCCCAGGCGGCAGAAGCCCCGTCTTATTGTTCAGCGGGTATTCACTGGGGAAAAGAGCATGGAAGATGTTCTTTTCCCCGTTATTTACGAGGATTTGCGGCGGCAGCTTGAACGCCGCCGCACCTTGGACAAGGAGGGCGAGAGCGGATAAACTGTCCGTAAAGTCTGTTCAACACAAGGAGGTATCACGATGGGAACGAAAAAAGACAGCACCATTTATGACGTGGCGATTTATTGCAGATTGTCAAAAGAGGACTTGAAAGAGGACGGCGACCGGGACGAGAGCGCCAGCATTGGGACGCAAAAGGCCATCCTCACCGAGTATGTCCGCCAAAGGGGCTGGCACCTTGTCCAGACCTATGTGGACGACGGTTATTCTGGAACGAATTTCCAAAGGCCCGGTTTCCAGAGCATGATCCAGGACATTGAGGCCAAGCGTATCAACTGCGTCATCACCAAAGACCTGTCCCGGCTGGGCCGGAACTATCTGGACTGCGGGCTGTATCTGGAAGTGTTCTTCCCGGAGCATGGGGTGCGCTATATCTCCGTCAACGACGGGGTGGACACGCTGAACAAAAGCGCCATGGACATCACCCCGTTTCGCAATATCCTGAACGAAATGTACGCCGCCGACGTGTCCATGAAGGTAAAATCGGCCCTCCGTGCCAGGTTCAACAGCGGCTTGTATGTGTCCACCTCTCCCCCCTACGGCTACCTGAAAGACCCCGCCGACCACAACCACCTTATCATCGACGAAAAGGCGGCCCCGGTGGTGAAGCTGATTTTTCAAATGGCGCTGGATGGGGCTGGGATTGGCAAGATACGCAACCACCTCAACGCCAGTCATATCCTCCGCCCCGCCGCCTACGCCGCCGCAGAGCGGGGTGAGAGCGGCTATGAGCGGTATTTTGAGGGCAAGGAGGATAACCGCTACCAGTGGAGCCAGAACAGCGTCAGGGCCATTCTGCGCAGCCCTGTGTACGCCGGGAACCTTGTGGGGTATAAGCGGGTGGCGGTGAGCATGAAAAGCAAGAAGCGCCCCTCCAAGCTGCCGGAGGAATGGGAGGTGATACCCAACACCCATGAGGGCATTGTCACCCAGGCGCAGTTTGATACCGTTCAGCGGATGATGACCAGCAGACGGCGGGACAAGGGCAAGAGCGGCTTTGACAACATCTTTTCCGGGATACTGAAATGCGCCGACTGCGGCTACGCTATGCGGGCCATGAGCGCCAACCGCCGCAAGCGGCCCGATCCCATCGACTGTGTGCAGTATGTGTGCAACAACTACGGCACCAACGGCACCGGGGGCTGTTCGGCCCACACCATCGAGGCCAGGGACTTGTTTGACGCTGTGCTGGCCGATATTCGCCATTACGCAAGGCTGGCGGTGGAGGGGGATGAAAAGCGGGTGCGCCAGCTTCAGCAGCAGCTATCCTCCATCGGGGCCACTGAGCAAAAGGCGCTGGAACGGGAGAAGCGCAAGCTGTCCAAGCGGCTGGGCGAGTTGGACAAGTTATTTTCAGCCCTGTATGAAGATAAGGTCATGGAGCGTATCACGGAGCGCAATTTTGACATGGTTTCCCGGAAGTACGAAGCGGAACAGGCCCAGCTTTCGGGCCGGATAGAGGAAATCAACGCTTCACTGGCTGAAAAGGAAACCTCCGACAATGGGGTAACGGACTTCTTCTCCCTGATTGCCGGGTACGCCGACGCCGCCGAGTTGTCCGCCGCTATGGTCAACGCCCTGATTGAGAAAATCACGGTGGGAGAGCGTGTCCAGAAAGAGGACGGCACAGTGGAGCAGACCATCAAAATCTACTACAAATTCGTTGGAGTTCTCTCCAACGAGTTACATATCAAGGTCACAAAACGCTATGCGGCCCCCCTCTCCCCCAGGCGGTGCCAATGCTGCGGGGCAGAGTTCACGCCCGGTTCAGCGGTGGCAAAGTATTGTAAGCCCTGCGCCAAGAAAATCCATATTCAACAGTGTTCGGAAAGCACACGGCACAGACGTGCCGCCGCCCGGAAAGCGGCATAGCAGATAGATTGTCCGCAAAGTCTGTCCGTCCGAAGACCAGCTCCAGGGGGAGTCCAACAGCATCACCAATCAGAAAATGATCCTGCAAAAATACGCGGAAGAACACCGGTTCCTTAACACACAGTTTTATATCGATGACGGATTTTCCGGCGCGGATTTCAACCGTCCAAATTTCAAACGGATGATGAACGACGTGGAATCCGGAAAAGTAGGCATTGTGATCGTCAAAGACCAATCCCGCCTCGGCAGGGACTATCTGCAGACAGGAATGCTGATGGAGATCACCTTTCCCCAGTTTGACGTGCGGTTCATTGCCATCAACGACGGCGTGGACAGCGCGGAGGGCGTCAGCGATTTCTCCGGCATCAAAAATTATTTCAACGATTTCTATGCCAGGGACACCAGCCGCAAGATTCGGGCCGTACAGCGTGCCAAAGGCGAGCGGGGTGAGCGGGTAGGTACAACGGTTCCGTATGGCTATATGAAAAGTCCCGACGACCCCAGGCAGTATATCCCCGACCCCGAAACAGCGCCCATCATTAAGCGCATTTTTGAAATGTATGCCAGCGGTATCGGGATCGTAAAAATCTGCGACAGGCTGTCTGCGGAAAAGATTGTATCGCCAAGCGTATACGCTTTCCGAAAGACAGGCAGCCGTTCCGGGAAACCTGATATGGCAAGGCCGTACCACTGGTCGCAGACAACCGTGCGCAAAATGCTGGCAAACAGGGAATATGCGGGTGATACCGTCAACTTCAAAACTTACTCCAAGTCCAATAAGCTGAAAAAGAGGCTGAAAAGCCCGCCCGAAAATGTCATAATCTTTGAGAACACCCATGAGGCCATCGTTGACCGCAGGACCTTTGAGATGGTACAAAAGCACTTTGCCGGGCGAAAGCGCCCGGACAAGCAGGGCGAGATGGATAAGTACGCAGGATATCTCTACTGCGGCGAATGCGGCAGCCGTCTCTATCTGCACAGGGGGAAGACAATCAGGCCGGAAAACAATAATTTCCAGTGCGGCGGGTTCCAGACCAGAACAAAGGAATGCACCGCGCACTATATCCGCGAGAGCGTGCTCGACCAGATCGTCCTGCAAAACCTGAAAACGGTGACCGCCTTTGCGAGAGAGCAGCCCGATGAATTTTACGAGATGGCCTCGCGGAATGGTGAGAGAGAGGCGGAAAAGTTTTATGAAACTGCGGAACGTGAAAAGGTCCAGCTCGAGAGCCGTGTCCGGGAGCTTGACAACATCATCCGGTGCTTGTACGAGGATCGTGTCTGCGGACGGATCACGCCGGAGAGGTATGATGCTATGGCGGGTGGCTATGAACAGGAACAGGCTGAACTACGGCAGGAGCTCAAATCCATCACCGTCCGCATCAACGAAATGGATATGAGGGAAATGTGCATCCGGGAGTTCATGACCAAGGCCCGGGATTATATCGAAATGCCGAAGTTGACGCCTGAACTGCTGCGGGTGTTTATCCGCAGGATCGAAGTGTATGAAAAGCTGGAAAAGTATTCCCGCACCTGCGGCAACCCAATTGTCATCCATTATTCGTTCCAGCTGCCGGAGCAGAATGGGGCGCCTGCCATAGAAAAGGTCGTGCCTCTGCCTCAAAAGACTGCTTAAAGGCAGTATCCGAAAGGCTTACTGCCTTTCGGATACATATCATCTGCTAATTTCTCCCTTTGCGATATCACGCAAAAACCGGGTGCTTTTTCTTTTGCATATAATCCCGAGGCAGGAAGGAGTGAAAAAACCAGGATAGCGGTACACACGCCAATGTTACCCCGCTATCCTCTCAACGCCTCAAACAAGGCGGGCCGGGGAAACCTGCCCCCGGCTACCTTGATTTTAACAAAGCAGGACACAAAAATCAAGGAGGAAAATAAAAAATGTGTATCGAAAACACCACCGAGTCTGCAATGGCCACCAAAGACCAGGAGCGGGGAGTCCTGCAGCAGATCAAGGCTATGGTGGCCGAATTGGGGCCGAAAAGCTACATTGCCACCGCGTTCCGCGGCGTGTTCGATATCGCGGAGGAGAATATTGAGAACGGCTTCTCCGGGAACCCGGTGGAGCAGGCGCAGGATCTGGGGGAGCAGCTGGCCCAGCGCACGGTGCAGGTTGGTCAGCTGGCCGAAGAACGGGACGAGTACAAGGCCCGGGCCGAGGCCGCGGAGGCACAACTGGTTGTCCTTAAGGCCAAACTGTACGACTACATGACAGCATAAAGAAACACACAAAGTAGAAACATGAAAAAGGAGAGCCGAAACTCGACTCTCCTTAAGTGTGTGTCCGCAAACACACACCCCAATTAACATCTATATTATACAACAGCGCCCCCAAAAATGCAAGAGCTATAGCAATCCAAGAAATTAACAAGGGATACCCGCGGCAGAAAACCAACCAGCACAGTCAGATGGACGAATCAGCGAGAAAGCCTGAGCAATACCATGCGGGAGCTGGGGTAATAATCTGATTTTCAGCTTGCGAAGAATGGCCTTGATTTTAGACCACATATTTTCAATTGGATTCAAATCAGGGCTGTACGCTGGCAAGTACAGTAATTTCATGCCAGCCCCCTGCAACAGCGTTTGGACCTCTTTGACATGATGCGTGCGCATATTATCCATGATGACAATATCCCCTTCGTGCAG
>QZEE01000045.1 GCA_009917445.1 bacterium D16-76 | reverse complement strand
GGTGCTTATGGAGATTGCGAAATGGGGCGGCGCAACCACAAAAAGGAAGGTGATGGAGCTTGCGTGGCATTTGCCGGAAACGCTGAAACAGGTGATCCCCTATCTCAGCCCTGGATGTATAAAGAAGCTGGAAATATACCCGGACAGGGAGGTACAGTATACCGCCGCCATGTACGGTGGCATGGCCCAATGCCGGCGGTTTCTGGACGCTATCAGAAAGGACAGGGACGCGGGCAGCTTCCTCATGCGGTGGAATATCCAGGCCAGGGTTGAGGAATTGGGCAAGGTGAAAAAGGCCCTGCTTGGCGGGCTGTCCCGTTCAAGAAAACATGTGGAAATGGAGCGTTAAAAATGGAGACGACAAAACTCGACCTGGCCCCTCTCCGGCCCCAGGCGGCGCGGGGGTTCCGGTACTTGGAGGTGCCCAAGCTGCTGCTGGAAAACAGCAGCTATGCCCCTCTGGATGAGGGGGCGAAAATCCTTTACTGCTTTATGCTGGAACGGGCCGGCCTGTCGGCCCAAAACGCAGGCAAATTCATGGACGGGAACGGCCGCTTTTTCATCATTTATACTGTGGAGCAGATGCAGAAGCAGATGCACCGTTCGCGGCCTACGGTTATCAAGTGGACAAAGCAGCTTGTAGAAATTGGCCTGATCGAGAAGGTACGGCAGGGGCAGGGCAAGCCGTCAAAAATCTACATAAACGATTTTGCCTCGGTGAAATGTCCGCAGGGGCCGGACAGCCAGGGGGGCAAGGCCCATGAGGTTAAAAAAGTTGATTTCCAGAAAACAAAGAATTTGACTTCTGGAAGTCAAGGGCCTTTACCTCTTGAGGTTAAAAATGTTGACCCTATAGAACTTGAACATAAAGACCTTGAAAATATTGACCTTCCTCCCCTCCGGGAAGAAGTGGAGGACGTGGAAGAAGCAGCCGCCAATGTGCGCGACCAGGTGGAGTACCCCATCCTGCGGCAAGAGTATGGGCAGGATTTGGCCGATGAGGTGGTGTCCCTCATCACGGAGGTGCTTTGCCGCAGCGGGCCTGCTGTCCGCATCGGGCAGGACAGTTACCCGGCAGGCTTTGCCAAGGCCCGTATGCGGTCGGTGGGGTATGAACACGCCGCCTACGCCCTGGACAGCCTGGGGCGGGCAGGGCCAGTCCGCAACGCCCACAACTACCTGCTGGCATTGTTCATTCTATAAATCCCCCTTTCAAAAATGGGTAAAAGGTTAATAGTGAAAAGGGGCTGTGATCGGACGGTTAATAGCGTAACCTCACGAGAGTTTCACCCCTGCATGGTTCTCATGCAGCCCTACCCATTGCCTGCGACGCTTTTAACGCTCGGACTGTGGCGATAAGGGAGTATCATTATATATTCTGCGCTGTCGTCGCCCGCAAGCTGCTAAACTTGCTCCCCGGCGTGGTGTTGGTCGCTCGGCTGTCCCGGCAGGGAAAGAAAACCCCGCCGGATAGCGTCGTGGCGCACCCGCCGTATGGCTCGGCGCAAAAGGGACGTATCCGATCTGCCCTATGCTGCGCCGCCGTTATCTTGCGCCGCTTTCTTTGTCAAGGTTCAAAAAGCTCTGATGTGCCGCACCTACGGAAAGGGGAACATAGGCAGCGGCTTTACATCAAAACTGGAAGTCCAAGACAGCCCGTATCAACCTTGAACGCAAACGGTCGCGTATGTCCTCGTCAATTCCGAAATATGTATTTCCGCGTTCGTCACGGTATTTTCGGACAGACAGGGCGGCAATCTGTGCGTCGTAGTTCTGCAACACAATCTTCATTGCGTCCGGGTCGCCTTTGGTCGCGGCAACAATTACCGGGTAAGGTAACAAGCCGCGCTCGTCAAAATCGCTGTCAAATTTCTTCGTCGTCATAAGCGCGTTCCTCCAAATAGCGTTTTAGCAGCTCAAAAGAGCTTGTCCTGCGATACTGTACTGTGCTTCTTGAAATGTTGAGGAGTTTTGCAATGTCGTTATCAGTCATGCCCTCGAAATAGTACAGCAGGACGGCGTTACGTTTTTCTTCCGGCAAAGTGCGGAGTGCTTCGGCTAACAGCTTCGGCGTAATTCTTTTACCCGCCACGCAGATTGAATTGTCTGCGTATTCCTTGACAAAATAGCGGTCAACGGTATAAAGCCGGCTTTCTTCCTGTGGGGATAGGCTTGATAACGTAACTTCACGCAGTTGGTGTCGTCTTACGTCGCGGTGGGCGTTGCTGGCTTCACATTTAATGGCTTTCTTGCAAAAGCTATTAAAAGCGCAGCGGATTTCCCATTCGGTACGATTAGGCTCATTCATGTTCTCACCTCCTTTCGCAGCCGCGAAAGCGGGTGATTTTTTATGACTTCCCCTTTCAGTACCCACACCACCGCTTTTTGAGAGTTGCCAAATGAAAACGGCAAACTTTTTTGTCGAAATTTTCAAAAAGTGCGTCTTAAAAAGCGCAAAAAAACCGATTGCATAATGCAATCGGGTAAAGAGGAATTATTAACACTTATATTGTGATGTGTGAAGGTAAAACTGTAGGCAAAAATGTTTTCTACGCTGGAGAAGATTTTTTTAATTGTTCACCATAAGGCGATAGCCATAAAAGCATAAAAAAGAACATGGCGATATTTCTCCAATACCGCCATATCCTCAAAAAAAGGTAACTCTAATAAGCTCCATTACTTGAAAAGAAAACAGCGGCATAATTTTCTTATGAAATGGTTGTTTTCCTTTTCAGTTGAAGCATAGAAAAAAGCATTGCTGCGATAGCTGCGCAAATATGACTAATCAATACAGCTATCCATATCCCGTTAAGCCCAAGTCCTAAATATGAAAAAAGATAAGCTAAAGGCATACGGACTATAATGTAATAAAAAATCATTAGGAGCATACTTTTAGAGGGCTGCCCCAAACCATTTAGCATACCGAGGAAGCAATTTGTTATGGTGTTCAATATGTAACCTATCCCCACGATCAGAAAATAACCGCTTACGATTGACGCTACATCAGAACTTCTTACAAATAGCATGGAAAGGTATTTTGAGCTGGAAACGATAATTGCAGAGAGCAGAAACAGAAATAGACTGCCATATTTCAAAGCACATTTCAGATAGTCTTTTACCCTGTCCGTCCTCTTTCCACCTACACATTGCCCGATAATTGTTGTTAGAACCATATTTAATGCCATTGCCGGATAAAATAATATGGTTTCCAGTTTTCCAGTAATTCCATAAGCCGCTATTGCTGTGATACTGTAAGAGCTGATAAGGGCAGTTAAAAAAGTAGTGCTGATTGCGGGTATGCTTTGCTGGACTATTGCCGGGACAGCCTTTTGTATAAGCGGTAAAATGAAAGCCTTGTCAAACAGGTTAAGCCGCATATTAAACAGTCTTTTTTTATTGAGATAGCAAATCATAAATGCCAAGCAAATACTTTGTGAAATTAAGGTCGCTATTGCAGCACCATGAAAACCAAAAAAATGAATAAAAATAGGGTCAAGAACCGCATTGAGTATCGTTGATACCAGCATGGAAATCATTTGAAACATTGCATTTCCAAAACTTCTTAGGACAGCAGTAAAATATAAGAATAAGTAAACAGCTAAATATCCCAAAAGATAAATTGATAAATAGTTATATGCCATTTCATAGGTTTCAGTAGGGGTATTCATAATTTGCAAAATAGCTGGCAGGGATAATTCAAAAATAGCTGTCAAAATCAAAGAAAAAATAATTGCAACAGCAAACGAGGTAGCAATCAGACTTTCAATCTTTTTATTATCTTTGGAGCCGATTGCTTGTGATAGCAGTATAGAAATACCGTTTGTTGCCCCCATAGCAACAGAGGTTAAAAGCAGGATTAGCGGAGTTGAATTTGTGAGTGCCGCATAAGCTGTTTCCCCTAAAAGGTTTCCAATCCATAAACTGTCTACAAGGTTATAAGCCATATTAAGAAACATAGCCGCAATCATTGGCAAAACCATTGCCATTAAACACTTTTTTGTATTTCCATTGATAAAATCAATTTTTCTTGTCATTGTTAAGTCCTTTCTAATGAATGAATATCATTCATTTATATACTATTTTTTTGGCTGCCGATAAGGGCAGCCATAGATTTACAGCAGTTACCAAATAAAAGGAATTAGTCGCCATGTGTGCGCACAATAATTATCAAAGTCGCTTCCGAAGCGTAGCCGCAAGGCTCTTTCCTCAATTTGTATTCTTATTCCGTAACATACAAAGCAAATAATCAAAACTAATACTGGGGCTATTGCAGAACGAAAACAAAACGCTGTTCCTAATAGGCAAAGGATAGTTCCGACATAAGCCGGGTTGCGGATATAACGGTAAACTCCCATTGTTACCAAGCTCTGTGATGAATTTGTTTTCACTGATAATGTAAAAGAGTGTTTTAACGTCCATACTGCCCATGATCGCAATGTAGTTCCAAGTACCAGCAAAAACAAACCTAAATAAAAAAAGCAATGTGGGATAAGTATTTCTCCTATCATTTCTGTTATATAGTCACGTCTAAAAAATGTACTTATTGAAAAGCTGCTCCAACAAGCAAAAATTACAAGAAGTAAAGTTCCGCAATCCTTATTTGATATTTGAGGTTTTTTTATCCAGCTCTTGAAGTTATATAACCATATAACCATTTCTGCTATCATCATATAGGATACGGCATATATAAAATAATAATACTCTTGCATATTTACAAAACAGGTAGGGTCATTCATAAAATTTCCTTTCTTGAATGAACATCATTCATCTAAATGTTTTTGAAATTCCCCTACTAAACAGCAGGGGATAATTTCAAAGCCTTAAAGCATAAATAAGAAAAGTGCGAATATTTTTCGCTTTTTCTTCTGTGCTGGATTTCGTGTCCAATAAAATCCCAAGTTGTCCGTACACGCAGAATTTAGCAGCGGCTTGAATATTATCAAGTTGTATTTCGCCGTTTTCCTGAGCCTTTTCCAGTAAATAGGTGACTGGTTTTAGGAGCTTTTCGCAGACTTTCAAAGCAAGCTGATCGTGAAATTTTTTGTTCTCTACAACATGAAGCGCATTATAATAGTCTGTCCCCTCCGTTTCTACCATAATAGGCATAATTTCAATAATTTCTTTTAAGGTCAATTTTTCATTGCTTTTTGAAATAGTAAACTTATTTGCTATCTCGTCTGCATACTGTTCTATTGCGCTGTCAAAAAGGGCTTCCTTTGAGGGAAAATAACGATAACATAGCCCTTGCGCTACGCCAATCTCTTTTGCAATATCGGCAATGGACGTTTTTTCATATCCCTTTTCATAAAACAGTCGCATAGCAGTATCTAATATTTCCTGCTTCCGTTCCTCTGGCTCTTTCGTAATACGCATGACACACCTCCTTTCCTTATCATAGCAATGTAAAAAATCAATGAGTGAATACCAGTAAATATTACGGTATTATTTTGTTCCGCAAGCGATACAAGCCGTATTTCCTACACGCTCCCATGTAACATTTGAAAAGTGCCTTGAAAGCAATTTGCAAATTTCACTTTCAGAGTAAATCTTTACGTCCCCCTCTTTACTATACTTCATATAGAAATTCATAATAGCTCGCCCGATTGTGGGTTGCCAACAATCGCACAAAATAAAAGTTCCATTAGGCTTTAACACTCTATCAATTTCTGATAAGACTCTTTCCGGCGCAGGATAATGGTGAAAAGAGTCATTGCAATACACAACATCAAAGAAACAGTCGGAAAAAGGGAGTTGTTCGCTATCACCTAAAATGAGCGTTGCCCTGTTTTCTAATTTCTTCTGTGCAATTCCTAACATCTTTTCAGATAAGTCAAGCCCATACAGTATTTTGCTATTATCTTGCTGCAATATGAGCTTCATTACTTCCCCGGTTCCGCACCCTAAATCTAATGCCGTTTGATAAGATATGCTTTTCAGCCTATTGATGATAACAGGATATAATGTGCGGGCGTGCTGCCCTTTTATATCGCAGTCATAGGTTGGAGCTTGTTGGTTAAAGGCTATTTTTGATTTTTGCTTTGCGCTATTCATATATACAGCCTCCTTTCAGAGAAAATTATAGCACCGCCTTTCCGAAAAGTCAATGAATGATATTCACTCATTGATATAGTGCTATATTTAGGTAAATTCTTTGCTATGTACACTCATTTCAATACAAGAATAGGAGTTGTAAACTCATATAGGGTGATGTCTGAATGAAAAGAGAAGTCGAATTTGTGTACGATTTCAAGGCTTTCGGGCAAGCCATAAAGAAAGCACGCAGAGCAGCGGGATATTCCCGTAAGAAATTGGGGCATGAGCTGGATTTAGCTCCCCGTTACCTTGTTTCCATAGAAAATGAGGGGCAACACCCAAGTCTGCAAGTGCTGTATGAGCTTTGCACCTTTTTTGACATTTCGGTAGATCAGTTCTTTTTCCCGGATAAGGTCGCAAGTAAGTCCACGCAGCGCAGACAGCTTGAAACGCTGCTTGACGGTATAAGTGATACGGGATTGCAGATTATTACCGCAACGGCAAAAGAGATTAAGAAAGTCGAAACAGGGGACGAATAAACGTCCAGCGCACAACTGAATACGGTTTGAGAAGCGTTGTAATCTTTTGAAGATTGCAGCGTTTTTCTTTTGTAGAAGTTTGGCAAAACCGTTTTTTGGGTGTTGTAGGTAGTAGGAGAAACTTTTATCCTCTGGCTGGCCGTTCATATTGCGTTCAGCCGACCAGATGGGGACAGCGGAGAAAAATCGGCTTCCTTTTGGAAAGGCTTCATGCTGCAATTTGTCAATGTGAAAATATACCTGTTCGGCATTACGGCTTTAACTGGGTATATCACCAATTACAGTACCGCATTGTGGGTGTTGATTTTCTTTGAACCTATCATCGCCACCATAGGAACGATTGCTACAACGTGTTGGATCGGAGCGGGGATGGTTATTCAGAAAGTCTATCTCCAATACTATCGGCCAATCAATATCATTCTGGCCTTGACCTTGCTGGAATGTGTATATAGCATCCTGACATCATAAAACGCGGAGGTAATTATGGAAAACAAGATGTTTTCGACAAAGACAAAACCTATGTGGTACATACTTATAACCGTTTTCCTGTCGCTGTTCAGCGCGGGCGTGGAGCCACCGCAAAGGACTTTGCCGGAAAAGCGCACATCGACTTTGGCAGCGGCATCGGCGCAAACGCCCTGGGCTTCTGCCACGAGGAATGGGTGAACGCCGTTACCACGCAACTCCAGCTGGTGCAGCACATCTCGAATCTGTTCTACACGCTGCCTGATGCGCTGCTGGCAGAGTGCCTGTGCCAGATCACGGGGTATTCCAAGGTTTTCTTTGGCAATTCCGGGGCGGAGGCCAACGAGGGCGCAATCAGACTGTCGAGAAAGCACGGCAGATAAAAAAGGAAGGGGGCTGTAATTTGATTATCACGATGCAAAACTCTTTCCATGGCAGAACTATCACTACACTGGCCGCTACTGGGCGGGACCCTTTCCACCAACACTTTTTCCCTTTTACAGAGGGCTTTCGGTATGTGACATGACCAGCAACAGTTGTCCAATGCGATTGATGCGTCTGTCTGCGGTATCATGGTGGAACTTGTCCAAGGCGAGGGCGGCGTAACCACAATGCAGGAAATTGTAAACACCACAATAAAATACTGTGGTGGTGGGAAGATATTCGGAGGGACAGTTTATGAGAGATGAAACCAAATGCCTGCGCGCAGGCTATACGCCAGGGAACGCAGAACCGAGAGTGCTGCCCATCGCACAGAGTACGGCCTATGTTTACGATTCCGCCGAAGAAGTGGGGCAGTATTTGATGCCCCTATGAAATCGCTGATTTATTCCCGGTTCGGAAATCCCACTGTTATAGCGGTTGAGGACAAATCACGGAATTTCCTATAAGCAACACCGCACAATACGCCTAGAGAATAGGAGAGATGCCCAGGAGGCAGGAGAATGCTGAACTATTCTCCTGGAAACAGAGCTAAGGGCAAACCGGATTAGGTTGCCAGGCAGGGTCGGTCAGCCAGAACCAGATGCACCATATCCCGTTTGGCGGTCTGGTTTTGCAGGCCTCGGTACCTTGTCTTCCGGTATCGGAACCTGCCCTTGACTACCGCGAATACGTGCTCGACTTTTGCTTTGGCCGAGGGCTTCTCCCGCTCACGGCGCTTCACCTGAGCCTTAGAACGGGTGGGCAGTTTTTTTGACTGTGAAGGACGGCGGTTGGTTTTGTACCGGATCTTTTTGCTTCTCCTGTTCCGCAGAATGGCCTCTTCCCGCTTTCCTGCCTCAAGGTATCCGCTGTCGCCGTGGACGGTGCCTTCCTCGCCGGTCACCAGTTCCGCCATCATCTGTAACCGGATTATGGCGCAAAGGAAGTGGGAAATTGACAGGACCAGGGGAGGGAACCTCACAGGTAACCGGAAGCCATCCTTCAACCGCCCTTCCGAGTCAGGGCATGCTTTTTGGCCGCTCCGGCCCTTTACATTGAAAGAAGAAAAACAGCACCCATCATCCCAACAGATGATGGGTGCTGTTCTTTTTTACAAGCTTACTTGCAGGTGAAGGTGCAGCACTCGGTGCCGCTTTTCGAGCATACATCGTCGCAGCAGCAGCCTACGCAGACGCACTCGGCGCCGCACTTGCAGTTGCTGTTATAGGCGCAGTGCTCGGCGTGGCAGGTAATAGAGCTTTCTGTGCTGGCGCTGCCGCTTACCGAGGCCGTACTGCCGCTTTTACCCCGCTCACGGTAAGAGCTGCAGCAGGTCTGGTCGCAGACCTTGGCCCCAGGGCCGTCTACCTGGATACCGGGCAGGCTGCACAAGCCGCTTTCATAGTGCTGGCAGGAAGAAACCTGACATTCCAATCTGTTCTTCATAGGGCACCTCTTTTTTTAAGATTCGCAAAGCCCGAAAGCCTTACACGCCCTATTTTGCCCCCATTGCGCCCGTTTATCCCAAACTCTTTGGGGCGCTGCCCTAGTCCCGCCAAGGGGCCACGGGCCCCTTGGAACCCCACGCTTCGCTTCTCGCGTTGGTGGGGTGGCGGTTTTGGTGAAGGGCTGCCCGCGCCGAAGGGGGCTTCTGATTTGGGAAGTACCCAAAACAAGTATTTTAAAAAGTGGGGAAACACAAAAGTTCCGTCCATTTGTGAAACGAATGGATCCCCTTCTTCAAAGTGTGGGCAAACGCTGCGCGTTAGCGTTGCTTCGGGGTTTTTAGGGGGCGAGGGTTTCCAGTGGCAAAACGTATGGCTGCGCAAAACGTTTGCACCCCGAGCCGGCAGGCGAGACTTAAAGCCCCTAAACCGCCGGAGGCATCAAACGCGCGGTTAGGCGCTCCCCTGATTTGGAGGCTTTGGCAGATATTACTCGTATAGGGGGTATTTTTGGCAGATGGAATCTACCATGCCGCGCAGTTTTTCCTGGTTCTCTTCAAAGCCGCCCTCCATGGCCAGGGCGATGCAGGCGGCGATTTCATCCATGTCTGCTTCTTTTAGTCCGCGGGTGGTGATGGCCGGGGTGCCCAGGCGCAGGCCGCTGGTGACAAAGGGGCTGCGTTTTTCGCCGGGGACGGTATTTTTGTTGGCGGTGATATAGACTTCGTCCAGGCGGCGTTCCAGCTCTTTGCCGGTCAATTCGCTGTCCGACAGGTCAACAAGCATTAAGTGGTTGTCTGTGCCGCCCGAGACAAGCTTGACGCCCCGGTTGAGCAGGCCGCCTGCCAGGGCAGCGGCATTTTTTACTACCTGCTGGCCGTAGGACTTAAAGGCGGGCTGTAAGGCTTCGCCCAGGCACACGGCTTTGGCGGCTATGATATGCATTAAAGGCCCGCCCTGGGTACCGGGGAAGATGGCCTTGTCGATTTGCTTGGCATAGGGCTCTTTGCACAAAATCATGCCCCCCCGGGGGCCACGGAGGGTCTTATGGGTAGTGGTGGTCACTACGTCGGCATAGGGTACGGGGTTTTGGTGGACACCTGCGGCCACAAGGCCCGCGATGTGGGCCATGTCTACCATGAGCAGCGCCCCGCAGGCGTCACAGATTTCCCGGAATTTGGCGAAATCAATGGCACGGGGGTAGGCGCTGGCCCCAGCCACAATCATCTTGGGCTTGACGGTGCAGGCTTGCTCCATCAGCTTTTCATAGTCGATGCGGCCGGTCTGAGGGTCTACGCCGTAGGGTACGAAATTATAGAGCACGCCAGACATGTTTACCGGGGAACCGTGGGTAAGGTGGCCGCCTTCGGCCAGGTTCATGCCCAGGACGGTGTCGCCGGGTTGTAAAAGGGCGAAGTACACCGCCAGGTTGGCCTGTGCGCCGGAGTGGGGCTGGACGTTGGCGTGGTCGGCGCCGAAAAGCTGGCAGGCGCGGTCGCGGGCAATGTTTTCGGCAATGTCTACACAGGCGCAGCCGCCGTAATAGCGTTTGCCGGGGTAGCCTTCGGCATATTTGTTGGTGAGTACCGAGCCCATAGCCGCCATAACGGCGGGAGAAACGATGTTTTCGGAAGCGATCAGTTCCAGGTTGCGGCGCTGGCGGGCCAGTTCTTGGTTCATGGCGTCGCCAATGGCGGGGTCTGATTGGGCCACAAAGCCAATGGTGTCCATCAAATTCTCAAACATAAAAAAGCTCCTTTCTATTTTGACCAGTTTCACTTTGCTTATTATAACACACGAGGGGCGTGTAAGCAAGAAAAGATGGGGTCCAGGGGGCCGTGTCCCCTGGCAGGGTCAAGGGGCAGCGCCCCTTGTGGGGTTCTCAGGGGCAAAGCCCTTGAGCCGCCGGAGGCCATTCCATCGTCAAAAAAATATTTACTAGGGCGTGTTCACATAAGCTGAGTATGCGGATATTGGAGTAACTTTTTGTCAGATTCAAGGCGAAAATTCGCAGACGTACTCGCGTAGTTCAAGGATTTTCAACGCAGAAGATGACAAAAATTTGCCAAAAAGACGCGTACGAACGCTTATGTGAACACGCCCTAAATAACCTGTGCCGGGATACGCTTTAGGATACGGCTATAAGCAAAATCAAAAAGCCCTTAGCCGATTGTACCATCGACTAAGGGCTTTTGTGTGCTTACCATACAAAAAAAGATGCCTGCGGCTTTTTGGGCATCCAAAAAGCTAGGTTTTATGCGGTTTAGCGGCACCTCGAAAATCCCAAAACAAAACTATTGCAAAAAGGATGCCGCTTTTTCCACTTCTTGGTGCTGCAATTCAAACCTCCACAGACATTTTCAATCCTAGATAGATATGCTTTTCGGCCCTTTATAACGCTTACATCTGTACCCAGGGCCCGTCCTCCGGTTCCTCTATGCCCATTTTGCAAACAATTCCCATCTTTAAGCCCCAACAAGTAGACACTTCCCTCTACTTGTGGTATGATTTCCTTGCAGAATATGTAAACAGGGAGGCTATCCTATGAACGAAAAAATACGGCAGACAGCCCATCAATTTGCGCAGGGCCACAAGGAGGATCAGGTGGAGCTTCTGCGCACCTTGGGGAAAATACCGGCCCCGTCCCACCAGGAGGGGCGGCGGGCAGTTTTTGTGCGGGACTGGCTGCTTGCCCAGGGGGCCGCGGATGTGGTCATAGACGATGCCCAGAACGTGGTGTGCAAAATCGGCCCCATGGACGGGGAACTGATCGTCTTTGCGGCCCACACGGACATCGTTTTTCCAGACACGGAGCCCCTGCCCATGGCCGAGCGGGACGGGAAGCTCTTTGCCCCGGGCATCGGGGACGACACAGCTAACCTGGTGAACCTGCTGCTGTGCGCCAAGTATCTGCTGCAAAGCAACATCCAGCCCAAGCGTGGCCTGCTTCTGGTAGCCAACAGCTGCGAAGAGGGCCTGGGGAACCTGGACGGCACCAAGCAGCTTTTCCAAGACTACGGCGGGCGCATCCGGGCCTTTACTTCCTTTGACGGCTACATGCCCGGCTGCACCAACAGCGCCGTGGGTTCTTACCGCTACCGGGTCACCTGCAAGACCATGGGCGGCCACTCCTTTGGCGACTGGGGCCGGCCCAACGCCATCCACATCCTCAGCGGGCTCATTGGGCGGCTTTACGCCATCGTGCCCCCCGCAGAGGCCAAGACTACCTACAACGTAGGGCGCATCGAGGGCGGCACCACAGTGAACACCATCGCTCAGGAGGCTTCCATGCTCTATGAGTTCCGTTCTACCTCCCAGGCGTGCCTGCACAAGATGGAGGAAGAATTTACCTCCGCTGTGGAAGCCAGCCGGGGCCAGGGCTGGGAGATCCAGGTGGAGCTCTTAGGCGTGCGCCCTGGCGACGGGGATCTGGACCGGGCGGCGCTGGAAAGCTTTACCCGGAATTCTGTGGAGGTGATTGAAGCGGTTACGGGGGAGAAGGCCCAGGTGTCCCCCCAGTCTACCGACAGCAACATACCCCTGAGCCTGGGCCTGCCTGCCAATACCATTGGCACTGTGCGGGGCGGCCTGGCCCACACACGGGAGGAATGGGTGGAGCTGGACAGCCTGCCGGTTGGGTTGGAGCTGGCTTTGTGCCTGGTGCTGGGGCAGATCGGATCCTGAAATTTTGAATGGGACAGCCTGCCGCGCGGGGCGCTGGGGAAAAAGACTCTCCCGCTATCTTCCCTTACTCGACCTGAAACACCCTGCACCCATGCACCGGCACCTGAACGGTAAGCATCCCATCCCTCACAGCAACCTGCTCCCCCGTCCACAGCTCCCGTCCGCGGGCACAGCCGGGCCAAAGCTCCGCCAGGCCGATGGAGAGCGCGGCAGGCTGGTCCGCCAGATTGAATAAAGCCGCATACCGCTTCTTTTCCTGGTGGTTTTCCGCTATCCACAGGGCATGGCGGTCGTCCCGCTCCAACTGCCGGGGACGGCAGTCCGGGGTGAGCATGGAGAGCACCTCCCGATTTGTCAGCAGGGACAGCGTCCAGTCGTCCAGCTTGGTCAGCTCGGCCCCCAGCATCAGCGGCGAGCCGAACAGGCACCACAGGGTCATCATGGCGCGCTGTTCGTCCCGGGTCAGACGGGTATCCCGCTCCCCTTGGCCGAAGCCCCCGCCGATCTTCCCCAGGGGCAGCATGTCGCAGTCCGGGTAGCAGCCTGGGGCCACGTGGTCCTGCCAGATCTCGCACCGGGGGAACATGGCCTTCAAGAGCTGCCAGTCATCCCAGAAATCGTCAGTGATGCGCCACATGTTGGCGTACTTTTTGTAATGCCAGGATTTCTGGATGATCGCAGGCCCCGGCGACAGGGACAGCACGATGGGCCTGCCCACACGCTGGATGGCCCGGGCCAGCATCTCGATCTCATGCTTGCGCGCATAGCCCCGCTCGTCGTGGTCCACCAAGTTATAGGTGTTGCACATGTCGTCGCACTTGATGAAGTCCACACCCCAAGAGGCGTAAAGTTCCAGAAGGGAATCATAGTAAGCCTGCCCCTCGGGGCAGTCCCGCACGCCGTACATGTCCGGGTTCCAGCGGCAGACGGAATTGGGCTCGGCAATCTCGTCAGCGGTAGCGTCTGTGTGCAGGATTTTCGTATGATTATGGGCCGCCTGCCGGGGGATACCCCGCATCATGTGGATGCCGAACTTGAGCCCCAGGCTGTGCACGTAGTCTGCCAGCGGCCCAAACCCCTGCCCGCCTGCAGAGGAAGGGAACCGGGCCGGGTCGGGCAGCAGGCGGGAATACCCGTCCATCTCCATCGGGGCGAAGGGGATGTACTGGAACTTGTCCCGCTGTGACCCGGCCCCGTGGGCGTACCACTGGATGTCCACCACCACATACTCCCAGCCGAAGGGCTTGAGCTTTTCCGCCATCACCCGGGCGTTGGCCTTCACCTGTTCTTCGTTGACGGTGGTGTCGTAGTAGTCGTAGCTGTTCCACCCCATGGGCGGGGTGGGGGCAAAGGTGTTTTTGTTCATGGGGGATTTCCTTTCTGATTGGGGTCTAAAATACCGCCCCAGTCCAGCATGCTTTTATGGGCTTGACATCAGTGAGCAGACGATGGTGTAGCCTTTCCAACGTTTTATTACTTTCATATTAGCATATTTTTTGCCGGGTTTCAATCGAGAAAAAACGGGCGATGCCCCTAAATACCCAAAAAACTGAGCAGGAATAGTCCTTTTGGGCTAACTTTTTATAGCGGCTGGGGAGCACAGTATACTTCGAAGGCTTTTCCCATAAAGTTAGGGTAGGAATTTTGGACAGTCCAAATTGCCTGTTCAAAACTCCTACCCTAATTCACATGGTACGAGTGTTCATAACGACACTCCCGCAAACCCGCATGAAATCAAGGTTTTTTGGCAACGGACAAACACATTTCACTAATTTGCATATTATGATAAAGGCGCTGGTGTGAAAACCGGCGCTTTTTTCGTGCCCATACATAGCCGCCTGTTTCGCCGCAGGCGGCTAAATTTATGAAAGGAGGGAACCCCAAAATGGCGAAACCGAAAGTGATAAGCGTAGCAAATCAAAAGAGCGGAGTTGGCAAAAGCACGACCGTCTACAACCTGGGGGCCGGTCTTGCGCTGGAAGGAAAGAAAGTTCTCTTGCTGGACGTAGACCCCCAGGGTGATCTGACCAAAATGCTGGGCCAGCGCAAGCCCCACGACCTGCCCCTGACCCTTGCCAATGCCATGAACGACGTTGTGGCCGGGACAATGCCCCGCGACCACCCGGAGATCATGCAACACCATGAGGGCTTTGACTTTGTGCCGGGAAACCGCAGCCTGTCCGCCGTGGAGGTGGGGCTGGTGAACGTGATGAGCCGGGAAACGGTGCTACGGCAGTATGTGGACAGCGTAAAGCGGGATTATGACTATGTTCTGCTGGATTGCCGTCCCTCGCTGGGTATGCTGGTCATCAACGCTCTGTCCGCGTCGGATCATGTGCTTGTCCCTGTCCAGGCGGACTATCTGGCGGCGGAGGACATGACCGAGCTGGTGGGGACGGTGCGGAGCATCCAGCGTCAGATCAATCCCCGGCTGAAGATCGGCGGCGTGTTCCTGACGATGGCGAATGAAACCACGTTCCGCAAGGACATCGTGAACAGCGTCAAGGCCAATTTCGGGCGTCACCTGCCCGTTATGGACGCGGTGATCCCGGCAACGGTGCGGCTGGCGGAGGTCAGCACAGCGGACAAGAGCATCTTCCAGCATGAACCCAGGGGACGGGCGGCGGACGCCTACCGCAGACTGACAAAGGAGGTGCTGGACATTGGCAGCAAAGAGCGCAGCCGGACTTCTGACCTCAGTAGATAGTATGTTCACCACCCAGGAGGAACGGGACAACGCCCAGCGCAGCTATGTGATCGACCTGCCCGCCGCCGAGATCAGCGACTTTCCCGACCACCCGTTCAAGGTGCGGATGGACGAGGAAATGGAGCAGATGGTGGAGAGCGTCAGGGAGCGGGGCGTCCTTTCTCCCGTCCTGGTGCGTCCCATGCCGGACGGCAGTTATCAGATGGTGTCGGGCCACCGCCGCAAGTTTGCGTCGGTGCTGGCGGAACTGCCCACGGTGCCCTGCATTGTCCGGGAGCTGACCGACGATGAAGCCATCATTATCATGGTGGACAGCAACCTCCAGCGTGAGCGCGTCCTGCCCTCGGAAAAGGCGTTTGCCTATAAAATGAAGCTGGACGCCATGAAACGGCAAGGACAGCGTACAGTATTTAAGTTCTACTCGGCAGCGGAAGCCCTTGCGTGTATCAACACCACGGAGCTTGACCTCGCCATTCTGGATGTGATGATGCCAGAGATAGACGGCTTTGCTTTGTGCCAGAAGATACGGGAAAAGCACACCTGGCCCATTATCATGCTGACGGCCAAGGACGAGGGAACGGACAAAATTGCTGGGTTGACCCTGGGGGCCGACGACTATGTGACAAAGCCCTTCCGCCCGCTGGAACTGATGGCGAGGGTGAAATCTCAACTGCGCCGGTATCAGAAATATAATCCCGCCCGCACCGACAGCGGAGAAGCGCCTCCTGTTGCTCCGACAGACACCATTATCTGCGGCGACTTGACCATGAATATCAAGGCCCACACCTGTTTCCTGGGTGAAAAACCGTTGGTACTGACACCTACGGAATTTTCTATCCTGCGTATTCTCCTGGAGAATGCCGGGAATGTGGTCAGCTCGGAAGAACTGTTTCACCAAATCTGGCGGGACGAGTATTACAGCAAAGCTAACAACACCATTACCGTCCACATCCGCCATCTGCGGGAAAAGCTGGGGGACAGCATGGACAAGCCCAGGTTTATCAAAACGATATGGGGGGTAGGGTATAAAATTGAAAACTGATCGAAAGGACGAATACCTTGCTTTTCAATCCAAACTGATCCGGCGGGCCTGCGTCAACGCAGTTACATCCGCCGCTGTGGTGGTGGGGCTTTATCTGTTTGTTTGGAAACAGCAAATGGGCGATTGGATTGTTTGCCTGCTGGAAACATTTTTCAAAATGAAACACGAAGATGCGTTTTATTATTACAGCGACCATTTTCGGGGCAACAAAGAGATATTTTTTGCCGCCGCTGTTCTGCTGATATTTACGGTATTGCTGGTGCGGATTTTCCGATGGGTCACAGGCTATTTCAGCGAGGTCAATCAAGGTATCGAGGCGCTATTGGCTGACGATGAAGAACAAATCCAACTGTCGCCGGAAATGCTGCCCTTCGAGCGGAAGCTGAACACGGTAAAGCGGACGCTGGCGGAGCGAAAAGCGGAAACCGCCCTGGCGGAGCAGCGGAAAGATGAATTATAGCAATCCAAGAAATTAACAAGGGATACCCGCGGCAGAAAACCAACCAGCACAGTCGGAAGGACGGATCAGCGAGAAAGCCTGAGCAATACCATGCGGAAGCTGGGGTAATAATCTGATTTTCAGCTTGCGAAGAATGGCCTTGATTTTAGACCACATATTTTCAATTGGATTCAAATCAGGGCTGTACGCTGGCAAGTACAGTAATTTCATGCCAGCCCCCTGCAAAAGTGTTTGGACCTCTTTGACGTGATGCGTGCGCATATTATCCATGATGACAATATCCCCTTCGTGCAGCGTGGGAATGAGCGTGTTTTTGAGATAGTCCAGAAATTTTTCACGGGTCGTTCCACCGCTGTAAATCGTATAAGCAGTCTCACCATTAAGTCTTACTGACGAAAGGATCGTGGTATTGGCAGGTGTATTCAAGGGAATCTTGTCTACTGACCGCTCCCAGCCAATGGCCCGCCCATATCGGCGGCTCAAGTCCGTGTTTACGCCGCTTTCATCCAGGAATACCAGTTTGTCTGCTTCGCACTGCGTTATCATTTCACTCCAGGCTTCTCTCGCTGCTACAACATCGAACACGCTCCCGCTCTGCCGCGTAAAAGGACTTCTTCTTGTAAACATAACCCAGTCTGATCA
>QZEE01000044.1 GCA_009917445.1 bacterium D16-76 | reverse complement strand
CGGGAGCAGATGGATAAGGCGGGAAAGGAGGCCGCGCAGAAAAATGCCGCCCGCTCCGCCCCGGCAAAGGGTAGCCGTCTGTTTCGCCGCAGGCGGCTAAATCTATGGTAAAGGAGGGAACCCCAATATGGCGAAACCCAAGGTGATAAGCATACCTCATGCGGAGCCGGGAGGTGGGCTTTACTTTCCGAGGAAAAACGTATCAGGTGGAGATCGCCGGTGTTGACGTGTTCCCCCAAGGCTTTGCGGCGGTAGCCAGCCAGATCAGGGACTTCCAGGGAGTGAATATGCTGTGCGACATTGGCAACGGCACCATGAACATCATGTTTATCAATGACCGCAAACCCGCCGCTGACCGAATGTTTACGGAGAAGTACGGCACCCATCAATGTATGCTGGCCGTCCGGGAGAACGTCATGCGTACCCACCACGCCACAGTGGATGACTCCATCATCAACCGGGTGCTGCGCTTTGGCACGGCGGACATTCAGGCGGACTACCTGAACACCATCCAGGAAACCGCCGCAGGGTATGTCCGCGAGATCTTCCGCATCCTGCGGGAGCATGAGTACAATCCGGCGCTCATGCGGCTCTATGTGCTGGGCGGCGGGAGCTGCCTGATCCGCAACTTTGGCGAGTATGACGCAGACCGAGTGACCATCAACGATGATATTTGCGCCACGGCCAAGGGCTATGAGTACCTGTGCGAGATAGCTCTCCGCAAAGGCGGTGTTGTCCGTGCAGATTAAACGGATGACCCTCCGCTTTGACCTTGATAACCCGGAGGACAGGCAGGCGTGGGAGTACCTGCGGAGCTTGAATCCGGCATCTATGAACAGGGCTGTGCTGGCCATTGTCAATCAGGCAGAGCAGGCGGAGCGTATCAGCAGCATGGTACGCGGTATTATTCGTGAGGAACTTTGCACCGTTCTGTGCCAAGCTCCTGTTCAGACTGTGCGGACGGAAACCGCTAATGAGGACGGAGCGGATGATACAATTATGGATTTTCTGAACAGCTTTTGATTGTGACGCCAAATTTGACGCCACTTTTTCCCTTAAAGCCCCTGTGACGCTAAAAATGGCGTCACTTTATTTACGGCTCAACCAATTATGACGCCATTTTTGGTGTCACGCGCTGAAAAAGGAGGTGTTATTTCCATGCCAGTGAAAATGCCACATAGCAAGCCCCCTCCCAAACCCGCCCGCCGTGTTTCTCCGGCAGAGTGGGCGTGGCTTGACCGCATCAACCGCCAGCTTGCCTACGACGAATATATGCAGGCCAAGCGGGAGTTTTGGCTTTGGGAGCGCCCGTCCAAGGGGCAATCTGACCGGGCTTGAACCAACCCCGCACGTTCTCCAGCGCCGCAGGCGCAGAGGGCGGCATTGTCTTAGCAAGCAACGCCTTTGCTACAGCAAAGGCCGCTTGACAGGGGCTTGCCGCCCCTATGACCCCGCATTTACAACCGACTTTCCAGAAAGGAGCGTTTCATTTTGAGAAAACGGAATTGCCGCGTCGTCGTCTATTTTTCCAAGGACGAGCTGGACGCACTGACGAAAAAAATCCGCAGGTCGCGCCTGTCCCGTGAAGGCTTCATCCGTGCGGCTGTTGCCGATAAGGAGGTCAGGGACGGGCCGACCGCCGATGTGCCTGTGCTGATCCAGGAGGTGCGCCGCGTAGGGAGCAACCTCAATCAGATTTTGAAGCGGGCCAACTCCATCGGCCTGCTGGATGTGCCCCAGCTCCGCAAGGAGGTGGCCGATCTCCGCATGGTTGAGAAGCTGATCGTGGACGCCTATACGATGCCGGACTGATATGGCGGTCACTTCGCTTTGGCCCATCAAGGGGCGTGTGGACAGGGTGATAAACTACGCCCGGAACCCGGAAAAGACCACCGAGGCCAGCTATGAGGAACTGGCGTCCCTCCACGCCGTTGACAATGTGGTGGAGTACGCCGCTAACGAAATGAAAACTGAGTGCCGCTCCTATGTGACCTGTCTGAACTGTGAAGAAGATACCGCCGCACATCAGTTTATTGAAACGAAAAAGCTATGGCAGGGATTGTCAGGCCGGGATAAGCTGGGAGGGCGGGCCTGTTACCACGGGTATCAGTCCTTTAAGGCCGATGAAGTCACAGCGGAGATTGCCCATGAGATCGGTGTCAAGCTGGCCCAGGAGCTTTGGGGCGACCGTCTGGAAGTGGTAGTGGCTACTCACTGTAACACCGGCCATTATCACACCCATTTTGTCATCAATTCTGTTTCTTTCCGGGATGGCATCAAATTCCACAATACCCCCGCCGACTATGCCCGTATGCGGGAGGTGTCAGACCGACTTTGCCGGGAGTACGCCATTTCCGTTATTGAGAACCCCGGCGGGCGGGCCAAGCACTATGCCGAATGGCAGGCCGAGCAGAACGGCAAGCCCACCCACCGGGGCACCATCCGGGCCGACATTGACCGGGCCATCCTCGCCTCCACCACTGAGCGCGACTTCCTGCGGGTGATGGGCGAGATGGGCTACCAGCTCAAAACAAGGGGCAAGGGCGGCAAGCCCCTGAAATATCCGGCCCTGAAACCGCCCGACGCTGGCGGCTATTTCCGCTTCCACAAGCTGGGCGAGGGCTATTCCCTGGACGAGATCAAGGAGCGTATTCTGCACAACCTCCAAAAGCAAGCGCCATTCCCGGAGGTGGTGCATCGTCCGCCCCGGCGCTGCCGGGTGCGGGGCAAGCCCCGGAAGAAAGTCACCGGCCTGCGGGCGCTGTACTTCCGTTACTGCTATGAATTGCACATCATCGTCAAGCGACCGGCATCCGTCAAGCGGGTGTCTTTTTTGTTGCGGGAGGACATCGCCAAGTTGGACAGGCTGGACGCAGAAACCCGGTTTTTAGGGAAACAGCACATCGGCACCATCGGGGAACTGACCGCCCACCGGGAAATGGCATCGGCGGAGATCAACGCCCTGACCGCCCAGCGGCAGGAACTCCGTAAGGAACTGCGGCGGCTCAACCGGCAGGGCGACCCCGCAGCCGTGGACGAGGTGAAACAGAAAATCAGCGTCCTGTCCAGCCGAATCAGGGCGGCACGAAAGGAGGTGGTCTTATGTGACGGTATCGCCCAGCGTTCCGGGCAGGTCAAGGAAAACCTGGAACGGCTGATAGAACAAAAGGAAACCGAACGAAAGGAGCTGACACAGCATGAGCTATTCAGGCGACGCGGCGGAGCAGGTCGTGAGGCTGTCCCTGGAAACAGGTGAGGTAGCGGTGAAGCTGGCCGGTGAGGGTGCCAAACAGCTTGCCATCCTATACTATCGTGAACATGGTACGGCACAGGGGTGTCCCGGCGTGTCCACCGATGCGGCAGAAATTATTGATAAAGGGATCGAGGCAGGAGAGTTCCCGGACGGCCAGCCCTTTTCCATCCATGATGTTCTGCATGAATACTACGAGGCCCAGCGGTTGCGGCGAGAAATCGAGGCGTTGGAATCGCTGGAATTGAAGCCGAAAAAGCACGATGATCGGGAGAGATAAACGACCTGCGTCGGGAAAGGAGTATCAATGGAAGTCAAAATTAACCGTGAAATTCGCAATTACACGGAGAGTATGTTTTTCGGGCTGTCCCTGCGGCAGCTCGTTTTTTCTGCCCTGGCGGTGACCGTGGCCGTGGGGCTGTACTTTCTGCTGAAACCCTATGTCGGCACGGAAACCGTGTCCTGGATGTGCATTGTGGGCGCGGCCCCCTTTGCCGCCCTGGGCTTTTTCACCTACCACGGCATGACAGCGGAGCAGTTTATTTGGGCGTGGCTGCGCTCGGAGGTGCTGGAACCCAGGGAACTGCGCTTTGAATCGTCCACGCTGTACTACGACCTTTTGAAGTCCAGCATGGAAAAGCGGGAAAAGGAGGAATACAAGCGCCATGATTAAGAGCATCAAGACCATCATGCGGCAGGATCGGGAGCCGTACCGCGTCCCCCGCAGGGTGCAGGACGTGATACCCATTCAATGCGTCTGGCCGGACGGCATTTTTAAGGTGGGCATCAAGTTCTCCAAGACCTACCGTTTCACCGACATCAATTACAAGGTAGCCAGCCGGGAGGACAAGGAAACCATGTTCCTGGCCTACTCGGAGCTGTTGAACGGCCTGGACAGCGCCGCCACTACCAAGCTGACCATTTGCAACCGCCGCCAGAGCCAAGCGGACTTTGAGCAGTCTGTCCTTATGGCTATGCGGGGGGACGGCCTGGACAAGTACCGCAAGGAGTACAACCAAATGCTCCTTGACAAGGCGACCGGGGCCAACGGCATCATCCAGGAGAAACTTGTCACCGTGACCGTCTACAAGCGGGACATTGAGGACGCCCGCGCCTACTTCACCCGGATCGGGGCCGACCTGACCGCCCGCTTCGCCGCCCTCGGCTCCAAGTGCGTGGAGCTGGACGCCGCTGACCGGCTGCGTATCCTCCACGACTTCAAGGACTATATCTGCCCGGACGGTATTGAGAAGCACAGCGACTATTTGAAGCTGGGCGACCGCTATTGCCGGGTACTGTTCCTGAAGGACTACGCCAACTATATCCAGGACGAGATCGTGGCCGACTTGACCGACCTGAACCGCAATATGATGTTGTCCATCGACATCCTCTCCGTGCCCACCGACGAGGCCGTGCGGGAGGTGGAGAACCGTCTGCTGGGGGTAGAAACCAATATCACAAACTGGCAGCGCCGCCAGAATCAGAACAACAACTTCTCCGCCATCGTCCCCTACGACATGGAGTTGCAGCGCAAGGAGAGCAAGGAGTTTTTGGCCGACCTCACCACCCGCGACCAACGGATGATGCAGGCCGTCCTCACCCTTGTCATTACCGCCGACAGCAAACAGCAGCTTGACAGCGACACGGAAAAGGTGCGCTCCCTGTCCGGGCGGTGCCAGTTGGCGGTACTGAAATACCAGCAGCTTGACGGCCTGAACACCGTCCTGCCCATCGGCACCCGGAAGATCGACGCCTTCCGCACCCTGACCACGGAATCGCTTGCCGTATTCATGCCCTTTAAGGTGCAGGAGATCATGGACAGGGGCGGCATCTACTTCGGGGAGAACGCCATTTCCCACAACCTTATCATGTGCAACAAGGCTAACCTGCTCAATCAGTCGTCCTTCCGGCTGGGTGTCCCCGGCTCCGGCAAATCGTTCAGCGTGAAAGAGGAAATCGCGTTCCTGATCCTTAACACGGACGATGACATTCTCATAGCAGACCCGGAGGGGGAGTACGCGCCCCTCATTGAAGCGATGGACGGCCTGGGCAGCGTCGTTCGGGTGGCCGCTGGCGGCAAAGACCGCTTGAACGCCATGTATATGGTGGACGGCTACGGCGAGAACAACCCCATCGTGGTGAAATCGCAGTTTATCATGTCCCTGGTGGAGCGTATCGACCCCAATGGCGTGGGGGCCAAGCAGAAGTCCATCATTGACCGCTGTACGGCGGCGGTGTATGAGGAAGCGGAACAGAACGGCACCGTCCCCACCCTGGCGACCCTCCGGGAGAAGCTGATGGAACAGCCGGAGAACATGGCAAAGGAGATCGCCCTGGCCCTGGAGCTGTTCACCACCGGCTCCCTTGATATTTTCGGCCATGAAAGCACCGTTGACCTGGACAAGCGGGTGGTGGTGTTCGACATCCACGGCCTGGGCGAACAGTTGAAGCCCATCGGCCACCTTGTCATTACCGACACCATGCTCAACCGCGTCACCCTGAACTGGAAGAAGGGCAAGCGCACCCACGTCTTTATCGACGAGTTCCACGTCATGTTTGAGAATGAGTTTTCCGCAGCCTTTTTCAACTCCGCGTGGCGGCAGTTCCGTAAGCGCAACGCCTACCCCACCGCCATCACGCAGAACGTGGAGTATCTTCTGGACTCCGTTCAGGCCAGCACTATGCTCAGTAACTCCGAGTTCATTGTCATGCTGAATCAGGCGGCAAGCGACCGGGAGAAGCTGGCCCGTCTGCTGAACATCTCCGAGGAACAGATGGGCCACATCACCAACGCCCCCGCCGGGTGCGGCCTTATCAAGTATGGCTCGGCCCTGGTGCCCTTCGTCAACCGCTTCCCCTCCAACACCGAACTGTACCGCTTGATGACCACCCGGCCCGGTGAGGGCCGCTTTGCGGGGGGACAGGCATGAAGATTGGCCTGATAGATGTGGACGGGCACAACTGGCCCAACCTGTGCCTGATGAAACTGTCCGCCTGCCACAAAGCGCATGGGGATGATGTTGAGTGGTGGACGCCGGAGGGCCGCTATGGCCGGGTTTATAAGAGCCGGGTGTTTACGGACACCTATTCCAAAGACACGATCACGGTTGACAACGCCGGTGAAGTCATTAAGGGCGGCACCGGCTACGGCCCCGGCCCCAACCTGCCCGACGAGGTGGAACACGCCCGCCCGGACTACGCCTTATATCCGCAGTTTTCCGGCACGGCCTACGGCTTTATGACCCGTGGCTGTCCCCGAAACTGCGGATTTTGCATTGTGTCCAAGAAAGAGGGGCGGCGCAGTACCCACGTCGCTGACCTGTCCGAATTTTGGGATGGGCAAAAGGAGGTCAAGCTGCTGGACGCGAACCTCCTGGCCTGTCCTGACCATGAAAGGCTGATTTTGCAGCTTGCGGAAAGCGGGGCGTGGGTGGACTTTACCCAAGGGCTGGATGTGCGCCTGATTACCCCGGACAATGTTTCCCTGCTGAACCGGGTAAAGACCAAAATGCTCCATTTTGCGTGGGACGACCCCAACACGGACTTGACGGACTGCTTCAGGCGGTTTTCGGAGCTGACCTCCATCCGGGACTTTCGGCGGCGGCGGGTGTATGTCCTGACCAACTATGGCAGCACCCATGAACAAGACCTTTACCGGGTGAACACCCTGCGGGACATGGGCTACGACCCCTTTGTGATGATCTACGAGCGGCCCAGCGCCCCGCCCATCACCCGCCAGCTTGCCCGGTGGGTAAACAACAAGCGGATATTTCGCGTTGTCCCGAATTTTGCCGACTATATCCCCAATCCCAACAAAAAGAGCGCCAGACCGTGAACAGGATATGACCCGGAGGGGGATGGGCTTGAAGCCTGTCCCCCTCCCTTTGATTGGAGGGATGAAAATGCCATTGAAAATCAAGCCCTGCCACCTGCGGGCCGCGAGGGACTATGTAAGCCGGTATCACCGGCACAGCATCCCGCCCGTGGGCGGCAAGTTCGCCGTGGCCTGTTATGACGGGGACAATTTGTGCGGCGTCGCCATTTGTGGCCGTCCCGTCGCCCGGTATCTGGACGATGGGTTGACCCTGGAAATCCTGCGCTGCTGTACGGACGGGACGGACAACGCCTGTTCCAAGCTCTACGGAGCCTGCTGCCGCATCGGTTTTGATATGGGCTATGAGCGCATCGTCACCTATACGCTGGCATCCGAGAACGGAGCATCTTTGCGGGCCGCTGGCTTTGCCTTTGACGGTGTGGCCGGGGGCCGGGAGTGGACGGGCCAGCGGCGCAGGGGCTACTATGTGGCCCCTGCCGAACTGAAACACCGCTGGATGAAAAGACGGGCAGGTGAGCGGCCATGAGCAAGATCAAGACCCGTGAAAAGGGTAAGGACATTAAGGTGTTGGATAAATCCGCTGTCGTGGGCCAGCGCATGAAAAACGCCTTTATCCGCTCCAAGCGGAACGCGGCGGCGCTGATGGATGACCGGCAGGCCACCCCCAGCGAATACGCCGAGGATAAGGTGGAGTTTGCTGCCGATGATCTGGCTCATGATACGGCGAATGTGGCGGTGTCTGGCACGAAAACGGCAGCACGCCAGGGGCGAAAGCTGTTCCAGCGCCAGCGGGAGAAACGGGCGGCGGAGAAGCGCCGGGAAAACACCGCCCCCACGGAACAGGCTCCCGCCCCCGAACCGTCCCAGGGTACGGCCCCGGAGGGCCAGCCCCCGCAGCGGCACAGCGGGACAACCCCGGAGGGACGGCTCCCGCGTCAGCGCACCGACCCGCCCAGGGATGGGCAGCGCCCCCGGCAGGGCACCGGCTCCGCCCAGGACAGACGGCTCCCACGCCAGCGAACCGGGACAGCCCCGGAGCGTCAGCCCCTCCCACGGTATGAGCGCACAGCGGAGCGGCCCCCGGCCCGTGCTGACATTGAGCGTCCTGTTGATACCGCAAACTCTATTGTAGAACGAGGGCGGACTTTTGCCAAAAAGCAGGCCGCAAAATGGGCGGAACGGAAACGGCAGGTGAAAAACCGGGCTGTCCAGGCCGACCGGCCACTCCAGGTAAAGCCCCAGGACGCCGCCAAAGCGCCCCGGCAGGGGGAAACGGCGGTCAACACCGTGGAAACGCCCGTAAAAACGGCGAAACGGCCCGCCTAGGCTATGGGGCAGACCGCAAAGGCCACCGGCAGGGGCGCAAAGGGCACCATCAAGAGCGCACAGCGGACGGTAAAAACGGCACAGCGCACCGCAAAGGGCACCGTGAAAACCGCCCAGCATACGTCTAAAACCGCCATCAAGACCGCAGACCATACGGCAAAGGCCGCACAGAAAACGGCCCAGGCCACCGCAAAGGCGGCGAAAATGACCGCCCACGCCGCCCGTGCCACGGCCAAGACCGCCGCCACCACCGCGAAAGCCGCCGCAAAGGGTGTTTCCGCTACGGTAAAGGCCATGATTGCGTCCGTAAAGGCACTGGTGGCCGCTATTGCCGCTGGGGGCTGGGTTGCCATCCTTGCTATTGTGATTATCTGCTTGATTGGCCTGATCGTCGGCTCCTGCTTCGGTATCTTCTTCTCAGGGGAGGACAGCGGCACGGGACAGACCATGCCCACCGCTGTCCGGGAGATCAACCAGGAATACGAGGGCAAGCTGGACGAGATCAAGAACGGCACCGCCCATGACACGCTTGAAATGTCCGGCTCCCGCGACGTCTGGCCGGAGGTGCTGGCGATATACGCCGTCAAGACCACCACCGACCCGGACAACCCCCAGGAAGTCGCCACAATGGACGACAGCAAAAAAGAGCTGTTGAAAGAGACATTTTGGGCCATGAACGAGATAAGCCACCGAACAGAAACCGCCACTACCACCCAAACCGTGGAAACCGACGACGGGGCGGGCAATATCGTTGAGGAAGAAGTTGAGGTAACGACAACGACCCTCTATATCACCGTGACCCACAAGACCGCCGATGAAATGGCGGACGCTTACAACTTCACCACCGACCAGCGGGCGCAGCTTGCGGAATTACTGGCTGAAGAAAACCGCAGTATGTGGAGCAGCGCCCTATATGGCATCGGCGTGGGCGACGGGGAGATCGTGGTGGTGGCCCTCTCCCAGCTCGGCAACGTGGGCGGTCAGCCCTATTGGTCATGGTACGGCTTCAACTCCCGCGTGGAGTGGTGCGCCTGCTTTGTCAGTTGGTGCGCCAACGAGTGCGGGTATCTGGACGCCGGCGTGATCCCCAGGACGGCGGGCTGTATTTCCGGCTCTGATTGGTTCAAAGACCGGGGACTCTGGCAGGACAACAGCTATGAGCCACGCCCTGGCGACATCATCTACTTTGATTGGGACAACAAGGGCAGCTCCGGCCCCCAGGACGGTCTTGCCGACCATGTGGGCATCGTGGAGAAGGTGGAGAACGGCCTTGTCTACACCGTGGAGGGCAACTCCGGCGATAGCTGCCGGGAGAACCGCTATGCCATAGGCCATTATGAGATTTATGGGTACGGCACCCCAGCCTATTAAAAAACCAGCCGCCATAATCGGCGGCTGGTACATACAAGTAAAGGCCGCTGATCCTATAATCAAACGGCCCCTACTCTTTCATGTTGATTGCCCCATCTAAAGTGGCTTCTACAATGGGAAGATATTTCTCCGGGCATAGCTGCATCTTATGGCGTACCCTCCGGCGCACTTCGCTGTTCTCCTGAACAAGATTAGGATTGAAATAGCGTTCCACCGGCAAATGGCAAATCCGTATCAGTTGCAGTATGACCGGGACGCTGGGAATTATCAGGCCCAATTCAATGTTGGCAAGATAGCGTGTCGATACACCCACTTCCTCTGCCAATGCCCTGCGCGTCATTCCCTGAGCCTTCCGCCCCGCCCGTACATCCTCTCCAAAAGTTTCAAAACCGGGACAATCTTTGACGTTTGCCATATTACATCACCCAAACACATTGTATAGTTCATATTCGCTCTTTGGAATGATGTAATTTTCTCTTTGCTTCACTTTTTAGTTCATCTAAGGCACGATAATAACCTTATCTCATACCATAATGTCCACACGCTTTTAGATAGGGACTATTGTTGAGGGAAGTATCTTTCAAAAAAGTACGTTCTTGTTTCATTCTGAGCAAGATGGTATTCTTGCTGTGAGTACAAAGAAAGGATATACTCCTATGAACAACATAGAAATCGGTCCGATTCGCCCACCCTCTGAAAGTAATAGTTTGCTGATTCGGGTCACACGGGGATGCCATTGGAACAAATGTTATTTCTGCGGTCTTTACAAATCCATGCAGTTTTCCATGCGGCCTATTGAGGAAACCATAGAAGATATTGCAAAGCAGGCCCAACTTTACAGAGGCAAAAATTTCACATCCTGTTTCTTGCAGGACGGTGATGCACTGGTGCTGAAAACTGACTATCTGCTCCGCATACTGGACGCACTCAACCGCTATTTCCCCAATCTGCAATACATCACGACCTATGCCCGCGCCGACAGTATCACCCGCAAGACTTTATCCGAATTGCAGGCCCTACGGCAAGCTGGTCTGAATCATCTTTACTGCGGGATGGAAACCGGCTCCGATCAGATATTGAAACTCATTAACAAGGGCTTTCAAGCTGATACGGTGGTGCAAAGCGGCCGCATGGCAAAAGCGGCCGGTATGATTTTGTCCGAGTTTATCCTGCTGGGGATCGGCGGCAGAGAACTGTCCGAAGAAAATGCAGTTGCCACCGCCGAGGCACTGAATATCATCCGGCCCGATTTCATTCGCGTTCATGCCACTGGAATAAAGCCGGAATCCAAGCTGGGCGAATTTGTCCGAAATGGTTCATTTATGTTACAATCAGAGGAAGAAATCGTAGAGGAACAAAAGCTGTTTTTGCAGCGGCTCCAGCCAATGGACAGTTTCTATGTGAACGAGCATATCATCAATTTACTTTTGGAAGTGCGCGGCAATTTGCAGACGGACAAGGCGCAGATGCTCTCTGTAATCGAACGCTTTTTACAACTCCCGCCGGATGAAAAGCTCCTGTTCGCAGTTGGCAGGCGGCTGAATATCTTCCTTCTGCTGAACGATTTGAAAAAGCCAGTTTTGCGTCAACAGGCTACAGAAAATATGCAGAAGATTTTGAAGCAGAATCCTGACACCGATTTTACGGTACTATGTAACTATATACGGCAGTCACAAATTTGATCGAATACAAAAACGGGCATAGCCACCCAACGGCAGCTATGCCTATTTATTATGCCCCGGCGTTACAACATGGCGCTTGAACATCCAGCCCGTCCATGTAATTGGTTCCCCATTGACACATAGCATCCAGAACCGGGACGATACTTTCCCCAAAGGCCGTCAGAGAATACACCGTTTTGGGAGGCTTCTCAGGAATTACCTCTCTATGCACCATACCGCAGTTCTCCAAATCACGGAGCTGTTGAGAAAGCATTTTGGGTGTGGCACTTGGAATCCTTCGTTGCAACTCCATATAGTGGAGAGGGCAATCTACCAGATGCCAAAGGATCAATGGCTTATATTTCCCGCCAATCAGCGATAGAGTTGCCTCAACAGGGCAGTTGAATTGCGTTTGTTTCATGGAATCACCTCTTGAAAATTATATCATATCGTTGCGATTAGGAAAAGGACTTACTTTTTGGGAAGTACCTACCTAAAAAGTGCAATCTTGTGTAGATTACTGAATGTTGCTAAAATCATTGCAGATGGCATTCTCCGTTATCAGCCATCAGACTATTTTAGAAAGGACAACATATCATGGATTTCATTACGATTGCGAAAACTCGCTGCTCCATCCGCAGCTACACCGACAAGAAGGTGGAGCCGGAGAAGCTGGAGAAAATTTTGGAGGCCGCTCATGTGGCCCCTACCGCCGCCAACCTCCAGCCGGTTCACCTGATTGCCGTCCAGAGCGAGGACGGGCTGGCGAAGATTGGCAAAGCCGCCAACATCTACGGTGCGCCCCTGGCTATCATTGTCTGTGCCGACCACAACAAGGCGTGGGTGCGGCCCTTCGACCAGAAACAGACCGGGGACATTGACACGTCCATCCTGACTGACCACATGATGCTCCAGGCCACGGAGCTGGGCCTGGGCAGCGTATGGGTGTGCTACTTCAAGCCGGATGTTCTGTGCCGGGAGTTTGACCTCCCCGCCAACCTGGAGCCGGTCAACATTCTGGCTATCGGCTACGCTGGTGAAAACTTCGCTGACCCGGAGCGGCACAGCCAGACGCGCATCCCGGTAAGCGAACTGGTTTCTTACGAAAAGCTGTAAACGAATCCTGCGGGCGGGTGCATTGGGGAATGTCCCTATGCACCCGTTTTTTAGCAGTCCTATTGCTCCGATATGTGATCGTAGGTTTTTTCCAAAATCCATCTGATATGTTCATCGGCCAAAGTATAAAACACATTCTTGCCTGCCTTACGACCGTTTACCAACCGGGCGCTCCGCAGAATACGAAGCTGATGGGATATGGCCGATTCCGTCATCTTCATTTCCCCCGCCAGTTCGCTGACGCACCATTCCCGCTCCATCAAGAGCCACAAAATCCTGATACGGGTATAGTCACCCAGTGCCTTGTGAAGCTCGGAGAGTGCGTCCAGTTCCTTTGCGGCAGGCTTTGATATTAAATTTCCTTTGTTCATGACTATCCTCAATCTTCGACCATTTGACAGATACGGAAGGACAGGATATGATAGAGGCAGAAATGGAGGTAATAGGATGTCCCACTACCATCTTCCGCACAATCACGGGCAGAATATCGAGCGCGTCCTGGAACGGATGCCGCCTCCTGACGGGTTTCAGACAACCGCCGCTATTTTCCAGCAGCTTGGCGACCCGTCCCGCCTGCGTATCCTCTGGCTGTTGTGCCACAGCGAGGAATGTGTGTGCAACATCGCTGCCGCTGTTGGAATGAGCGACCCCGCCGTATCCCACCATCTGCGGATTCTGAAAAAGAGCGGGATCATTGAAAGCCGCCGGGATGGAAAAGAGGTCAACTACACTTTGGCAGACACCACCCAGGCGAAGCTGCTACACCGGACCATTGACGCACTGTTTGAGATCACCTGTCCTACCGATTGATAGAAGAAATGCGCCGCGCTTACGAAAGTGCGGCGCATTTCCTGTTATAGCTTTACTCCTGCGCCGGAGTTTCAAACTGCTTGACCCGCATGGCGCGAATGGCGTTCAGAATGGCGATCACCGAAACGCCCACGTCCGCAAATACCGCCGCCCACATATTGGCGCGGCCCACCGCCCCCAGGATCAGCACCAGGAATTTGACCCCCAGGGCAAAGACGATGTTCTCATTGGAAATGCGGATGGTCTTACGGGCGATCTGCATAATAGCGGCGATCTTAGACGGTTCATCCGTCATCAGTACCACATCAGCGGCCTCGATCGCCGCATCGGAGCCGAGAGCGCCCATAGCGATACCCACATCGGCCCGCGCCAGCACAGGAGCATCATTGATACCGTCACCCACGAAAGCCAGCATCCCCTTATCGCTTTTCTGTGCCAGCAGTTCCTCCACACGGTCTACTTTGTCGGCGGGGAGCAGTTCGGTGTAGGCTCGATCCAGACCCAGGCGGTGAGCCACGTCCTGCCCAACTGCATCCGCATCGCCGGTGAGCATGACCGTCTGGCGAATACCGGCGGCTTTCAGCGTCTTAATGGCAGCGGGCGCGTCTGCCTTGATTTCATCCGCAATCACAATACACCCTGCGTATCTTCCATCAAAGGCCACATAGACCACAGTACCAATAGCGTTGGAGGCCGTATAGGGAATATGCTCCCGCTCCATCAGCTTGGCATTTCCGGCCAGCACCGTCATACCATCAATCACCGCCTGGACACCATGCCCCGCGATCTCCTGCACATCGGTAATACGGCTGTTGTCAATTTTCTTGCCATAGGCTTTTTGGATGGACAGCGAGATCGGATGATTGGAGTAGTCCTCCGCATACGCCGCCAGTTCCAGAAGTTCCTCGTCCGTCATGCCATTTGCTTGAATTTCTGTAACAGCAAAGGAGCCTTTTGTCAAAGTGCCGGTCTTATCGAACACAACGGTTTCCGTGTAGGCCAGTGCCTCCAGATAATTGCTGCCCTTGACGAGTACGCCGATTTTGGACGCGCCGCCGATGCCGCCGAAGAAACTGAGCGGAATGGAGATCACCAGCGCACAGGGGCAGGAAATCACCAGGAAAGTCAGCGCCCGGTAAATCCAAATACTGAACGCCTGCCCCGTCACCAGCGGCGGCAGGACTGCCAGAGCAAGAGCGGCGAATACCACCACCGGCGTATAGTACCGGGCAAAGCGGGTGATGAAGTTTTCCATCCGGCCCTTTTTATCACTGGCGTTCTCAACAAGGTCAAGGATTTTCGCAACGGTGGATTCCCCAAAGCTGATGAACCTTGCGCCCAAGACGGCCACTGTGGAGCGGAACGGCATGGAACAGCAGATTCCCGTGGAACAGGTGCAGCAGGGGGAAACGCTGATCGTCAAAGCCGGTGAATCCGTCCCCGTGGACGGCGTAGTGCTGGAGGGCTTTTCCTCCGTGGATGAATCGGCCTTGACTGGCGAGAGTATCCCCGTGGAAAAACACGTTGGCGATACGGTGATCGGTGCGACCATCAACAAAACCGGCTATTTCAAAATGCGGGCCACCAAGGTGGGGGACGATACCACACTTGCACAGATCGTCCGGCTGGTGGACGAGGCCACCAGCTCCAAGGCCCCTATTGCAAAGCTGGCCGATCAGGTTGCAGGAGTGTTTGTGCCGACTGTTATTGGCATCGCACTTGTGTCGGCGGTGGTCTGGCTGGCGCTGGGGTATGGCATTGAGTTTGCTCTGTCCATCGGTATTTCCGTCCTGGTGATCTCCTGTCCCTGCGCCCTGGGGCTGGCAACCCCCACGGCTATCATGGTGGGAACGGGTAAAGGAGCCACCAATGGCATCCTGATAAAATCGGCGGAGGCGTTGGAAACCGCCCACAACATTGATACTGTTGTGCTGGATAAGACCGGCACGATCACCCAAGGCAAGCCGGTGGTAACGGACATTTTGTGTGGAGCCGGAATAGACCGCCTGCGGCTGCTGCAAACCGCCGCCTCCCTGGAAAAGTTGTCGGAGCATCCTCTGGCGGACGCTATCACCGCAGAAGTGGGAAAGGCAAAGCTGCCGCTGTCCCCGGTAGAGGACTTCCAGCAGATTCCCGGTCAAGGCATCATAGGCCGGTAGACGGCGAAATGTGTCTGGCAGGCAACCGCCGCATGATGGACGCCCACAATATCACAGGCGGGCAACTGCTGCGCTCCGGGGAAACACTGGCGGCAGAGGGCAAAACACCCCTGTTCTTTGCCCGCGCCGGGAAGCTCATGGGCGTGATCGCTGTGGCCGATGTAGTCAAGCCTACCAGCGCCCAGGCTATCCGGGAATTGTCCGGCCTCGGTATTGAGGTGGTCATGCTCACCGGGGACAATGCCAAGACCGCCCAGGCCATCCAGCGGCAGGTCGGTGTAGATCGGGTGGTGGCCGAAGTGTTCCCCCAGGACAAGGAAAAGGAAATCCGCCGCTTGCAGGACAGCGGCAAAAAGGTGGCGATGGTGGGAGACGGCATCAACGATGCTCCCGCGCTGGCCAGGGCCGATGTGGGTATCGCCATCGGAGCGGGAACAGATGTAGCGATAGAATCCGCTGACATTGTGCTGATGAAAAGTGATCTGCTGGACGTGTCCACAGCAATACAGTTGAGCAAGGCTGTCATCCGCAACATCAAGCAAAACCTGTTTTGGGCTTTTATATACAACATCATCGGCATCCCTATCGCCGCCGGTGTGTTCTTCCTTTCCTTCGGCTGGAAGCTCAACCCCATGCTGGGGGCGTTCGCCATGAGTTTCAGTTCTGTATTTGTTGTGTCCAATGCACTCCGGCTGCGGTGGTTCCGGGCCAAGCATGACGCTTTCCCGGAAAGCCGCCAAGCCGGGGTGAATATGGAGAATATCTATCAAAAAGGAGTGTTTCAAAACATGGAAAAGGTACTGTTTATTGAGGGAATGGTCTGCGGGAGCTGCGTCAAGCACGTCCAAAAGGCCCTGACCGAGCTGGCTGGTGTGCGGGAGGCTGTTGTCGAGCTGGAGAGCAAGACCGCCAAGGTGCGCCTGGACAACAGCGTGTCCGACGATACGCTGAAGGCGGCGGTGGAGAATGCTGGCTACACACTGGTCAGCATCCAGGAAACAGCTTGAAAGCCAAGCGGGGCGATGTTGCCCACAAGCTGAAAATAGCAAGGGGCCAGTTGGACGGTATCCTGCAAATGATCGAGGAAGATCGCTACTGCGTGGATATATCCAATCAGATCATGGCGACCCAGGCTCTGCTCAAAAGCGCCAATCAGCAGATTTTGCAAGCCCATATTCGTAGCTGCGTCCGGGAGGCCCTGCAAACCGACGCCGCAAATCCAAAGCTGGAAGAAGCGTTGAAACTGCTGGAAAAGATGGCGCAATAGCACAGGGAGCGGAGAGAATTTCATCTTTCCGCTCCCTTTTTTCTGCTCCTATCTGGATTGTAAATCCTCCGTTTTGGAGCGGACAGCACGCATTGTTTTCGCTATACTTACAGACGGTTAGATATGGCTAATCTTTAAGGAGGTGCAATCATGCAACAACCGCTTGACACAAGAACGAAGCTGCTGACCAAAAGCCCGTTTCCGCTGATGATAGAGCTGGCGATCCCCGCCGTCCTAGGCATGGTGGTCGTAGGGCTTTACAACATGATGGATTCCATCTTTGTCGGCCAGATGGTCGGAGATGTGCAGATGGGAGCCGTCTCCATGTCCTACCCGTTCACTCTTATCAACGCCGGTTCCGCCGCCATGATCGGCGTCGGTTCCGCTTCAGTGCTGTCCCGCGCTATCGGAAAGAAAGACCAGGACACAGTAAAGAAGATCATGGGCAATTTGGTTGCTATGGTGCTTCTGATGTCCGTGGTCTACATGGTGATCGGCATGGTATTCACCCGGCAGCTCTTATCCCTGACCGGGGCCAGCGACAACATCCTGACCTATGCAGAGAAGTATCTGCGGATCGTATTCGCCGGTTCCCTGTTCGTGAACTTCTTCCAGAGCGCCAATATGGTCATCCGTGGAGAGGGACAGTTGAAAAAGGCCATGACCATTATTGCCAGTGGCGCGATTCTCAACATCATCCTCGACCCTATTTTTATCACCATTCTCGAACCCCACGGCATGGGCATAGAGGCTGCGGCATACGCCACGATTCTCTCTCAGTTTATTCAGGCTGCTGTGACACTGTGGTACTTCAAAAAGAAAAGCCCCAATGTGAAAATCGGGCGCATCCGTATTGATGGGACACTGTTGCCGCAAGTCCTCGCCGTGGGCGTTTCCGCTCTGCTCATGCAGGTTTTGACCTTAGTTCAGCAGACGGTGATCTACCGCGTGGCATCCGTCTATGGCGGCGATACCTCCCAGCTTCTTTTGGGAGCGGCACTGCGGTTCTGGAATTTCTCGTTTGTACCGCTGTGGGGCATCAGCCAGGGATTCCAACCTGCCGCTGGTACAAACTACGGAGCAAAAGACTATGACCGGGTAAAAAAGCTGACGGGCGTATTCATCACCGCCGCCACGGTACTGTCCCTGGTGTTCTATAGCAATCCAAGAAATTAACAAGGGATACCCGCGGCAGAAAACCAACCAGCACAGTCAGATGGACGAATCAGCGAGAAAGCCTGAGCAATACCATGCGGGAGCTGGGGTAATAATCTGATTTTCAGCTTGCGAAGAATGGCCTTGATTTTAGACCACATATTTTCAATTGGATTCAAATCAGGGCTGTACGCTGGCAAGTACAGTAATTTCATGCCAGCCCCCTGCAAAAGTGTTTGGACCTCTTTGACGTGATGCGTGCGCATATTATCCATGATGACAATATCCCCTTCGTGCAGCGTGGGAATGAGCGTGTTTTTGAGATAGTCCAGAAATTTTTC